>JADJSZ010000037.1 GCA_016711405.1 Candidatus Hadersleviella danica | reverse complement strand
GGCTGAACCCACCAAAAAACCAGCCACCCAAAATCAGGCCAACCAGCCCCCCATAGCCCCCCAGCTTTCATCAAGCAACATGACTGCGGCCGTGGCTCCCAAAAGCCCCCCACCAAAATGACCGCCAATTCATGTTTCCCCAGCCACAAATAAGCATAAAAAGTCAGGGCTAAAACAATTGAACCATCCATGATGAGCCTCCAAGGTTTTATTCTTTCAGTCATTCAGTCGGTCTTTCAGTCTCTTCGTGGCCTTGCGTCCCAATACGCTCAGTGTAACAAAATCGGGTCAAAATTAGTTTCAATAACCAAAACCAGTAACGAGTAACCCCCACCCATGAGCGACAAAATTACCCACTACACCCCCCGAAACAGTGCCCCCCCATGTGGCGGGGCGCAACCGTTGGAGGAGTGGCAGGCCAGCCAGCCGCCCAACTACTTCACGGCCGATAGCGACTTACAACGCAAACTGGAATCTATCATGGGCAGGAAAAATACGTTGCCACCGCCCCCATCTGTATAAATTTGGGCAAACGGCCGCCAGCGAAATAGACCCTCTCGTGCGCGAAGCCAATTTGCCCCGGTAACCCCTTCCTTAATCGGTTTGATGGCTTCGGCCGTCGCGTTGAAGATGTCGAATTTCCACCCCAGCCACCATGCCGCTGGCCGGGCTGATATACGGCGGCCGACCCATGGCCGTGTTAGGCGAGATGGGCAACTGGAAGCTCGCCTGAGCCTGTCCACTCTCCTCCCAAAACGGCGAGGCGGGGCACAACTCCGCCCGCTGGCCTGCACGGCCGGCATCATCAAAGTGTTGCAACACGTCGCCCCCGCCCCCTTGCGCGAGAAATACCTTGGCCGTTTGCTGGACCCCAACTATGACACCAACTTTAATGGGGCACAATACCTCACCGAAGTGCAAGGCGGCTCCGACGTAGGCGCTAACTCGGTTTGGGCACGGCCGGAAGACACCGACAGCGATGTTTGGTATTTGACGGGCGAAAAATGGTTCTGCTCCAATGTCACGGCCGATTTGGCGTTGGTCACTGCCCGCATGGGGCACGAAGAAGGCACACGGGGGCTGGGACTGTTCCTCGTGCCACGCCACCTCGAGAACGGCGAAGTTAACAACTTCACCATTCGCCGCCTCAAAGACAAACTGGGCACGCGCTCGATGGCCTCTGCCGAACTCGATTTTCGGGATGCGCTCGGCTACCATGTCGGCAGTTTTAAGGATGCCCTCCAGCACGTCATCAACACCTCGCGCATTTACAATGCGATTGGCTCCACCGCCAACGGCCGCCGTGCCCTGACCATTGCGTGGACATACGCCCAAAATCGGCTGGCGTTTGGCCAACCCATCATCCGCTTTCCGCTGGTGCAAGCGCAATTGGCGCGGATGCGCACCGATTGTGCGGCCATGTTGGCTGGCTCCCTGCGTATCGCCAAGGTGATGGACGACATTGAACTCGGCCGTGCCAGCGAGGCCGACCGCGCTTTTTTCCGCATGGCGGTGAATCTGAACAAGTATCGCACGGCCGTTTTAGCCCACGAAGTCATTATGACCGCCATCGAAATTTTGGGTGGCAATGGCGCCATTGAGAGCTTTTCCGTCTTGCCCCGCCTGTTGCGCGATAACATTGTGTTCGAGAATTGGGAGGGAACCCACAACGTTTTGCTGGCGCAAGTCCAGCGTGACATCCGCAAATACGCCATCCACGAGCCATTTTTGGCGCACATTCGCCAACTATTCCAAGCGGCTAACTTCCCCGAACTGAAGCTAGAGGGGTTGGCGCAGGTGGAAATTATCGCGCAGGAGTTGGGGAGGTGTTGGCGATGGATGAGTTGACGGCCGCCATTTACTTCCGTCCCCCTCATGGACCGGCTGACCGACTTGTACTACACGGCCTGTATGGCGGCCGAGGCGGTGTGGGAGTTGCTGGAGAAAGAAGACAAGAGCAAACAGAGGATGGCCATCTTCAACCTCAACCAGCGCGTGCGCCAGCTACGGCCGGGGCAAATTGCCTATTACGATGACCAAGTGAGTCGACTTTCTTCTGCCATCTAGGGAGAGGTGGTGTAGTCGTGTATTGGTTTATTCGTGTATTGGTGTACTTTAATACACCCAATATACCACTACACCACTACACCAAATTTGGCCTAACGGCCGAAAAAAAAAAAGCGCATCCCCGCCAAAATCTGCTGGATGCGGCTCTCGGTCAGTGAGCCGATGTACTCCCCCAGCCGTGCTTTGTCCACGGCCGAAACTTTGGAGACCACAACCACGCTTTGCTTGGGCAAATTCGCCTCGCCCACTTCCAGCAAAACGTTACCCGGCGCATTGGCCAGCTTGCGGTTGGTGGTTAGGGCTCAAACGACAATTGTGTGGATGCGGCTGTGGTTTAAGAGGTTGTCTTGGATGACCACATAAGGGTGGGGGTAATCACCCAGCTCGAGCTTGCGTGCCCTCGGCCTGAATCCAGTAGATGTCCCCTTGGTTAATGAGTTGTGAGTGATGATAGGTCATTTGGGTGGCGTAATTGGCCACGTTTCGTGACGAAAGACCAATTTGTTCAGCTTAAAAATTGGACGTTCCTTCACTTTTTGGCGTTGCAAGCATCTGCTCAATGCGCCTATCGGGAATTAACCAAAGCAGGGCTACGAGAATGTAAAGGGCGATGGAAATCCAGTGGGAGACAAAAGCGAGCCAATAGCCGAAATATACAATAAGGGGGAGGCTTTCCTTTCCAGTCATTGCCAATGGCTTTCTTCAACAGGGAATTTTCACCTTCCGCAAGAATGAGTTGTTGTTGGAGTATCCAATAGGCAATGGCCGCCATTAGCAAAACAACACCATAAATCGCTGTCGGCACGGCCGTAAAACTGATTTTCTCCCATCCAGCCCGTTGTAAAGGGAACCAGCGACAACCAAAACAGAAGATGGTGATTCGCCCACAGGATAGAACCTGTTACTTTATTGCAGGTCTGCAACATGTGGTGATGGTTATTCCAGTAGATACCAAGGTAGATAAAACTAAGCACATAACTCATTATCCGGGGAATTAACGGTGACAAAGTGGCAAGCGTATCACCCTGTGGTACTTTCATCTCGAGTACCATAATGGTGATGATGATAGCCACGACACCATCAAAAAATGTCTCAAGTCGAGTTTTGCTCATAGCCAGTTTGGTCTCCTTTCAGGTAAATAGTGCGCCCTAATTTAACTGTGGACGTAGTGGGGCAATGACGATTTTAGTTGTTTGGTTTGACCAAGCCAAACGGTTGTGGGTGCGTTTGCCTTGCTTCGTCCCCTTTTCCCAGAGAGAGGGGTGGGGGCACGGCCGTGTTTTAACCATTCAGAGCCGCCCACACCTGCCGCCACTCCCGCTCCCCATACAAATAAAATTGCCCTGCCATCACGCTTCCTTTCAGTGCCACAGGCAACTCCACATACGTCACATTGCTAAATGGGGTGTGGCGGTGTTGCTTTTGGAGGCGGCCGTCATACGCCCGCTTGGTATTCGTGTAGAGATTGAGGGCAAAGAGACGGCCGTGGTGGCTCACTAGCAAATCAATCCTCCTCCACATCCAATTGCGGGTTATACAACACATGGTGGGGGAGCCGCTCAGACAAAAACAGGGCAAATGCCAATCGCGTACCAGCGAAGGGTAGGTGCGGTAAATTCGTGCTTGCAAGGCGGTTTGGGTGGCGGTCGTCAACGGCCGTTGTTGGAAAAAGGGCGCATTATCGGCCAAATAATGCGCCCAAAACTCTGCTTGGGTGGGGATGGGGTCGAGGTGGCTGTAAAAAGTGTAGACAAACGAAGGCCATGCCCCCTCCCACTCCACCTGTTGGTCTTTGATGGGCAAAAAACTGAGCGGGTAGCCCGCCACGCGCTGAGCCACATCGGCGGCCGTGGTAGACACGTTGGCCAACAAATTGGGGTATGGGTTGGGCAATGGAAACGGCCGCATGGCGAGATATACTAAGGTGATAATCAAGATAGAGGGTAGAGATAGAGATAGAGGGGGCTTAGTCGGCTGGCCTTCTATAGGTTGCTCTATCTCTATCTCCCGCCTCTATCTCAAAGGACAAATGATACATGACCACCATCTCCCCCCTCCACCCATCCGATTGGCCAGCTGTGCGGCGCATTTACGAAGAAGGCATTGCCACAGGGGAAGCGACATTTGAGACGGCCGCTCCCGCCGATTGGGAGAGCTGGGATGCGGGCAAACGGCCCGATTGTCGCCTTGTGGCTCGTTCGGCCGACGGCCGTGTGCTCGGCTGGGCCGCCCTCAGCCCCACCTCCAAACGCCCCGCCTACGCAGGCGTGTGCGAGGTGAGCATTTATGTGGCGGCCGAGGCACGGGGGCAGGGGGTTGGCTCGGCGCTCATGGCGGCGCTGATTACGGCCGCCCAATCCGCAGGCATTTGGACGTTGCAAAGCTCGGTCTTTCCCGAAAACGAGGCCACGATTGCCCTGCACCTGCGGCATGGCTTTCGCATCCTCGGCCGCCGCGAACGCATCGCCCAACTGCATGGGGTGTGGCGCGATACCCTCCTTCTTGAAAGACGGGAATTGTGAATTGTGAATCGTTAATGGTTAATGGGTGCGCGTTCACAATTCACAATTAATCATTCACAATTCACAATTCCCCCAGTTCCACTGGCTGTAGGTCATGGTTATCGGCGGGGGCACGGCCGATTTTGGCGATGTCGCGCCATTGGCCATCCACTTTGAGACGCACAATGTCGGCCGTGTAGTCGCAATTGTTTTCGCTGTTGTTGCGGAGCAGAGAGGAGCCAACCCCATACACATCTACGGGCACGCCCAACTGCTCAAAGCGGGTAATTTTGGCCGCATCGAACCCGCCTGTGACGACGATGCGAACGCGGCGGCAGTATTCGGCCGCCATGTCGCGCTGGTCGGCAGGCAAATCCCACTTTTGCCAACCCGTATCCAACGCCTCGCGCACGGCAAAGACGAGGCGGGGTGTGACCCCTAAATCGAGATGCTTTTCACCCAACGGGGTGACGGCCACATCGCGCATACTCCCACTGGTATCGAGGCGCACACCAAACAAAATGTACTTTTGGGCTTCCTCGGTTTGGCCGTTGGCCAGCAGATGGGCGTAATGGCGGAACATCGCCTCGGACGTTGTTAAAATCCACCAAGGCGATGCGCGGAATGTGGGCGGGAATGTGGTGCGAGAAGGCCATCATGGCGGCGGCCGTGTCGCCCAAAAAGCAGGCAATGGCCGCATGGGCGATGGTTCCACCGCCCGCCCCGCCCCACCAGTCCCCTTGGGCATCGGTGGAGACATAGGCGGAGACTTTTTCGCCAAAATCGTGATTAAAGCGCTTGATGGCGATTTCGTAGGCGTAGCCATCGGCCGCTTGCACCTCGTGCAAATCGAAGCGGGCGGGGAAGAACAGCACTGCTTTGCCCCGCGCCGCCTGCAACACCTCATACACATTGGTGGCAATGCGGCTACTGCGGCTGAGTACGCCGAGCATGGGGGTTTCGAGCAGGGCAAAATCGCGGTAACGGCCGCGCACTTTGATAATCGGTTGCACTTTGAGGGGGTTGCCGTGGTAATGGGTCACAGCGCCATCATGCACCGCTTCGACCTCGAGATTTTGCCAGCTATCCACCCATTGTCCCGCCTCATTCATGGTGCCCGTGCAATGGCGCAACATGCTCAGGGATTTGTCTATGCCCACGGCGATGGTCATGTTGGGGTGACGAGTGAAGAATTGCATCTCCACCTCGAGTTCGCCTACATCTAACCCCTGCGGGTCACGGCCGATGTCCCGCGCAAATGCCCCCCTGATACCCCCCTGCTTGACCTACTCCTTCCAGCATGGCCAAGATATTGGCAAAGTATTTATCTGAATACCAGCCCTGTTTCATACGTTCGCTATCCAGCTTAAACACGCGGTTGGTGAGGCGTTTGTTGTCAAAAATGGTCATGGAGTTTTTCTTTGTCCTTTGTCACTGGTCATTTGCCATTGGTCATTTGCACCAGAACCTGCCAGTGACAAATGACGAATGACAAATCACTATTTTCGCACCAAGCGAATGATGGTTCCGAGGAGGCCAATGAGGATGAGGGCAAGGCCTGCCCAGAGGAACCAGTTGGTGTTGGTGGTGTCGGCCGCATCCCCATTGGCGGAGGTGGTGCTGGGCGTTGGGGTACTGGTGGCAAGAGTGAGATTGGGGTTGGCGTTGGGTGTGTTGGTGGGGATGACGCTGGTGGCGGTGGGCGTGCGGGTGGCGGAGTTGGTGTTGGTTGCCACGGTGGCCGTGGCGGTTGCGGTGGGCAAGGTGGGGGTAGCCGTTTCTTCGTTATTGGGGTTGGGCACGGCCGTGGCTGTATTTTCTGGGGGCGATTGGTCTGTGCCGCCGCTCGTAGGGGCGGGGATGGGGGTGTTGGTGCTTCCGCCGGTGGGCACGGCCGTGCGGGTAGGTGGCACGGCCGTATTCGTGGGCGGGGCAGAGACGGGCGTATTGGTGGGATTGCCCCCGCCACTCTGCGGCGTCGGCGTGGCGGGAACAGGTGTCACTGTGGCTGGGGCGGGTGTGGGGGTGCGCGAGGGGATGGTTTGCGCCGTGATGGTGGCGGGGTGGCTAAAGGTATAAATGGGCCAAGCCAGCATCAACCCCAAAATGAGAATGTGTAAAAAACGGGGCAGTTGTTTCATAACAATGAGTAATGAGCAATCAATAATGAGTAAAGGCGGCCAATGCCGCTAGATAAGCAAGTGACCAAGGACAAATGACAAAAAGCCACCGCTTGCCAAAATTATAAATCAACCTTGCCCCATTGCTATAAAATCTCTTTCAGGATGCCTCGAACGTCCATGTCCCGCTCATAATAGAGGGTTTGCATCCCCATAGCCCGCGCCCCGGCGATGTTACGGCCGTTGTCATCTATGAACAGCGACTGAATCGGGGCACAATCGAGTTGGCGGAGGGTGCGGGCGTAAATTTCGGCCTCGGGCTTCATCACCCCTTCCTCGGCCGAAACCACAATCAGGTCGAAGGCATCGGCCACGCCAAACTGGTGGGTGAGCACATCGCGCAAATCGTCGAAGGCGTTGCTGATGACGGCCGTTTGGTATTCTGGCCGTAGGGAGCGGATAAAATCCACCAGCGCCATGTCAAACGTGTCGCCTGCCCAAAAATCGTGGCGCAATTGGGCGAGGTCGGTGGGGTTTAACCCTAGTTTGTGGCCGATGGCTTGCCAGTGTGCTTCGGTGGTCACACGGCCGAGTTGCGCGGCCGTGCCCATGACACTGTTGAAGACCAACTCCTCGACGGAACCAGCCGATAGCCCTAGCCGCTCATCCCATTTGAGGCGGTGGCTCCAATCTTGTGTGCGGAGTAAAACCCCGCCGATGTCCCAAATAATGGCTTGAATCATGGTAATTGTGAATGGGGAATGGTGAATGGGTGAATGGGGAATGGGGAATGACCAATAACGCTTTACCAATGAGACAATCCTAAGATGCCTGCGATGGTTGCGATGATGATTAGGGGCGGGAGAATGGCGCGGCGTAGGGTGGGGGAACCACCCATCAAGACAATGCCCCCTTTGACAATGGTGTTGGAAATTGTGGCCAGTATGATGGCTTGCGCGGCCGTCTCGTCGGCCAAGCCGCCTACGCTGGGGCGGCTCAATTCGGCCATGGACAGGGTGATGGCGTTGACATCGGCCGCGCCCGCTAGAATACTCGAAAAATACAGCCCCTGCGTGCCAAAATAAAGTTGCGCGGCGCGGCTGATGAGCAGGATTGCCCCATAGAGTAACCCAAATTGCAGAGCAATGCGTAACTCAAACGGGTTGTCGCCTGCGCTCTCGTCGGGGTGATGGGTGGGCTGGGGCGCAAAATAGAGGTAGGCGCAGTACGCCAAAGCGACCAACATGGTCACTGTCATGCTCACCCACAGCAGGCGCAGGAGAGGCGGGTTGATGACCGCCACCTGTACCATGACTCGGCCGAACATGACCGCCCACGCAATGACAATGGCCAACGCAAAGGATTTGCCAAAATTGGGCTGGCTTTTGCTCGTGCGGGTCATGCTGAGGGTGACGGCCGTGCTCGAAACCAACCCACTCAGCAACCCCGTCAGGCTCAAACCCCGTTGAGGGCCGACCGCCTTCATCAACACATACCCCAAAAAGTTGATGCCCGAAATGAGCACAACCATCAGCCAAATTTTATATGGGTTTAGCACATCAAAAGGGGCAGAGGCAAGTGCATCGTTGGGCAAAACGGGCAAGATGATGGCCGTGATGACCAAAAACTTGAGCGTCGCCAACACATCGGCACGGGTGAGGTGGGAGACGAGTTGGCGCACCTCTAATTTAATCGAGAGGAGGGCAAAGGTGGCCACCCCAAGGGCGACAGCAAGTGTCATTTGCTCCCAGTAGCACAGCGCCCCCACTAAAATGGTCAGCAGGGCGGCAAATTCGGTGGTGAGACCCATTTTGCCCCGTGCGGCCGAATGATGATAGCTGACCAGTAGGAACAGGCCAGCGGGCAGGAGCAACAGGGGAAAAACGAGGGGCGAGGCTAATTCATCGGCTAAAAAAGCGGCCGTGCATCCCACCAAACCCATCAGCCCAAACGTGCGCGTGCCCGCAAATGATTTGTCATTGGTTTTGTGGTCGGGGTTGGTGTCGGAGGCGAACTCGCGCTGGAGGCCAATCAACACCCCAATACCCAAAGCAACGCCAAAGGGATAGAACAGGGTTAGAGGAGACATCGCTCCCATTATAGTTCGCCAGCACGGCCGTGGCGACTGGCCAAATTTCCCCAGCGGCAAAATGGGGCAACGGGGCACTCCGGGGCGAGGGGGCAACCGTTCGTGCCCTGCTGTTGGTGGCATCCCAACCGCCCCAGCGCGTGAACGGCATCCCACATCACGGCCGAAACCAGCTCCCCTTCGATGCCCAAATTCGCCAACGCCTCCTGCCCAGCGGCCGAGGCGGGTAGAGCCAGCTTGTCGAGATTGGCCAGTGATTGACCTCCATGCGCCGCCAATCCCGCCAGCCAGCGCGGTGCTGTTTGCTCCCCCGATAGCACGGGGAAAGTCGTTTTGCTCTGCTGGAGCATCTTCCACATGGCCAGCGCATCATACCCCGCTTGAGCGAGAATGGCTGAGACGGAACCACGGCCGCGCATGACCAACGCCTTGCCGATTTTGTGCCACACCGTCGCCTCGCTCGCCTTGGCGGTTAGCCCAGCTTGGCGCAACGGCTCTTGCAAGGTGCGGGGGTTGGCACGGGCAAGGTGTTGGGGGTCAAAGAGGTGGGGGAATTGGGGCAGAGCTTGCCGCGCTGCGGTCCAAAGGGGAATGGGGTCACGGCCGCCGCTGATTGTGTAGACCAGCGTCAGGAAAATGAGGTGGGTTTCATCACCCCGCTCCACGCCCTCGGGCAAGAGGTGGGGTGGCTGGCTTTCGCCCCACAACCCCTCGTGGGCATAGGCAGTTTGCAGGGCGTGGCGAATGTGGGCGCGTCGTTCAGTGTCCATGGTCAGCGGGAAGAACTCCTCCATTGATGAGGAACTCTTTTTCGGGGGATTCTTTAACATATTCGGCTTGGATCCAGCCCCGCGTTTGCCCATCTAGGGTCGTCACTTCCCACCATTCGGCCGCAGTTGGGTCGAGCAGATGGACGGGGTAGACATTGGTGAGGGTTGTAGTGGGGTTGCCTTGAGGGGCATCATAGAGGTTCACTTGGGTACTCTGGCCGTCGTACAGATAGGCCACGCGGCGAACATGATAATCGGACACCCAGCCCGTTTGCCTATCGGTAGCCAACACGCGGTAAAAGCGGCGCAAGCCATCTTGCCGAATCTCGAGTACGGCCGCCGCAATGCCTGTGTGGACGTGCTCATTGGTGAAGGCCAGCACATCGGCTTGGCTGAGTAAATAGATGTTTGGCTCGGCCAGCAGGCCATGTTCGTCTACGCCGCTGACAAGCACCCATAACGGCCCCGCTTGCTGGCTGACCACCTCGCCTTGCCCGTTGGTGAGTGGCACGGCCGTCGGCGGGGGAGCCAGCACGGCCGTTGGCTCCTCTACCACTGGCTGGCGGCATCCCAACACGCCCCCTATCAGGATGAAAAGCAAATAAAGAGAACGTTTCATGGCTTAAAACAAAGAGCGGGTTGACGCTTCCCCACGCCAACCCGCCCTGCTAAGTTCGGCCGTGTCCTACGGGTTGGTGGCACCCTTGGTGACGGTGGTGGTTTGCGAACCAGCCCACGTTCCGCCATCGGGGGAGCGATACCAAGATTTGTTCTTGGTGCTGGTCGTGTAGTAGTAGCTGTCCACCAACGTCGTGCCATCGGACAAGAGCAAGCGGGCGTAATCGCCGCCGCTGTTGTTGAAGAAGTTGTTGGTGTTCATTGTCCAATGCCCACCCGCCGCAATGCTGGTGCTGGCGGGGATTTGGATGGGCGAACCGCCCCCACTAGCCACATCGTCAATCCATGCCCCGCTCAAGTCAATGGCGTAGGCAGTGGGGTTGTACAGTTCAATCCACTCCGTTTGGCCCGTGTCGGCGTTGGCGTACAGCTCGTTAATCACCACATCGGCCACTGTGGGCGGGGGTGGTGGGTCGGTGGCGACGTAACCCTCGCCATTGACGGTGTAGTTTTCGCCATCGGTGGAGATGAGAATGATGTCCCCTTCGACAATAACCGAAGCGCCATAGTCGCGGGTTTCGTCGCACAAATTGGTGAGGTACACATCGCCAGTGGCCAGCAGGCGGTCTAGCACTGTTTGGGCGGGGTGGCCAAAGGTGTTTTCACCGCAGGAGATGAAGGAGGTCAGCGGGTCGAGCGTGTCCACATAGTATTCACTGCTCGAATGGCCCGAGCCGTGGTGATTGGCGCGTAGGACATCCACAGGGCCGTACAAATCGGCCAGTGCCGTTTCGACATCGTTGTAGGTGTAGCCGAAGGTGCTGGTGTCGTACTCGCCATCGGAGTCCCCGGCCGTGGCGTAATCAATGAGGCCATAGCGAATTTTGAGGGCGATGGAGTAATCGTTTTCGCTAGGGGGGGTGGCTCGCCATGTGTGGTCGCCTTGCAATGAGGTCACGCCATCGGATAAGAAGGCATAGGCCCCATCGCTGTGGATGATTTCGACGACTGCGCCTGTGTCGGGTGGGTCAATTTGGGTGGTGGAGCCGATTTGGGCAATCTCGCGGATGGGGTAGATGTTGGTGTTGGCGGAATCGGTGGCGTAGCAGAGCCAATTGCGAGCTGTGCCGGATTGTGTGCCTGCGTTGTTCCACACGATTTCGAGGTCGGGGTCGCACAGGCCGTCCGTGGTGCCGCCGCCCGAACCGTCTACCCATTCGCCGCCATCGCGGTCGATGATTTGGTCGAAGGTGATGCCTTCATTTTCGATGAGGCCCCAGAAGCCACCATAGCCCGCATAGCCGATGTGGTCAAGATGGTGGTGGCTGAGAACGCCGACATCAATGTGGGTTCCACCTGTGATGGCCTGAATCTTTTGGGCAATGTAGGCCGCGCCTGCGCCCGTGTTCCAAGACGCTTCGCGCACGTCAATGAGGATGGTGAAGCCTGAAGGGAAGATGATTAGCTGGCTATCTCCTTGTTCGACATCGAAGATGCGAATCTCGAAGTTGCCTGCTTCCCAAGGTTGGTCGCCTGTGCCACTGTTGGTGGCGCCTTGGCTGGGGGCTGGGCTTTGGTAGTTGCTCCAGTTGCCGCCATCGGGGTAGCGGTAGAGAGAGTGGTCGGCCGTGGCCGAGCCATAGCTGGTGCTATCCAACACGCTTTGGTTGGGGGCGAGGAAACGCACCTCGTCGCCACCGTTGTTGAATAGACCTGAAGCTGTGTGAACGTAGTAACCGTTGGCGGCGATGGTGGTGTTGGCAGGGATGGTCAGGGGAGAGCCGCCCCCTGAGATATCGTCGATGTAGTGGCCTGAAATGTCGAGTTCGGTACCAGTGGTGTTGTACAGTTCCACCCACTCAGTGGTGGCATTGGCGACGTACTCATTGATGAGGACATCCCCTAAGTTGGGTGGGTTGGCGGCTCCGACGGGATGCTGAACCAAAAGGGCGGCTGTCAGAGACAGCACCAAGAACAAGGGGAATCGAATCGCAGACATTCGCGTAAGCATAACTACTCCTGCTTGAGGTATGGGGTTGTGACAATCTGGGGCATCCACATCCCTACAGGGCTATCCCTATAGGTGGGGAAGAACAAGTTACGGAGAGTAACTAGAGGCTCATCTAACGAGGTTGATAGTTATGATACCAAGAAGAGTGAGAATAACAATCGCAAATTATTTAACGGTTTGTTATGGGTCAAAATGGGGCGGCATAAAAAAAGCCACTGGCTTGGGAGCAGTGGCTGAGGGAGATTGAAGATTGAAGATTGATTTGTTGTGTTTGTCCCTTACCATTTGATCCAATTTAGGTGGGGAATATGAGCAAAATGATTGTCGCGTGAAACTAAAGGCAATTGATACTGAACAGCTATGGCCGCAATCCATATATCGTTCTCAGGGATTGGCCGCCCTTGTTGCTTGAGTATGCCCTTGATTTGCCCATATTTATAAGCTGTCTGCACATTGCAATCCAAAATCACATGCTCCGCTATAAAATCTTCCATTCTTTGGATGTTTCCAGCTTTTTGCTGGGAATTATGTGCACCAAAGGCTAGTTCTCCCACAACAATTGCGGGAATGAATAGACCCGTTGTTTGCGAAATGGCTGTTACAACAGCTTCATCGCGAGCAAATAAGGCGACGACGATATTTGTGTCGAGTAAAACGTTACCATTCATCGCTATCTACCTGTTCGCAACCCATCTCAATCGCTTCGGACATGCGCTCCAAATCATCCAGCGGGATGAGGCCTGCAAAGCGGAGGGTGATGTGGGGTGGCGTGCCTTGGGGTAGCAGGGCTTGTGCGGGTAATGCCAACAGATCGAGTAGCTCTTGCCATAGGTCAAAGTCAATTTGCACGGCCGTTTTACGGCCGCCTCCATCTGTCACATAAGAAACCGACTGCAAAATTTCTTCTAAAACCATTTCATACTCCTTGGCTCTTCACCGCTTGCGCCTCTTGCAACAGCGAATGGGCACTGACACGGCCGAGGTCTTCCTTTGTCCCCAGCATCGCACCGAGTTCATCCACCCGTTGCGGGTGGTCTAGCTCCAGCACTTGGGTGGTGGTACGGCCGTCGGCCACCCGCTTGCTGACATGGAAATGGGTGTCGCCAAAGCCCGCCATTTGCGGCAAATGGGTCACGACAATGACCTGATGCCCCGCATGGCTGGACAGGCTCCACAACTTGCGGCCGACGACCATACCGATACGGCCGCCAATGCCTTGGTCAATCTCGTCAAAAATCAGGGTGGGGGTCTCATCCGCTTGTGCCAGCACCGTTTTGAGAGCCAGCATGAGCCGCGCCGTTTCGCCACCGCTGGCGACTTTGGCCATCGGCTTGAGCGGCTCGCCGGGGTTGGTGCTAATCAAAAATTCGACCACATCAATGCCCGAATGGTCAAAAGCGAGCCGTTCCTCGCCCACATAGGCCCCTGTTTCGGGCGGTTGGGCGGGTTGGCGGGTAAAGTCTACACCAAATTCGGCCGTCATCTTTAAGTCGCCCAACTCTTTTTCGATGCCTTTGGCCAACTGTTTGGCCGCCTTTTGCCGCTTGTTGGAGAGAGCCACGGCCGCTTGCCCCACCTGTTTGAGCCGTTTGTCAATCTCTTTGAGCAGTTTTTCAATGCGCTCCTCGCTGTGTTCGATGTTGTCTAGTTCGATGTACGCTTTGTCGCGCAAGGCCAAAATATCCCCAATCTCGGCCCCATATTTGCGCCGCAAACGGGTCATTAGTTCCAGCCGCTCCTCGAGGAAAGCGAGCCGTTCGGGGTCGTGTTCGAGCTTGTCTTCGTAATGGCGCAACTCCGAAGCCAGTTCGTTGAATTCGGCGAAGAGGGCTTGGAAACGGGGCAATAGCTCTTGCTGGGTGCTATCCAATTTGGCCAGCACGGCCACGGCCGCTTCCACTTGCCCCAATAAATCGGCCGCACTGGGGATTTCTTCGTCGGGGCGGCCCGCCAAGAGGGAGATGGCCACGGCCGTTTGTTGCACCAACTGGGCCATATTGCCCAGCCGTTCCCGCTCTTGGCGCAGTTCCTCATCCTCGCCCACGCGCAAATTGGCCGCATCTATCTCCTGCACTTGGAAGCGGAGCATGTCGAGCCGTTGTTGGCGGGTGCGCTCGTCTTGGCGCAAATCGGATAGCTCTTTTTGCAAGCCGCGCAGTTGGCCCACGGCCGCGCTCAACTGTTTGCGCTCGTCCACCACCCCCGCAAACGCATCCAGCAAGGGCAGATGGGATTTGGGGTTGAGCAGGGCGAGGTGTTCCCCTTGGCCGTGGATGCCGACCAGCAATTCGCCCACTTCGCGTAGTAGGCTGACCTTGACAGGCGAGCCGTTGATGCGGCAGATGTTGCGGCCGTTGCCGCGAATCTCCCGCGCTACGAGCAGGCTCTCGCCATCGCCTTCTAGCTCCACTTCTTCGGCCGCCAGCAGGGGGGTGATGGCTTCGCGCACGGCCGGCTTGAGGGCAAAGACAGCCTCAACACTGGCCTTCTCACACCCAGCGCGGATGAAAGCGGTATCGGCACGGCCGCCCAAAATCAGGGTGAGGGCATCCAAAATGATGGATTTGCCCGCCCCTGTCTCCCCTGTTAGCACGTTAAAACCCGTGCCAAACAGGATGTGCAAATCGGTGATGATGGCGAAATCGCGGATGGAGAGTTCGGAAAGCATAGGGAATTGTGAATTGGGAATGGGAAATTGTGAATTGTGAACTGGGAACTGATGGGGTGTGGCCTCTCATTCACCATTAAAAATTCACAATTCACAATTATTTGAGCCAGTAGTAAGCGGCGCTGGCGGCGATAGCGGAATAGAGCAGGGGGGCGAGGATGGGGCCAAAGGCGGTGAAGGCCAAGGAGCTATCGCCACCCATGAAAAGGCCAATCAAGACAAGACCCGAGATGCACAAGCTGGGCAAAATGGCACCGATAACCACGGCCGCCGCCACCAGATGGGGAATGTATCGGCCGCGCCGCCGCCCAATGGCGTAACTGGTTAGCCGCGCCACGAGCGAACCACCTGCCCCGCCTGCCATAAAGATGATGATATACAAGAAGTAGCTACTCCCCACAAAGAGGAGGATGACCCCCGCAATAACACTGAGGAAGAGCGAGACGATGCTGGCCAGCACGTAATCGCTGTTTTCGGCCGTGTAAAAGCCCGCCTCCAACTCCCGAATGCAATCGGGGCAACGGTAGCCGACCGACGTGCGCTTGGCGCATTTCATGCAGATGGGTTTGGCGCACCGATTACAGCGCAGGGCCGTTTCTGTTTCGGGGTGGCGGTAACAAGTCAGGCTTTTGTCCTCGGGCAATGGCTCGAGGGCGGGGTGATAGGGGGCTGGTTCGGGTTCTGGCTCAGGCTCGGGGGTGGGGTTGTGGAGTTTGGCCAGCCCTGTTTGGGCGAGTTGGTTTTGCGGCTCAAGCTCTAAGGCGCGTTGATAGGCGGATTCTTGTTCGGCCGCCGTGGGCAAGACGTTGCCCAAACCTGCCCATGCGTCGGCCGTGTCGGGGGCTTCCTCTAAAATTTGGCGGTAAAGCTGTACAGCGGCCGTGCGTTTGCCGTTTTCGGCCGTTTTGTGGGCTTGCCGCAACAATGTGCGGATGCGTGGGTCAGACATAAAGAGTTACTCGTTATTGGTTATTCGTTACTGGCTACTCGTTACTCGTTACTTACAGGCGCTAACAACCAATAACGAATAACAACTAACCAATAACTTCCCTTTTACCGCTCAAACCCCAATCGCTTGAGGAGGCGATTGTAAAAATAACCCGTTTCTCCAACGCGGGCAAAACGCCCCTCGTGGATGTGTTTGCGAATGATGACCTCATCCCCTTCGCGGAGCGGGGCAAAATCCTGCCCATCCGCCATTAAGTGCGCCTCGTTTTCCGTGCTGACGCGAATCTGGGCGGTGGCCTCTTCATGCAAAATCAGGGCGCGGTCGAGGCTGAGATAGGGGGCGACGGGCAAGAGCAGGAAGTTGCGGAGTTGGGGCGGCAACAGCGGCCCGCCTGCGGCCATCGAATAAGCGGTGGAGCCAGTGGGGGTGGCGGCTATCAAGCTATCACAGGTGTAGGTGGTGATGTGGTGCGCGTCTACCTGCAAATCGAGCCGCACCACGCGGGATTGGGTTCCGCCGACGACGAAATCGTTGAGGGCCATGTAACGGCCGATAACCTCCCCGTCCCGCCAATGTTCCGCTTGTAACATCAGCCGCCGCTCAATCCAATGTTCGTTGGCCAGCACCTTGGTCAGCACGGCCGCCCAATTGTCTGGCTCGGCTTCGGACAGGAAGCCGATGCGGCCGAGGTTGACCCCCAAAATGGGCGTGTCGTAGGGCACGGCAAAGCGGGCGGCGCGTAAAATGGAGCCATCGCCCCCCAGCACGATGAGCAAGCCGCTCTCGGCCGTCATGCGATGCACCTCTTCCGCATCCCAATTCGAGCCGAGCCATGTCTCATGCCCTTGGCTGGCCACCCATGCCGAAATCTCGGCCGCTAAGGGCTTCGATTCGGGCTTGCGCGGGTGGAAGAGGATGCTAATGAGCATATGCTAGTAAAAAGTGAAAGGTGAAAGGTGAAAGGTGCAAGCCAAGTGCTTACTTCCACTTTCAGCACTTTTTTACTTCTCCTTTAACCACCCAGCTAAATCCGCCAAGGGCATGGCAAATTGCTGGCCGTCAGTTTCGTTGAGGGGGCGCACGGTTGCTTCGCCCCGCGCCACTTCATCTTCGCCGAGGATAATGACGTAGCGGATGGGGTATTTGTTCGCTTCGCGCATTTGGCTTTTCAGGCTCCGCCGCTCACGGCCGAAGGCGAGCCGTGCCCCAATCCCCTCGGCGCGAAGTTGGTAGAGCAGAGAGACGGCCGCGCTCTTGGTCGCGCCGCCAAAGTGGGCGATAAACACGGCGGGTTCGGGCGTGGCGGGGGGTGTAATGCCCTCTTGCTTCAGACCCAACACCGCTCGCTCCATGCCCAGCCCAAAGCCCACGCCGGGGGTAGATTGGCCGCCAATTGCTTCGGCGAGGCCATCGTAACGGCCGCCGCCGCACAGAGCCGCTTGTGCCCCAATGCGTTGGTCCCACACCTCAAAGACTGTCTTGGTGTAGTAATCAATCCCGCGTACCAGCCGAAAATTAATGGTGTAGGATTGGCCGAGTGCGTCTAACATGCCGCGCAATTCGGCAAAGTGGCTGGCGCAATCGTCGCACAGGTGGTTGACAATGTGGGGGGCGTTGGCCAACAGCTCGGTCATGCCCGCCTCTTTGCTATCCAAAATGCGGAGCGGATTGAGCCGCAACCGCTCTTGGTCAATGGCGTTCAGCTTATCGAGGTGGTCGGCCAGATATTCGGTGAGGGCTTTGACATAGACAGGTTTGCAAACAGGGCAACCTGTGCTGTTCAACTGGAAGCCGAGTTCGCTGTAGCCCATTTCGCGGTACAAACTCATGGCCAGCATCATCACTTCGAGGTCGGCCGCTGGGTCGGTTTCGCCCAAAATTTCGCAATCGAATTGGCTGTGTTGGCGGAAACGGCCAGCTTGCGGCCGTTCGCGCCGAAAGATGGGGCCAAAGGTGAACAGTTTGACGGGCTGGGGCAGGTTGTGCAGGCCGTTTTGCAGATAGGCGCGGACAACCCCGGCCGTGAATTCGGGGCGCAAGGTAATGCTCTCCCCATCCTCCTCGGCAATCGTGTACATCTCTTTGTTTACAAAGAAATCAGAGGCGGTTCCCACGCCTCGGGCGAAGAGGCTCGTTTCCTCAATGACGGGCACATCGAGCCGCTGGAAGGCAAAGCGGTGCGCCAATTGGGTGGCGGTGTGGATAATGAAATCCCAATAGCGTCTGTCTTCGGTTAAAACGTCTTGGAATCCTTTTAAGCGGGTGATGCTACTCAATGTGTTTCTCCTCAAATTGGATTTGCAAACGGGTATTATACCGTATGGCAGGGCGAGAGGTTAGGGAACAATGAACAATGAGCAATGAACAAATGAGGTCATGGCAGTTGTGAGCCAATAACCAATAATATGCCCTGTGGTTGATAACCAACGGCTCGTTATAATTGACATCCTTACCCTTGTCGTGCCACAATCTGCTTAATTGCCTCTCCATAGTTCGCTATTCGCTGACTGAAGACAGGTATTTAGACACGAATTACACAAATTACACGAATTTGCGCTGGTGCCACTTTGCCTTTTTGTCATAAAACCTTTCCTCTGGGCATTCAGCTATCTATTTTCAGCCAAAGGCATTGGCTAATCCTCTTCTCTTCTTCTCCTATGAACGACCAACTCGATTGGAAAACCCTGATTCGGCGCATCCGGGCGGGCAAATTTACGCCGATAATCAGCGATAGGGTCTTCTTCCCCGGCAACAACGATTTGCTTCCCCGCTGGGCCGATGAAATTGGCTACCCCTACGCCTCAGCCCACACGCTCACCATCGCCCAAATGGCACAATACCTGAGCGCCACCAGCCGGGATGATTTGACGGCCAAGGAAGATTTTCTCGATTTCTCTAAGCGGTATTTGCTGGAAACGATGCGGGTAACGGCCGCCTCCGACCAACACCCCTTCCTCAACCGGCTCGAAGGGGATTTGCCCGACCTCACCCTCTCCGAGTTGGCTACAAGGCTCGATTACCCCAAATACGACGACATGCTCGAAAACCCGCTCGTCATTTTGGCTTCTTTGCCCTTGCCCATCTACATCACCACCAGTTATTATGACTTTTTGGCGCGTGCTTTGCGCCAACTGGGCAAAAAACCGCGCACCGAAATTTGCTATTGGCAACCCGACACTTTGGGCGACATCCCCTCGGTCTTTGCCGAAGACCCCGATTATTTGCCCAGCGAGCAAGAGCCGCTCATCTTCCACCTGAATGGGGTGGACACCAACCCCGAATCGTTGGTGCTGACTGAGGATGATTACCTCGACTTTTTGGTGAAGGTGGCACAGGATGACGCGGCCGTGCCCCGCCGCGTCGCCCAAGCGTTGGTAGATTCTTCGCTGGTGCTTCTCGGCTATCGGTTAGACGATTGGAATTTCAAGACGCTCTTCCGTGGCCTCATCAACACCCGCCGCGACAGCCGCCGCCGCCTGAGCCTTTCGATTCAGTTCGAGCCGCAAGGGCAAGAGATTGCCAAACCGCAAGGGGTGCAAAACTATTTGACGAAGTACTTCGGCCGTGCCAACTTCGACATCTACTGGGGCACATCCCCCAACTTCCTGCAAGATTTGTGGCAACAATGGGAGGGAAGCTAATTAGCGAGTCAGCTTGTCAGCCAGTCAGCCAGTCAGCGAGAGAGCTGAAATGCTGAAATGCTGACAGGGCTAATGCTGAAGGGCTAACACGATGAATCATTTAAACCCATTGACGGAACAACTTCAGCCTGTCACCTCGGCTTTGCAAGAGGCTTTGGGCGATGATTTGGTGGCTCTGGTTCTTTTCGGCTCCCGTGCGCGTGGCGATGCTCGGCCAGATAGCGATTGGGATTTGTTGTTGATTGCAGAAGGGTTGCCCGAACGGCCGTTCGCTCGTCATCTCGCCCTAAAAAGGTATTGCCGCCACTATGGCGGGGGCTATTGCTCTCTTAACCAAAACACCTACGGAATTTGAATCGGCCGTGCCCTCCCTCTTCCTTGATATTGCCCTAGATGGTCTCATCCTCTACGACAAACAAAACTATGCCCACAACCACCTACACTATTTGCGCCAGTTGCTACGCAAAAGGGGTTATCTCGCCACCAAAAAGGGCGCGAATTCATATGGCAATGGCAAACATTCCCCAGCCACAACTGGCAATTAGCTTGGAGGGAAAAGGTATGAACCAACAATTTGCCTATCGCCTTAAACTGGCAACAGGCTTTCTGCAAGAGGCTTACCAATATATGAGTCTCGAGCGGTGGCGAGCGGCCGTCGATAACGCCCAACTCACAGTGGAAAATGCCGCCAAAAGTATTCTGGCTCTCTCTGGCCCTGTGGGGCGCACCCACAACCCCTTTGGCTACGCCAAATTGTAGAAAGCAAGCGATTCCCTCAATTGCCTACCAACCCCATCATGCGCTTAGCAGAGTTGGCTGAGTTATTGGGGACAGACATTCATATGCAAACAGATTACGGTGATGAAGGCCAAACCCTAACCCCATGGGAATTATTTAATGAACCCGAAGCGAAGCAAGCGGTTGCTCTGGCAGAAGAAGCGATGGCTATTGTTGAATCCCTTGTCCTGCAACTACAAGCATCAGATGGTGCATAATTTGTTGAGGAAGTAACACATGAGTGACACTCAATTAAATCGCCCCTCAATCCCAGCCGAGGCACGGCCGCGCAACCCCTACGTCGGGCCGCGCACCTTTAGCGAGGCGGATGCCCGGTACTTTTTCGGCCGCGAACGCGAAGCCCGCGACCTCCTCTCGCTGGTCATCTCCGAGCCGCTGGTGCTGTTCTACGCCCAGTCGGGGGCGGGCAAAAGCTCCCTGCTCCACGCCCGGCTCATCCCCGCCCTGCGCGAAGAAGAGTTTGAAGTGTTGCCCATCGGCCGTGTGGCGGGTGGCCTGCCCGCCGAAGGGTTGCGCCCCAGCAACATCTTCATCTACAACTTGCTCCTCAGCATCGACAACGGCCGTACCCCTCCCGCCCAACTCGCCCAATTCACCTTGCTGGATTACATTGCCCAACGGCGAGCCACTTTAGAACCCCAAACCGCACTCGTCCTCATCGTAGACCAGTTTGAGGAGATTTTGACCACCCATGTGGCGCGGTGGCAAGAGCGGGAAGCGTTCTTCCAGCAGTTGGGGCAAGCGTTGCGCGAAGATAGCTTGTTGTGGGTCGTTCTCTCCTTGCGCGATGATTATGTGGCCGCGCTCGACCCCTTTGCTCAACATGTGCCAAACAAGTTTCGCGGCCGTTTTTACATGCAACGGATGACCACCGAAGCCGCTTTGCAAGCCATCGAACGGCCAGCGGCGGGCGCAGGACGGCCGTTTGCCCCCGGCGTAGCTCAAACCCTCGTCCATAACCTCGCCCAAATTCGCACCCGCACGGGGGAAGTAGCAGGGGAATTTGTCCAGCCAGTGCAGATGCAAGTCGTCTGCTTCCAATTGTGGGAGAACCTCGCCCGAACTGATTTGCCCCAAATTACGGCCGAAGCCCTGCGCGATTTGGGCGACGTGAACACCGCCCTCAGCCAATTTTACGAACAATCGCTCTCCGCCACCGCCCAAGCCACTGGTATTCCGCCCAAACAGTTGCGCGATTGGTTTACCCGCGAACTGATTACCGACGCAGGTACACGCGGGCTGGTCTTTCAGGGCAACAGCGAGACGGGTGGCTTGCCCAACGCGGCCGTGGCCGACCTCGAGAAGCGTTACCTCATTCGGGGTGAGTGGCGCGGCGGCAATTTGTGGTACGAACTGACCCACGACCGCTTTATCGAACCCATCCAAAAGGCGAACGAGGCATGGTACGCGGCGCGGCGTGCCCGCTGGGTGCGCTGGGCTACCACGGCCGCTGGGAGCCTTGTCCTCCTCTTGCTCATTGTTGCCGCTGGTTGTACCTCACCCGCCCCACCACGATACTGGCGTAAGTGAGGAATCGGTGCGAACAACAGTGGTGGCAGTGCAAGAGGCGGCGCAAGTGGAAGCCGAGGCCACGGTGAGTATTTACCAGCAAGATGCCGCGTTCGCGCAAACCCGTGCGGCCGAGGTGGCCATGACCGCCACAGCCGATGGCCAAATCGCCACCACCATCCAAGCCCAACTCAACGCCGAGGCGACAGTGGCCGCCGCCACCGCTATGGCCCAAGTGAGCGAAGCGCAAGCCACGGCCGAAGCCCGCGCCACGGCCGAATTTGCCATTGCCGCCACCGCCACCAGCCAATCCGCCTATTTGGTGACCATTGCCCAAGCTGTGCAAGAACAAAGCACGATTAGCGACCCCAATGTGGTGGAGGCGATTGCCCAGACGACCTTTACGACGATGGACAGCCAAACCCGCTTGGATAGCTTGTCCAGATTGCTCTTTGCCGAACAAACGACCTATGATGTGCCCCTGACGAGCTACGCCGCCAGCGCGGCCGACCTGTTTAATGGCCTCTCCAGCGAGGAACAAATCGCCCTGTTTGCCACCACCGATGTCAACGAGCAACGGGCGTTACTCGAGTTGGCCATGCGGCGCACGTTGCGCTTGGTGGGCAACAACGAGACCGATTTGCTGGGGGCGATGTTGGCGGCGGCCAGCCAAACACGGATTAATATCGATTTGGCGGCCGTGCTGGATAGCTGGTGGAACGGCCGCATCTCGGCCGAGAGCGGGCAATATGATGTGGCTCTACGCCTGTTTGATGCCGCCTTGCTGGCTCAGCCTGATAATCCCATCTTGCTGATGGATCGCGCCCGTGCCTACGCCGAAACGGGGCAAATCCAAAATGCCCTTAACGATTATTTGGCCGCGCTGGGCTATCTCAATGTGGTGGCGTGGGATGGGGAAACGCTGAGTTGCACGGGGCAATCGCAAACGGAGGGGGATATGGTGGCTTTGCTCGGCCGTGCCATCTTCGACCAGCCCGCCGTGTGGGAATCGTTGCAAGTCTTAGAAGCGCGGTATCCGCTCATGGCGGCCGTGGCACGGCCGCTTTTCACCGAATTGCCCCTCGATGTGGTGATTGTTACCCAAGAGTTTGGCGCGAATGAAGCCGTTTTCCAACCACTTGGTTTGCCGGGGCATGATGGCCTCGATTTTGCGGGGCAAATAGGAGAGGCCGTTTATGCGGTGGCGGATGGGGTGGTGGTGGCGGTGCAAAGCGACCCATCTCGCGCCTATGGTTTGAATATCACCGTGGAGCACCAATGGGGATGCCTGACTTACCAAACCCGTTACGCGCAACTCAGCGAGATAGATGTGGCGTTAAATGATGTGGTGGAGGCGGGGGAAAGAGTGGGCCGAGTAGGGCAAACGGGCAATGTTGTTGGCCCCCACCTGCACCTCGGCTTCATGGCACGGCCGTACTCCCTCCCCGATTGGCCAAACGATCTTGCCGACCCAAGCCCTTATATTGCCCACTTGATTGAGTGGCAAGAATAACCCAACAACTAAAAACAATGGAGATTGCTTGATGAGTGATGAGTACACTGTGACCCATAACGAAGCTGAAAAGCGATTTGAGGTGCGCCTGCACGGCCGTTTGGCCGAACTCACCTACCACCTGACCAATAACCGCATCATCTTTACCCACACAGGTGTGCCCACCGCCCTCGAAGGGCGCGGTGTGGGCGGCGCGTTGGCCAAAGCGGGGCTAGAATATGCCCAAACGCACAACTTGGGCGTGGTTCCTCTCTGCCCCTTTGTGAAGCAGTATATTGCCCAACACCCCGAATACCACCCCTCATCCAAAATTGGTGAACCAATGAGCGACGACAACTCAAAGTTACCACAACGACGACATCACCATTCATTATCGCGTTCAGCAGTGCATTCACGCGGCCGAATGTGTCGGCCGTTTGCCCGCCGTGTTTCGGCCAAAGATGCGGCCGTGGATTGCCCCAGAGCAAGGCACCCATTGCCGCTGTCGAACAATGCCCTCGGGCGCACTGTTTTATGAACGGCACGATGGGACCAGCCGAAACTGCTCCTACCACCAATCTAATTGTGCCCACGGTGAATGGCCCCCTCCATGTGCGCGGCGACATTCGCTTGTCTAATGCCCCCGCCATGCGTCTCGCCCTGTGCCGCTGTGGCGCATCCGCCAACAAACCCTACTGCGACAATACCCACCTCAAATCTGGCTTTGCCGATGCAGGGCAGGTGGCGGAAAACACGGCCGAGCATCAACCCGCCCCCACCCCAACCACCCAAATCAACCTCGCCACCATCCCTGCTCGAAGGGGAGTTTGAAATTCAGAGTGCGGATGGCACACTCCTTTCGTGGCCATAATGCGGCACCGCCGCTGTGGTGGCTCGGCCAATAAACCCTTTTGCGATGGAACCCACAAGCGCAATGGGTTTCAGGGCTAATGTAGTGGCGCAATATCTTGCGCCACTACGGCCACTTCCTAACCCATTTTCCCCGCAATGGCGGCTGTCAACGTCTCAAACGATTGCACGAACGCCGCCACCCCCTCATCCTGCAATTGCTGGGTGACACGGCCGAGGTCAATCCCCGCACTGGCTAAATCGGCCAGCAGTTGGTGCGCCGCCGCCACATTTTCGGTGAGCGTCGTCGCCACTCGGCCGTGGTCGCGGAAGGCATCCATCGTAGCAGGGGGCATCGTGTTCACGGTGGCGGGGCCAATCAACTCATCAATGTAGAGCGTATCGGCATAGGCAGGGTTTTTGGTTCCTGTGGAGGCCCACAGGAGCCGTTGCGGCCGTGCGCCCGCCAAGGCCAACTCGGCAAAGCCCGCCCCAAATAGCTCTTGGAACCGCTCATAGACCACTTTGGCGTTGGCCACGGCCGCTTGCCCTGCCAATTCGCTTCCACTGGGGAGCAGGCTATCCACGGCCGAATCCACCCGACTGACAAAAAACGAAGCGACCGAAGCGACCTTGGCGGGGTCGCCGCCGCTGGCCAACAACTGGCGCACCCCTTGGATGTACGCCTCGGCCACGGCTTCGTAATGGCCATGTTGAACATCAGGGTCACATTGACGTTGATGCCTTCGCCGATGAGTTGTTGGATGGCGGGGATGCCCGCAGGGGTGGCGGGCACTTTAATCATCAAATTGGGACGGCTGACGGTGGCAAAGAGGCGTTGCGCTTCGGCAATGGTGCCGGCCGTGTCGTGTGCCAAATGGGGGGATACCTCGAGACTGACAAAGCCATCGCTGGCATTGCTGGTGGTATACAGCGCGGCGAATAAATCACAGGCGGCCGTTATATCGGCAATCACCAAAGCCTCGTACACTTCGTTAAGGCTGGCTCCTTCGGCCACCAATTGGGCAATGTGGGTGTCGTAATCGTCGCTCTCGCCAATCGCCTTCTGGAAAATGGCGGGGTTGGAAGTCAGCCCGCGCAAACCATCGTGGGCAATGAGATTGGCCAATGTGCCATCTTCCAAAAATTTGCGCCGAATGTTGTCGTACCAAAAGCTCTGCCCGTGTTGGTGTAGTTCGATTAAGGGATTCGTCATTTGTTCTTTGTCCTTGGTTCTTGGTCATTTGTCATTGGTCATTTGTGGCTGGTATAGTCACGAGCTGACCGCTGAATGCTGACTGGCTGAAAGCTAAAATTGTATACAGGATGGTAAAAAGATGAAAATTGTGATTGGTGCTGACCATGCGGGCTTTGCCCTGAAAGAGACAATCGCGGCCGAGCTACGCGCCGCTGGCTATGAGGTGGTGGATGTGGGGGCGCACGAATATATTGCCACCGATGATTATCCCGATTCGGCCGAAGCCGTGGCGCGGGCGGTGGTGGCTGGGGCGGGCGAGAAGGGGATTTTGGTGTGTGGCAGTGGGGTGGGGGCGAGCATTGCCGCCAACAAAATCAAGGGGGCGCGGGCTTGTTTGTGCCACGATATTTATTCGGCCGTGCAAGGGGTGGAACACGATGACATGAATATCTTGTGTTTGGGCGGGCAAATTGTCGGCCCCGCGCTGGCGCGGCAATTGGTGAAAGGGTTCTTGGGGGCTAAATTCGACACGGCCGAGCGTTTCCAACGCCGCCTCGATAAAGTCTTGGCTCTTGAAAATTAGCGGAAATTTTTTAACCGCAGAGGGCGCGGAGAGCGCAGAGTTTTTCTCCGCGACCTCCGCGCCCTCTGGGTTCAATTCCCTTGGTGGTGGGGTGCCCAAGGAATCTGGGCCCACAAACGCACCCCTCAGTCTCCGCTCCTGTTAAAGGGGAAGGAACCAAAACAGAATTATTCCTTCGGTTTACTTCACGACCAGCGGCAGGAAAATCCGCCAACTTGTCGGTTCGGGTTCCTCATCGTCATCCAGTATTGTGCCCGTGGCCACGGCACGGCCGATGGTCGCATTGGTCGCGTTGCTCAATGTCACCGTCAGCGTCTCATCCGCCTCCACCAGCGCATCCCCCACCACCTGCACCTCCACCACCTTGCTCAGTTCGCCCGCCGCAAAAGTCAGCGAGCCGCTCACGGCCGCATAATCCCCCGGCGCCACGGCCGAGCCATCGGCCGAAGCGTATTGCACAGTAATCGTTTCCCCACTCACCTGCGACAGCGTCACCGTCAGGCGCAACGTGCGGGTGACACCCGTCCCTTCCAACACACCCCCATCTTCAATCGTCAGCGAGGGCAAGCCCGTGCGGGTTGAAACCTGAATGGCCAACGCCTCTTGCGCCGCCACCGTCGCCGTGAAGTGGCCATTGCCATCCACCACTACCGTGCCCCCTGTGCAAGCCAGCCCATCTGGGGTGAGATTGCCCGTGATGATGTCGCAATAGTTGCCCGCTGGGAGGCTGGTTTGGTAGGTGTGTACGGCCGAACTTCCCCCATTGTTAATCGCCACAAACCCCTTCTCGCCACGCCCAAAGGCGATGTGATTCGGGTTAATCGTCTCCCAATCCGTCACCGCCTCGCCGTGGGTGACGGCGCGGAAACCAACCATGTTGGCCAAGGCGAGGTGGCGATGTTCACAGACCCAGTAGCCCAAATCGGCGTTGCCCACGGCCGCTGGGTAATTGCCCGAACAGTGCGCGGGGTAATCCAGCCCCGTTTGGCCAGCCCCATACACAGGGCGCGTTTCGGCTCCCAAGCCGGCCCCATGTTGTGCCGCCGTCGTTCGTGCTGGGCGGGCCGAGGCTGTCGCCTGCCTCGCTGTTCGGGTTCGTTGTCCAATAATAACTCGAGGTGAGCATGGGGTGGCCATACGGCGTGGCGAGGGTGAACACATTGGCCAACAGATGGGTTTGCCCATCCCGATGATCCACAATGCACGCCCCGCCGGGGCCGTGGCCGCGCTGGTTGTCGTGGTTGTCAGTGAAAATGACGGCAAAGCGGCTGGCCATCATATTCGCATAGCTGGGCAGGGTTTCTAAATCGGCGATGTGGCCGCCGCAGTTGAACTTCGTGCCCATCGCCACGACGCTGTACTCAAATTCGGCCACATCGCCGTGGGGGGCATACTCCCAATCGCGGATGCGCTCGTTGGTCGAGGTGTCAATCACCTCGTGGTAAATATAGGGCTGTCCACCGCCGGGTAAAGTGAGGCCATCCACAATGCTGGCCAGTTCGTGGGCGGCCATGTGCTTGGCCCCATCAATGCGGAAACCCGCCACGCCCATATCGAGCAACCCTTGCAAATAATCGTGCAATTCTTGCCGAACAGTGGCGGAGCCTGTGTCTAAATCGGGCAAGCCCGAGAGTTTGCAGTTTTGCACTTGGGCGCGGTCGCTGTAGCTGGCGATGTTGCAGTCGGTGTGGAAATCAGCGGCCGTGTACTGGTCGCCATAGAAGCGGGTGGTGGGGGAAGGGAAGCCGTTGTCGTATTCGGTGCCGGCCGTGCCCGTGGGCGGATTGCCCACCTCTTCGTAGGCCATGTGGTTAATCACCGCATCGACATACACATCCACCCCCGCCGCATTGCACGTATCGAGCATCGCTTGGAACTGCGCCAACGAACCACTTCGACTGGTCAGTTTGGTAATGTCGTGGGTGATGGGTTGATAGCGCACCCACCACGGGTAATCGCTGGCGGGTTGGCCACCTTGGTCGGCCGTGGGGACGAGGTGTTCGTTGGGGGGGGAGATTTGCACGGCCGTGTAGCCTGCCTGTGCCAAAAAGGCGCACTCTTTGGCCACATCTGCCCACGGCCACTCGAACAGGTGGACAAACACGCCGCCAGCGGGGGCAGGCAGAGGGTCGGCCGTTGGTATCACCGTCAGCAAGCCATCCCCTTGGTCGTCATCCCCCGCGCTGTTGATATTGGACACATCTTGCTTCCATTTGGGGGCTTCGCCCGGCTTTTCGCAATAGGTGGTAAAGCCGTAGCTCCCACTGGCAAGGGCGTTCAGCGTCGCTTGGGGGATGGTCGCCTTGTATTCGTCGTTGTTGCCGATGTCCCCGTTATAGGTCATGGCCAAATCGGCCCATGTTTGGCCGTATTGGCCCCAGTGCAGGAAGCAGGCGATGCCCGCGCCCTGCCCCGTTGGTTCGGTGACACCCGCTTCGTAGACTTGCACGAACACATCGAAGCCAGCGGGCACAAATGCGCCTTCGTCCACGGCCGTGACCACCCCACCACGCGGCCACATCAAGCCCACAAAATCTATGGAGCTAGGTGGTTCGGGGGGGGCGATGGGGCTGGTGGAGACAAAAACGGCCGTGGTTCGCGCTGGAATCGTGAAGCTATCTGTGCCCTCGTCAAAAATGGCTCCGCTGGTAATCACCGAATCGTCATCGGTGCCATCGGTGTGGATGGGGTGCAGGGTGAAGCCATTCGCCCCCGCAATGGTGAAGTTTTGGGGGATTTTGTGGCTGTTGAAGAAGACGAGAATCGTCTCGTAATTGGGGTCACTGTTGCCGCTATCCACCAAGCCCATGACGAGGAGCGCATCTTGGCTGTTATCCCCGTTGAAGAAGAGGACTTGGTCGTTGACCTCGGCCATTGTGGTCAGGCGGAAGAGGGGGGAGGATTGGCGGATGCGCAAAATTTCGCGGAAGTGCGCGGCCGAGGCTTGCATGTCGGCCGTCGTCGGGTCGAGGGCGGTATTTTCCAGCAAGGGGGTCATAATCCCCCAGCGGGTCGAGTTGTCCCATGCGGGGGGTAGCCCTTGGCCGAAGTTGTTACTGCTCAAATCCCAGTAGACGCGGTTGAACCAATCGCCCGAATCGTAGCTGTTGCGGTCGAGCGATTTGGAGCGCAAAATGTCGCTGGCCATGTGGAAGAAGGGCACGCCTTGGGAGAGGCCGACGAGGCTGAGACCCATGTTTTGGGCGCGAACCCGCTCGGCCATCGTCACGGCGAGGGGCATTTTGAAGATGTTTTGGTCGAAGAGCGTCTCGTTGTCGTGTTTGGAGACGTAGGGGACAGATTCTTGGGGGTCGGCCGTGAAGGGGTTGCCTTGGCCGTTCCAATCCGCCCCACTGGCGCGGAGCGAGGAACGCAACATGTCCATGCGCTGGTGCAAATGCACTTGGAACCTGTCGCTGTATTCGTAGCCGTTCCAATCGAAGCTGAGGCCGTTGATGAACCCTTGTTGGCGAATTTGGAGCGGGTCGCCGCTGTAGCCGCCGTGTGCCGCATCGCGTAGGCGGTCGTTGAACATGCCGATGCCCGTGCCTGTCATGTTGTTTTGGTAGGCGTAGCAGTTGGGGCAGGTGGTCAGACCCTTCGCCGCGGCCGAGCCGAAGTTCCAGCCCTCGCCGTAAATATAAATGTCGTCGCCGTTGGGGAGGGCTTGCACGGCCGTTTGCACGTTGAGCATGTTTTGGCGGGTGTGCAGGTTCATCAGGTCAAAGCGGAAGCCATCCACCTTGTAATCCTCGGCCAAGCGGATGAGGGTGTCAATCATCAGCTTTTCCATCATGGCGTATTCGGCGGCCGTGTCGGCGCAACAGGAGGAGTTGTAGCCCGTGCCTGTCAGGTCGTAGCGGTAGTAATAGCCGGGCACGACTTTGTCTAGCACCGATTTGTCATCTTGTTCGGCCGAGGCGGTGTGGTTGTAGACCACATCCATGACCACCCGCAAATCGTTTTGGGCGAGCGCGGAAACCATGCGCCGAAATTCGAGGACGCGCTGAGTGCCATCGGCGGGATTGGTGCTGTAGCTCCCTTCGACGGCTCCATAATGATAGGGGTCGTAGCCCCAATTGAAGCCATCGAGGGCGCGGGTGTTGCTGATAACCGTTTGTTGTTGGTCAGAGGCACGGCCGAAGCCCGTTGGGTTTGCCCACACCTCGCGGGGCACGTTTTCCTCAATCACCGAGGCAATATCAAAGGTGGGCATGAGGTGGACGTGGGTTAGCCCCGCATCACGCAAGGCGAGCAAGTGGGCCATGCCAGCGGACAAAGCGGCGTTGGGGTCTGGCCCTGCGCCGTCGTAGGTGAAGGCCATGTAGGTTCCGCGCTCGGCCGTAATGACGGTGCTGTCGTTGATGCTGAAATCGCGCAGGTGCATCTCATAAATGGTAATGTCCTCGAAATGCTCGAGGTCGGGCTTGGTTAGGCTGTCCCAACCCGTTGGTTTGAGGTCGCTGTCGTCGAGGTTGACAAATTGGGCGCGGGGGTCGGCCGTGTCGGCCGTATCGGCCGAAAGGGTGATGGCATAGGGGTCGGTGACGATGTTGTGAACCACTGTGCCTTCGCTGGGCGCAAACACATCAAGGCCGAGGAGGAAGTAATGGCGATCCCAAGCGGCCGTGCCTGTCACGCTCCACACCCCGCTGGCGGGGTCTTCGGTGAGGGTGTGGGTGGTGGAGACGGCCGTGGTCGCATCGGCAAACTTGTAGAGGACGACGGTTTGGGCGGTGGGCGCCCAAATGCTCAGGCTGGGGATTGTGCCGCTGTACGTGACCCCGAGGGCGGTGGCTTCGGCCGTGCCATTGTCCACATACAAATCATCCAACACACTTTGGATTTGGGTTCCGCTGACCTGAATGAGATCGCCGCCGCCGTTGTAGCTGGCCACGGCCGTTTGTCCTTTGAGTAGGGTCTTCGCTTGGGCGGCCGTCAGGGTGTTGGTCAGGTGGGTTAGCCCTGTGGCGTTGGGGTTTTTGGGGTAGCCCGCAATCGTGCTATCTTGGGTGAGCGGCACGTAGCAGGGGGCGGTGAAGACCCCCGCACAGGCGGTGGCGGCGGCCGTGGCGGGCACCAAATCGCCATTGGGGTCGAAGAGCAGTTTGTAGCTGGCTCCTGTGGAGCCGTTCCAGCCGATGGTGGTGCTGTCTAGCCACAGGGCGCGGGCATCGCTGAGGGTGCTAGAGGGGGCGGAGACGGTGAGCGTCCCATCCCCATCCCCTTGCCACATCTTGGTCGTGCCCCCGTCATCACTGCACCACGCCGTGAAGCCGTAGTTGCCCACCTCGGCCGGACTGATGGTCGCCTTATACTCGTCGTTGTTGCCCGTGTCGCCGTGGTAGCTCATGGGGGTGTCGCTCCACGGGTTGGGGTTTTGGCCCCAGTGCAGGGCGCAAATGATGCCCGCTCCTTGGCCGGGGAAGTTGGTCACGCCATCTTTCCAGACTTGGATGTACATGTCGAAGGAGTCGCCGACGATGATGTTGGTACTGGAGCCGCCGACGGGGAACATGCCGCCTACCCAGCCAAGGGCGGCCGAGGCAGGGCGAGCGGGCAAAAGCACAAGGATGAGCAAGAGGAAGGGGAGGCGGAGGGAGGGGGGCATGGGAAGTTCCTTGGGTGGGAGGTGAAAAGTGAAGGGCATAAGGTGAAAAGTGAAGGTACTGCCCCACTTCTCACTTTTCATTTTTTACTTTTTACTTTTTACCCACGGCGCAAACGGTGCTGGGTGGCGAGGGCAAGCAGGAGGACGGCCGTGGCAATGACCCACAGGGTGTGGGTGGTGGGGGTGGCTTGTTGTTGGGAGAGGGTAACGGCCGTGGGGCTAAACCCCATTGTAAACGAATGATTTAATGTGCCATCGCTTACCTCATTCCATGTATTGCCCGCCACTGTTGTGACAACGTCCATCGCATCGCTCGTCCCTGCATTGCAAGTGCCACCAGCGCCATTATGGCAAGCTATCATCACCGCAAAGTTGTAATCCCCTGCGTTGGCTGGCCATGCCAGACCAAGGTCTGCGCGAGGGATGCTAATTTCCCACAAGTTGTTGGCATCGCTACAAAAGCTGGCTCCAGCGGCCGTAAAGGTGCTGTCGTTGGTGAAATAGCCCGTTTTGTTGGTATTGGCGACAACCACTCGCTCATAGCCCCAAGGCAAGTTGGTATCGGCCGAATCGGGCAAGAAGGTGGTTCCACCCACGGCCGAATCAATGGCGATGGCCATGTATTGGGCGTTGCAATTGGTAATGTCGCTGGAGCGCAACAGAAAATAGAGGTTGTTGGCATCTCCCGTGATGCGCAACTGGGTTAAATCCAAGTTGCCCGTGCCGCCCCAGTGGTCAGTGCGCTGGTCACCAAGGGCATCGGTCCAGACATATTCGGTACCCGCATTCGCGCCCAAGCCACAATCGGTGTGGCTGAGGTCAAGCACTTGGCCACTGTTGTCGCTGGGAGCTGATGGGCAACTGCCGTTGCCGAGGTTGCCCCAATCGCTGGCACTGCCATCAATGGCAATGCCGCCGTGGGCGGCCGTGGGGCTGGCTTGTCCAAAGGCAAGCAAGAGGGCAAACATAAAGCTAAGGAACGGAATTTTTCTCATGGGTTTTCTCCTTCGTTGGGTTATTTGTGGGGATAGTGAAGTATAGGGAGAGAGCATTTTTTGATTAGTTGATGTATCAACTAAATTGGTGGCATATTAGCCAATCTGCCCAAAAATGACAATGTTTTTTTGTTCAGTTTTGGTTAGAAAAGGGTTGGGAAACGGCCGCTAATACCCATTTAGAAGGTGCAATCCACCAGCGGTAGTATCTACGGAAAACTGGTATTTGTGAGTTAGCTCGTTGCCAAAAAATAATTATCCAATCAGGTTAAAATCAGACACGAATTGCACGAAGTTTACGAATGACACGAAATGGATTCGAGAAAATTCGTGTCATTTGTGTCTAAAAATCCTTCACCCCTCAGGACGGTTAAATTTTAGAAATGGCCTTACCTGAATAAATGGGTAATCACTGTGGCCGCCGCGCCGCCGACGCTTTGCAGGAGCGCCGTGCGAGGGTTGGAGAGTTGGTTGTGCCCCGCCCGTCCCGTCAGTTGGCGCACAATTTCGCAGGTTTGGTAGAGAGCGGTTGCCCCGATGGGATGCCCCCGCGCCTTCAGCCCTCCGAGCGTGGCAATGGGCAAACGGCCGCTCAAGGCCAACTCCCCCTCGGCCGCCATGCGCCACCCCTCGCCCGCCTTGGCAAACCCCACCGCCTCCAGCAACAAGCAGGCCATAATGCTAAACGCATCGTGCAACTCGAAAAAGCCAATATCGGCCAACCCCACCCCTGCTTGGGCGAAGGCGCGTTGCGCGGACAGCTCGGCCGCGACCAACTGCAACGGCCGTGGCCTATCCGCCACCCGAAACCTATCCGTGGCCGTGGCCGAGGCGATGACTTGCACGGGGGTGTCGGTGTAGCGGCGGGCGTGGGCGGTGGGCACAAGAATGACGGCCGCCGCACCATCACAAATGGGGGCGCAATCGAGCAGGCGCAAAGGGGGAGTGATGAGGCGCGAGGCGAGCACATCCTCGGCCGTGATGGGCTTATCGGGGAACAGAGCCAGCGGGTTGTGCTGGGCGTTGGCGTGGGCGGTGATGGGAAAATTGGCCAGCCCCCCCTCGGGCACGCCGTATTGCGTTTGGTAGAGGTGCATCAGCCACGCATTTTGGCTGAGGAGCGTTTTGCCGTCGGGCACTTCCCGCTGGGCATCCAGTGCCTTGGCCAAGGCGGATGTGACCAAGCCACTGCTCATCTGCTCCACGCCGACGGCCACGGCCGTTTCCACTTGCCCGCTGGCTACGGCCAAATAGGCCACACGCAAGGCGGCGGCTCCAGCGGCCGTGGCCGCCCGCACTTCCAGCGCTTCCACGCCGACCAAGCCCGCCTCATCGGCAATGAGGGTGGCGATGTGCTTTTGGTTTTGTAACTCGTCGGCCAGCATGTTGCTGGCGTAGAGGGCTTGTAGTTGGGCTGGCTCCATCCCCGCTTCGGCCAAAGCGAGGCGTACTGCTTCCGCCCCCATCTCGCGCAGGCCGTGGCTGGCCTGTTTCTGCACAGGCAATTGGCCAATGCCGACAATGCTAACTTCGCGCAGGGACATCTAAGGTGTAAAAGTGAAAAAAAGGTGGAAAGTGGTGGTGGCTGACCAGTGCTCCTCTTACTTTTCACTTTTTACTTTCACTGCATAACTACTCTAAGCCACTGGGCACAAACTGGGTGGGGTAGATGGCATCAAAGCCGATGAGCTTTTCGTAGTCGGCGATACGGCCGAACAGTTTGCGGACTTTGCTGGCCACACCCGCGTAGTCGAGCAGGTCGAACACGGCCGTGTCGTGCATCGTTCCATCGGGGTGGGGCACTTGGCGCACCCGCTTAATGCCCTTGAACAACGCCGACCGCCCTGTCACGTCCATCGTCTTGAGGGCAATATCCACCACATCGCGTAGGTGTTCCCGTGGGCCATACACCCCTGCTTGGGCGACTACTTCGGCGAACTTGTCGTAGTCGGGGATTAAATTGCCCGCAGGCATGGCGAAGAACTTAATCACGTCGTACAACGCATCCAACGCTTGGGCAGGGTAGTAGTAGAGGTAGAGCCGTGCCCCTTCGAGGAAGAAGTTGTAATGCGCCGCTTCATCTACAGCAATCATTTGCGCCGCCCGTGCCAGCACAGGGTCAGTTTCATTGGCAAAATCGGGGTTGTCGCTTTTGCCTGTGGCGATGAGACCTGTGTTGAGATAGTTCACTTGGGTCGCCCGCTCTTGGATGACGGTGTAAAAAATCATGTGCAGGGGATTGTCCCACGGCAACTCCCACGCTTTTTCGCGCAGGGTGTGCTTGTATTCGGTAATCCATTCGGGGGTGCGGAAGCGGGAGAAGAGGAGGCTGTTTTCCCACAGTTCGGCGTGTTTTTCTTCTTCGGAACCCCAGCGGATGTGGAAGTGGGAACGGCCGTGGCTCTGCCGAATAACGCGCAACAGTGTCAGCACATAATCAGGAACGTATTGCTCCACGGCAAAAAAGCCTTCAATGATGGTGTTTAGTTTGGCCGAGTGGTCGGTGCGGAGTGACCGCCAATCAAAATCGGTGTCGGGGTTCCAGTTGCGCGTCTTTTGCGAGCGGGAAACATACCAGCGATACAAGCCCAAGAAACTGCGTTCGATCACAGCATCTTTTTCTTGCTTGCTGAGCAGGCCCGGAGCGACCGTGGGGCGGTGGCCGTCCAGTTCATTCAAAAATTGTGGGTCTAAAATTGTCACGCCAAAACTCCTTTTCGGGTGGGGGAATTACGATGCGGGGGGATGGGGTAGGTAGCCCGCCACACGGGTTGTTGATAGGTTGGTGGCTCTTCCCCATAGCTTGCCCCACTTTGGCTTGTGGCGCAACTGATTGGATTGTTCGGTTAGGATATTCGTATTTATGCGGGGGTTACAGGTTACAAGTTACAGGTCGCAAGCAACTTGTAACTTGTAACTGTAACTTCCAATTACCACTGCTTGGCGCAAATGGCTTTCACCGCCTCATAAATGGCTGGCTTCGGCCGACCCCCCACCTGCACTGCCCCCGCATTGTTCTGCACATCCCCCCACGCAAACCAAATCACCACGGGCACTTGGCGCGTGTGGCGGTTGGCCACATGCTGGTACACATCCCGCACATACGCCGCAATCTCCGCATCGTGTTCACGGCCGAGTGGTTGCCCATTGGGTACACCCATCTCCGTAATCCACAGCGGCAGGGTGGGAAAAGCGGCCGTGTACAGCCCAAACGCCTCGCCCAACGTGCCATGCGTCTTGCCCCAATCAAACGGGGCTTTGGTTCCCCAACGGCCGTAAGGGTGCAACCCCAGCGCATCCACGGGCAACGTGCCCCGGCCGCTTGTTGCACCGCCTGCACATAAGCCACGCCCTTTTGTGGCCCACTCCCCAGCCCACCCAAAATAACCTTCGCTTGTGGCGCGGACTTCCGAATTGCGGCCGAAACCTCTTTGAGCATCGCCCCATAGTGCGCGGCGGGGATGGCCATGCTTTGCCCTTCCACATCTTGCTTCGCCCAAATCTCATAGGCCATTTTCGCGCCATAGCTGGCGTAATGGGCGGCAATTTGCCCCGCCGCCTCGGCCAACTGACGGCCGTAAGCGCCCCAATCCCCCCCCGTTTGCCACGGCGCATGGCCCCACACCGTCTCGTGGTTCAGCACCACTACCGCTCCCGTGCCTTGCTTGCTGTAATTTTTTAGGATGGGGTCATAGAAGGCGAACGCGGCCGTTAAACTGCGCTGGCGTGGGTCGGGCTGGCCCGCCACCACATAGGGGAAGCGCACCCACTCCATGCCCTTTAGTTCGCCACTTTCGTGCGGGTTGCCAAAGGGTGCCAGCGGATTGACGTTCATGCCCGCTTGCAAGCTGGTGGTGGCGGCCGTGCCTGCCCCCGTCGCGCTCAACACCCCGCCGACCACGACGGGCAGGGCGGGCTGGGCTGTGGTGGTGCGGTAAAACAGGGCGGCCGTAATGGCTTGGGTCAGGCTCTGGTTGGGGCGGCCGTACAGTTGCCGCAACGAACCCTCCTCGGCAGGAAACAGCAACGGGTCGTTGATGCGGTAATCGTTCCCCTCGCGGCCGACAATCAGCACCCAATGTTGGTCACTTTCCACGTAAGGGGTGAGCGGCGTGTAATCCACTTGCACGGGCACGGGGTTGCCTGCTCTCAGCGACCCATCAATCAAGTCGGTGAGGTTGGGGGTGTTGCGGCTCTCTCGCCGCCCATCAAAGATAAATTCGCCAAAAAGCTGGCTCAGCGTGTTCCATGGGGTGACTTTGTGGTCCAAGAAGAGCCGCGCCACCAACATGCGGTCGTTGAGTTCGACAGGGGTCAGGGTTCGGCCGCTGGCGGTGGCGACCATGCTCAAACAGGTCATCAAACAGCCCCATTTGCCAATTGTCGTGTCGGAGTGCATCGTGCCCAAGCGGTTGTTTATCCAGCGTGGGTCGCGCTGGGAAATGGGGGCGATGCGCCCTTGTTGCTTGGCGGCGGGCACTTGAATGCGCACATAAACGTTGTGGCCGAAGTTCTCGCCTTGGGGGTTTTGCGGCCGCCAATTGGTCTGGTACGTGCCCGCCACCGCTGGGGCTGTCATCTCCACGGACACATCGGCCGTTTGGCCAACGGCCGTGGCGGGGAGCGGCACACTGTGCGTGGGAGCCAAGCCCGCCCCACCTGTAAAGACGAGTTGGTAGCCCGCTCCCCACGGCCGCGTGCCCGTGTTGCGGATGCGCCACGTCTTGGTAAACCGCTTGCCCCCCTCCACGATGGTATCATCGGGGATATTCACATCGGCCACAAAAACAGCCTCATCCACCCCCACGGGTGCGGGTGGGATGGCGTTGATGCGGGCGTAGAGAATGTCGCCAAAGGGGCGGCCGTTGGGGTCGTGGAGCCGCCAATCGGTGTAAACAGTGCCCGCCTGTTGCGGGGCGCGGAGGGTTAGGGAGATAGTGACGGCCGCGCCCGGCTGGGTGGCGGGCACATCTATGGCCATCTGGTCGCCCAGTGGGTCGCCGCCCACAAAGACCAGTTTGATGCGCTTGTCCCATGCTGTTCGGCCGCTGTTGCGGATGCGCCACGTCTTGGTAAAGCTCTCCCCCAGCGGGATGGCCGTGTCGTCGGGAATGGTCACATCGGCCAAGAAGGTGGCGTTGTATTGGGCGGCCACGGCCGCCGCGCTCAGCGTGCCCAAGCGCATCTCCTCGGGAGCCAACGCCGTTAAGTCGCCCGTGTCCAGCTCAAGGGCTGGCTCCAACAGCTCGCCCATGCCCGTGACAGGGGCAAAGGGGGTGGCGGGGGGTTCGGGGGCTTCGGCTTCCACTTCCAGCAAACAGTTCAGGGCAAATTCGGTTACTGGTTCGACGAGTTTGCGCACGGCCGTGCCCACCTCGCCGCCCGTCAGCGAATAAAGCGCCGCGCCCAAAATTTGGGGGTGCGGCGCGTATAAATTGTTCGCCTCGCGGATTTGCTCCAGCGCCACCTCGCTTTTGGGCAACGCCTCGTGCGTCCACCCCCATTCAGTGATGAGTACCGTCGGCCGGGCAATGCCCAATCGGTCACAGGTAGCGAAGAGGTAGGCGAAACGGCCGAGATGTTCCCCTTTTTCGCGCCAAATCTCTTTGGCATCGCGGCTCATCTCGTGCAGGGCGATGGCCAATTGGGTGGGGTGCTTTTCACACAGCTCCAAATAGCTGACCATGCCCGCCGTTTGCCACAAATCGGCCGCTGGCTCGCCTGCCGCCCATCCAAATAGGGCGAGTTTGTACCCTTCGGCCACGGCCGTTTGCCCCATGTGGGTGGCGTATTGCCCCAGCCAATCGCTTTGCAATGGCTCGGGCTGGCGGATGGGTTCCAGCCACACGCGGCTTTTGTCTAAATTGGCGGGGAGGAGCTTTTGGAGGGCGAGCCATGTTTTTTCGGCCGCCATGTCGGGGTCGAGGGAGTAATCGGGCACGGCCGTTTCGCTAAAGCGCAAGCTGACCACATGGGGGGCATTGCGATAGCGCAACAGCAGTTGGCACAAGGCCACATCATCCTCCACGGCCATGACAAAGGGGATACCCGCTTCGTCGAGCCGCTTAAAATAGGCCAACATCGCTTTGGTGTTGCGGCCACGGCCGCTGTGGAAACCGATTTTATTAAAGGTCAACATGGGATTTGTAGGGCGTTATTGGTTATTCGTTATTTGTTTAGTCACTTGTCATTGGTCATTGGTCAATGGCTCGCACCCACCAACTGCCTTTGGTCATTGCTCATTGTTCATTGATTTTTCCGTTACTTCCACGGCCGAGGCGACGCGGTGGCCGACGATTTGTTGGGAGCCATCTACTAAAAGAGTCAGTGGCCCTTCAAACGGGGCTTGTTCGAGCAGGCGCAATTCGGCGCCCATGACGAGACCCAATTCGGCCAAGTAGCGTAGGAGTTCGAGCATCTTCGTCGTGCAAAATCCGCGCCACGCAGACGGTTGAGCCAACGGCCGCTGAGGTCAGATTCCGCATTTCGGTTTCGCGGGTGGGCATTTTGCCCTCTTTGGTGGGGATGGGGTCGCCGTGTGGGTCGAAGCGGGGGTAGTTCAGCACGGCCGCGATGCGCTCCTCCAACTTTTCGCTGATGACATGCTCCAAAATGTCCGCCTGCTCATGCACCTCATCCCAGCTAAAACCGAGTGCTTCAATGAGATAAGTCTCGAGCAGGCGGTGGTGGCGCAACACTTCCAGCGCAATTTTCTCGCCCGCCTCAGTCAGCGTTACGCCATAATGTTTTTGGTAATCTACCAAATTGAGTTTGTCCAACCGCTGAATCATCCCTGTGACGGAGGCGGGTTTAACCTGCCGCGCTTCGGCGAGGCGAGACGTACTAACAGGGCTTTCCTCTTGAGCTAGTTTATAGATGGTTTTTAGATAATCTTCTATGGCTTGGTGCGTTAGCCCCCCTCTTTGGGCGGAAGAGCTATCGTCCAACATCTCAATCTCGGGCATAATCATCACCTCGGGCATTATTGTATCATAGTCTTTCAGTCGGTCAGTCTGTCAGTCGTTTGCTGATAAACTGGCTGACTGAAGACTGAAAGACTGAAAAGACGAAAGCGACTTCCTATGCAACAAGTATGGATTACCAAGGCGGGCGGGCCTGATGTATTAAAAGTGGTGGAGACGGCCGACCCTATTCCCAGCAACGGCGAAGTGCGCATACGAGTGACCGCTATTGGGGTGAATTTTGCGGATGCGCTCGGCCGCATGGGCATGTACCCCGATGCGCCTAGCCTGCCCTACGTGCCCGGTTACGAGGTGGCGGGGGTGGTGGATGCCATCGGCAAGGGGTGACGAGTGTGCAAGCGGGGGATAGGGTGTTTGCCCTGACCCGTTTTGGCGGGTACAGCAATGTCGTTTGCGTGCCCCATCGCCAAGTGTTCAAGGCGTATGATTGGTTGAGCGACACAGACGCGGCCGCGCTCCCCGTCAACTACCTCACCGCCTACATTGCCCTCATCGTTATGGGGTCGCTCCGCAAAGGGGACAAGGTGTTAATCCACAACGCAGGCGGCGGGGTGGGGTTGGCCGCCCTCGATTTGTGCAAAATTATCGGGGCGGAGACGTATGGAACCGCCTCGCCCAATAAAAACGAGTTTTTGCTGGAGCGGGGGCTAAACCACGCTATTGATTACCGCAACCCCGATAGCGATTACGAATTGGTGCTGAAGGAGTTGACCAACGGCCGTGGCGTGAATCTTATTTTAGACCCGTTGGGCGGCCGTCATTGGCGCAAAAATTACCGCTTGCTGGCTCCCACAGGGCGATTAGTCCACTTTGGGGCGAGTAGTTTGGCCTCGGGCAAACGCCGTTCGTTGCTGAACATCTTCCAGCAGATGATTACCCTGCCCCGCTACTCCCCGCTGGGGGTGATGAGCGACAACAAGGGGGTGCTGGGGGTGAACATTGGCCATTTGTGGGAGGAATCGGACAGGGTGCGGGATTGGATGAGCGAGATTGTGACGTGGTACGATGCGTTTGCCTTTCGGCCGCACATCGGCCGTACATTTCCGCTGGCGGAAGCGGCCGAGGCACATCATTACCTGCAAAATCGGGAGAATATCGGCAAAATTTTGCTCATACCCGCCAAATAAGCCGAATTTACCCTCACCCCGCTCCCTGTGGGCGAGGGTGAGGGCCACGAAAAGCCTTGTGCATCGCAAAGTGGCTGTCGTGGCGCCATGACATTGCACCACGACAGCCACTTTTAACTTCAACACCCTCCCCATTTTCTACTGGCTCCTGCGCTCACACAATCTCCCCCCTCTTCTCTCTTCTCTCTCACACCCCACTAGATGACGAAATCATAGATTCAAACAGCGATTTGCTAAAACCTGTCGTCTCTAAGAACAAATCCATGCGCTTGTCATCATAAGATTGGAGCATGATGTTCAGATCCAAATCCATGATTTTGTCCAAGGCAAGGGCACGGGCCATTTTATCGGGAGCCGAAGCATATTCCGCTTCGAGCATGGGGCCGATATGCCCCCGGCAGAACGACATTGCCCCAACGACCCAACGGGGGTCTAGCCCAACTTCGACATGACGGCCGCCAATCACATACCGCCGTTGCTTGTACGCCTCATCATAGGTTCCTGTCGCCAGACTTACCAACCATGCGGCCAAGTGTTGGCCGAGTATGGCACGACGGCCGGGCTTGGCATCGAGCAAGTTTCGCAAATGGTCGTGTTGGTCTAAATTGTCGTAAAACGCCTTGACAAGTGCATCCTTGTGCTTGTCTAGCATGGCTTTCATGCCAGACAGCAACTCGGCTTCGGCCTCGTTCAATCCTGCGAATTTCCGCATTTCGGCAATATTAAAGTTTTGAGACATGAGAAATACTCCTTAAGGGTGGGAATAGGGATAGGGATTGGGGACGAGAGACTGGGGACTAAAGACAGAAGGGCGCAAGTCCCTCGTCCCTTGTCCCTCGTCCCTCGTCCTTGGTCAGAAAATCTGTTTATGCTTTGGCGGCGGCCAGTAAATCATCTACTTGGTTGGCCACCATGCGGTCGAGCAATTCCGCATTAAAACCCGTTGCTTCGCGTAAGGCGGCGATGTAGTGCTCGAGGTAGCTTTCGGCCGTGAGCGACTGTACCGTCGTCGCCAACCGCTCCATGCCCTCCATCAACTCATCCAATTCGGCAGGAGCGATTTGATTGTGCAATTCCTTGCGAATGGTGGTTAACATCAGACCCCACATGCCAATCATCATCGGGTTTTTAACCTTGCGCTTGACATGCACCACCCCCACCAAGGCTTGCCATGTCCAATACTGCTCATCAAAGGGGCCATGCACGGTGCGTCGCCACCAGTGGCGCAAGGTTTCCTCGCGGGCGGGGCGCTCAGTATCGGTGAAAACGGCTCTGGTTGTTGCATGGCTAAACAGCGTGTCATAAAAAACGGCTACCAACTTCGGTTCAAGTGCCAGCAACTCCTCTTTGTGCTTCATTAAAAGTTGCGTATCGGCCTTTTGGAACCGCGTGCTGGGGGGCATCTGGTCAATAATTTTTTTGGTCAAGTCTGTTAACGAACTCATGCAAACCTCCGGTTAGTGGTTAGTGGTTAGTGGTTAGTGGTTAGTGAGTAGTAAGTAGTAAGTAGTGGGGAACTACTCACTACTTACTACTCACTATTTACTATTTACCCCCCTCTCCTGCTCCCTCTATCTCTACCCTTGCATTTCTTGCTGTACTTGCCATTCATTGGGCGTGACGGGAAGCCAGTGGGAAAAGCCCAACTCTTGCAAAACGGTGTGCCCTTCGGCCGATTGGGTCATGTGGGTCAGCGTTTGGAGCAGGGCTTCAGCCACATCACTTAACTTGGGGCTAATCACTAAGCTGTGGAAGAGCGTTTGTTCTTGCGAGGTGTAAACAGGATGCAAATTTGCTCGGTTCGTTTCGGATAGCATCTCAAAGGTATCTTTGTAGATGAAGCCAAAACGGCCGTTCCCCTGGCGCAACTCATTCACCACAGCCAACCATGATGCGACATTTTTAATGCCCGCAGGTTGGATGTTTTGCTTGGCCAGAGCGCGTAACCCGATTCCTGTCACCAGCATTTTTTCCACACTCAAGACTTCCGCGCCATCAAAACCAGCCAAGGGTGAGGGCTGATCGGCTGGATTTACCATGACAATTTCGTCGTATACACCAGCGGGGTGGGCAAGGGCACGGCCGCCAGTTTCCCCCACAAAACGCATGGCATCATTCGGATTGGCATACACCATATCCGCCTGCAAGAAATTCTCATGGAAATCTTGAAAATCGAAACTCATCTCCAACCGCACCCGAATGGGGCTGTTTAGAGAAAGATATTGGGCAAAATAGAGCCATTTATCAGGGTTATTGCTCGTATCGTGCGGGCAAACCATGAAGGTATAGCTAGACATAATCACAACTCCAAATCACCAAGAACTTTAAGAAGGTGTTTTAGAAGTATGCTTTGCACCAGTCTTCAGTGCGTGACTCCAGAGGTCAGGTATTTGACTGAATACTGAATACGGAACACTGATTACTCTTAAAACACGCTCTCAATTCTTAGTCGGTTATTCTGGGTTTATAAAGTATTGGCGACAGATTTGGCCGCATCGCGGCATTCCATAAAGACCATGCCAAGGTTGACATTGACGGCCGTTAACCCCACGAACGAGGCGTTTTCGTTGGCACGAATGGCGATAATGTTCCCATTTTCCGCCTGAATGAGGGTTTGCTTGACAGGCCCTTGGTTCAACTGTTGGGCCGAACGAGCCGAGAGGCTAATCAAACCAGCGGAAACGGCCGCTACCCGGTTGCCATCAATGCCGCCGCTGAAGGCGCTGGCCAACAAAAGACCGTCGTTGTCAACCACGGCCGCGCCCACAATATCGGTGGAGCTGGTCACTAAATCGTTCAAAATCGTGCGTAGTTGTTCACTCTTGCTCATTGCGTCATTCTCCTTTTGTGATGCGATTAATTCCCGTATCGCGTCCGCATCGGCGGCCGATAGGGTGGATAACATGTCTAAAATTGCTTCTGGCTCATCCTCGGCTTCGGCAAAGCCATTGCTGGCTTGCCCGTTTTCATCCATGCGGCGCAACCCTTCCATTAGCATAAAATCCCAGCTTTGGTAGATGCTCCGCTGGGGGGGGCTAATATCTCGTTTAACCGAAAAAGAGCCTGTATGCCATTTCAGCAACTCATAAAAAACCTCCTCGCCTGTGTGGGTTTGCAAGCCAGCGGCCGTTTGCACGGCCATTTCCGCATGGCTGACCATGTGCCCTTCGACAAATAACACCGCTCGCTCTTTGCCCCGTTGAAGCAAAATACACGCTGGAGCCGCGCCGCGTTGCGAAACCATCTGAAGGATGGTCGCCAAATCCATCTCTTGCAATGTTCCTTCTATCGCCATATCACTCATGCTCCATCATTTGCTGAATCGCCCGCACAGATTGGGCTAGTAACCGTTTGTAACTGGTAGGGGCATTGAACCACACGCTGAGGATGAGCCGCGAGCCATTGGCGGGAAAAAGGCGGCTGACCCAAAAGCTGTCGTCGGTGCCATAAATGACAATTTCATGGCTTTCTCCCAAACTGAGCATGGCGAAGGCTTGGTGGGCGGCCGTGGCCAGAAACCCCGCCGCCGCCGCCATTTTGCCAGCGCTCACGGCCGTGTCTATGGCCACCCCATCGGCCGTGGCCAAACTGACCAAAGCCACCGTAGGTTGGTTGCCCAACTCGGCCAAAATTCCTTCCAAAGCCGCCATCGTCTGCGGAACACGAATGTTGTTGAACATGGGGTTAGCTGGTCAGCTAGTCAGCTAGTCAGCCAGTCAGCCAAAAAGCTGACGTGCTGAAATGCTGACTAGCTGAAATGCTCAAATGCTAAATAAATCGTCGAGTTGTTGGCGCACTTGGTCGCCAAACTCATCTTTGCCTTCAAGGGCTGTCGGGTTGGCCATCTCTAAATCCCGCTGGACACTGGCCACTTGCACCACCTTCATCAGGTCACGTTGGGTTTGTTCGGCGTAGACGCGCACCAAGCCCAAGGTGGTTTGCCCTGTAAAAGTGACCACGAGGAGCAGTTCTTGGCCAATGGCAAGGGTATAGAGGTTGGCGGCCGTTCCTTCGTGTAGTTGGTGGCGGAAGGCGTTTTTGCCGCGCAAGCCCAAAAAATTGCCCATCTCGAACCCAGCGGCAAAGCTCCCAGCGGCCAAGGCGGCCAAAGCGGTGCTTTGAGAGCTAGACAGTCGGCCGCGATAGAGAATTAAACGGCCGCTCACATCCGCCACCAACACCAACGGCGCCGAAATTTTATCCGCCAGCCGCAACAACAAGCGGTCAATCTCTTGCCGTTGCTCGGCCGCAAACGAAAGGGGGCGTGTGTGTAATGCGTTCATGGGTGGGTAGTGGTTAGTGGTTAGTGGCTAGTGGTTAGTGAGTAAGCTGACTAGCTGACTAGCTGACAAGCTATAACCGCTGAATCACCTGACTAATTAAATTCTTCAACGTCTCAATCGTCCCTTGCCCTTCAATGGCCACGGCCGGGATGACGGGCGAAGTCGTCACATTCAGGAAACGCGCCAACAAATCGGGCTTAACCGCATCGGGTAAATCTTGCTTGTTGCACTGCAACACAAAAGGAATATCGTGGGGGGAACGGCCGAGTTCTTGCAACTGCCGCCACATATCCTCCAGCGTGCGCCGGTTGGCCGCCAGCCGCTGAATCGAAGAATCGGCCACAAAAACAACCCCATCCACATCTTTTAGCACCAACTTGCGCGTCGCCTCGTAATACACTTGCCCCGGCACTGTATAGAGCTTAAATTTCGGTTGCAGGCCGTTGATTTCCTTCAATTCCATCTGCATAAAATCAAAGAAAAGGGTACGGTCTTGGCGCGTCTTCACCGAAACCAGTTCGCTCCGTTGCTTCTCGGGCACACGGGCGTGGATTTGCTCAATGTTGGTCGTTTTGCCCCCCAAAGGAGGGCCGTAATAGACCAATTTGGCATGAAGTTCTCGCAATTCCCAATTAATAAACATGGTCGTTAGTGGTTAGTGGCTAGTCCGTAGCGGTAACTCAAAAATGAGATTGGTTCCTTGGGCGGGGTAAGCGGAGATTTCCAACAAGCCGCCCAGAGCTGTGCATTCGGCGCGGAGTTTTTCTAGGGCATGATAGGTGGGGGGGTGGTTCATATTAAACCCAACTCCGTCGTCGGCCAAACGGCCGTGAATCCGCCCCGCCTCATCGTCATACAAAAACGACAGCCCCACAATCGTCGCTTGGGCGTGCTGATACACATTTTTCAACCCCTCCGCCACAATCTTGACAATGAGCGTGGCGGCCGTGCCGTTGGGTACTTGCCCCAAATCGTCCAAGCGATGCTCGATGGATAGCTTGGTTTGCAGGCCAAATTTATGGAGCATATTGGCCACTTTGTTCATTAGTACAGGGGGTGCGGAGGTGGTTACGGCCGTTGGTTGGGCCGTTTTCGGCCGTGGAGCCGCTGGTTCAGCCACTACTGGCGGCGTGGTCTCGCCAAACAAATCATCCAGTTCCGATTGCACCGTGGCCGCAAAATTGTTGCCCATCATGGGCGAGGCGGTGCTTAAATCACGGCCGAGCAACACCTCCAACTCTTTTAATGTGCGCTGGGTGTAGAGCCACACCAGCCCCAAACGGCTCCCCGTTTCTTTGCGCCGCTCCAAAATCAGCGTCAGCAAAAATTGTTCGCCAATGTTGGTGGCCAGCAAATCGAAAGGCGGCCCTTCAAAATAGGTTAAATAATGGGGTTTCGGATAGTGCAACTGTTGCGCCAGCGCATTGGAAGCGGCCACCGTACCACCCAACAAACTCATCATCGTGGATAGCTCCAATCCCCCTGTAGAACCCGTTTGGACAAGAACATGCCCATCTGTATCGGCCAAGATGGTGGCACGGCCGCCCAAATTCAGCCGCAAATTCTCCAAACTCCCTGTCAGCAATTTGTACACCTCGCCCGTTAGAGCGATAATGCCCGACTTCTTCTGCCGATTTTGGGTGAGTGCTTCGCGCACGGCCGCAATCAAATCGGCAATTTTAAGCGGTTTAGAAAGCGCCTTAAACGTGCGTAGACGCTCCGCCTCGGCCCACACATCCGCGCCCCCGTAGGCTGTTACCAAAATGGTGCGCGTGGCGGGGGCCATTTGGCTCACCTTGCTCAACAGTTCCAAGCCATCCATGCCCGGCATCCGCAAATCGGTGATGAGCAAATCGAATTTTTGGCCTTCTTGGAGCAATTTCAGAGCCTCTTGCCCCGAATTCACGGCCGTCACCACATACCCCTCATCCAACAACTCGAGATGTTGCTGGAAGAAAAAGGCCACTCGTGGCTCATCATCAACAATGAGGATGTTATGCTTCTTGTCGCTCATCCTCCCAAGATAACAAACTTAAGGGAGCGGCTTGGTTCCAAATCTGCGCCAAAAAAGTAGCAAATAGCAATGAACAATGAGCAATGAACAAATAAGGTCATGGAACTTGTGAGCCAATAACCAATAACCAATAACGAATAACGAATAACGAATAACCAACTTCCCAATGACTATTTACATTGACGTATCCGCCGCCGTTCACAGCAAAGCAGGGCTGGGGCGGTACAGCGAAAAACTAGCCACCGCCCTCAGCGAACAACAGCCGGGGCGCATCGCCCTGTTCCACAACCAAGGGGCAAACGGCCGCCTCCCCGCCCCCCTTGCCCACTTGCCCCGCCGCGCCGTGCCCTACGGCTACAAACCGTGGCGCATGATGGTTTTGCTGGGGCAGATGGCTCGTCTGCCCTTCAACCGCCTCGTGCCGGGCGCGGAACTGTTCCACGCCACCGAACACCTGCTCCTGCCCCTGCGCGGCATCCCCACCGTGCTAACCATGCACGATTTAATCTTCAAGCTGTTCCCCGAATACCACAAAAAACTCAACTACTGGTATCTGAACGCGGCCGTGCCCCTCTTTTGCTGCCGTGCCCACAAAATCATTGCCATTTCCGAGGCGACCAAGCGCGATTTAATCGCCCATTACGCCATCCCCGAGGCCAAAATTGCGGTGGTGTATGAGGCGGCGGCCGACCATTTTCGGCCGCCCACGGCCGAGCAAATCGCGGCCGTGCGCCAAAAATACGATTTACCCACCCAATTTTTGATTCACCTCAGCACCATCGAGCCGCGCAAGAACTTGCCCCGCCTTGTGGCCGCGTTGCGCCAACTGCGCCAGCACCACCCCCAATTGCACCTCATCTTGGTGGGGGCCAAGGGCTGGCTCTACGATGATTTTTTTGCCCAAATTGCGGCCGATGGACTCCAAAACATCGTGCGCAGTTTGGGATGGGTGGAAGATGGGGATTTGCCGGCCGTGTTGGCGGCGGCCGATTTGGCCGTGCAACCGAGCTTGTACGAGGGGTTTGGCTTGCCCGTGCTGGAACACATGGCCGTGGGGCAAGTGGTGGCGGCCAGTAACACCAGCAGTTTGCCCGAGGTGGGCGGCACGGCCGCCGCCTATTTCGACCCGAACAGTGTGGACGAGATGACGGCCGTCCTCCACCGTCTGCTCACCTCCCCCGAGGAGCGCACCACCCGCCGCGCCCTTGGCTTGGCGCGGTCGGCCGAGTTTAGCTGGGCCAAAACGGCCGAAGCCACCTTGCGCGTCTACGAAGAAGTGCTGAGTTGAAAGTGCTGAGTGCTGAGTGCTGAGTCTCCCCTTCCTCACTTACTCACTTACTCTGCCCCGCGCCGCCCGCCAGCCGAGTAAGGCGGCAATTTCCATCACCGAACGGCTGGCAAAAGCGACCCGCCACAAGCCGCCGTGGTTGGCTCCTTCCATTAAGAGGGCAAACGGGTGGGGCAAGGGCATGGCGGGGTTGGCCATTGCCTCGGGGTGGCGCAAATCGTGGATGAGCAAAGCGGCCATCAGGGCGTTGCTCGTCTCGGGGCGGAAAATTTCCACGCCAAAATGATCTGCCCCCGCATAAGCGGCGGCCAAGGCGATGTTTTTGATGACCGATTGGGTGGTGGTGGCAGGGGCCACATTGGCTGAAACGCGCACCCCTTGGGCACGGGCTGTAATCGCCCGCCACTGTTGGAGCCGCTTGGCTAAGGCGTAATTCGGCCCTTGTTGCAACACCAACGCATCAGTAATGCCCACTCGCCACCCCTCGGCCGTAGTGAGTATTTCGCTCACATTTGGCTCGAAAAAGCGACGGCCGCTCAACGTGCGCAGGGGTGCTTGCCACAGCTTGGCCAAGCCCCACTGCTCAAAGCGGGTTTTGGCCATTTCGGCCGCTTCGGCTGGAATGGCGAACACATCGGTGGGGGTAGCCAAAAAAGCCAACGACACATCTGACCGTGCGCCCAACAGGCTCTCCATGATGGCATCCATCGCCAGCGCGACGCGCACGTGCATTTGCCCATCCAGATAGGCGTAGCCGCCGACGACCAACGGCCCCGGCAAGCTGGCCAGCCAACGGCCGATGGCGGGCGTTTCGGTCAGCAAATCTGCGCCAGCATGGGCGGGCAGTTCATCGGCCGATAAATTGAGATTGGGCTGGCGCACAGGTGCGTAGAGCGTGCCACTTGATTTTTCGATAGCTTGGACGATGCGCTTCCACACGGCCGGGCGGGGCAAATCCACGGCGATGATATTCGCGCCCCATTCGGCCAAGGCCAACAGTGGCCCCATCTCCGCCCCCGCCCCCAGCAAGACAAAGGTCATGTCGGATAAATCGAGCCATTCGGGGTGGGCGTGGAGGCTCCGCAAACCTGTGGCGTGGGTTGGTTCGATGATGCCCGTTCGTTCCCACTGGCCAATTTGGGCGAGCAAGCGCTCCCCTTGGAGCCGTTCGCCTTGGTAGGGGATGGCCAATGGGTGGGGTTGGCGTTCGGCCGTGCCCCGCACAACGGCCGTGTGCAGTTCCACCTCTCCGCTGGTCGCCATCGCCGTGCGGATGGGCGTTTGGTTGAAGAGAAATTGGGCGTACAACTCTTCCAGCCCCGCATGGGCAATGGCCAGCGCGGCCGAACTGCTCTGCACACTCGTTTCCACCAATTGGCGGACATGGGTGGGGTAGTTGGTGCGCCATTTGCGCTCGGCCGTGATGGCTTCGGAAGCGGCGGGGTTGGCCGCTCGCAACGCGGCCGACCAGATGGCTTTGCCCGTCGCGGTGGTGCTAGGCTCACCACTGGCCGTGGGGGGGAATACAATGCCGTGGGTGTTGTTGTCGTTGGCTAGGGGCATGGGGTCTTGCAGTCGGTCAGTCTTTCAGTCAGTCAGTCCGCGAAAAGTGAAAGGTAAAAAGTAAAAAGTGATGCCCATGGGGGTGACAACTTTTACTTTTCTCCACCACATAACTCCGGCGAGGGCGGCTCGAACCCTGTGAAATCTAAATTTAACCCTTTGACGCTTCTATCGTTAAATTGCTCGCTTCATTTCTCAACCACCTCGGTATGGTGGCTCCATGGGTCAAAAGTGCATTGGGGTGATGAGGCCTGAGGCGATCCAGCCCGTTTGCCCCGAGGGGGTTTGGACTTTGACCCAGCCGTAGCTCACATCACGGCCGAGCATGGTCACCATTTGGCCATCGAAAACCAAGCCGATGGCGGTGTAATTAAGGCCGGGGCCAGAGCGGACGTTGAGCGCGGCCGTGTTGACATAGGCCACATGGGTGGACGGCGCGGCGGGTGCGGCCGTTTGGGGCAGGGTGGTGATGCCCGCATCGTAGCGCAGGTAACTGGCATTGACCCACCCTTCTTGGCCACCTGCCAAACGCACCCGTGCCCATGTGCTAGTGGCGTTGCGGCCGAGAACAGTCACTTGGGTGTTAATCGTAACCGAGGCGATGATTTCGTAGGCCACGCCATCGCCGCGCCGCACATTCAGGTTGCCGGCCGTGACGGTGGCTGTGCCCGCCGAGGTTGTGGGGGTGGTGGGGGTGGTGCTGGGCAAGACGGGCACGTTGGCCAAGGGCAAAGTGTTGAGTGGGGTGCTGGGGGTGAGTAGATTGCCGTTAATCCAGCCCATAACCCCGCTGGGGGTGCGGACATACGCCCATGAGGAGCTGTTATTGCGGCCGAGCAAGGCCACATTGGTGTTGTAGCCCACCGTGGTAACGACAGCATGTTGCAGTGTATCGCCCGCCCGCACGTTGATGATTTGGGCACCAGATACGGTCGCCGTGGCTTCGAGCGTGGCTCCACCAACGACGGCTAGACTGCTGATGTTGCTACTGGTTTGCACAAAACTGGCGTTGACCCACCCTTCGGTACCCGCGTTGGTGCGGATTTTGAGCCATGTGGCGGCATCATTGCGGCCGAGCAAGGTGATGCTGTTGCTGTTGTAGACGACGGCGACGGCACTGTAACCCACACCGGGGCCAGAGCGCACGTTGAGGGCGTAAGCGGCCGTGATGGTTCCTGTCTCGGCGGCGGAAAGCGGCCGTGCTTGTACCAATCCGCCCAGCAGAGCGGCCATTAGACCCAAAGCGAACACAAAGCGAGAGAAACGGGAAAGAATCATGGGATTGCTCCTGTTGAAAAGGGAGTAAGGGGTGATAAGAAAAGGGGGGAAACCAATGGATATTTCCAAGAGTATAAGGGAGATAGGAGTTGGGGGGCAAGCGGCAAGCTGATAAAAATGGTTCAGGGGGAGTGGGAGGTGGTTTGTGGGTCTGGGGAGCTGATTTGCAGGGTAAACCTGTGCACCTTTCTGGGCACTAATGCGAATTTGGGGGACATCGGGGTACAATTCTCCTGACCCTCTTGTGTTAACCATATCCCTGTTTATCATGAAATTTCGCCACCTAACCTTTCTCGCCACGGCCGCGCTGGCTGTGCGCCTCTGGCAAAAACGGCGCATCTTCCGCTTATTTGATGCGGCCGAACGGTTCCACAACTTCCGCCACATGGAGGAGCTTTTCCCCGCCCGGCGCATCCAACGCGGGGGGGATGTGTTTGCGTTCGGCCGTGCCGAGCGCGATTTCAGTAATTTCACCTTCCCTCACCTCCACGACGGCCAACCCCGCCACCTCGAGGAATTTTTGCAACGCACCTGCACCACAGGCTTCCTTATCATCCACAAAGACCAAATTTTGCACGAGCGGTATATGAACGGAGCCACGGCCGAATCCCGCCACCTCTCGTGGTCGGTCGGCAAATCGTTCGTTTCCGCCCTTGTCGGCTTTGCCGTGGCCGAAGGGCACATTGGCAGTGTGGACGAGCCGATTACCCAATACGTGCCCGAACTGCGCGGCTCGGGGTACGATGGCGTGCCCATCAAGCACATTTTGCAGATGTCGTCGGGCATTTATTTCAAGGAAGATTATCGGGTCAGCCTCTTTTCCGAGATTAACAAGTTCATGTTTGCGCTCTATGTGCTGGGCATTCCCCTCGAGCGGTATATTGCCAACCTGCGCTCGCACCAGCCTTCGGGCCAATTCAACCAATACCGCAGTGCGGACACCGAGGCGTTGGGGATGCTGTTGCGGCGGGTGACGGGACGGCCGCTGACCGCCTATTTGGAGGAGAAAATCTGGCGGCCGTTGGGCATGGAAGCGGATGCCCTTTGGCTTCTGGACGCACATGGGGTCGAAGTCGCGCTGGGCTGTCTCAACTGCACCACACGGGATTATGCCCGTTTCGGCCGTCTCTACCTGCATGAGGGGAACTGGAACGGCCGTCAACTCCTGCCCGCCCAGTGGGTGCGCGATTCGGTCACGGCCGATGCGCCCCACCTCCAGCCGGGCGCACACAACTTGTCCGATTACCACCTAGGCTACGGCTACCAGTGGTGGCTCCCCGAAAACCCACAAGGGGATTTTGTCGCCATCGGCATTTGGGGACAATATATTTACGTTCACCCCGCCAAACAACTCATCATCGTCAAAAACAGCGTAGACCCCGACCACGAGATCCACGATGATGAGACGATTAGTTTGTTTCGCGCCCTCGCCGCCGCTTTTTAAGGATTGCGGAATGGGGAATGCGGATTGCGGAATGAAGGTGACTGACCGACCGACTGAGAGACTGACCGACTGAGAGACTCCCAATGGACTACATTATCCGAACAATAGCCAAAGATGCGGGGGTGCGGGCGATGGCTTGCATCTCCACTGAACTTTCTGCGGAGGGGGCACGCCGCCATGCCACCCAACCGACAGCGACGGTTGCCCTCGGCCGTGCCCTGACAGGGGCCGCCTTGCTGGGGGCATTGCTCAAAGTGCGCCACCGCCTTGCCCTTAAATTCGAGGGGAGTGGCCCCATCCAAAAAATGATTGTGGAGGCGGATGCGTATGGCAAAGTGCGCGGTTATATTGCCAACCCGGCCGTAGATGGCGGCACGGGGCTGTACGATTTGCAAAAAGCGATGGGTGAGGGGATTTTGACAGTTGTCAAAGATGTGAAGATGAAGGATTTGATGGAGAGCGTTGTCCCGCTGGTGACTAGCCTGATTGATGAGGATTTGGAATTTTACCTGAACCAATCGGAGCAAATTGCCTCGGCCGTGCAGGTGGGTGTGGTGCTAGGGCCAGAGGGCGAAATTGCCGTGGCCGGTGGGGTACTTATCCAAAACTTGGGCGACCAAAAGGGGGAGACAATTCACCTGTTGGCCGAGCGGTTGCAGGAGATGCCCCCTGTGGCGGAACTGCTCCACAGCGGCCAAACGCCCGAGACGATTCTGGCTCAATTGTTTGGCGATATTCCCTATGAGGTGTTGGAAAAACGGCCGCTGGTCTTCAAATGCGAATGTAGCCGCGAACGGTCAGAGGGGGCGTTGCGCTCGCTCGGCCGGGAAGAGGTGCAACAGCTTTTTGAGGAGGGGCAGGCGATTGTGGATTGCCATTTTTGCCACGAACGCTACTTCTTCACTCGCGACGACCTTGAATTGTTGCTCGACGAGTTGCCTTAATGGCTGAATCTTGTCATTGGTTACTTGTAACCTGTTGCCCCATTTTACTAATTGCGTTGTTTGACAAGTTGATAAATGCGAACTTCGCAATAAAATAGGCAATTGATTGCATTTCTCGTAATTCAAGGTAATCGCATGGATGAACTAGACTTTGGCATTTTGACTCAGTTACAGGCGGACGGCCGACGGCCGTTTACCGAAATTGCCAAAGAGTTAAGCGTCGCCGAGGGCACTATTCGCAATCGGGTGGCCAAGATGATGGCCGATGACACCCTCCAAATTATTGGCCATGTAGACCCGCACCGCGTTGGGTTTGGCGCACCCGCGCTGGTGAGCATTTCGGTTCAGCCGGGCAAGGTGGAAGAGGTGGCCTCGGCCGTGCAAACCTTCCCCGAACTGAGCTATCTCCTCTTGGTTGCGGGCGAGTATGACCTTTTGCTCGAAGTTATGTGCCGCGACCGGGAACACCTGCGCGAACTCATCACCACCCGTTTGCACGGCCTTGAGGGAGTGACCAATACCCACACCACACTTATTTTGCATACCTATAAAGTTGTGCAACCAGACCTAAATCTGGTAAAAACGACGCTTAAAAGTAAAAGATAGAGATGAGAGATAGAGATAGAGGAGAAGTTAGTTATTCTGCTAACCATGTTTCCCCTCCATCTCTACACTCTATCTTCTCAGTTCACAGGAGGTTTACAACAGATGGAAGACTCTGAGGTTGCAGTTGAATTACGACAGGTGACCAAACGGTTTGGCAGTTTCACGGCCGTTAAGAACGTCTCACTTCGCATTCGCGAAGGGGAATTTTTCTCCCTTCTAGGCCCTAGCGGTTGTGGCAAAACCACCAATCTGCGCATGATTGCGGGGTTTGAACTGCCCAGCGATGGGGAAATTTACCTCCACGGCCAGCCAGTGGGCCAATTGCCCCCTTTTAAGCGCAA
>JADJSZ010000036.1 GCA_016711405.1 Candidatus Hadersleviella danica | reverse complement strand
CTCATCTCCTCCGTAAAAAGCGGCTGGGCGGTGCTTAAAATTTCTTGGCGGCGGAGCCAGTTATGGCTTCGTTCCAATGCCCGACGGCTTATCAAGTCTACAGGCCGTTGCAACATTTCTTGCAACTCTTGTTGCATCTGTACATGTTCAAATAGTCCCCAATTGGCTTCTGGATTAAAAGTGACTAAAAAATCGAAATCACTCTCGGGGCCAAAATCTTCGCGTAAGGCAGACCCAAACAGGGCTAATTCACGGATTTCCCACTGTTGGCAAAAGGCGATAATTTTGTCCATCGGCATGATTTTGTCTAAATCAGTCATCGGTTAACCTCATTGGCTCCATCCCACGTTTATAGGGGCAATCATAGCGAATAAGCCTCTCGGCGTAAACAACGGCCGCTCCCCCACGTTTTTTCCAATACCACAAAATGGGAGATGCCCAACACCCGCAAGGGGGTGCGCTCGGCCGCGTACAACCCCTTTTTCAGCCAACGGCCGAATGTTGGCCAGCGGGTTTCGATGTTGTCATAGCCACCAAAGATGCGGCTGTGGAACAGCTCGCGCACGGGCAGATGGGCGTAGAGGCGGCGCAAATCCCGGCGCGAATAGGTGCGCACATGGGGCGTGAGTTTGGCGAGGGCAAGGGCAAATAATTGACTAGCGGGATGTTGCTGAATTTGTAACGGCCCCGCATAACACCCCATGTTGTTCGACGGGATACCAGCGGTTGGGCGAAAGACCAAAGATAGCGCGCCGCCGCGCCGCACCACCGCACCATTTCGGCCATGCACAACACATCATCCCCCACATGTTCAATCACTTCATTGCTGAAGACGAAATCGAAGCTGTGGCTGGCAAAAGGGAGCGTTTCGCCGACGGCTTGGACAATGCCTTCGGCCGTGGGAATCGCCTTTTGGGCGCGTTCTAGCTCCACTTCCAGCCCAAAGGTGTGGGGGGTGTAACGGCCGAACGCATCCAACCATGTGCCCAGCCCACAGCCATTGTCCAGAATGCGGCCGTTGGCTAGTTCCGCCCACTCGCGCACCATCCCCAGCCGCCGCTCTTGCCCCGACCGCCACACATAACCCGGTTCACCGCGCAATGCGGCCTTGTCTGAATGAGCCATAAGCTGTAAGCCGTAAGCCGTAAGCCGTAAGCCATAGGCCGTAAGCTCTGGGCTTATGGCTTACGGCCTATGGCTTACGGCATTAGTTATAAGTTAAGGGTTTGAGGCAATTGTCAAAGCCCATGATTTGAAAATGTCCTTGTCTTCTTTTCTCTTACGCTTAACAATTCCGAGATTAGAAGCACCGTCAACAAGGTAATGAGCAAAACTTCTGTCATCCCCTCGCTTAACGGCATTCAGGTAATAGTAAATTGAACGATAGACCATCTCAATAGAAATGCGTTCAAAGGGTTGCTTGAGTAATTCAGCCACTTCATCACAAACATCAATGAGTATGGAATAGACCATCCATGTTGACCAAAGTTGCAACTCCACTGCATTTGGGGAACCCGCCCAAAAATAGGCCAACCCCAGAAGACGTTTGACAGTGGCATAAGCCCGCTCGATTGTCCAACGGCGATAGTAAAGAGCAACCAAATAGCGAGGGGGTAACTGGGTATCATCCAATTCATTGGTCAGGTAACGAAGCCATTTATCGCCATAGAGCACTTCTGCCAGACGAACTTGTTGGCGTTCGGCACCTTCGCCAATCCAGATAATCGAATCGCGAAAGGTCGGCGTGTTAACCAAAGAACGCACAACCTTGTACTTCAGATTACTCTTGGCACGAGTAATAAAGGTGACCCCACGTGGAGTTAATTCTTGGAAACAAGCAAAATTGGTATAGCCAAGGTCAAATAAGAGCAAGGTATTTGGCTTGAGAGCGGCTAAAATTTGTTGCCAAAAGCTTTGGTCATGGCTGGTTGCTTTGGTCTCGAACCAGATTTGTTTGGGAATTTGGGAGGCCAAATGAAGTAATCCTGTCATTTTGCCCGCTAAAGGAGTTTCGGGTGTATCTCGTAGGAGGCCAACTTTTTTGAGTAATGCATCTAAGGTTGACCCATCCACAATCAAGCATTCATCATATTTCTGCTGTGCCCAAGCAATTTCAGGCGGCAAGGGGCGTTTGCGCTCTTGCCAACGCTTTTGCATGATGATCAGTAAAGGCTCCAAAATGGCAAGGAAGAGTGAGGAGGATAAGGTATTTAGCCGTTGTGAAAGAGCAGATTGTGAGACTTTTCGTGGTTGTTCCCACAGCACTGCTTCATTATAAATCAATCGAGCCAGTTCGCTGGTTCCTGTAATTTGTCGCCAGATGGCACTCAATAGCAAGGCGACCATCACTGGCAGGGTCAAGGTTCTTTCCCGTAAACCCATCGAGCGAAACAAATCGCACTGTGATAGGGTGAGAGGATGAACGATACTACGGAAAATGTCCTCAACCTCAGAGGTTATGTTGTCCACAATAGGTCGTTTTTGACGATCAACTGTAATGGCTCGAGTATGACGGACTGTACTACGTGTTTTTTTTTCCTTTTTCATACCCAAATTGTAGCTAATTGGGGTCTTGACAATCAGCTTGATTGCTTAACTTATAACTAATGGGCTTACGGCTTTTTTTTAACGGCGCAAAGTAGTTTGACAATGTTACATTTATCGTCTGAATCGCGTTTTGAGACGAAGACTTTGCGTGATTTTGTCCTGTTATCCAAGTGTTCAATCACTAGCTCAATGAAGCTTGTTCAGGCGACAGCTGCCGAAGAGGCATAGCCGCCTGAAGCAGGGTACGGACATTGGCGACGGATAACTTGGGTAAGACATCAGTCTCATAGACTTCAATAAGAGTTGGGTCTCTCGAAAATTGTTGCTCCCAGTCCAGCTTCGTCTCGAGAACAAACCAACTAGCCATAATGGTGAAGGCCAAATGGTGAAGCCAACCACGATATTTGATACCTCGGAAATCAGCCCAACCAATCTCCGATTTAGAGTCTTGATTAGAGCGTTCGATGAAATACCTCTGGCACTTTCGCCCGGCCATCACCTCCAAGGGTGGGCAATCGCATACTAAATTTTGCAAAACAAACAGGATGACCTATCTTTCCCAAAAACTGGAGAACGAATATGTCTACACCTGCCCCCCACCAAATTCCAACCATTAGCACACACTTTGCCTCTCTTGAAGACCCACGGCATACCTTCTTAAATGACCACCCCCTTATCAACATCTTGACGATTGCCTTATGTGCCATCATTGCTGGTGCAGAATCATGGACAGATATCGAGTCCTTTGGTCACAACAAACGAGCTTGGCTAAGCCAATTTCTAGACTTGAGCAAAGGCATTCCATCCCATGACACTTTTGGACGGGTATTTGCGCGGCTGAACCCAGAGCAATTTCAAGCCTGTTTTATGTCGTGGGTTCAAGCGGTCTTTGAGGTTACCAAAGGTCAAGTCATCGCCCTAGATGGCAAAAATCTGCGCCATTCTTACGACAAAGCCTTGGGAAAAGCGGCCATTTACATGGTGTCGGCATGGGCAGATGGCAATGAATTAATCTTAGGTCAGGTCAAAGTCACCGATAAATCAAACGAAATCACCGCCATCCCCACTTTGTTGAACTTACTCGACATTGCGGGTTGTATTGTGACTATAGATGCCATGGGGTGTCAAACTGAAATTGCTCGTCAAATCACTGACCAAGGTGGTGACTATCTACTGGCGGTCAAACAAAACCAAGGGAATTTGTACGATGATATGGTGCTCTTTTTTGACTTATCGCACCAGAATGGTTTTGCCAAAGTGACCCATACCTATCATCAGACCATTAATGGGGGTCATGGGCGCATTGAAAAACGACGTTGTTGGGCTATTTCTGGAGAAGAGAGCCTTGTTTTTCTACGCACTCATCGTGATTGGGCTAAGTTGTCTACCATTGTCATGATCCAATCCGAACGCCAGTTGGATGGCCACATCAGTCGAGAAACGAGCTACTTTGTCTCGAGCTTACCGAATGATGCCCAGCGAATTTTGCAGGCCAAACGGAGTCATTGGGGCATTGAGAATAAGTTGCACTGGGTGCTTGATGTCGCCTTTCGCGAAGATGATTGTCGTGTTCGTCAGGGACATGCTCCCCAAAACTTGGCTGTTTTGAGGCATATGGCCTTTAATTTGCTCAAGCAGGACAATAGTGGCAAAGGGAGTATCAAAGCTAAGCGGCTCAAGGCCGCATGGAATAATGATTACCTGCTCAAAGTCTTATCGGGTTAGTATGCGATTGCCCTGCCTCCAAGGGACAATCCGTTGGGGCATTCGATAAGGTGTAGGTATAGTCCTCTTTTTCGTGTTCACGCCGAATCAACAACCATTCTTCACGCAATGACCCATCTTCACGAACTGTCCAAACCTCGAAACGAGCAAAATCAGCAATTAAATGACCCCGTTCATTGGGACGGATGGTAGTGTGCCACCGTTCAACTTTGTAGACTAATTGTTGAACCTGATAGGAAAGTCCAATGACTCGTGGTTCTTGGCTCTCACACCTTTCTTCGTCACAGGCCAATGGATCAAGGGCGTTCTAAGAAAACTGTGGAATTACTGGGGACATCGCCATAGTACTCAATTTGTTCTTTGTCCAACTCGTCTCTCAGCCAACTATTCCGCCCATAAAGGGTATCAAAATCAACCGCCTCAAAAGGCACACCTTGACGATGAGCATTTTTAATCAGTTCTGCGGCGATTTGAATTTTGGTTTGGAAGACAACTTGTTCGGGTAAACCAACTTTTTGACGTGCTTGGGCAAACTTTTCGCTAAACCATGCTTCTGGCAAATACAATTGACCATCAATCCAACAGTGGTAATATTATTGATTAAACCCGCAAAGACACCTACCTGACTTTGTTCAATTTTGCCTAAGTTGCCATTGTGTTGCCTGCTACTTCCTGCTTTGTGCTGGCCACTTTTATCGGCCGATTCATCAATGATCAACACGCTTCCCTTTTGGAATTCAGGTCGTGCGCTAATCTCGTCTTGCACCTGAACAATTGGGTTTGTTCGCTCCAAGGAGAATCGCTCAGAAATTGTTGCATGTTTTGGCTGGGAATCTCCGCTTCCACGCGCAATGTTGGTCATCGTTTTGTCGTTGTTGAGACGCAGTAACCCGCTTAGATAAGGGAACACATAGTGGCCTGTATCTCGAGTTTTGGTTCGAAACCGTCTTTAAACCTCTGACAAAAAATCTGTAGGCGAGTTGGCAACTCCAGAATGGCCGACACTGGCAATCCCCAGCGGTCAGCTAAATCGTTTTTGGGGTTCAATTTCGATGATGTTCATGCTTTTATTTTCCTCAAATGCCACTGTACGAGCCTAATGTAACATTGTCAAAGTAGTTAGAAAACGAATGAGTAACTTTTTAACTTCATTGACGGCCTCGGTTAAGGTTTGGTGGGTTTGGGCTTCAATGTAGTTCAAATCGAAAGCAAGTTGGATGTAATACTCGACCTCGAAAGCAGAACCAAGGGCGATTTGCAAGAAATGGGCAAAATCCTTATCAGTATGTCGCCCTCGTCCTTCGGCGATATTGGCGGGAATAGAAACGGCCGCGCGCCGCAACTGGCTGGTTAATCCATAACGTTCGGCATCAGGCAATTGCTGACACAATACATAAACATCCAACACCAACAAATGAGCCTTCTGCCAAACCTGTAAATCCCGAAAATCTTGCATCTCAACCTCCTGTGATAGCCGTAAGCCATAAGCTCTAAGCCGTAAGCTACTAGCCTATGGCTTACGGCTTATGGCTTACGGCATCATACTTCTCCCGCACTTGGCGAATATCGGCCCATGTGAGTGCTTTGGGCGAATCGGGGGTGCGGGCGGGGTTGCGCAGGAGATAGGCGGGGTGGAAGATGGGCATGACCCAACGGCCGTCTACCTGCCGCCACTGGCCGCGCATTTTGGTAATGCCCAACTTGGTCTCGCCCAACACCGCTTGCATGGAAACGGCTCCCGTCAAAATCATCACCTTGGGGTCAATCAGACGGATAATTTCCATGAGGTAGGGGCGATAAAAATCAATCTCGGCCGTGGTCGGTTTGCGGAGCGGCTTGCCATCATCGCCCGGCGGCAGGCGAAAAACGGCGTTGGTAATAAACACATCCTGCTCCGAATTAAATTCCACGGCCGCCAAAATCTGGTCCAACAACTGCCCCGAACGGCCGACAAACGGCTTGCCCACCCGATTTTCATCTGTGCCCGGAGCCTCCCCCACCACCATCAGCTTGGCAGAAGGGTTGCCCCGATAAATCACCATCTTTGTGCCCGCTGGGTAAAGCGGGTCATCGGTCATCTGTTGCATATGCGCCACCAACTCATCCAGCGTGGCGAAGGGAGGAATGGTCATGGGTACTCCAAAGGGTGAAGAATTGTTTAGTGGTGTACTGGTCTAATGGTTTATTGGTCTATTAGTCTATTAGTCTATTAGTGTAGTCGTGCATTGGCCACCAATATACCAATAGACCAATATACAAATAAACCTGTTTGCTTACCGCCGCACGGCCGTTTGCCCCAGCAGGGTGGGCAAGCTGACCAGCGGGGTGACGGCTCCTGTTTCGTTGCCGCCGTAAATCGTCGTGCTACCTGCCTGTTGCACAATGGCCACATAATGCGTGCCATCCAGCCACAGCAAATTGTTCAGATAGGCGGCTGGCTCGAAGGGGAGCGAGGCGAACGCGCCGCCGGGTGTGCCCAAATAGGGGGTTTGCCTGCCTGTGCTGTCAATGCCATTGTAGGCGAAGCGATCGCTGGTGGGGTTCCAGCCCAAAAACTGAATGCTCCCCGCCACCGAATTGCCGTAATCTGTTTGCCCATCACCCGTGCCTTGGGCGACCACCAGTTGTACGGGCGGGTTGCTGGGGGCAATGATTTGGCGCACATAGGCCAATCGCGCCCCATCGGCCGACCAACGGACTGGGTTAAACAGGGTGTTGCCCAATAAACGGCCGAAAGGAACCGTGCTCCCATCGGCGGATATGTGCCAAATTTGCGCATAGGCACTTGCGTCGAGTGGGTCGGGGCTGGGGATGGCCACCCATGCTTGCTGGCCATCGGCCGCCCAGTGCAATTCGGGCGCATAGGTATATTCGCTGTAGGTGATGACAAACTCAAAGGTGATGAGGTTGCGCCGTGCTGAGCCATCGGCGTTAACCATCAGGATTTCTTTGTCGCTGGCAAACAGCACAGGGTTGCCCGCTGGGGCGATGGCAAAATTAGCCCCCGCTTGGCCCGGAGCCAAAATTTGGATGGCCGCGCCATTTACATCCACCGTCCACCAATCATTCAGCGCCCCCACCCCCGGCCCTTCGCGGGCGATGATTTGGCTGGTAAAGGCGAGGCGTTGGCTGTTGGGGAACCAACTCACTTGGCCAAAAATGCGTAGCACATCGCCAGATTCGGCGGGAGGAGCGGGCAAAGCGGCCGTGCTGGCCACCGTTTGCAGTTGGCTGTTCTCGAGATTGAGGATGCTCAACGCTTGGTTGCTTTCCGAGCCGCTAATCAGCCACAGGCGGCGGCCGTCGGGAGCCAATTCAAAGGCGATGACATTGCCCAAATTGGTCAGTTGTTGGGGGTCGGCCGTTTTACTGACATTTCCACCACTCACTTGCAGGGGCATTTGCCACAAATTGCCATTGGCAATATAGAACAGGGCAGGGTTGCTGGCGACCACAGGCGGTGTGGTTGGTTCGGGGGCGGGGGTGTTGGTGGGCGCAGGCGTGGGCGTGGGGGGCACGGCCGCCACGGGCACACCCGCCACGTTGCTGGCCGTGGTAAATTGCGCCCCGCCCGACACCCAACATTCGGCGGCCGTTGCCCCCGTTGGGCAGGCGATTTTCCACCATGTCCCTTCGGGGTTTTGCCCCACAATCAGGGCGATTTGCTCTTGGGGCAGATAGGCCACGATGGGGTATTGGGTGCTGGGGCCTTGGCGCACATTCATGTCTTGCAGGGTGACGAGTTGTGGGGCAGTGGGCAAAGTGGCCGCCAACGCAGGCGTGGCCGTACTGGTGGCTGTGCCTTCGCCCACTATTTGGCCAATGGGTGTGCCTGTTTGCCCCGCGCCGGGCGTTAGCCCAATCAGCGGGGGTGGGGCGACGGTTGGCTCGGCCGTGGTCGCCCACGGCCGCCAGCTACAGGCCAAACTGACCATGAGGAGTAGAGCAAGAGCAAAGGCAACGGCCGTGCGGGGAGTCATCTGTTTAGAAAACATACCAACCTCCAACGGGGATATTTTTTGAGAGCAAATTGTGATTGCAATTCGTATTGTAACCTGTAAAACAGGCAACACGCATACGGTTAGCATCAAGCGGCCGTTAAGCCGTGTATAATTTAGTCTGTCAGCTAGTCAGCTAGTCAGCTAGTCAGCCACTAGTCAGCCACTAATCACTAACCACCACTAACCACTAACCACTCTTTATGAAACCGTCAGAAATGTGGAGTCGCACCACAAGATACATCGTCTTTTTTCTCATGCTCGGAGGATTCCTCTGGTTCATGTGGCTCATTCAAGAGCTAATTGCCCCGCTGGTCATCGCGGGCTTGCTTGCCTTTGTCTTAAACCCGATGGTATCCTATGTCAATAGGTTCTCGAAATTACCCCGCCAATGGGTTGTTGCCCTCGTCTACATTCTCATCATTGGCACACTGGCCGTGTTGACAGTTACATTTGCCCCTGTGGCCGTGGAGCAGGCGCAAGGGTTAACGGCCGAACTCCAAATCGTACAGGATGAACTCATCCTCTCCTTGAATCAACAAGCGGACAATTTTGATTTGGAGATAGATTTTGACCAATTTGGGGAAGATCTAGAAACACTCTTTGGCTCCTCCCTCAGTACCGACCAAATTTTCCGCTTTTTACAGGCCACAAGCCAAAATTTGGTCTGGATTCTGATTATTTTGGTCTCCACCTTTTATTTGTTGCTCGATTGGCACCGCTTGCGCGAGTGGCTGATTGATTTGGCTCCTACGCCCTATCGGAGCGATGCGCGACGGCTGTATGGACAAATTAAGGAGACATGGCAAGCGTATTTGTGGGGTCAAATTATCCTCATGTTTATCATTGGGATTTTGAGCGGCTTGGGTTCGGCGGCCGTGGGCTTATCCAGCACGGCCGTGGCTCTTGGCCTCCTCGCGGGCTTGCTCGATATTATCCCCTCGGCTGGGCCAGCCGTGGCCATGGCCATTGCCACGGCCGTGGCATGGTTCCAAGGGCCACCCGACTACATTAACCTCTCTAATTTCTGGTTTGCTATGCTCCTCTTGGCCATTTTTACGGCCATCCAAACCATCGAAAACATTTGGTTACGGCCGCGCATCATGGGGCACAGCCTGAAAATGCACCCCGGCGTGGTTTTTGTGGCGGTCATGGGGGCGCTGGCCATTGGGGGTATCCTCGTCGCCCTCGTCATCATCCCCACCATTGGCACACTGAGTATTTTGGGCTATTACTTCCGCGCTCGCATTTTTGGGCTAGACCCGTGGAGCGACCATCACATGCAAGCGGCCGTGGAGATGGTACAATACGAGGATACGGCCGACTCTCCCCCCACCCCGCCACGGCTCAACAACCATCTCTTGGAATTGGAAGAGGAAGAAGCGCAGACAAATCCCTAATCCCACCCATTTCGCCTTCCCCATTCCACATTCCGCAATCCCCCTCTCCTTGCTATGGACGAATTTATTGGTCAAGTCATCAACAATTTTGAATTACAAGAAATCGTCGGCCGAGGGGGGATGGGTGTGGTGTATCGCGCATGGCACGCCGAGTTAGAGCGGTATGCGGCCGTCAAAATCATGCGCCCCGAATGGGTAGACCAACCCGATTCCTACGAGCGTTTCCTGCAAGAGGCGCGTACCGCCTCCCATTTAGACCACGCCAATGTCGTCAAAGTGCTCAACTTCGGCCGCATTGCCAACAGCTACTACATTATGATGGACTTCATCGAGGGGGTGAGCCTGCGCCAACTCATCGTTGAAAATCCCAACGGGATGCCCCTCGAAGAAGTCATTAACATCTTCATCCAAATCGCGGATGTGTTGGCCTACGCTCATCAAGAAGGGTTGCTCCACCGCGACCTCAAGCCCGACAACATCCTCATCACCGAAAACAGTGCCGAGGCCGCCTACCCCATTCGGGCGATGGTGACAGATTTTGGGCTGGTAAAGATGGGCAATGGGGCGCTGGCCCATACCCAAGAGGGATTGAGCCTTGGCACACCCGCCTATATGTCGCCCGAGCAATGCAAGGGACAAGAGGTAGATAAACGGACCGATATTTATGCGCTGGGGGTCATGCTTTATGAGGCGTTGACAGGCAAACGGCCGTATCCCATCCGCAACCTCTTCGATGCCATCAAGTTTCATGGCACGGGTAATTTCACCCCGCCTCGCGCCCATGTGCCCACCTTGCCCATGAAGCTCAACTTGCTGGTGCGTCAGATGATGGCTCCCGACCTCGACGGCCGCCCTGCCACCATGCTGGAGGTGGCCGAAAAATTGCGGCCGTTCCTCCCCCAAATCACGCCCAGCATCCACACCTCCCAATTGGCCGAACGGCTGGCCAGCGAAATCCAGCCCCCCACCGCCCCGCTGGTCGAAACGGAAGAGAAAACCCCCTCTGCACCCCCCGAACAGCTTTGCGTGTTGGTTACCTATAAAGGGCAAATTGAAAAAATATACCCTCTGCCACTCAACGGCCGTGAACTCATCGTCGGCCGTCAGCAAGGGAGCGACATTATTTTGGATGGCCCCGAGCGGTATGTCTCTAAACAACATTGCGCCATCGCCCTGCGTGGCGAGACCGTCTATATTCGCGACCTGAACAGCACCAACGGCACATTTTTAGACACCACCCGCCTTGTCCCCCAAGTCGAGCGCGTGTGGGAACGCCAATCCGATGTGAATTTGGGGGCGTTCAAGCTCTCCATTCAGCTCCAACGCCAAAGTGATAAGGATATGCCCTTGCCCGTTGATGCGGGTGATACCATCATTCAGGGGCGGTATACCCTCGCTTGTGTAGATGGCTTACCCGCTCGGGTGGCTCTGCACGAAGCACCAGTTATTATCGGCCGTATCCCCGGCTGTGACATGGTGCTGAACAACACCCGCGTCTCCAAACGCCACTGCCGCATCGAACGCATGGGCAACAGCATCCTTGTCACCGATTTGGGCAGTACCAACGGCACCTATTTGGGCGACCAACGCCTGCCTGCCAACACCCCCATCGAATGGCACGGCGATATCCCCCTCCGCGTCGGCATCTCCAATTTATTGTTGGAACGGTAAGAGTGCTGGGTGCTAAGCGCTGAGTAGAAAGTCGGTCAGTCTTTCAGTCGCTCAGTCAATCCGCAATCCGCATTCCGCATTCCCCAATCCCCCATTCCCCCTATGAAACGCTTGTCCTTCGTCCTTGCCTTCCTGCTCCCCTTGTTCTTGTCCCTGAGCCTGCCCCGTGTCACGGCCGCTACCTTTGGTGGTGCCGTCAACGAAGTGGTTGTTGTCCGCGCCTACTTTAGCGACCGTGGCATGGTCGAGTATGTCTCCTCATGGAAAGCACCGTGGGAGGTGAACTACAAAGACGGGTACATGGTCTTAGATGTCACGGCCGAAGAAGAACTCCTCCTCACCAACCTCGGCTATGTGTTGGAGCGGGATGAACAACTCAGCGCCCAATACAGTAACCCCGCCAAACCGCTAGTCGGCCAAGCCCCCAACACCATCCCCGGCTACCCTTGCTACCGCACTGTCGAAGAAACCTTGGCCACCGCCACCAGTTTGGTGGCCGAATACCCCACCTTGGCCAGCACCGTAGACATTGGCAATAGCTGGCAAAAAACCCAAAATAACGCCACAGGCTATGATTTGGTCGTCCTCAAGCTGACCAACAGTGCCATCCCCGGCCCCAAGCCGACGGTGTTTATCATGTCGGCCGTTCATGCCCGCGAATACACCACGGCCGAACTCAACACCCGCTTTGCCGAGTATCTGCTCGACAATTACGGAACCAATGCGGATGCGACATGGCTCCTTGACCACCACGAGTTCCACTTGTTGCTCCAAGCCAACCCCGACGGCCGTAAACAAGCCGAAACGGGCCTGAGCTGGCGCAAAAACATCAACAACAACTATTGCGCCAACACCGGCTCACGCGGGGCCGACCTGAACCGCAACTTTTCGTTTGAGTGGGGTGGCCCCGGTGCCAGCACTGTCCAATGCGACGACACCTATCGCGGTGCCTCGGCCGCTTCCGAACCCGAAGTGCAAGCCATTGAAGCGTACAACCTCACCATCTTCGACGATGTGCGCCCCGACGATTTAAGTACCCCTGCCCCCATTACCACCACAGGGGTATTCATGGATGTGCATAGCTACAGCCAACTGGTGCTGTGGCCGTGGGGGTTTGATGAGATCACAGGCAACGACACCGCCTTTCAAACATTCGGCCGCAAAATGGCCTACTTCAACCGCTATACCCCCCAACAAGCTGTAGACCTCTACCCCACCTCAGGCACGACCGACGACTTTGCCTACGGGGAATTGGGCGTGCCCGCCTTCACGTTTGAATTGGGAACCGCCTTCTTCCAAGCGTGTACCGATTTTGAGAACACCGTTTTGCCCGACAACATGGAAGCGTTGCTCTACATGGCCAAAGCGGCGCGGCTCCCCTACCAGCTTCCCGCTGGGCCAGAGGTGTTGGATTTGGGGCTATCGGCCACGGCCGTCACCAGCGGCACCCAAGTAACCCTCTTCGCCACGGCCGATGACACCCGTTACCAAAACAGCAACGGCATCGAACCCACCCAAAACATTGCCCAAGCCGAAGCGTATCTGGACACGCCTTACTGGGAAGCGGGGGCGGTGGCCATCCCCCTTACGGCCGCCGATGGCTCGTTTGACAACCCCCGCGAAACGGTAACAGCCGTGCTGGACACGACAGGGTTGGCCAACGGCCGCCACACCCTCTTTGTGCGCGGCCGAGATGCGAATGGCAGTTGGGGCGTGGTTTCGGCCGTCTTCCTCGACATTTTGCCCCCCGCCCAAATCGCAGGGCTAGAGGGAACCATCACCAATGCCGAGACGAGTTTGCCCATAGACGCGGCCGAAGTGACCACCGCCGACGGCATTCAGGCTACCACCAACGGCACGGGGCAATATCAGACGGGCACGGCTCCCGGAGCGTATCAATTCACAGCGTCGGCCGAGGGGTACGCCCCCCAAACCGTCAACCTCAACTTGTTGGCAGGCCAAGTTCTCCAACAAGATTTCGCCCTCACCCCCACCTGTGCCGTTTGGGAAGATGATGTTGAAAGTGGCACCAACGGCTGGACAACCCAAAGCCCGTGGGCCATCACCACTGCCCAAAGCCACAGCCCCACCCATAGCTGGACAGACAGCCCCGCTGGCAACTATGGCAACAATCGCAATATCTCCCTCACTTCGCCCATCATCAATTTAACAGGCGTGGGCGATGTGCAACTCAACTTCTGGCACCGCTGTGACACCGAAGCTGGCTGGGATTTCTGTCGCGTCGAAGTTTCCACCAACGGCACAACATGGACGCAACTGGCCCAATATGATGGAGCAAACACAGTTTGGGAAGAGGTAACGCTGGCCGCGCCCCAATTGAACAACCAAGCCAACGCCCGCGTGCGCTTCCGCTTCACCACAGATACCAACACAGTGGCCGATGGCTGGTATGTGGATGATATTCAACTGATTGGCACAGGAGTTTGCACCGTTGTGCCCACCTCCCCCACGGCCGCTTTCTCCAGCACCACCCCCGACACCTTGGGCGAAACGACCCAGTTTACCAACACCTCCACCGATGCCAACGCCTACACATGGGATTTTGGGGATGGCTCGGCCGTTAGCCACGCTGTCAACGCCAGCCACACCTACACCGCCACGGGCACGTTCAGCGTCACCCTCATGGCCAGCGATGGCGTGCTGACCGATACCATCGCTCAGGCGGTGGTGATTGAACCCGTTGTGGTCATCACCCCCACGGCCGCTTTCACCAGCACCAGCCCCACCACCTTGGGCACGGCCACCAATTTCACCAATCTCTCGGCCGATGCCGACAGCTATATCTGGGATTTTGGCGATGGCGCAACCAGCTCGGCGATGCACCCCAGCCACACCTACACCGCCACGGGTACGTTCAGCGTCACCCTTATGGCGGGCAACGGCGTGCTAACGGATACCGTCACCCACCCCGTTGAGGTGGTTCCCGTCGGGGTACTCACCCCCACGGCCGCGTTTACGCTCACCACGCCGCTGTGGTTGGGGGAGACGGCCGTCTTCACCAACACCTCCACCAATGCTCTCACCTACACATGGGATTTTGGGGATGGCTCACCCCTCAGCACGCTTCCCAGCCCCACCCACACCTACACCACCACAGGCGTATTCACCGTCACCCTCACCGCCCACAATGGCTCGGTTAGCCACACCACCAGCCACCCCCTCACCGTGCGCCCCGTGCCCACGGTGGGGTATGTCATCCACTTGCCGTTGGTGCAGAAGTAAAAAGTGAGAGGTGAAAAGTGAAAAGTGGGGTCACAAGCGCCCCACTTTTCACTTCTTACTTTTCACTTCTCACTCCCCTTCCCCCACCCGCACCAAATGGTACTTCTTCCGCCCTTGGCGCAAGAGGAGGAATTGCCCTTCGATGGCTTGCGCGGCCGTCACCATCTGCCCCTCCACCACCCGTTCGTTGTTCAGGTAAACCCCGCCGCCCTGAATCGCCCGCCGCGCCTCACCCTTGCTCTGGAAGAGGTCGCTCTGGGCGAATAAATCCACGGCGTTCAGGCCATCCGCCAACGCCTCACGGCCGATGGTACTCGAGGGAACTTCGGCAAAAATCTCGCCGATTTCGGCCGCGCCCAACCCCTCCAACGAACCCCCAAACAGCACTTGGGTCGCCTGCTCCGCTTTGGCCAAAGCCGTTTCGCCGTGCAACAGGCGCGTCATTTCCCGCGCCAAGCGCATGTGGGCCGCCCGCTCGTGCGGGGCACGGCCGTGTTGGTCGGCCAATTCCTCAATCTCTTCCCGCGTCAGCCACGTAAAAATCTTCAGGTAGCTCACCACATCGCGGTCGTCGGTGTTCACCCAAAATTGGTAGAACTTGTAGGGCGAGGTACGGTCGGCCGCCAGCCACACGGCGCCAGCGGCCGTTTTGCCAAACTTCGTCCCATCCGCTTTGGTAATGAGCGGGTAGACCAGCCCATGCGCCTTGCCCCCCTCCCGCCGAATCAGGTCAGAACCAGCGGTGATATTGCCCCATTGGTCACTGCCACCTGTTTGCAAAACGCAATTTTGGGCGCGGTAGAGGTGCAAGAAATCGTAAGATTGGAGGAGCATGTAGCTAAATTCGGTGTAAGAGATACCCCCTTCCAGCCGCGACTTCACCGAATCTTTGGTCAGCATGACATTGATGCTGAACTGTTTGCCCACGTCGCGCAAAAAGTCCATCATGCGGAGCGGTCCTAGCCAATCGGCGTTATTGACCAGTTGGGCGGGGTTGGCGGCCGTGCCAAAATCCAAAAACTGCCCCAACTGCCCCTTAATGCGCTCGACGTTGTAATCAATTTGCGCTTGGCTGAGCAGGTTGCGCTCGTCGCTACGGCCGCTGGGGTCGCCAATCATGCCCGTGCCGCCGCCCGCCACGGCAATGGGGGTGTGCCCAAAGCGTTGGAAGCGTGCCAAGGCCAACATCGGCACAAGGTGGCCGACATGGAGCGAATCGGCCGTGGGGTCAAAACCGTTGTACAGGGTTATCTTCTGCTCGCGGAGCAGGGCGGGCACTTCGTCGGTGTGGTCGTATACCAAACCGCGCCATTGTAATTCGTCAAAAATGTTGTGGGTCACAATGCACTCCTTTTGTCATTCGTCATTCGTCATTCGTCATTGGTCATTCGTCCCTCGTCTGGGTAAGTGGCAAAAAAAAGACGCGGGTTGCGCCGCGCCTAGTCAGAATCAGGGATGAGTACTGGTTGGATTTAGAAACGCACCAGTAACCCGCTGAATGATAGGCGGGGGAACCAGTGGGGATAATAATAGGTGGAGAGGAACTGTACAAAGATGGACATGCGGCAAACTATAGCAATGGCCAGCGGCCGTGTCAACTTGAATTTTCTGCGCGGGTGTGAAGAAGTTGTCATGGGCTTGTTTTTTGGCGGTGGAGGCCCAGAAGATACAAGCGATGTTTGTCACAGCAAGCCCTTTGCGCTCTGCGCGTCAAATTTGTTCGTATACTTTTGTGGTGGCAGGGGCATCGGCGGCCGTTTGGCACGGCCAGCGAAAATTGACAACCATATACCAGAGGGATATAATCCCCGTTGGTTCATTGGCGATATGCTTTACAATCCTATAGTAACGTTTAATTAACATAACCGTTACCAAATCCCCGCCGTTTGGATTGCAAAGAAAGTGGGTATTGTCATAGTGATTTAAGTAACTATAGACATGTGAAAAACAATCACAAGGCTATCGCAGGATGACCCCAACCATTCGGGTAAACGGCTCGGTTGCATGTTTAGAAATGCACCGAGCTTTTTTATCACAAATTCTTTTTGGACAAGTGCAACAGCATGGCGAACAATGACGAGGTAGATTTCTCGGAAGCTTTGGAAAGCTATCTGGAACAGCATGACTACAATGTGCCAGAAGCGGGCGACATCCGCAAAGGCACAATTGTGGACATCTCTCCAGAAGGCATCATTATAGATTTGGGGCTAAAGCGTGATGGCTTTGTGCCACAAGTTGACGTAGCCAAACTGACAGAGGCGGAACAAGCCGCTTTGGCAGTGGATCAGGAAATCCCTGTCTATATTGTCAGCACCAGCGAACAGGATAGCTTACAGGTGTCCATTCACCGCGCTTTCCTGAACGAAGACTGGGTGGTGGCGGAACAGCTAATGGAATCAGGTACAGTCGTGGAGGCCGAAGTTGTCGGCTATAACCGTGGCGGGGCCTTGGTGGATTACGGCCGTCTCCGTGGCTTTATCCCCCTCTCCCAATTAGCTGATTTCCGTCCCGGCATGAAAGACCGCGACAAGCAACGGATTCTTTCCAAGTTGCGCGGGCAACAGCTCCCCCTCAAAATCATCGAGGTAGACCGTCGTCGCCGTCGGTTGGTCATGTCCAACCGTGATGCTCAGCGGGAATGGGATCAAGTTCGCCGTGGCGACCGCTTCAAGGAACTGGCCACTGGCTCAATTCTCAAAGGGCGTGTCAGCAGTTTGCGCGACTTTGGCGCCTTCATTGATATTGGCGATGGCATCGAAGGGTTAATTCACGTCTCCGAATTGGCGTGGTACCGCATTGACCATCCCAATGAAGTGTTGCGGATGGGCGAAGAAGTCGAAGTTTATGTGCTGAAAGTGGATGAAGGCGACCAACGTGTCAGCCTTAGCCGCAAGAAGCTCTTGCCAGACCCATGGTCGCAAGTGGAACGAAGCTACCAAGTCGGGCAACTCGTCGAAGGGCGCGTCACCCGTTTGGTGAATTATGGGGCGTTTGTGGAATTAGAACCCGGCATTGAAGGGTTGCTCCACGCCTCCAAATTGGCTCGCACCGAAGTGAGCGACCCCAGCGAAGTTTTGCGCGAAGGGGAAGTCCACCTCTTGCGTGTGATTAGTGTAGACCCTGAGCGACAACGCATTGGTCTTAGCTTGCGGGCCGTAACTCAGCAAGAGCAGATTGATTGGATGATGCAACAGGAACCTGTGGTCGCTGAAGAAGCGGCCGTAGTCGAAGAAGCTCCTGTCGCTGAAGAAGCGGCCGTAGTCGAAGAAGCTCCTGTTGCTGAAGAAGCGGCCGTGGTCGAAGAAGCTCCTGTTGCTGAAGAAGCGGCCGTAGTTGAAGAGGCTCCTGTCGTTGAAGAAGCGGCCGTAGTCGAAGAAACTCCTGTCGCTGAAGAAGCGGCTGTAGTTGAAGAGGCTCCTGTTGCTGAAGAAGCGGCCGTAGCCGAAGAAGCTCCTGTCGTTGAAGAAACAGTTGTAACCGATGAAGCTCCTGTAGCTGAAGAAGTGGTAGCAACTGAAGAGGCTGTCGCTGAATCTACCGATTCCGACGAAGCTGAGAAGAGCGAAGCAAGCGAGTAAAGTAAACGTTTATGGCGAAAAAAGAGGATAAACTGGAAGTAGAAGGGACAGTCGTGGAAGCGTTGCCGAATACGCAATTCCGCGTGCGGCTGGATAATGACCACGAAGTTCTGGCCTATCTTTCCGGTAAGATGCGCCGTTATTACATCCGCATTTTGCTGGGCGACCGGGTGCGGGTGGAGATGACTCCGTATGATTTGACACGCGGCCGTATCAACTATCGCTATAAAAAAGCCACGGGCGGCCCAGTCCGCGACGATATTTAGCTCAACTTGCCCTACAAGTAACCCCAAAGCGCCAAGAGATTCTCTTGGCGCTTTTTTTTTGCCACCTTAGTCCTTCCACTAATTGCTGATGGTCGGTGCTTGTCGCACATATTGCTTACTCTGTAATTGGGCCAGCATAAACGCGGCCATATCAGCCCGTGATAGCTTGCTCCCCGTGCCTTGCCCTACCATGCCCACGCGTACAGTGCCCGTGGCGGGATTGTCGTTGAGTACAGGCACGCGCACAATCGTCCACGCCAAATCGCTGTTCACCACGGCCGTGACCATGCGCCGGCTATCCTCCAAAACATGCTTGGCCAGCGTCTTGAGTAAGAACCCCATCAGTTGGTCAAATAGTCCCGGCGTGTCTCCCGGCCATCGCACCCCTGCCCCCGTTGCCAACACCAACCGCGATACCCCCTCGGCCTGCATCGTCCGGATAATGTGTGGGGTACTGCGCCCCAACACATAATCGGGGTTGTTGCCCACAGGGCCAAGCCCACTCAACACGGCATCTGTGCCCTGAAAAGCGTGCCGCAAAGCCCCATCATCTTCTAAACCACCCCCCACCACCTGCAAGCGGGGATGGGTTTGTGTTATTTTGTCGGGGTTGCGGGCATAGGCCACGACCTCATGCCCTGCCGCTAACGCCTGTGTGATGAGTTGTTGTCCCGTGCGTCCCGTTGCGCCTAAAATGGTTACTTTCATGTTATTTGTTCTCCTGTCGTCGTTTGTCGTCGGTCTAAGCGGTTGTCTTTTGCCACACGGCCGCATAATCGGCCACATATTCCCGCAATGTGCGCGGGGCGCGCCCCAGCAAGCGGCGCACATCGGCCGTCATTTTGGCGGCCATGCCCCAGCGAGTGGTCAGATAAATCATCGTCATCACGCCGACATAGCTCAGGGGTTGACCTTTGCGCCAATGCCGCCACGCAAAACGGAGGGCGTTGGGGTGGGTATAGGTGATTGGTCTTCCCAAGGAGGCCGTTAAAACGTCGGCCACCTCGTCATAGGTGAGTGACTCTTCTCCTGTGAGCGGGTAGGCCACATTGTCGTGCCCCGGCTCGGTCAGCGTTTTGGCCGCCACGGCCGCAATGTCGCGCACATCAATAAACGCCGTGCGGCCGTGCCCAGCGGGAATGAAAATCTCGTTTTCATCCCGAATTTCGGCGCGGTGGGTGGTGTCCAGATTTTGCATAAAAAAGCCAGCGCGCAAGAGTGTATAGGGCACGTCACCCGCTATCAGCAAATCTTCGACGGCGCGGTGGGGAACCAAGCGGTTGCTTTCCGCCCCAATGAGGGAGAGAAAGGTGATATGGCGCACGCCCATGCGGGCGGCCGTTTCCACAAATGGCTTGATGGTGTGTTCGATATCGGTGATGGCAGGTGGCCGCATCAAAAAGAGGCGATCCACCCCTGCGAGGGCAGGCACAAAGGTGGTTGGGTCGCCCAAATCGAAGGGGGTGATTTCAACGCCAGCGGGCAGATTCGGCGTATGCGCTAGTTCGCTGGGGCGCACGGCCGCTCGCACAGGAGCGCCCATCTCTACCAAGCAATCCACCACGGCGCGGCCGACGTTGCCTGTCGCGCCTGTTACTAAAATTTTGAGGGTCATTTTCTTTTGTCCTTGGCTAGTATTTACTAGACCAGTCTATAAAATTAAGGTAAAAATTTTTTTGGTGCGACACACTTCTTAAAGTGCATCGCACCAATGGGCCACTATCACGGCCGTGTTGCTTCTAGCAAACGCGCCAATTGTTGTCCAGATTCGTGTAGCGGTCGAACGGATTTCTGGGAGCGAGCCAAAATGGTTGCTCCTTCGATGGCGGAAATAATCAAGGTAGCTAAGGGGTAGGCACTCTCCTCGGGGTAGCCGTGGGCGAGCAGTTTGTCGGCGAAGGCTTGTTGCCAGCGGCCGTAGGCGGCATGGCAGGCGGCGTTGAGCCGTTCGTTGGTGGAGGCTACTTCGAGGGCGATGGTGGTAATGGGGCCACCCGAGGCGTAGTCGGCCGCTTCGACAGAGCCGCTTAGAGTGACAAAAAAGGCGGCCACGGCCGTGGCGGGGTCATCGTGTTCGGCCATCACCAACCGAATGCGCGATTCGATGCGCTCGGCCGTTTGCTGAATAACTTGCTCGGTTAGACTATCTTTGCCATCGGGGAAGTAGTAATAGAGCGACCCTTTGGGCGCACCACTGGCTTCCAGAATCTGGTTTACGCCTGTGGCATGGTAGCCTTGCGTTTCCATGAGCTGGCTGGTGGTGTACAAAATCTCTTGGCGGCGGTTATTCATAGGTTTACTATAGCATAATTTTTAAGACTGGTCTACAAAAACTGCCGTGACAAATGTCATGATTTTGGCTTTAGGCGCGGGTGGCGACAATGGCCAGCCAATCTTCTTGGCGCAAAACTTGGTGGATGTGACCACCAGCGGCCGTGAGGGCGGCCGTGAACTCCTCTTCTTGGATGGCGACGATGCCGCTAAAGATGAAGAGGCGGCCGTACTCGAGTAGGTTTTCCTCTTGAAGCAGGTTGATAATGACGGTGGCGAGGATGTTGACCACGGCCACATCCCAATTGCGCGTAGCCACATTGGCCAATGTGCCCTCCACAATCGTCATGCGGTCGGTCAACTGGTTGAGGGCGGCGTTTTCATGGGTGGCTTGGACAGCCCAGCGGTCGTTGTCTACGGCCAAAATCTCGCTGGCGCCAAGTAGGGCGGCGCCAATGGCCAAAATGCCTGAGCCAGTGCCTAAGTCGAGGACGCTTTGACCCGGCTTGAGCCAATCTTCTAAAGCTGATAGGCAAAGCTGGGTGGTGGGGTGTTGGCCTGTGCCAAAAGCCATGCCGGGGTCGAGGGTGATAATGAGGTCGGTGGGCAGGGCTTGGTCTGGCTCTTGCCAACTGGGCTGAATCCAAAAGCGGCGGCCGATGCGGAGGGGGTGGTAATGATCCTTCCATGCGTTGGCCCAATCGGTTTCTTGGAGAGGGGTGAAGGTGATGGGGTAGGGAGCGACGGCCGCCTCAATTTGCTGGCGCAGTTCGGGGGTGTCTTGCTCTTCCGCAACGTAAATTTTGAGGTAATGTTCGGGGAGGAGGGCGTTGGGGTCAAGGTCGCGTGGGTCGCCGAGTTGTTCGATGGCGACGCTTTCCCCTTCGGCGAAGGGGCGCAAAATTTCGGCAAGGTGGTCGGCCGCTTGTTCGTCGGCCGTGACGGTGATTTCGAGCCAATACATGGGATTTTGGATTGGGGATTGGGGATTTTGGATTGGGCTGACTAGCTGACAGGCTGACTCGCTGACAAGCTTTCCAACATGGCTAGAATGTCGGCTACGAGGGTGGCGGCGGGTTTGTCACTGCTGTCGAGGATGAGGGCATCGGCCGCAGGGAGCATGGGGGAGTGGGTGCGACTGCCATCGTATTCATCGCGGCGGATAATGTCGGCCAGAATGTGGTCGTAGTCGCCGCTTTGTCCTTGGCGTTGGCGGTCGTTCAGGCGGCGGCGGGCGCGTTCGGCGGCCGTGGCGGTGATGTAGAGTTTGAGCGGGGCGTTGGGCATGACCACGGTGCCGATGTCACGGCCGACCATGACTACACCCCCTTTGCCGCCAATGGCGCGTTGTTGGCGCACCATTTCTTGGCGCACGGGCAGGTAGCTGGAGACAAGGGAGACGTTGGCATCTACGGCGGGAGTGCGGATTTCCCATGTGCTGTCACGGCCGTCGAGCAGAACGGTGTATTGGCGGCCGTCGTCATAGCCTGCGCCGCTGGCGATTTCCAGTTGCATGGTTTGGGCGATGTGGGTCACGGCCGCTTCATCTTCAAGGTTGGTGTCTTGTTGTAGGGCGGCGGCCGTGACGGCGCGATACATGCACCCTGTGTCGAGGAATAGATAGCCCAATTGGTCGGCCAACATTTTGCCCACGGTGGTTTTGCCCGAGGCGGCAGGGCCATCTATGGCGATGGTGATGGGAAAAGGTAACAAGGGAATCTCCTTAAAAGAAGATAGAGATGGGAGATAGAGATAGAGGGGCGCGTTGTTATTCCGCCAACCGAGTTTCTCTATCTCTTTCTCTACCCTCTATCTTCTTGGGTTGCCAAAGCTGGAGCGGCGGCGGGGGACGTTGGGGCGGCGGTCGCCGAGGACATAGCGGCGTAGCTGGCTAATTTCGGGGCGGGTGAGGTGCCGCCATTTGCCGAGGGGCAAATCGCCTAGTTTGAGGGGGCCGAGTTGTTCGCGGTGGAGGTGGAGAACCGTGTGGCCGAGGAGGGTAGCCACGCGCCGAATTTGCCGCTTGCGCCCTTCGCGCATGGTGATGCGAATCCATGCGTATTCATCTTCTTGTTTTTCCAGCCGCACGCGGGCGGGGGCGGTCATGCCATCTTCCAGTTCCACACCCCTTGCCCATTGGCGCAAAACTTCGTTGGAAGGTTGGCCGCTGACTTTGACACGGTAGATTTTTTCGTGTTCAAAGCTGGGGTGGGTTAGTTTGTGGGCTAGTTCGCCATCGTTGGTGAAGAGCATGAGGCCAACGCTGTTTTTATCGAGACGGCCGACGGGGTACAAATGCCCTTCGACTTGGATGAGTTGGCGGGCGGTGGTGCGTCCTTCGCCTGTGTCGTCTTCGTCGGAGAGGATGCCCCATGGTTTGTGGAGCATGATGTAGAGTTTTTGCTCGGGGGCGGGCAGGCGTTTGCCGTCTACGCGGACATCGTCGTGGTGGAGGTCGGCTTTGTCGCCGAGGTGGGCGAGGCGGCCGTTGACGGTCACCCGCTTTTGGGCGATGATTTCTTCGCATTGGCGGCGGGAGCCGAAGCCCGTTTGGGCCATGAGTTTTTGTAGTCGTTCTTCCATTTAATCAAAAATCCAAAATCTAAAATTACTCTGTGGAAAGGGGGGGGAGTTCAGCCATGTTGCTCAGGCCAAAGTGTTGCATAAATTCAGGGGTTGTGCCATAGAGAATCGGCCGTCCGGGGGCTTCGACACGGCCGATTTCCTCCACCAACCCCTTGCTGAGAAGGGTGCGCATGGCGCCATCGGAATTGACCCCGCGCAACTCGTCCACCTGCGGCCGTGTGATGGGTTGCATGTAGGCCACAATGGCCAACACCTCTAAGGCGGCATGGCTCAGGCGGCTGGTGGGAGCCTCTAGCCCCAGAAAACGCTCCACGACCAGCCCCGCCTCGGGGGCGGTGGTGAATTGCACGGCTTCATCAAGCCATTGTAGGCGCAAGCCTCGCCCCGCATACCGCGCTTCGAGGGCGTGGAGGGCTTGTCGCGCCGCGCCTGTCGTAATCTCTAGGGTGCGGGCGAGCCGCCCGAGGGAGACGGGGCCGCTGGAGACGAACAAGATGCTTTCGATGTATGCCTCGAGTTCAAGGTTGGGCGCGGCCGTGGTGGGGATGCTCATAGAAGTTGGTTATAATGGTTATTCGTTATACGGGGTTATTGGTTACTGGGTTACTCGTTATGGGGTTAGTTGGTCAAACAACTCAATAACGAATAACGAATAATGAATAGCCAACGAACGAATCACCCAAATTATACCCCAAGGTAGTTGAATCCCCATGACAAACACACCTCTCGACCAAGCTCTGACCTTTGCCCGCGCCAACACGGCCGCCCACCTCGCCCAACTCCAAGATTTCCTGCGCATCCCCAGCGTCAGCACCCAGCCCGACCATGCCCCCGATGTGGCCAAAGCGGCCGAATGGCTGGCGGCCGAAATGCGCCGCATCGGGCTGGAAAACGTCGAAGTGATTGCCTCGGCCGTGGGCAAACACCCCCTCGTCTACGCCGATTGGCTCCATGCTGGAGCCGATGCCCCCACCGTGTTGATTTACGGCCATTTTGATGTCCAACCTGTAGACCCCATCGAACTGTGGGAGACCCCACCGTTTGAGCCAACCGTGCGCGGCGAGCGCATCTACGCCCGTGGCGCGTGCGATGACAAGGGGCAGGCGTACATTCACGTCAAGGCGGCCGAGGCGTATTTGCAGACCAGCGGCCGTTTGCCCGTCAATGTTAAATTTTTGTACGAAGGGGAAGAAGAGAGCGGCGGCGAATCGCTGGCCGACTATTTGCCCAAGCACAAAGAGAAATTAGCGGCCGACATCGCCCTCATTTCCGACACAGGCATCCTTAGCCCCGACCAGCCCAGCATCACCTACGGCTTGCGCGGGATTCACTACGACATGCTCGACCTGATTGGCCCCGACCACGACCTGCACTCGGGTGGGGCGGGTGGGGCCATCAACAACCCGCTGAACGCTTTGTGCCATATTGTGGCCAAACTCAAAGATGAAGACGGCCGCATTCTCATCCCCGGCTTTTATGACGACGTGCTAGAACTGAGCGCGGAAGAGCGGGAAATGCTCAACAAATTGCCGATTGACCCCGAGGCGTGGCGGGCGGAGACGGGCGCACCCGCCCTGTGGGGCGAACCCGACTACACGCTCGTGGAGCGGCTGGGGGCACGGCCGACGCTCGACCTGCACGGCATTATCGGCGGCTACACAGGCAAAGGGGGCAAGACAGTTCTGCCTTCCCGCGTCCACGCCAAAATCTCGATGCGCCTCGTGCCCAACCAAGACCCCGCCAAAATCAAGCAACAGTTTCGGGATTATGTGCGCCAGCTCACCCCGCCCAGCATCACCTTGCAATTCGAGGAAGATGGCCACGGCGCACCCGCCAGCATCACCGATTACAGTGTGCCGGCCATGAAGGCGGCCAGCAAGGCGTACACGGCCGCTTTTGGCAAAGAGCCACTCTTCACCCGCAACGGCGGCTCCATCCCCGTCGTCGGCGAATTCCAAACCCACCTCGGCCTCGAATCGGTGCTGATGGGTTTCGGCTTGCCCAACGATCGCATCCACTCCCCCAACGAGAGTTTTTACCTGCCCAATTTCTATCGGGGCATTGAAACATCTGTGCAATTTCTCGCCGCTTACGCCGAACTGTAAATCAGTAAAAAGTAAAAAGTGAAAGGTAAAAAGTGGCTTGTCCCACCAACGACCTTTTACTTTTTACTTTTCACTTCTCACTTTTGCTCTCTATGACCACCGCCATTGCTGGTTCCAACATCGCTTTTGTCAAATATTGGGGCAATCTGGATGATGCCCTGCGCCTGCCGATGAACGGCAGTATTTCCATGACCCTCGATGCGGCCGTGACGACCACGGCCGTTGAATTTTCGCCTGATTTTTCCGCCGACAGCCTCCTCTTAAACGAGCAACCAGCGGCCGAGGCGGCCGTGCAACGCGCCAGCAGGCAACTCGACCACTTGCGCCAACTGGCAGGCGTGGCCACCCGCGCCCACATCGTCTCCAGCAACAGCTTCCCCACGGGGGCGGGCATCGCCTCTTCCGCTTCAGGGATGGCCGCCCTGACCGTGGCGGCCGCTGGGGCGCTGGGGCTAGATTTGCCCGAGGCCGAACTGAGCAAAATTGCTCGCTTGGGGTCGGGGTCGGCCTCCCGCTCCATTGCGGGCGGCTTTGTGGAGTGGTACGCGGGGGCGCGGCACGACGATTCCTACGCCGTGCAAATCGCCCCGCCCGAACATTGGGATTTGGTGGATGTGGTGGCCATTGTCTCGGCCGAAGAAAAAGAGGTTGGCTCCACGGCCGGCCATCCCCTCGCCCACACCAGCCCCTTTTACCAAGCCCGCTTGGGGGAACTGCAACGCACCTTGCCCCTGATGCGCAAGGCGATTTTTGAGCGGGATTTGGAGCTATTCGGGGAATTGCTCGAGGCAGAAGCCATCTCCCTACATGTCGCCTCGATGACCTCACGGCCGAGTATTCTCTACTGGACGGCGGGCACGATGACCCTGCTCCACGCTTTGCGCGGCTGGCGGCAGAGGGGCACGGCCGTGGGCTACTTCACCATTGATGCAGGCCCGAATGTCCACATCCTGACCGAACGGGCGCATGTGCCCGCCCTGCTGGAACAACTCGGCCAACTCGAGTGCGTGGCCAGCACGTTGGTCTGCGCGGCGGGGCAAGGGGCGCGGGTGGTGGGGTAAGAAAGTAAATAATAAGAAGTAAGAAGTGAAAAGTGAAAGGGGATGTGCAACTTGCACATCCCCTTTTGTTTGTTTGAAGAGGGCTTGGGTTAGGCGAGCAAAACGAAGAGGAGGGCGAGGGCGGCCGGCACGGCCTGTACCATCATGATTTTCTTGGAGACTGTCCACCCACCATAAAGCCCTGCGATAATGACGCAGGCGAGGAAGAAGATTTGGATGTGTTGCCCGGCCGTGCCCAACAGGAGGCCCCAAATAAGCCCAGCGGCGAGGAAGCCGTTGTAAAGCCCCTGATTGGCGGCGAGGGTTTTGGAGGCGGTGGCAAATTCGGCCGTCAGCCCAAATGTTTTGCGGCCTTGTGGCTTATCCCACAAGAACATTTCGAGGATGAGAAAATAGGTGTGGAGCAGGGCGACGAGGCCGATTAAAACGTTGGCGACGATTGTCATGGGGTATTCCTTGGGGGTGGCTGATATGGTTGAGAAAAACGGCCGTTCAGGGGAGTGAACGGCCGTGAAGAATGGATTATGTTGAACGATGGATAACCGCACAAGTGTAATCGCCATTTATCCAAGCCAATTGGAACTCTTCATGTGGAATTGCTTGGATGGATGTTGAAAAAGCTGGGTCCAGAGCTAAGACATGCTCCTCATCAAGACCGATGACGACAATTGCATGATTAACTGCTATTGACCAGTAATGCAACTCGCCTGTATCTACAAAAACAATAACAGGTTCCCCAACCTCCAAATATGTTTCAGCCAAAACCGCCAAACTGGCCTCTCGGTAAGTGACAGAGATACCATGTCGGGCTAAATTGCCAATGTTGCGTCTAGGTGCGCCAATCGGCCCAATTTGCAACGTGTGGAGAAGTTGGTGGTATGGAATGACTTGGTCGGTGTAGGCCAACACCATCGCCGCACAAGCCGCCAAACAATCCACCTCACCTTGCTGGCTAAACGGCAGGACGGGCAAGGGTGGAATAATAGGTAGCTTTCTCTGTGGCATTGGCTTGTATCTTCTGGATAAGCTCAGGTGTAATTGTCAATTCTCCCGTTTGCACATCTACATCTATGTGCCCGACAGTGCCGACAGTGCCCCAGCTTGGCAGGGCAAATAACAGTGGCACGCGCCAAACAATGTGTTCACTCATCACGAGACTAGGTCGCCGCTCCGCAATAGATAGGAGATTTCATTGGCCGCAAAACGGCCGACCAACCGCCGCGCCGCTTCGGCCGAATAATGCACCTTGGCCGTCACTTGCAGGGTAAATTCAACTTGCCCAGAGCGGGGAATTTGTTCAATGGTTGCTTCCATACAGTTACTCTCCTGTTGGGAAATAGTGTAGCACAGTTAGCGGGTAACAAAAACGGCCGCTCAGTTCCCTGAACGGCCGTTTTTCTTTTCTCTCCTCTCTCTTCTCTATCCTCTACCCATACAACTCCCCATACTTCCCCTTCAGATACGCCACATATGGCCCAATCCGCAATGGGCCGCCCGTCACCTTCTCAATCAGTTCGGGGGCGGTGTATTTACGGCCGTGGGTGTAGATATTCTCCTTCAGCCATGTGTGCAACGTGCCAAATTGGCCACGGCCGACCTCGGCCGTGATTTCGGGGTGCGCCGCCAACGCCTGCTCATAGAACAAGCCACTCAAAATGTTGCCCAGCGTATACCCTTGGAACGAGCCGCCAATCACCCCCGCATACCAATGCACATCCTGCAAACAGCCATTTGCATCGCTCGGGGCGCGTACCCCCAAGTCCGCTTCATAAGCGGCGTGCCATGCGTCGGGCAAATCTTTAATGGCCAAGGTGCCCTCCAACATTTGCAACTCCAACTCAAAGCGAATCATCACATGTAGGTTATAGGTCACTTCGTCGGCATCGGTGCGGATGAGAGACTTTTGGACTTTGTTGATGGCGCGGTGGAAGGTGTCGAGGCTGACCCGGCCGAGTTGGTCGGGGAAGGTGGCTTGCAGTTGGGGGTAGTAATGCTCCCAAAACGGCCGTGAACGGCCGACCAAATTCTCCCACAGCCGCGATTGGCTCTCATGTACCCCAGCCGATGTGCCATTGGCCAGCGGCGACCCCTCGTAAGCCATGTTGATGCCCTGCTCGTACAAGGCATGGCCTGTCTCGTGCAAGGTGCTAAACAACGCCTCGCCCAAATTGTTCTCCTTCACGCGGGTGGTGATGCGCACATCGCCCAGCGAGAATTTGGTCATAAAGGGGTGATGGGTCTTGTCTTGACGGCCGCGATTGGTATCGTAACCATACTGTTTGGCAATTTCCCACCCAAACGCCAATTGCTTGTCTTCGGGGTAGAGTAGGTGCAAGCAACTGTCGTCCGCCTCTTCTTGGGCGGTAATTTGTTGCACCAACGGAACCAACTCGCCCCGCAATTCGCTAAATACTTCGCGCACACTGGCCGCTTTCATGCCGTAATCGGCAAAATCAATCAGCGGGTCGGCGATGTGGTCATAGCCGGGGAAGCAATCCGCAATTTGGCGGCTAAAATCGAGCGTCTTCTCGAGCGATTCGCGCACGGCCGCAAAATCGTTGGCGGGGCGTGCCGCCGCCCATTTCTGGTACGCCTCGGCCGAATGCTCGGTAAAAGCGGACAACAGGGCGGGCGGGATTTTGACAGCTTGCTCATAATCCAGCCGCGTGATGCGCACCAGCGCGGCATCGTCCTCGTTTAATTCGGCTTTTTCTAACTCATCGAGTAATTTGCCGACGGCGGGGTCAATGAATTTTTCTTGGGCTAAACGGCCGAGGGTGGCCATCTGACGACCGCGAGCAGGTGCGCCGCCTGCGGGCATGTAAGTGCTTTGGTCCCAATTTAACACGGCCGCCGCTCCGTTCAAATCGTTGATTTCGTGCAGGCGGGTTTTCAGGTCTTCTAGCTGGGGTTGCATATGGGGTTATCTCCTAAAAATCGGTTTTTAACTCAGCCAGCTACATCTTACCCGATTTGGGCGGCAAAGGGAATAGACGGCCGTCTAACATTACCCCGCAAAAGGCGTGCCGCGCATTTCCATGGGCAGGAAGAAAATCCACACGGCCGTCCATGCCAGCCCCACCAGTAACAGCAACCACGGCAATTGAGCCATTAGGGCGGCGGGGCGGCCGTCGGCCGCTAATTTGCCCCGTTCCCCCAGCACATACAAACTGGCCATCAGCCCCACCAACACCACCCCCAACTCCAACCCATCCAACCATGTGAGGGGAACCAATGCCCCCCATGTCCAATCTGGTTCCCCTAACCATAAATAGCCGTGGTCTTGCACAAAATTTTGCAAGACGGGAACCAGCGTGCCCGCACTGCTGAGAAAGTGGAAGCCGCCGTAATGCGCCAGCCAGATGGCAAAAGCGAGCGGGGCAAAAGCAGGAGCGTAGCGGGCAAGGGTGTGTTGGAGCGGCTCGGCTTGGTGAGGGCTGGCGGCGCGGGAGAGCCATGCGGCGGCCGTGCCCAACCCCACGGGCAACAGCAACATGACCACCCCAAAGATGATGAGCAGGGGGAAAAATTCGTTGGTTGTGTCCAGCAGATTGCCCAGCCATACTTCAAGGGTAAAGACAGGGGGAACCATCCCAAAGGCGTTGCCGATGCTGGCGAAGGCGAAAATGAGGACGAGGAAGGAGACATCCCACCGCTTGGGCCATGCGTCGCGGCGCAATTCGGCGAGGGGCGGCCGCAACCCCAGCACGACATTTTCGTGCGGGCAAGCGCGGGCACAGTCTAGGCAGAGGGTGCAATCGAGGTTGCTCTGCATTTGGGGGGCGAATAGCTCCGTGCCACAGCCCAACACCTGAATATCATCCAGCCGCAAGACATTGCCCGAACCACGGGTGATGGGTTGGCCGGGGATGGAAGAGCGGCCGTTGAGGCACTCCTTGCCCACACAAGTTTGGCAGACGTTGCGGTCGGCCACGCTAATTTGGAAGGGAGAAATGGTGGAACTGACGTAGTTGAACGTACCCAATGGACAAACGTATTTACAGAAGGCGGATTCGCTAAAGACCATCTCCAGTACAAAGCTGGCGATGAAATAGGCCACGATAATCCACGCCGTTAGCCACGGGCTGGCCCACAAATCGAGCCATTCATAGAGAAAGAAGAAGAGGAAGAGCAGGCCAATGGCCAGCCATTTGTTGCGCAGGGCGGCCGGCCATCTTCGCCCTTGCACCGCCCACTTTTTGGCCAAGGTGCGCGGGATGGTGAAGGGGCAACTCATGCAGAAGATGTTGCCCAGCAGGAGGAAGCCGAAGACGATGATGCCCCGATAATGCACCCATGTGACGACGGTGGCGATGTTTTCGGGGGGGAAGGGTGGCCCTGTGAACCCATCGTAGAGCATGAGGGCGGCGATGAGCAGGAGGCCAATCTGAAAGACGAGCCGCCCCCACCGCCAGCGGAATAGTCGGCCGAGCAGGGGTAGGTTGAGGAGGTTGAAGCGGGGCATACGAGGTTATTGGTTATTGGTTATTGGTTATTTGTTACTCGAGTATACCAATAACGAGTAACCAATAACCGGCTTAGTCCCGCACCAAGCGGCGCATATCGGCCGCAATTTGTGTGCCTGTGGTGCCAAAGGGGTAAATGACGCGCAGATACCCTTCTTTATCAATGGCGAGGACATAGGCGGAGTGGTTCATCAGGTAGCCGAGTTGGCTTTCGGGGGTTTCGACCCGCTCATAATAGATGCCGAACTGGGTGGTGGCGGCCAGCAGTTGCTCTTCTGTGCCTGTTAGCCCTATAAACCGTTCGTCGAATTGAGTGACGTATGGGGCGAGGCGTTCGACCGTGTCTCGCTCGGGGTCTATTGTCACCATCACAACCTGAATTTCATCGGCCGTTGCTCCCAGTTCGCGCATCGCTTGGCGGAGTTCCAGCATGGTGGCGGGGCACACATCGGGGCAGAGGGTATAGCCGTAGTAGAGCAGGGTGACACGGCCGCGAAAATCGCTCAGCTTGACCTCCTCCCCTGTATTGGCCGAGGTCATGGCAAAATCGGCCGCTGGCTCGGGCGATTGGATGACCGTGCCCTGATAGCTGACGGTTCCCCCCCCGCCGCGCAAGACCAGCCACCCGCCACCAAGGCCAAGAAGCAGGCAAAGAGCGGCGAAGGGAAATAATTGTCTCAGTGAAGGGGTGTTTGAGTTTGTGGTGAAGACAAAAACCAAGCCCTTGGGGCCGGGGGCTTTTGAACGCCGGCCCGGGGCCCGGCACGCAGCCCGCCCCAGGGCAAGCCCCGCGGCAGGGCTGTCCGAAGCGCCCGGCCGGGGGGGGGCGGGCTGGCCGGCGGGCGTGGCCCGCCCCGGGGGCCGGGTGGGCGTACATCCGAACCTTCTTTGTCCGGCGTGGGCGCGGGAAGCGGGGGCCGCCGCTGCTCCCCCGGGGGGGGGGGGGGAAGTGGTTGGCTGGGCATGAGAGAACCGCGACCATGCCCAACCAACGTCCACTTGTCACAAACCCAATTAGAAACTCCCTCCCCTGTGGCAGACGGCCGCTAGGCGCTTACTCCACCGTAATCGTCACACTCGCCCCGTCCTCTAATTCATCATGGTCGGCATTCGACATGGTAACTTTGATGACATACTCGCCCGCTTCGAGGTCGTGCAGGTCATAGCTGGTCGCCCCATCTTCCACCATTTCATACGCTTCGTCGTTGAGGTAGATGTGCCAATGGTTGCCCTCTTGGCTCAGGTCAAAATTTTCGGTGGCCACTTCAACGGTGATGTGGTCTTGGTGGTTTAATGTGGCTCCTTCGGCCGGGGCAAGAATGGTGATGACCGCCCCATTATTGGGGATGGTCGCCATTTCTTCTTGGTGCTCCTCGTGTTCATGGTCGGCGTGGTCATCATCGGCCGTTTCTTCCTCGTCGTGCCCCATATCCATGCTCATACTGCTGTCCATCATGGTGGTGGGGTCAGCAATTTCGGCCGTGACGACAATTTCGCCTGCTTCTTCAAAGTTCAGAGTCACATCAACCTCATCGCCAATGGCCAAATCTTGGGTGGTGACGATGCACATGACATGCAAGCCGCCCGGCTTGAGCTGGGCCATGCCGCCCGAAGTGAGGGCGATACGGCCGTTTTCCACTGGGCGCATCCCCATCACCCCATCCCCAGCATCGTAGCTTTCGTGTAGCTCAACTGTCTCGCAAGCGGGCACGGCCGCGCCGATGAGCGCATCGGCCGTGGCTGTGCCATTGTTCAGGTTCATGTAAAAAGCGGTGTTGTTGCCCGTGGTGGTGGGGCGACCCCATACATTGGTCACATCCAGATTACCGCTCATTTCGCTACTAATCTGCAAGCCATCAAACCGTTGGCTAAACGTCGTGCCATCAGCCAAGGTCACATCTACGGTCACAACCCAGTCGCCGCCCATCGTCCACTCGAAGGGGACGCTGTACACGCCATTGGTCGCTTGGCTGGCTTCGGCCAACACGGGTTGCATCCCCGCATGGTTCATATCGCCCTTGATGCTGAGATTGGCATCGTTGATGGGTTGGCCTTCGTTGTCATTCAGGGTGAGCATGAGTACCGTTTCGCCCACGGCCGTAGACATGGGGTTCAGGCTCAATTCGTAATCGGTGGAGCCATCCGCTTGCTGGCTGGCACGGCCGCCGCAAGCGGCCAACCCCAGTACCAGCAATAGGCTTAGTAAAATAGTGAATCGCTTAAACATCTTCTAGTACCTCATTTATTTATGTGAGAAGGAAATTTTGGACAGCCCCCTATTGTAAGCATCCTTCCCCCCAAATGCGGTTCCAGAACCTAAAGATTGGCTAAAGAATTGTGAATGGTGAATTTTTAATTGTGAATGAAGAATGTTGAATGACAAATCCCCCCCTTTCAGATACCATTAGCCTTCCTTCGCACAGTTTCAGAAAAATAACTGACGACAGCTACACTCACTTGGGGGTAGCTGTCTTTTTGTGTGAACTTGACCAATTACTTATATTCGGTAACGATTTTAAGGGGATGTTTTAAGAGAGGGTTACAAGTTGCAGGTTACAGGTGCTACACGACTTGTAACTTGTAACCTGTAACCAAGTACAAATTCCACCCAAATCATTGCCACATCAAAATTGAAAGGAGATTGAATCAGATGGAAAAAACACTTGTCTTAATTAAGCCAGATGGCGTGCAACGGGGGTTAATGGGGGAAATTATCGGCCGTTTCGAGCGGCGTGGCCTCAAACTCGTCGGCATGAAGTTCATGCAAATGTCGCGTGAACTGGCCGAAACCCACTATGGGATTCACCGCGAACGGCCGTTTTTCGGCTCCCTCGTCGAGTACATCATCTCGGCCCCCATTGTGGCGATGGCGTGGGAAGGCAACAACGCCATTGCCGCCGCCCGTGCCACCATTGGCGCAACCAAACCTGTGGATGCCGCTCCCGGCTCCATTCGCGGCGATTTCGGCATGGAAATCGGCCGTAACCTCGTCCACGGCTCCGACAGCGTCGAAAACGGCGTGAACGAAGTCAACCTTTTCTTCCGCCCCGAAGAGTTGGTGGGCTGGGCACGCGCCACCGAAGCATGGATTGTCGAATAAACCACGGCCGTTCCTGCCTCGTTTCCCAAAAAGCACCCTGCGGGGTGCTTTTTTTGTGTGTTGGGTACTAACCAACCACAAAGCTCCCAAACTGATACAATAGAGGCATGAACAACACGCCGTTTACCCAGCAATTACAAGCGTATTTAGAACAAGAGTTAGAGCCAATGCTGGCCATGTTGCAACAAATGGTCGGCATCAACAGTTTCACGGGCAACCCCGCCGGGGTGGAAGGGGTGGGGCAATTCACGGCCGCCCAATTTGCCCCGCTGGGCTTCGCCGCCCAATGGGTTCCCAATGCCAACCCCGATTTCGGTCAACACCTCATCCTGACCCGCCCCGGCCGCACTTCGCGCACCCTCGGCCTTGTCTCCCACCTCGACACAGTTTTTCCCCCCGATGAGGAAATTGCCAACGATTTTCGCTGGCAAGAGCAGACGCACGGCGACCAAACGCGCATTTATGGCCCCGGCACTGTAGACATTAAAGGGGGCACGGCACTCATCCACCTCATGTTGCGGGCGTTGGCCGCGCTCCAGCCCGATTTGTTCGAGGAGTTGACGTGGGTGTTGTTATTCAATGCGTCGGAGGAGGCGTTTAGCGGCGATTTTGCGGCCGTCGGCCGTGCCTACTTGCCCGCCGAAGAGACCATCGCCGCCCTTGTGTTCGAGGGGGGCAATTGGGCGCAGGGCAACCCCAAGTTGGTCGTCGCCCGCAAAGGAATGGCGCGGCACAAAGTCACTGTGGAGGGTCGCGCCGCTCATGCAGGCGTATCACACGAGCAGGGCGCGAATGCCATCATCCAATTGGCCGAGATTGCCCAAAAAGTAGCCGCCCTGACCGATTACGGCCGTTCCCTCACCTTCAACGTCGGGGTCATTCAGGGTGGTACAGTAGTCAACCGGGTACCCCATGCGGCCGAAATGCTCACCGAATGCCGCGCTTTCGACCCGCAAGTGTTTGCCGAGGCATTGATTAGTATGCAATCTCTCGAGCGTTATAGCACAGTGACCAGCCCTGCGGATGGCTACCCCTGCCGCACCCATGTGCAACGGTTGTTGGCCCATGCCCCTTGGCCGCGCAACGAGGGCACGGAGCGATTGCTGGCGGTGTGGCAAAGAGTCGGCCGTAGTCTTGGTTACGAAGTTTTGCCCGAAGAGCGCGGCGGGGTGAGCGATGCCAATCTGCTCTGGCAACACGTCCCCGTTCTCGATGGCCTTGGCCCGTGGGGCGATAACGACCACTGCTCGGAACGGAGTGACGATGGCTCCAAAGAACCCGAATATGTCATCCGCGAATCCTTTGTGCCTAAGGCTTTGCTCAACATCTTGGCCATCTTAGAGTTAGAAGCTGTAAGCCGTAAGCCGTAAGCCATTCTCCTCCGCACCTCTGCTCCTCTACTCTTCCTATGTCTCTCAAAACCCTCCTCACCCTCACTGTCGTCTTCATCGCCCTTGGTTTTGCGGTGATGATGGGTGGTTTCTGGTATGATGTGGTGATGGCGGGGATACCGTATCAGGATGCTCCGCCTGCGCTGTTGGTGGAGTATGAAACAGCTAAAAACAGGGCCGCGACCATCTTGTGGATTGGCGCGGCCTTAGCCAGTGTGGGTTCGTTGTTGGCCGTTGGCACGGCCGTTTTGTTTGTGCGTCGCCTGTTGCGTCCGACTGTGCGCGAGTAAGGCTCTGGTAGTTTCGGAAGTAGCCTGCCCCCCCAGTGTTTCGGCCGCGATGATTGTTGAAGGAATCGCGGATGATAGACCCTGAATTACACAAAATACACACGCTTCTAACCCATTTGGCCGCCTATGGGCCGCTCACCCCCGCCCAAGAGCAACGGCTCCGCCAAGCGGCGGTGGCTCTTGTCCACTCGATAGAGCTAACTTTGCACGAACGGCAGGGGCAGGAGGTGGCTCTTTCCCCTCATGCTTCGCGTGTGGCCTTGTTTGAGATGGTGGTGCGGCCGTTTTTCCAAAAAATCTTGCCCCATCTCTCCCAATTGCAAAACAGCTTCTCTTTTTCCCAAAGTTGGTTTGGCTACCAAACCGAAAAGCAAGCTGTGCAAGATGTGTTCACGCTTGAAAAATTGGGGCGGGTGATTAAAAACGAGGCTGAATTGCAACGGGTCATGCTCGTTTCGCACATGCGTAAGAGCCACCATCGGCCGCGCACAGCTCCCATCACCCGCGTTTCCATCATCTTTTCGTTTGATGGCTCACTCGTCCATGCCAGTTACAAAGTGGAAGACCCAGCTATCAGCCCCATCGAAGTTCACATGTTTACGGCCGATTACCACCAACCGCTCTCCGAAGAAGCCCTTGACAAACTCATCATCTTTGCCACCCGCGAAATTCGGACGATTGTGTGGGAAAATAATTTCTGAGCCAGCCAATTACTCGCTTTTTGCTAACCGCGGAGGCGCAGGGGGCCCCGGGGCCCCCCCCTTTTTTTTTTCCGGGGCCCCCCCCCTGCGGGGTTAAATAAAATTTCTGTTTATGCTAACCATTACTCCTACTTTAGCCCTCGATGAGAGCGAAATTGAAGAGAAGTTTGTGCGCTCTTCTGGCCCTGGCGGGCAAAATGTCAACAAGGTGGCCACGGCCGTTCAACTCCGCTTCGACATCGGCCGCTCGTCCCTGCCCTATGCTGTACAAGAGCGTTTGGCGCGTTTGGCGGGCAAGCGGCTCACGGCCGAGGGGGTGCTTCTCATCGAGGCGAGCGAGTTCCGCACCCAAGAACAAAATCGGGAGGCGGCGCGGGGGCGGCTCATCGCCCTCATCCGCAAAGCGGCCGAACGGCCGAAACCGCGCCGCCCCACGCGGCCGACGCTGGCCTCCCAAGAGCGGCGGCTGGCGGACAAACGCGGCCGTAGCCAAACCAAACAACGCCGCCGCGATAAACCTGATGCTGGAGAATAGACAGCTCCCTCCTCCCCCTTCGGAACCGATAACCCTATAACTCTATCCCTGTTTTGGCGGCCAATTCCCTGTTAGAAGGCTCCACCAAAACCGAGCCATCGGGAAATAAAATGGTGGGCACAGATTGGTATCCCCCATTGAGGCGACGCACGATTTCGGCCGCGTCTGGCTCGTGTTCAATGTTGATTTCAGTAAAGGCCACTCCATATTCGTTGAAAAAATTCTTAGCGCGGCGGCAATCGCCACACCAAGTGGTGCTATACATGAGAATTGTGTTTGTTGTCATAATTGTGAATGGTGAATGATTAATTGCTGGTAACTGTTCAGGTGGGCATTTTTAGGGTGGTTTACAGGTTACAAACGCCTATGTAACTTGTAACTTGCAACCAACAACAAACAATTCACACCCAAATAATTGCTAATTGTTCCTTATTCCTTGTTCATTGAACCCCGCTGTGGCCAAAGCCAGCAGAAGGAGTTGCCCAAGGCCACGGGGGAAATGGGTTGTGTCAAAATACTCGTCTAGCCTGTGTACATTGCCTGAGTGGGAAAGGCCAATGCAAATCGCTTCGTAGCCGAGGCTGAGGGGAATGTTGGCATCGGTACTGCTGGCGCCGTATTCGGGGCGAGGGCATTCGACCACCCGCAAGGCTTTGGTTGCCCAGTCGAGGAGGGGGGAATCGGCCGTTAAGGCTCCTGCTGGCCTATCTCCAATTTTGTTCATTTGCACTTGTTGATGCGGCACCGAATTGGCCACCGCCACAATTTGGCGCATTTTTTGCACCAGCAAAGCTAACTCTTGGTTGCTTTCTGAGCGCACATCGAGCAGGAAACTGGCTGTTTCGGCAATGGTATTGATGGAGGTTCCCCCTTCAATCTTACCCACGTTGTACGTCGTTTTGGGGTTTTGGGGCACGCTTAAATCGGCAATGGCGGTGATGAGACGGCCGAGCACATGAATCGCACTCGTCTGTCCAAAATCGGCCCACGAATGGCCGCCTTGGGCGCGGACTTCGATGCGAAACCGATTGACCCCGATGGCGCGGTGCACAAGGTGGCCAAAAGAACCGCCCTCCAGAACGAGATATGTCCCTGTACGGCCGAATCGCTCCACCACTGCCCGCATCCCTTTTAAATCGCCCAATCCTTCTTCGGCGATGTTGGCCACCAGCCAAATATCCCGTTGCGGCCGTAAACCATGTGCTTGCAATGCCTGTACCAGCACGATTAGCCCCGCCACCCCGGCCGAATTATCGGCCAAGCCGGGGCCATAAATGCGGTTGCCCTCGCGCCGAATGTTTAGATTGGTTCCTGCGGGGAAGACGGTGTCGGTGTGGGCGGAGATGATGACGGGGGGCAGGCTGGGGTTTTGGCTGGGATAACGGCCGTAGACATTGCACAACTCATCTTGGGTCACATTGCCCAAACCCAGTTGCTGGAATTGTCGTTGGACAAAGTTGGCCCGCACTCCTTCGGCAAAGGTGGGGGCGGGAATTTGTTGGATTTGGATGGCGAGGTCAACGGCCGTGTTTTGCTCGCGGTGGAACCATTGCAACGCTTGCTGAACCGTGGGCTGGCTTGTCAGATGTTGAATAACAGACATGAAAAAAGCGGGGAGGGTTTTTTGATTGCGGATTTTGGATTTTCGATTGGAGCTTACGGCTTATGCAGCTTTTACTCCAACGGCCGAATGAGCAAAATTCCCACCAACCCAATGACAAGGCCAAGGTGGAGCAGGAGATTACTGCTGGCTAACCATGTCTCTACCCCCATCAACCCCACGATAATATGCACCACAAAGTTGAGGATGATGAGCAAGATGGCAATCAGTGGCAACAAGCCGGGCTTGCGGTTAAAAAAATGGCTGGTTTGGTCGAGGAATTTGTTGAGGAAGTCGTCCATAGGGAGAGGCAAGGGAGAAAAGAGATAGAGAGAGAGATAGAGAAAATACTGTGATCAATCGGTTCAGTACCCTCTATCTCTATCTCCATTCTCTATCTAATAGGCGTAGATATTCTCGGGGCGGTATGGGTCGAAGTAGGAGACAAGGCGGGGGGGGATACGGCCGCTAATCCGCAGCCCCTCCTCCACACCATCTTCCAGTTCCACCAAACCCCGCTCATAGAACAGCGAAATGAGGTCACCACGATTGTAGGGCAAGAGGATGGTGATAGGCGTGAAGGTTTGCTCCACGGCCGCCACAATCGCCTCGCGCAACTCATCCATGCCCGTGCCCTTGTGGGCAGAGATGAGCACCGCTTCGTCCTCATCCACCGCCACCTCGGGCAAATCGAACACAGTGGTACCCTGCGGGAGCAAATCCACCTTGTTAAAGGCGTACACCGTCGGCAGGTGGTCTACCTCTAGCTCGGCGAGGGTGTCTTGCACGGCCGCTATCTGCGCCCCCACATTCGGGTGGGAAGCATCCACGACGTGGAGCAGAACATCCGCCTCCGCAATCTCCTCCAGCGTGGCGCGAAACGCGGCCACAATGTGGGTGGGGAGCTTTTGGATGAAGCCTACAGTGTCCGTCAACAACACATCACGGCCGCCGGGCATCCCCACCCGGCGCGTTGTCGGGTCGAGCGTGGCGAACAGCATATCGGCCGAAAGCACGGTAGAACCCGACAATTTATTCAGCAACGTGGACTTACCCGCGTTGGTGTAGCCGACGATGGCTACCACCTGCAACTCCGTCTGTTGCCGCTTACTGCGGTGGCGGGTGCGGTGCGCCTCTACCTGTTCCAACTCTCGTTTCAGGTGGGCGATGCGACGGCCGATTTCTCGTTTGTCCATCTCCAACTGCGTTTCACCGGGGCCACGGACACCCACACTGCCGCTGCCACTGCCGCCCGTCCCTGCCTGCCGCGCCAAATGGGTCCACATGCGCGTCAGCCGGGGGAGGCGATATTCTAGTTGAGCCAATTCGACCTGCAATTTGCCTTCCCGCGTGTGGGCGTGTTGGGCAAATATGTCCAAGATGAGTGCCGTGCGGTCAATCACCTTGATTTTTTCGTTGAAAAAGCGTTCCAATTCCCGTTGCTGGCGGGGTTGCAGTTCATCGTCAAAGATGAGCACTTCAGCCTCGAGGTCTTCGATGAGAATTTTGACCTCTTCCAGCTTGCCTGTGCCGATGTAGGTGGCATTGTTGGGCTGGCTGAGCCGTTGCATGGTCGCCCCGACGACTTCGAGGCCGGCCGTTTCGGCCAAGCGAGCCAATTCTTGCAGGCTGTCCTCAACGCTCATTAAAGGGGTTTCGGAACGCAGTTCTGTGCCAATAAGGAAGGCACGTTCCTGTTTACTTTTGGTTGTGATATACATGAAGCTATTGGGAGCTAGTCAGCACTTCAGCTAGTCAGCATTTCAGCTTTTCGCTGACTGGCTGACAAGCTGACTAGCTAATCAAGCAAGCCTGTGACATTCAGGTTGCGGTTGTGTTCGACTTGGTATTCGTAGCGCACCTGCCGCTTTTGTTTGGGCGGCAGTAGGATGTGCCATTTGAGCATGTTTAAATCGCTCTGTGCGGCAGGGGCTGGGGACACATCTTTCAGTTCGACTTTTATCTCTTCATGGCGACTAACGGGAATGTTATCCCGCACCTCAATGGTGGCTGGTTGGTCTAACCAGCTCTCTAGCTTAATCTCGTAGCCATAGCGCAAGCGGCGCTTGTCGCTGAGGAACTTTTTGTCTACTTCGCGTTTGGTCAATTCACGGCCGACTGTCAGCCGCTCTTCCACGCCAAATAAAAGTTCCAATTCGCCCGCCGTCGGGGTGTAAGCCACGGCCGTTTGGCCAATGTACTCCTCTTGCACAAACAGATTCGTCTGGCCAGCCAGCAGGGGGCTGGGGCTGTCGTTTATCAGCTTCACCCGACGGTAAACAGCATCAGTATGTTGGGGAATGGCGATATAGTCAAGGTTTGGCTTAAAGCGGAATTGGGCGATGGTCGTCTTGTGGGGGGAGCCATCGCTGGGAATATCGGCCGAGCCACCCACCTCAAAGGTCACGGCCGTGCCACTGCTGGAAACCTCGGCCGTGGCTACTTCCGCCACCGCCATTTCCATCAGCGGAGCCATCCCAGCCCCAGCGGCAAAGGTATCTTCATCGGCGGCGGCCATTTTGGCTCGCGGGGCGGGGGCTGGGGCGGCCATCGAACGCACCATTTGCGGCCGGGGCACATACACATCCAAATAATGGGGGTGTAAATCGGGCAGGCGCTGGTTGAGCGCAGGGCGAGCCGTGGAAACTGTCAGCTTCACATCTTCCCAATTTTCGCCACTGCTTTGGGTGATTTGAGCAATGTAGGTTAACTCTACGGCTGGTTCGTCGCTCGGTTGCAAACGCACATCGTAGAGTGGATGCCAGCCCGCTTGGTTGACCATGTAGGTTAGTTCGGCCGTAAATTCCCCTTCGCTCAACACCTCAATTTCAACAGTGGCTTGCTGACGTTGTTGCGGGCGGGCACTTTGCCACTGTTTGAGTTCTTGCAAGAGTTTTTGCAAGCGGCGTGTAATCGGCCGTTTGGCCTGTTCGATTTCCCGCTGGCGGGTTTTAATCGCCTCGTCTTGCTCGAGCAAAAAGGCGACCAACTCCCCCTGCTGTTCGACGGTGGAACGGCCGCGAGAGAGGCCAGCGGCGTAGGCGGCTGTGGCTTCCCACAAACCCGCCGTGTGCTTGGCGTGGGTGTTCAGGATGGCCAACTCGCCCTCCAAGGTGGCCAACTCATCTTGCCCCACCTGAATCGCCTCTTCTATCTCGCGCACCCGCTCGGCGGGGGTTTGTTCGTAAAAGCGGTGCGCCACATCCACACTGCGGATGCGCACCCGTGCCGTGCCTTGCCCTGCCACACGCACCGATTCGCGGTCAAGCGTGAGTGGCAGGTTGTCGAAGAGGAGTTGTTGGGGGCCTGTTTGGTCGAGGACGGCCGTGCCTTTCCGAATAACACGAGCGCGGTCGGGGAAAACAGTCACGGCCGAAATGTGGGAAGTGAGGGGAGTTGTCATATGGTTTTTCTGTCCAGCGGCAAGTGTTTGCTAATTGGTGGTCTTGTCTTTGACCAAAAAATCTTCATCATGTTCCACATTAAAGACATGGGAGTGGAGGTTGGCAATCCACTGTTTGCCTTCTTGGGTGATGGCCAAATAGCGCAGGGCATCTTTGATGTGCGGCCGTACAACCCCCCAGTAAAATTGCGTATAGCTACGCCGCAAGTCGCCGGGGTTGGTGTAGCCAAAGCGGGCATTCATGCCCGTTTCCACAAATTCATAATACAGAGCGGGGATTTTACGAACATAGTTGGGGTCGCCCAGTTGGCCCACAAAATCGGCCGCCCGCACCAACCCACCATAGGTGGCCGTTTGGTCATAAAAGTCCCCATCTGGAATGGGAAAGCGGGTCATTTCGATGTAATGGATGATTTGGTCCGCATCCAACCGCAGAAGCATCTTCCCCCCAAACCGCTCTTTGATAAACAATTTGGCGCGGTCTACATGGTAGGGCTGTAAGGCGGCATCCGATAAATCGGCTGGAATTTGGATGGTTTCGTTGCCAATCCCTGTGGCGATGATGTTGTTGTGGTCGGCCGTGCAAATCCCTTTGACATAGCCAATGTCGTGGCACAATAACGCCATCATAAAATGCACCCAATCCTTGGGTGTCACGCCACCATCTGCCAAATGTTTGCCTTTCAGAATAGATTGGCCAACCATTGTGACCATAATTGTATGGTCTACATTGTGGTAGAGGGCGTTGGAATTGGCGATATTCTCCAGAGCAAGATAGCCCGCCCACTCAATCATATTGCCATATTGTGGTTCTAGGATGCTGTAGGTTTGAGAATAAGCAGATTGTAATTCGCGGATGAAATGCTCAATAACGACACGCTGAATGTTCAACATGAATGCCCCTTGGGTGTGTGCTAATTTGATGGTGTCAATATAGTTGATAAGCCGTTGTTTGTCTAGGTAAGTGCTAGATATACCTCAGCGACCATCGCCTTCCTCTCTGTGCGCCCTTGCCCCTGTGCTTTGTTCTATTATTAGAACAAAATTAAAAATTGGGCGTGTTTTTGCATTGCCGCCGCATCCTGCTAAAATCTTCTCAGGCTCCTCCGAGTGGTAAGGCCGCCGGTATTTGAACGGGCAACCCCCGCCCCCAATTTAATTAGATAGATAAGTAAGCCGCAAATGGCTTGCCCACAAGCCAAGGTATGCTATACTTTTCTTAGGCTCCCTCCCGAGGTGGTAAGGACATCGCCCGATGCACCTGCCACCTATTTTTTTGCCTAACGGCCGAGGAATGAGCCATGCCCCACCAAAATCTCAACTGAAAACAATGCTTTGGCCGTGCAAAGGGGCTGGGTCTCTGCTACGATTGGCTTATTAAACTGGCTCATTGTAATGCGACCCAAGAGGTTTTATGCCACTCCCCACTCCTCTTCCCCCCGAAGCCCTTTACCATGCCTGCTCCCCCACCACATTGCCCTTTGCCACCACGGCCGAACTCCCCGCCACGGCCGAGGTCATTATCGGCCAGCCCCGCGCCGTAGAGGCAATTCGTTTTGGGATTGGCATTCAGCACGAGGGCTATAACCTGTTTGCCCTCGGCCGCAATGGGGTGGGCAAGGCCACGGCCGTCACCCACTTCTTGCATCGCAAAGCAGAACAGGAGCCAACCCCTGACGACTGGTGTTATGTCAACAACTTTAGCCAAACCCACCAACCGCGTACCTTGAGGTTGGCGGCGGGGCAAGCGGCCGTGTTTGCCCAAACCATCAAAAAATTGGTGGCAGATTTGCAAACCAGCTTGATGGCCGCTTTCAGCAGTGAAGAGCACCAACGGCAGAGAACCACCCTTCAACAACAGCTCGCCCAGCGCGAAGGGCAAGTGTTAGAAGAGGTGAAGCGGCAGGCCAAAGCGCAAAATATCGCCGTTATTCACACGCCGCAAGGGGTGGCTTTTGCCCCCTGCGCCACGGCGAGTGGTGGTGCCTGATGAGTTTATGAAAATGGAGCCAGCCGAACAGGAGGCCATCGAGCAAGTTGTCAAAACCTTGCAACAGACTTTGCAGGAGATGTTGCGCCAAATGCCCCAATGGCATTTAGAGGCGGAGCAAGCATTGCAAGAGTTGAGCCAGAACACCGCCCTTTATGCCATCCAGCCCCTGTTTGACAAGGTGCGGCAAAGCTACGGCCGCCAAGAAGCGGTGTTGGCCCATCTCGAGGGAATGCAGGCCGATGTGCTGGAAAATGTGATGCTTTTCTTGCGCTCGCAAGAGGAAGAAAGCAATGAAGAGAGCCAAAAAGCCAGTTTGCAACGGTATCAAATCAATGTCTTGGTAGACCATAGCCAAACGCGGGGGGCGCCAGTGGTTTATGAAGATTTGCCCACCCATGCCAATCTCATCGGCCGCATGGAGCATATTTCCCATATGGGAACCCTCCTGACCGATTTCACGCTCATTCATGCGGGGGCGTTGCACAAGGCCAATGGGGGGTATTTGGTGGTTGATGCGCGCAAACTTTTGCTCCAAAACCATGCGTGGGAAGGGCTGAAACAGGCGTTGCGGGCGGGGGAAATTCGCATTGAATCGCTGGGGCAAATTTACAGTATGGTCAGCACTGTTTCGCTGGAACCAGAGCCAATTCCGCTCAAAGTAAAAGTGGTGCTGATGGGGGAGCGGGAACTCTATTACACCCTTGCCCAATTTGACCCCGATTTTGAGGAGTTGTTCAAAGTCGCGGCCGATTTTGAAGATGAGATGATGCGCGACGATGGGACAGAACTGGAATATGCCCAACTGATGGCGGGTTTGGTGCGCAAGGAGCAGTTGCGCCATTTAGACCAAGCGGCCGTGGGGCGCATCATTGAACACAGTGCCCGGCTGGCGGGCGATGCCCACAAGCTCACAACGCATATTCACAGTATCCGCAACACCTTGCACGAGTCTGATTATTGGGCGGCCGAGGCTGGCCGCGAAATCATCACCCGTGCCGATGTGGAGCAAGCGATTGCGGCGCGAGAATATCGCGCCAGTCGGGTGCGCGAGCGGTCGTTGGAGGCGATTACCGAAGGGCAAATTTTGATTGACACGCAAGGAGAAGTTATCGGCCAAATCAATGGGCTGGCCGTGTTGCAGTTGGACGATTATCGCTTCGGCCGTCCCAATCGCATCACCGCGCGCGTGCGTTTGGGCAAGGGAGAGGTGGTGGATATTGAACGGCAAGTGGAGATGGGTGGCCCCATCCACAGCAAGGGTGTGATGATTTTGGCGGGATATGTGGGGGCGCAATATGCGGCCGAACGGCCGCTGGCTCTCTCCGCCACACTCGTTTTTGAGCAATCTTATGGGGGTGTGGAGGGGGACAGTGCTTCCTCGGCCGAATTATACGCCCTCGTCTCCGCCTTAGCCGAGTTGCCCTCTGTCTCAAGGCTTGGCCGTGACGGGGTCGGTTAACCAACATAGGCAAGTGCAAGTAATTGGCGGGGTGAATGAGAAAATCGAGGGCTTTTTCGATGTTTGCCGTGCCCAAGGGCTGACGGGTTCGCAAGGGGTGCTCATTCCTGTGGGCAATGTGCGCCACCTGATGCTAAACCCAGAGGTGGTGGCGGCCGTTGCCGCTGGCCAGTTCCATATCTACCCCATTCGCCATGTGGATGAGGGGTTGGCGTTGTTGATGGGGCGACCAGCGGCCGAGATTCACGCCCTTGTAGTGGCGCGGCTAGAACGTTTGTTGGAACAACAGAAGGAGAGAGAGGGGAAGTGATGATACAAAGGACGAAGGACGATGTACGAGGTACGAAATTGCTCGAGGAATGTCGTACTTCGTAATTCGTAATTCGTCCCTTCTCCTAGCTGATTTCCGTGCCCACGGCCGTTTCGGGGGCCACCAACAGGGTTTCGAGCAGACCGGCTCCAAGCCGAAAAGATGCGGATGCGAAGGTGGGGGTGGGCGGCCGTCAGCGAGAGCATTTCTTGCACTTTGCTGGCCATCCCCCCCGTCACATCTGTCCCCCGCGAGCCGCCGAGGGCGGGGGCGATGGCGGCAAAATTGGCGGCCGTGATGCGGGGAATGACAGCGCCTGTCTGGTCGTACACGCCCGCTGTTTCGCCCGCCAAGAGGAGCCAATGCGGCCGTAGTTCGGCCGTCAAATACCCCATCACCTCTTCCGTGGAAATAATTGTCCCCCCCCGCACCGTGTCAAAAGCGACATCGCCATAAACGAGGGGCAACACGCCCGCCGCCAACGCCGCTTGCACAGGGGCGACGGCCATCTGTTGGATGCGGCCGTCGGCGACCACGGCCGAAGCGCAGGGTTGCCAGCTCACCGTGGCCACGCCTTCGGCCAGCAGGGCGGCGGCGACGCGCCTGTTTAGCCGGGCGGCGGCATCGCTCACCTCGGCGAAACCGAGCCATTGCGCGGCCGTGGCTACCCCTTGGCGCGTGCCATGTTTGGCTCCCGCCACATGGCCAAAGGAGCCGCTCCCATGTCCTAAAACAAGTTGCAGGTGGGGTTGAGCTTGTCGCGCACGGGCAATTTCGTGTGCTAATCGCGCCAGCACATCTTCGCGCACCGTTTCCGCTTGCGTTTTATCCGTTATCAGCGAACCGCCGAGTTTCAGGAAAATGGCTGTCATTTTACTTCTCGTGTGTTTCTAACTCGCCAATGGCACGGTGTTTACTGATTCAGCCCATCCAAGATGACATTTTGGGCGGCCCACATGGTGGCTTCTTCCTCAGGTTCGGCGTGGTCGTGGCCGAGAAGGTGGAGCACACCATGCACCGTCAGCAGGCGCAATTCGGCCAAGGTGCTGTGCCCTTGCTCGGCCGCTTGCCGTGCCGCATAGGGCACAGAAATGGCGATGTCGCCGAGGTAGTTGCCCTCGGCCGTGCCCCACTCCTCATCCTCTAACTCATCGTCCTCATCTTCCTCCTCCTCGAACTCATCGGGTAGCTCTTCCCATTCCTCGGCTTCGTTCGGGAAACTCAGCACATCGGTTGGCTCGTCATAGCCGCGATAGGTGCGGTTGAGTTCTTGGATTTGGGCATCATCGGTGAGCAAAATGGTCAGCGCGGCCGGGGGTTGCACCCCTTGTTGCCGCAAAGCGGCCGTGGCGGCCGTCAACAATTCCGTTTCCAAATTGGCAATGTCTAGCTCAATGTCAGCTTGAATTTCAATGTGATAAGTCATGGGGAAGTGGGAAGTGGATAGTGAGTAGTGAGTAGTGAGTAGTCTGCTATCTACTATTCACTACTCACTACTCTATTTAACAGATAGAACTTGCGCTTACAAAGCCAACCGAGCCAGCCCCATCTTTTGCCGTTCTTCCGCTACGCGGGGGTCTTCTAGATAATCGTCGAGCGGCAAGGAGCGGTCGAGGAAGCGACGGCCGTCGGGGGCAATTTCGATAATGCGATTGGCAATCGTCCTCACAAACTCATGGTCGTGCGAGGCGAAAACGACAATTTCGGGATAGCGGATGAGTCCCTCGTTCAGGGCGGTGATAGCCTCGAGGTCGAGGTGATTGGTCGGCTCGTCCATCACCAGCGCATTCGCCCCACTTAGCATCATGCGGGCCAGCATACAGCGCACTTTTTCACCACCCGATAGCACGGTGGCATTTTTGAGCGCTTCATCCCCTGTGAACAACATACGGCCGAGCCAGCCCCGTGCAAATTGCTCCCCTTCATCTTTGGGGGCATATTGCAAAATCCACTCCACCAACCGCAAATCATCTTGGAAAAAATCGCTATTTTCCTTGGGCAAATAGCTCGGTTTAATGGTCACACCCCATTTCACCTCACCGCTATCGGGTTGGAGACGGCCGCCCAACAATTCAAACAGCGTCGTTTTTACCAAGTCATTTTGGCAAATAATGGCGATTTTATCCCCTGATGCACTTCCAAATTAAAATCGCAGAACCACCTCCCTCATCCCCCTTTTTGTTCACATGGACAGCTTGCAAAATGACATTGCCACCGGCCGGTCAGGCTTAAAATCCACATAGGGAATTTGCGGATGGAAGTCGGCAATCATCCACCGTTAGCTTATCAATGAGCTTTTTGCGGGAGGTAGCTTGCTTGGCTTTGGAGGCGTTGGAGCTAAAGCGCAACACAAAGCGTTGCAATTCGGCCAATTTATCTTCCCGCTTTTTGCTTTGTTCCTTTAGTTGGCGGGCAATCATTTGGCTCGATTGGTACCAAAAATCGTAATTGCCCACGTAGAGCCGAATCTGCCCAAAATCAATGTCGGCAATGTGGGTGCAGACATTGTTCAGGAAATGGCGGTCATGGGAGACGACGATAACGGTGTTCTCGAAGTTAATCAGGAACTCTTCCAGCCAGCGAATGGTGGGCAAGTCCAGTTGTTGGTTGGCTCGTCGAGGAGGCAAAATGTCGGGATTGCCAAACAGGGCTTGGGCGAAGCACGCGCACTTTGTCGCCTGCTTCCAAATCGGCCATCTGCTTGGGGTGGTGCGCCGCATCTAGCCCTAAGTTGATGAGAAGCCATTCGGCCTCGTATTCGGCTTCGTAGCCGTTTAGTTCGGCAAATTCCGTCTCGAGGTCGGCCGCTTTCAACCCATCCTCCTCGCTGAAATCGGGCTTGGCATAGAGCGCATCGCGTTCCTTCATCACCTCGTACAATTTGCCGTGGCCCAAAATGACAGTTTCGATGGCGGTGTAGTCGTCGAAGGCGAATTGGTCTTGGCGCAAAACAGCCAGCCGCGCTCCGGCGGGCATGTTAATTTGCCCCGTGGTCGCTTCGATTTCGCCCGAGAGGATTTTGAGGAAGGTGGATTTGCTACCCCTGTTTGCGCCAATTAGCCCATAGCAGTTGCCGATAAATTGGAGGTTAACTTCTTTGAAAAGGAACTTTGTTCCAAAGGTAAGGCTGAGGTTACTAACAGTTATCATGCTAAAGGTTATTCGTTATTGGTTATTCGTTGGCCTATTATCCTCAAACAGGGGCAAATCATCCACCTAGCGGATATTATGCTTATGTGGGGTGATTGGGAAATATGGGGGTTAATTTTACGCTTTCTCACACCTATGTGGTGATGCGTGGGGATATGTTGTAGGGGCGGGAAGGTGCGGAATGGGGCTGGGGAAACATGCGCGGGTGGTTCCGCACCTTCTCGCCCTTGGGTTGGCCGTGCCAGAGGGCGAGAAAGGTCTTGGTGTTTTCTCTGGTGTTTTGCGTTGCGGTGCCAAAGGGCGAGAAGGCGGCGAGACAGGGTTTGATGTTTTTCGTTTGTGCCTTGCGCCGCCTTCCCGCCCCTACACGGCGGGTTGGCGGGATGTGGTGTAGGGGGTGAGAAGGAATTGCATTTTATTGCAACAGTTATTGTTCCTTTTGGCTAATGGTTGTGATAAGTCATTTTTGCCAAAAGCGCATCTAGATTATCTCTGTCTTCTGCCCAACGAATGGGGTTTTCGATGATGTATTTTTGGGTGGCTCGCCATTCTTGCTCGTTGGCCATGATGCGCTCGTAATACCCCCGTTGCCAAATTGATTGGCCTTTTGTGCGGCGCAAATGATTGATGCGCATGGTGACGAATGCTTTGTAGCGGCCGACAATGACCCCTAATGAACCAGCCAGCGCATTGCCAAAGTGTTGTTGGGTCTTTATATCGGCTTGGGGAGGATAGTCGGTGAAGATGAAGATGGCATGGATATGGTTGGGCATAACTACCCATTCATCGAGGGTGATGTGTTGGGCATGTTTTTGGTTGGGGATGTTTTGGAGGGTATGGGTGGCAACCTCATGGTAGTGGGGGGTGTCAAAAAGGCAATGGCGGTCGGCCGTGCAGATGGTGACGAAGTAGTAGCCGGGGGAGCGGTAATCCCAATTCGGCAAGCGAATGGAGCGGCGGTGATGGATTTCGGGGTTGTAGGGGCGGCTCATGGTCGTGATGTGGATGTGGTGTAGGGGCGGGAAGGTGCGGCAAGAGGTTGGGGGAACTTGTGGGGTATGTTCCGCACCTTCTCGCCCTTGGGTGGGCGGTTTACGGGGTGGGATGGAACCGTGTTTTATTCCCACAAACGTTGTTCCTTCTGGCCGATGGTGCGGGTGAGGTGGGGGGCGAGAAGGCGGCGAGAGGGGGTTTTATGGTTTTCGTTGGCGTTTTGCGCCGCCTTCCCGCCCCTACATGGTGGTGGGTTGTGGATGTGGTGTAGGGGCGGGAAGGTGCGGAATGGGGTTGGGGGAACTTGTGGGGTTCGTTCCGCACCTTCTCGCCCTTTGATTCAGAGGGCAGAGCGCTGAATGGGAACGACCACGAGGCGCAACCCGTTGTCGCCGCCGTCGAGGCGCGGGCCGACCCTGTAGCGGGCGGCGCAACGCCCAAAAGAGGACTCTAGTCCGTATACCCCTGTGCGCATAACACGGTGGTTGTAAATGTTGGCCGCTAAATTTTCGCGGCCGTCTTCGGGTTGATAAGGGTAGCCATATTCTTGCTCATATTTTTGTTTTTTGCTATCCCAATTTTTGCCCCAAATGGAGCGCGTCCACTCAAACACATTGCCGCCCATCTCTTCGCACCCCACGGGGCTGGTTCCCAGCGGGAAGGCTCCCACGGCACTGGGGCGGCCGATGCCCGTCTCTTCGGTGTTGGCGTGTTCGGTTGTGTATTCCTGCCCTGCCCACGGGTAGGGGCGGCGCGGGTTGTCGTTGGGCTTGCAGGGACAAGTGGGGTGGGGTCAATCCATCCGCCACGGGGCACAAGTGGGGCACGGTGGGGATTTCCAACCCGCCCCGCGCCGCTTTTTCCCATTCCGCTTCGCTGGGCAGGGTCACTTCCCAGTCGGCGGGGAGCCAGCCTGCGGTGTGCCAGCGCTCGGTTAGCCAGCGGGCATAGGCGATGGCCTCGTACCAACTGAGCCCGACACGGGGCTGGTTGGGGGCGTTAAAATCGGCTCCGTAGTCACGGGGGGCGGTCCGTTTTTGTTGTTCCCACTTGCCATCGCCCAAGTAGGTATACATATTGACGGTGCCATTTTCCCACAGCTTGGCGGCGATGGCTTCGGGCCAGTAGCGGGGTTCGGCGTAGCCGCCAGCGGCCACAAAGGGGGCAAAGTGGGCGTTGGTAACGGGGAAACGGCCTATCCAGTAGCCATAGGGCAAGGTGAGGGTGTGTTGGGGACTCCAAAATATCCACTCGCGGGGTGGCTTTTCGCTTTCGGGGTCGCCCATCACAAAAGCACCAGCGGGCACGAAGGCGAAGGGCATGTGGTCTACATCCAACACAGCGGGGCGGGGGTCACCCAGTTTGGCCAGCAGTTGCCCCACCCGTGCCCTGTCTTTGGCGGGGATGGCTGGGTCGGTCAGCCCGCCAGCAGTGCTTCTTCAATGTGCTTGCGGCAAGCGGGGTCACATTGGCGGAGCCGATGTCGGTGAGGGATTCGCCAACTAAGATGAGGGCTTGGGAATTGTGAATTGTGAATTGTGAATGGTTAATGGTTAATGGGGCAGATGCTGGTTGAAGGAGTTGCAGAAGCACATCGCTGGCGACGGTGTCGAGTTGTTGGCGGATGGCGATGTAGCCGATGGTGAGGAGGGAGACTTCGCGCCATGTGTCTTGGTGGAGATGTTGGGCGAGTTGGGTGGCCACAGGGCGGGCATCCCCTTGGGCTTGTTGGGCCATGGCCACGGCCGCCAGATATTCCTGAAAGGTGAGGTGGACAAAGCCGTATTCGTCGGCTCCCCGCTCCACGAGCAAGCCCGCATATTCGCGGGCATCTTCGAGCAGTTTTTGGGCCGCTTGGGCGGGGTTTTCGGCTTGGCGGGTGGTGTAGATTTGCTCGAGTTGCTGGTGCAGGGCTTGGCGGCGCACCACGCCCATGCTGGGGCTGGTTTCGTGCATCCACAGGGCAAGGGGGGCCAGCACGCGGATGGTTTCGGCTACGTCGAGGTCGCGGGTGGTGGGGCGGCCGTCTAAACTGCGGGCCAAGTTCCACGATTTGAGCAATGTCTCAAGGTATTTGTCGTAAAGCTCCACGCGCCGCTCGGGCAAGACCACCCCTTGCCGTTTCATCAGGGCCAGAATGGTGAGCAGGAGGGGGTTGGCGGCCAACTTGCGCACGCCGCCGTTGTGGCGGACGGAGTAGAGGAGGGTTTCTTTTTCTTGTTGGGCTTGTTGGGCGGCAAGGGTGGGGTCGGCCGTGGCTTGTTGTTCAATGGCGGCCGTCCATTGGTCTACAAATTGGGTGATTTCTTCGTTGTCGAAATCCTCAAGAGTGCATTCGGCCAGCCGCGTGCCGCTGGGGCGCACATCTTTGTAGCCCACAATGCGGCTGGTGAGGACAAATTTGTTGCCGTTTTGCTGGTGGAAGGCAAAAAAGGACATGACCCGCTCGACAACGGTTTGGCGCAGGTTCGGTTCACGCACCTCGTCCAAGCCATCCAGCAAGAGCAAGGCTCCCCCTTGTTGCAGTGCTTCGGTGAGGAGGTCGCCGAGGGCGGCATCCATGCCCAGCCGTTGGTAATAGGCGGCCATGAACTTGTGCAAAGGCACATCTTCTTCGACCAGTGCTTTGGCATAGGCGGCGAGGGGGAGCAGAACGGGCAGGCGCAAGCCTAAACCCGTTTCGCCCTGTTTGCCAAAAGCGTGTTGCAGGGCAAGGATTTTGAGGAAGGTGCTTTTGCCACTGCCGGGGTCGCCCAAAATAATCAGGCCGTCGTTTTCGCGGAGCAGGTCTAGGGCGGGGTGGGGTTCGTGGCTGGGGCGCATACCCATTTGCCCCATCAGTTCGGCTTCGCCGAGGAGGTGGCCGGCCAAGCGGGTAGCGCGGCTCCATGTTTCGCCAGCGGGCATTTCGGGGCGGGCCTTGAGGGGCACGTAAACTTGCAGGAGAGGCAAGCCAAAAGCGGCGCGGTCGGTGACCCCCATGCCTTTGAAGTCGAGGAATTGGTAGCGGTTGATGATAAATTGGAGGTAACGACTGGTGGCGGCTTGGATGTTGGGCTGGGCGGGGCGGCGGTAGGTGCGCCAGAAGTCGTCGGCGGCGCGGTCGGCGAGGATGATGACTTGTTCGGCCGTGATTTTGTCGCGGCCGATGGAATCCCCGCCTTCGGTTTTGATGTTGTTCCAGATGGTGGGGCCGCTGGGGGGTGGCTGGGGCGGGGGGTAGAGCCAGTTGTGGATGAAGGTGATGACGGCCGTGAGATTATCGAGGAAGGCGACGACAAGGCCAATGGTGACAAAGACGATAAGGGCGATGTTATCCCATGGGGAGGGGAGGATGGGTTGGAGGAACCAATTGACGGCGAGGGCGACGGCCGTGAGGAGGAGAATAAGGCCAGCGACGATGAGAAGGGTGCGTTTGTTCATAGTAGATGTTTTTTCTACTGTGTAAAGGGCGTAATGAGGGGGTTGTTCCGCGCCTTCTCGCCCTTAGGTTGCCCGCGCTAGGGGGCGAGAAGGCGGCGAGACGAGTCTTGGTGTTTTTCGTTTGCGCCTTGCGCCGCCTCCCGCCCCTACCACCTACTGGCTCCCCATACACCAATAAACTTATAGACCCATAAACCCCTGTTACTTCTTCCACTTGCGGCCGCCGTCTCGTCGGCCGCTGTCGCGTCGTTCGCCATCGCGCCGTGGCCCTTCCCCTTCGCGGCGGTGGTCGCGCTCGCGCTCCTCCTCCACAGGCATTTGGGGCAAGGGGGCGGGGGCGTGGAGGGTTTCTTGGTAATGGTCGTCGAGGAGCATGGCCAAAACGGCCAGCCCATCTTCGTCCTCGTCGGCCGCCAATTGGGCGGCCATGTCGCGGAAGCGTTGCATCCGTTCGATTTGGAGTTTGTCACGGCCGCGCAACTTCGTCTCCAGCATCGTCCGCAAACGGCCGCCAACCACCCGTGCCAAATCCGCTTCGGTGGGCACAGGCCTCTGCTCCAAGTTGATTTTGTACTGCTTGGCAATCTTGAACAGCTTCATCTCCTCCAACCCTTCGGCGAGAGTCACGGCCGTGCCACTGGCCCCCGCCTGCCCGGTGCGCCCCGCCCGATGAATATACTGTTCATTGTCGTCGGGGGGTTCGTATTGGAACACATGGGAAAGCTCGGGAATATCCAACCCCCGCGCCGCCACATCGGTGGCCACCAAAAAGCGCAATGTGCCATCGCGCAACCGTTGCAACACCCGCTCCCGCTCCGCCTGCGACAAATCGGAGCTGAGTTGGTCGGCATCGTAGCCGAAGCGTTGGAGCACAACGGCCACATAGTTCACTTTTTGGCGCGTGTTGGCAAAAATAATGGCCGAGGCGGGGTTTTCCAGCTCGATAATCCGCACCAAAATGCGGTCTTTTTCCATCAGGGGCACGTTGTAAACGACATGCGCCACATCAGCCACATGAATGACATCTTCGCTGAGATTCAGGAAAGCGGGTTGGCGCAAAAATTCATCCGCCAAGCGGCGCACATGGGGGGGGAAGGTGGCCGAAAACATGGCACTGTGGACGCGGTGCTGGGGCAAATACCGCTTCACTTGGCGCATGTCGGGGTAAAAACCCATCGAAAGCATCCGATCCGCCTCGTCAAAGACGAGTTTGGTCAGCGCATCCAGCCGCAAAGAACCACGCATGAGGTGGTCTAGCACCCGCCCCGGTGTGCCCACAATAATATGTGCCCCTTTCTTGAACGCCTTGATTTGCCCTTCGTATTTCACGCCCCCATACACCGCCACGATGTTGACCCCTGTGCCACGGCTCAACATCTCCCCTTCGGCTTGCACTTGCACGGCCAATTCGCGGGTAGGCACAAGTATCAACGCTTGGCAAGCGTCGTCGAGGGGGTCTATGTTGTTGAGGATAGGCAGGATGAAAGCGGCCGTTTTGCCGCTCCCCGTCTTGGCTTGGGCCATAATGTCTTGCCCCGCCAGCATGTAGGGGATGGCCGTGCTTTGCACAGGGGTGAGCGATTGCCACCCCGTCGGCCGCAGGGCATCCTGCAACAATTCGGGCAATTCGTTAATGGCAATCGGGGGGAAGGTTGTTTCGTTGGTCATGGGGGGGATGGAGATGTATATTGGTATATGAGTGTAGAGGTATATTGGTGGTGGGGTGGCTTAATAGACAAATACACCAATATACGACTATACAAATATACCCCAATAACACAACCGCCCCAAGTTTCCTTGGGGCGGGGGGGATTCGTTATTGGTTATTCGTTAGAGGTTATTTGAGTAACCACTAACCAGTAACCCAATAACCAGTAACGACTAACGAGTAGCTCCTCTACAGAAATTCCCAGTATGTGGGCGAACGCCACAGGCTGGAGAGGAGCAGTTCGCGCACGCCGATGAGTTCTTTGGGCAACCGGTCGTAGAGCTTCACGAATAGTTCCTCGTGGGAAAGCACTTCTTCCTTCCACTTTTCCACATCCACCGACATGACCGCTTGGAATTGCTCGTGGGTGAAATCGGAGCCGCGCCAGTCGAAATCTTTGTAGCGGGGCATCCAACCAATGGGGCTTTCGATGGCCACTGCATGGCCGTGGGTGCGCTCGACAATCCACTTGAGGACGCGCATGTTTTCGCCGAAGCCGGGCCACAGCCATTTGCCGGTTTCATCTTGGCGGAACCAGTTGACGCAGAAGATGCGGGGTGGGTGGGGCAATTCACGGCCGAATTGCAACCAGTGATTGAAGTAGCTGGCCATGTGGTAGCCCACAAAAGGCAACATCGCCATGGGGTCGCGGCGCACTTGGGTGGAGGCATCGGCCGCGGCGGCCGTTGGTTCTGAACCCATCGTTGCCCCCGCATATACGCCATAAATCCAGTTGAACGATTGAAACACCAGCGGCACAGTGTCTTTGCGACGGCCGCCGAAAATAATAGCACTAATCGGCACACCAGCGGGGTTTTCCCACTCAGGGTCAATCACAGGGCATTGGCTGGCGGGGGCTGTAAAGCGGGCGTTGGGATGGGCCGCTTTACGGCCGCAACCGGGTGTCCACGGCTGGCCCAGCCAATCAATCGCCTCGGCGGGTGGGGTATCGGTCATGCCTTCCCACCACACATCTCCCTCGGGGGTCAGGGCCACATTGGTAAAGATGGCGTTGCGGGCGCAGGCATCCATCGCGCTCGAATTGGTCTTGTAGGATGTGCCCGGAGCCACCCCAAAGAAGCCTGTCTCGGGGTTGATGGCGCGGAGTTCGCCACTGCCATTGGGCTTGAGCCACGCAATGTCATCCCCAATCGTGGTCACTTTCCACCCTTCCATCTCGGCGGGTGGGTTGAGCATGGCGAAGTTGGTTTTGCCGCAAGCACTGGGGAAAGCGGCCGCGACATACGTTTTTTCGCCGTGTGGGTCTTCCACGCCCAAAATGAGCATGTGTTCGGCCAACCACCCCTCATCCAAAGCCATTTTAGAGGCGATGCGGAGCGCCAAGCATTTTTTGCCGAGCAACGCATTGCCACCGTAGCCACTCCCATACGACCAAATGGAACGCTCTTCGGGGAAGTGGACGATGTATTTGGTCTCTTTGTTGCTGGGCCACGGCACATCCGCTTGGCCAGCGGCCAGTGGTGCGCCAACGGAGTGGACGCAGGGCACAAAGGCTTCTTCGGTGCCGAGCAAATCCCACACGGCCGCATCCACCCGTGCCATAATCCGCATATTGGCCACCACATAAGCCGAATCGGTCAGTTGGATGCCAATTTGGGCGATGGGCGAGCCGAGCGGCCCCATGCTGAAGGGGATGATGTACATGGTACGGCCGTGCATAGACCCTGCGAACAGGCCGTCTAACGTGTTGTGCATCTCTTTGGGGTCTACCCAATTGTTGGTTGGCCCTGCATCCGCTTTGCTGATACTGCAAATGTAGGTGCGGTTTTCCACCCGTGCCACATCGGTCGGGTCAGAGCGGCTCAAATAGCTGTTGGGGCGCAGTTCTTCATTCAATTTAATAAAGGTACCGCTCTCGACGAGCCGTTGGCACATGAGGTTGTATTCGGCCTCGGAACCATCGCAAAAGTAGATGCTATCGGGTTGGCACAAAGCCACCATGTCAGCAATCCATGTTTGGACAGCGCTATTTTTTAGCTGGGCGGGAAATGAAATGGTCATTATTTTTCTCCTGTTGATGCGGCTGGGAAGGGGTTGGGGTGGGGTAGATGTTTGCAATTTTAGTCGTTGGTTGTGAAACTGTACAGGGGGAAGGATACCCCCTCGGCCGTTTTTGCCCCAGTGAGTATTGTCACGGCCGTTTGTGAAATTTGTCACAAGCCGCCCCGCCCCATGACAATGATAGTGATTTGACACTGGTGTGCTTGAGTGTATAAGTCTATGGGTATAGTGGTATATTAAAATACACCACTATACCCCTACACCAATACACCACTCCCCTGCTTTCCCATGCGCCGTTACCTCATTCTGCTGGCCGTTTTGCTCACCTTGTTGGTCTTGGCCTTCGCTTTTGGGGTGGTTGCGCCTCTCCTCACGGCCGCGCTTCCCCCCACACCCTCCAACCCATCCACCCGCAATTGGGCGGGACTGCCCCAGCCCACCCTCGCCCGCTCTACGGCGGGGCAAAGCTGGGCCAACCCCTTGCCCGTGCGCGATGTGCTGGCGCACAATGGTTTGCTCTGGGCCGCCACAGGGGGTGGCCTGCTCGTGTGGGATGTGGCCACGGCCGACCACGCCCATTTCCGCGCCGAACACGGCCTGCCCAGCCACGAACTCACCGCTGTGGCGGCCGATGCCCACGGCCGCATTTGGGTGGGGAGCGCAGGGGCGGGTGTGGCGCAGTACGACGGCCGTGCATGGCAAATTTTCACCACCACCACTGGCTTGCCCAGCGACACCATTCATGATTTAGCCCTAACCCCAGCGGGGGAACTGTTGGCGGGCACGGCCGCTGGCCTTGCCCAATTCGACCCCGCCCGCCAACGCTGGCAAGCCACAGGGCGCACCGTTTGGCAAATTGCCCCCTTGCCCATCCACGCCATTTTGCCCCTTGGTTCCGAATTATGGCTGGCCACCCCCCAAGGCATCGAGTGGACGGACGGCCGCACATGGCGCACCTTCACCACGGCCGATGGCTTGCCCAGCCACGACATCACCGCCCTTGCCTACACGGCCGAGGGGGTGTGGGCGGGCACAACTGAAGGGCTGGCATGGTGGGATGGGGCCACATGGCGGGCCATCCCCACCCTGCGCCACCCCGTGCGGGCACTGGCTACGGCGGCCGATGGGTCGCTGTGGGTGGGCAACGCCACGGGCACGAGCCAATTGGCCAGCAGTACGGCAGTGCCCGCCTTCTTCCCGCTTGCAGGAGACGCTTTCCTGCGCGAGGTGCAAGCCATTGCGCCCTCGGCCGAGGGGGTGTGGCTAGGAACCGACAGCGGCGTGCATGGGCTGGCGGCCACGGGCGCATCACATACCCTCGCCCAGCCCAGCGCCCCCAGCCTTGCCACGGGGTTCTACGAAACCGATGGGCAACTTTGGCTGACCACGGCCGAGGCACTCTACCAATTTGATGGAGCCAATTGGAACCTCATACCCACCGTGCATGAACGGCCGACCCACCAGCTAACAGCTTTCGGCACAGATTCAGCGGGGGGGCTTGTGGCCGTCTTTAACACGCCCGCCCAAGGGCTTTTCCAGCGGCCACGGGGCGGGGATTGGGCCGAGCGGAGCTGTGCGACGAGCGCGGAAGGGCACATTTATGGCTCCACCGTGCGCGGAGTGCGTTGGTCAGCCAGTGGCGTGTGGTGGCTCATCGCCCACGATGGGCTGTTTCGGCTCACGCCCCAAGACGCAGGCTGGCAGTGCGATTTTGTCACGGCCGTTGGCTATCGTCCGCCCAGCCAGATGGCGGTGTGGGGGGAGACGCTTTATTTTTTGCAGGAGGGGGTGTTGTGGGAAGCCACGGCAAGCGGGCTTGCGCCAGTGGCGGCTCCCACGGCCGCTTGGGTGGCGCTCACACTGGGGCAAGATGGGGCGTTGTGGTTGGCCAGCTCCACTGCGCTGGCGCGGTATGATGGGCAGGGGTGGCGTGAGTTTGAGGTGGATTGGCCGTTGCCCGCCACGGCCGTTATTCGCCAACTGGCCGTGCAAGATGGCCTAAATTTGTGGCTGGCAACCGATGTGGGGCTGGTACAATATGCCCACGGCCGTTGGCACTGGCTGACCACGGCCGATGGCTTGCCCAGCAACGACATTACCCACCTGCACCTCGCCGCCGATGGAGGGGTGTGGCTGGCCACGGCCGCTGGCATTGTGCGGCGGTAAAAAAGGACAAAGGCCGAAGGACGAATTACGAAGTACGAAATTACTCGTTCGTACTTCGTAATTCGTACTTCGTAATTCAATCTGGAGGCGATGATGCGATTGTATAACGTTACAAATGGGGCGCGTTTTTTTTGGCCGGGCAACCGCACCCAAGCGGGGAGCTATTGCCTGAAGTGTACATGGCTGGTGGTGTACCACATGACCAGCGGCCGTTTTGCGATGCTGTGGCCGTGGACGGCCGTGCGCGATGTGGAGGAGGAACACACCGATGAGTTGCCTAACGACGGCCGTATTCAGCGGGCGCATCAGCAAGCAATGGGGTTGTTGATGTTTGGGGTGATTTTGCTCATTGCCCTTGTGGCGGTGGCCACCTTGAGGGTTTAGAAATGTGAAAAAGGATAAATTACGAATTACGAATTACGAAGTACGACATCTCTCGAGTAATTTCGTAATTCGTCCTTTCTCCAGTCGGCTTTGGCGCTCGGCGGTTCCTATGCCTTGGCGCTGTCTGAGGTGGGGTAGAGCAAATTGAGGGCAATCGTCTGCTCGACTGAGACAGCATCCATGTGGCACACATCCCCTCCCTGATTTTCGGCCAACTCTTTGAGCAATTTATACGCCTGTGCCAATTCCAGCATGTTGACAATGCTATCTAAATTGGAGTTTTGGCTGGGCTGGATGTAATACTTGTGGGCGTAATAGGCGGCGCGGATCTCTTCGAGCGCGGCCGTTTCCAGCCCCCAACAGCTCCCGCGCATGGGCGACGAGGCTGAAATTGGGCACGCGCACGACCACACTGGCAAAATCGCGGGGGTAGAGCGGCCCACGCCAGTCGAGGTGGCATTTCATTTGGATGCGCTGGCGGAGGGTATCCAGCAACTGTTGGGCGCGTTCTTGCTCGGCACGCGGGACGATGAGGGCGAGGTGAACGGCCGTGTTGTCATCGGTTTGGGGCAATTTAACGACTGTATGAGCCACAGGTTGCACTTGTTGGCGCACCACCTGCTCCAGTTCCGCTTGCCGTTGCACAAATGTGATTTGCACTTGGCGGCGCAACCCCTCTTGCGCGGCGCGAATCTCGGCCGCCGAACGCCCCTCCACTTCCTGTTTGACATTGCCGACATGCAAACTATTGGCAATTTCGGTCAAAATGGCGCGGGCATCCCATGTCAGGGCTACCTCCAGTTGAATCATCTCGGCCAACTGCCCCAGCAACCGCTCAAACTCATCGGCATGGGCACGCAGGACTTGTTCGACTTGTTCGTCGCTGTGCAATAAAGAGCCGAATTGAACGGGCAAAACGGCCGTTTGTTGGCACAAGCCCGCCAAAATCTCCTGATAAGCCTCCAAATAGCCCATTAACTCGGGGGGAGGCACATCGCGGAAGCTGGTGACGGCCGCTTCGCCGACCACGGCCGTGAGACGGCCATGCACCACCCCATACAGTGGGGCAGGCCATTCAACTTGCTCGTCTAATGCGATAATCCCGTATAACTGCTTCATACGGCCGTGATTATAACAGGATGAGAGCTGTTCGGCGCAATTAAACGCATCTTGGCAAATTTGGACAGGGACGAGGGACGAGAGGGACAAATGACAAATGACACGATAACCTTCGAGTCCCCAGTCCCCCCCCCTACTGCCCCCATTCCGTGTGAAAATGCTCGCCCACGGCCGCATCCACCCGTTCGTAGGTGTGTGCCCCGAAGTAATCGCGCTGGGCTTGGATGAGATTGGTGGGCAACGGGTTGGGGGTGAGCAAGGTTTGGACGTAGTTGAAGGCGGCGGCATGGCAGGAAATGGGTGCGCCCAGAAAAGCGGCCGTGGGAATCATCGCCCGCAAACTCTCCCAGCGTTTATTGACCTCGGCCGCTAAGTGGGGGTCGAGCAACAAATTGGGCAGAGTGGGTTGCGCCGCAAAGGCGGCCATGATGGGTTGGAGCAAGTCGGCACGGATGATGCACCCCGCTCGCCAAATGGCGGCAATACGGCCGTAATCGAACGGCCAGCCATGCACCTCGGCCGCTTTTTGCAGGAGGTGGAACCCTTGGGCATAGGCAACGACACGGCCGATGTACAACCCCTTTTTCGCCCGATAGGCCATTGTCGAAACAGGCGGAAAATCAAAATCTACCCCTTGCACCGCATAATGTTGAGCCGCCCCCTGCCGCACCAGCCCCATGTGGCTCACCAAACGGGCGTTCACCGCCTCGCTAATTACCCCAATGGGCACGCCGAGCTGGCTGGCCACGGCCACCGTCCAACTGCCCGTCCCCTTTTGGCCGGCGCGGTCGCTGATTTTGTCGAGGAGCAAGCCATCGCCCAAGCCATCGGGCTGGCGCAAAATAGCGGCCGAAATTTGGAGCAAATAGCTGGCCAACTCCCCCTCGTTCCAATTGGCAAACAAATCGGCAATGGCGGCTGGCTCAAAATGGAGGGCGTAGCGCAGGTAATGGTAAACCTCGGCGATTAACTGCATGTCGGCGTATTCGATGCCGTTATGCACCATTTTGACAAAATGGCCTGCCCCACCCGTGCCCATGTAGGCGACGCAAGGCTCGCCTTGAAACTTGGCTGAAATCGCCTCCCACATGGGGCGCAGTTGTGCCCAACTAGCGGGGTCGCCGCCGACCATGAGCGAGGGGCCGTGGCGTGCGCCTTCGGCTCCGCCTGAAACGGCCGCGCCCACAAAGCGAAAACGGCCGCTATATTTTGCTTCTCGGGCGGCCGTGTCCTCCCAAAAGCTATTGCCACAATCTATGATGCTGTCTTCTGGCGCTACGCCCGCCTCGAGCAAATCGCCGCAAACGGCATCCACGGCCGCGCCTGCGGGTACGAGCAAAATGATGGCGCGTGGGCTGGGCAATTGGGCGAGTAGGTCGGGCAGGCTGGCGGCCGTGGTGAGGGGCAAGCCGTTGGCTTGGACCAGTAGCGCGTTTCGTTTGGCGGGGTCGCTGTCGTAGCCGGCCGTGGGGTAGCCGTGGCTGGCCAAGTTCAGAGCAAGGTTGGCGCCCATTGCGCCTAAGCCGATGATGCCGATGGGGTGGTTCATAGGAGAGGAGAGAAGAGAGGAGAGAGGAGAGAGTTTACGGAGGGAGGTTAATTTAGACACGAATTGCACGAATTGCACGAATTTTGTCTTAAGGATTGGCAGGTAAATAAGGTAAACAAATCTGTTTTTTTAACGCAAAGACGCGAAGGCGCAAAGACGCAAAGGGTTCAAGAGCTTCTTTGCGTCTTTGCATCTTTGCGACTTTGCGCTGAAAGAAGACCAACTCAATCCATTTGTTCAGATTAAAAACTTGGCGTTCCTAAGTGATTTTGCGTTTTAGCTCTTTTGCCCTTTTGCCATAAAACCTTATTCGGTGAGCGGCCGAATGCGCAGTTCGCGGGATGTTTCGTCGAGTACCATCAGGCTTTCGCCCTCGGTGTACCAGCCCAACAGCACGGTGCTTTCTACCGCATAGGTGTAGGGCACACTGCGCCAATCTTCGGCCAGTTCGTAGACGCGGATGGTGTTGCCCATCATCCCTTCTTCTTGGACGATAAGTTGGCGCAAATCGGCCGCCCACAGGAGCTTGGTCGGCCGTGTGGGAGCCAATTCGCTGGGCAAAATGGGGCGAATAACCTCGCCCGTGGTCATGTCTACCACGGCAAATGGCTCATCGGCGTAGATGAGCAGGTTGCGCTCCAAATCCCAGACGGGCGCATCCCCAATCCACCCACCATTGGCGTGGACATCGCTGGCCCACAAGGTTTCGACCATGCCTGTAATGGGGAGCGCGGCCGTGAACAAGTTGCCCTCATGCACATAGGCCATCTGGCGGCCGTCGGGCGACCATGCGAAATAGGGGTCTATGTTGCGCCCCAAAATTTGCACTTCGTTTGGCCCCGTCAGCAAGGCCAAATCGTAGTTTTGGCCATTGTGCAGGGCGATGGCGAGAGGGGTACGGCCGTCTTCATTGGGTACGGGCGACCACGCGGCACGGCCGACTCCCCCCTCTAGCCATTGGGTGGCCGATTTTGTGGCGTAGTCATACACCCATAAATCGGTGACTGAATCAAAATTGTCCCCCGCACTGCCCCAAAACTCGCTTCCGTAGGCAATTTGCCCGTCGAGGGGGTTGTAATCGAAGAAAATTTCGATGGGGGTGGGTTCGGGTTCGTACACCATCTCGCCATCGCGCAAAATGGCCACGGGGTTGCCATAGGTTCCTGTGCCGTAGGGGAGCCAGACGAGGGTGGGATAGGTGGGGTAGAGCGTTGGCGTGGGAATGGGCGATGGCTCGGCCGTGGGGGTGGGTGGCACTGGGGTTGGCTCCACGGTTATTTCAACCACTGCTTGGGTGGGCAGTGGCTCGGGCACGGCCGTTGGTTCCAGGCACGGCCGTGCCCCCGCAGGCGGTGAGGAGGAGGAGGAGGGTGAGGGTGAGGAGCTTTTTCATGGCAGGGGGGCAGGGGAGCAGGGGAGCAGGGGAGAAAGAGAGTAAGAGGGTAAGTGACTGAAGGACTGAGAGACTGAGAGACTTTTAACTCAGCACTCAGCACTCAGCACTCAGCACTACCCCCTCATTTGAGCGACGAGTTTTTGCAGGGCTTGCCGCCTGTGTTGGCGGGTTTCTTGGGCTTGCAAGATGGTGGGGGGCGGCGCGTTGGGTGCATTGTTCGGCCGTCAGGGGGCAACGTTCGCAGGTTTCGTTGATGGTGACATGGGGAACGCTGGCATCGTGGGCAAAGTGAATGGTTTCGCCCAAGTCGGCATCATCCCGAAAGCCGATGATGCTACAGGTGTTCGTTCCTGCGGTGAGCGAGAGCGGCCGAGCGAAGCCAAAGCACAAAAAGTGGTCGTTGGCATCCAAGTACTCCGACATTTGCACGCCCACCACGGGCACATTGCTGTGCTGTTTGCGCACTTCGCGCAGAAGGCGCACGACGAGCCAATGGCGGCAAAAATGTTCGTCGGCGGCCGTGCGGTTGGGCACGCGCAGTTGGTTTAGGTTTAGCTCTTTCACCAACTTGTACCGCTCATCTTGCCCATTGTGCAGGCGCAGGTAATGAATGCGCAAACCAAAAAATTGGGGGATGAGTTCGCTGAAGCGGTAGAGCAACGTCTCGGGGGAGACATCGTATTTGGTGAGCAAATTGAGCAGTAAATCGGGCGACCAGCGCGTTTGGTCGAACAGGTGGCGAATATCGTCCAAGAGGGGTTGGCGGGGCATTAGGATGGCGCCGCCGAAATAGGAAGCCTTGAAATCGTTGAAGACTTGTTGGAAGGAATCTACCTGTTCGGGAGCGGAGGTGTAGGCGCGGTCGGTGAGGCCGAGGACTTGGTAGCCAATCTCCCGTGCCAACACGAATTTGATTTGGGCTTCGTGGAGCGAGTGGTTAATGAGGAGTTTCGGCCGACTGCCTTTGACATAGACGGAGCGGTAGCCCGCCAGCGCAGGGTCTTCATGGAGCCGGGTGTCGTCTAGCTGGATGTTAAATTGGCGCTGGATCAGGTCGCGCAGGCGGTTCATGGGGATGGGCAAGGGACTGAAGAGGTCGTGCTTTTGGCTAAACTCGGCCGCCGCCTCTTCCAAGTCGGGGAAATAGTTGTCGTGTAGCTCCTGATAGGAGCGCAACGCCGCCCGCAAAAAATGTTGCTCCTTCATGTCGTATTGACGGCCGACTTCCGAAATGGCGTGGAGCAAGGCACTGGCCTTGTCGGGTTCGCGGGTCAGCACATTGATGAGGTCGCTCATCTCCACCCCAAACTCCTCGAACGGAAATTGCCCCAGCACGGGCGACGATAGAGCCGTGCCCAGATGGGTCAGCGGTGGCTCGAGGCGGATGGAAACCAGTTCGTCGTACCCTTTGCCCAGCACTTCGGCCATGCGCATGATTTTGTCGGTGCGGGGGTATTTGCGCCCTTTTTCGATTTCGGTGACGTAGGAGGGGGATAGTTCGCACTGGCTGGCGAATTCGGTGACGGTCATGCCCAAATCGGTGCGGGCTTGTTTGACTTTCATGCCGAAGATGATGCTAATGAGGTGGTTGTTCATGGGGGTGGGAGGGGTTTATGGGTGTACTGGTGTCGTGGTGTATTGGTGTAGAGGTATATTGGTGTATTTTAATACACGAGTACACCAATATACCTCTACACCCATAAACCAGTGTTAATTCTCAGGTTGTGACTGGGGGAGTATAGCATAACGCATGGGGGCGAGTGGCATGGCTACCCAGAGTGTTGTGCCACGGCCGACTGCGCTTGTCGCCCAGATGCGGCCGTGGTGTAGCCCCACCAACCGCTTGGCAATGGCCAGCCCGAGGCCGCTTCCGCCCGTTTCGCGTTGGGTGTGGGCGGCGCGGTAAAAGCGGTCGAAGAGATAGGGCAACTCCTCGGCCGCAATCCCCACCCCTGTATCGGCCACCCACAGCACCACCTCCCCCTCGGCCGCTCGGCCGCCCAGTTCGATGCGCCCGCCAGCGGCCGTGTGCGCCAGCGCATTGGCCAGCAAATTGTGCAAGACCTGATACAAACGCCCCTCATCCGCCCACAGGGGTGGCAAATCGGCCGTGGCCACCACCTGCAGCGCGACCCCTTTGGCGGTGGCGGGTCTGCGCCATGCCTGTGCGGTTTGGTGCAAAAAGTCGGCCGTTTCCAGCCCGCCCAACGTTAATTGCAATTCGTGGGCATCGGCCAGCGAGAGCAGGCGCAAATCGTTGATGAGCCGTTCCAAATTGGCCAGCTCTTGCTTGAGGGTGGGCACGGCCGTTTCGGCCGCCTGCAACCCATCCTCCAACGCCTCTAGCTCCAATTGCCAAATGCTGAGCGGGGTGCGAAGCTCGTGGGCAATGTCGGCCACCATTTGCTGGCGTAGCTCCTTTTGGTGGGTCAGGGCGGCCGACATCTCGTTAAAACTGGCCGTCAGTTGCCCAATCTCGTCGCGGCGGGTGATGGGGAGCGGGGTGTGGTTGGCTCCGTGGGCGATGGCGTGGACGGCCGTTTGCAACTGCGCCACGGGTTGAGCCAGCCGGCGGGCTAATCCCCAACTGACAAGGGCGGCCACGGCCGTGGCCCACACCCCCACGGCCAACACAATCCGCCGAAAAGCACCCACGAGGGCGGCCACAAACGCCTCATCAAAGCCCGAGAGGACGACCAATTGCCCCACTGTTTGCCCTTGGTGCAGGATGGGCACGGCGTGGGGGCGCAATTCGGCGGGCAGGGGGGCTGATGGGGCGAGTTCGGCCGTGCTATCGGCCACGATTTGGCCAGCGGCCGTGGCCAGCACCACCCGCCGAATGGTGAAGGCGTGGTGCAAATCAACTATTTTGGCGGGGCCAAGGGTGGCGGGCAGATTGGCGGCGGGGGGTAAACGTTGGCTAGTTTGGGCAGTTAGCTCGGCCGCTTCCCGCCAATCCCCATGCTCGGCATAACTTTCGGCCCAAAAAGGGGTAAACCGCCACGCATACTGCTGGCTGAAATAGTGCGGCATGTCCTCCAATTCCTGAAACGGCGCGACCCACGCATACCCCACCACCCCGCTCAGGGTGAGCAAAATGAGCAGGAGGAAGGAGGCGAAGAGGCGGGTTTGGAGAGACATGGGGGATTGGTTGGATTTTGGATTGGGGATTTTGGATTTTGGATTGGTTGGTCGCCCCCAAAATCCAAAATCTAAAATCAAAAATCAGCTCTCCCGCCAGCGGTAGCCGATGCCGAATACGGTTTGTAATCGTTCGGGTTGGTTGGGATTGGTTTCTAGTTTGCGGCGTAGTTGGCGGATGTGGACATCTATGGAGCGTTCTTGCCCTTCGTAGTCGTGCCCCAAGGCTTGTTCGATGAGTTGGGAGCGGCTGAGGGCACGGCCGCTGTTGTGCATGAGGGTGACGAGAACGGCAAACTCGCTGGGGGTCAGGTCGAGGGGACGGCCGTGGAGGGTGGCTTGATGGGCGGCGGGGTTGACTACCAACCCCTCATCTTCCAAGATGGGGCTAGGGCTAGTCAGCCGCTCTTGGCGGCGCAACATCGCCTGCACCCGCGCCACCAACTCCTTGGGGCTGAATGGCTTGGTCACGTAATCATCCGCCCCCTGCCCCAGCCCCGCCAACTTGTCTGCCTCCTCCACCCGTGCGGTGAGCATGATGATGGGCAGGTTGGCGAGGCGCGGCCGTTTTTCCGCCCGCACAGCTTGGCAAATGGCCAGCCCATCCATGCTGGGCAAATTTAGATCCAAGATGAGCAAATCGGGGGGCTGGTGGCGCAACTGAGCCAACCCCGCCGCCCCATCGCGGCAAATAACGGCCGTGTACCCCGCCCGCTCCAAATAAGCCGCCACCCACTGGGCTATCTTCTGCTCGTCTTCAATGATGAGAATGTGAGACATTGGATTTTGGATTGGGGATTTTGGATTGCGGATTGGCTGACAGACTGACAGACTTTCTACTCAGCACTCAGCACTCAGCACTACCCTCACACCGTGTTTCGGCCGTAGGGTGATGGCGGTTTCTAGCTCGATGGGGTGGTTGGGCACGAGGTGTAAATCGTATTGCTGGATGATGGTGGCCATGATGAGCGTTGCTTCCATGAGGGCGAATTGGTTGCCGATGCAGATGCGTGGCCCTGCGCCGAAGGGGAGGAAGGCGAATTTGTGGGCGGGGCGCGGCCGTTCTGGGTCAAAACTGGTGGGATTATGCCACAAATGGGGGTGGTGGTGGAGCAGGTAGGGGCTGATGAGGACGCTCGTGCCCGCTGAAAGATGGTAATCGCCCAACTGGTCGTCGGCCGTGGCTGTGCGCATGATAATCCATGCGGGAGGGTAAAGGCGCAACACCTCTTGGATGACTTGATTCGTGTAGGAGAGGGCGGGCACATCGGCCGTGGTGGGCAAACGGCCGCCCAAGACCGTGGTCACCTCCTCGCGCACGCGTTGGCGCACGGCCGCTTGTTGCCCCAGCACTACCCATGCCCACGCCAGCAAGTTGGCCGTCGTTTCATGCCCCGCCAAAAAGATGGTCATGGCCTCGTCGCGCAATTGCTGGTCGCTCATCCCCTCGCCCGTCTCTTCATCGCGGGCGGCGAGGAGCAAACCGAGCAGGTCAGGGTGGTCGGCGGCCGTGCGTCGCCGCTCCGCTATCAGCCGATAAATAATTTCGTCGAGGGCGGCGACGTGGCGCCAGTAGGTGCGGTTGTTGGGCAGGGGCAAGCGCCAGCGCAGGGCGCGGGGGCGAACGATGCGCGGCCGAGTGTGGCGCAACAGGTAGGGCATGGCCGAGGCGACGGTGGCCATTTCGGCCGTGTCTAGGGTGGCACTAAACAGGGTGCGGGTGACAATGCTCAGGGTCAGGTTCATCATCTCTTGGGCGATGTCGAGTTGGCGGCCGTGTTGCCACCCTGCCAACAATTGCACCGTCTCGTCCACCATCACCTCGCCAAAGGCGGCAATGCGCTGGCGATGAAAAGCGGGTTGGGCCAGCCGCCGTTGCCGCCGCCAAAACTCTCCTTCGCTGGCCAGTAGCCCGTTGCCCACGACTGTTTTGGCCTGAATTTGCTCGCCGCGCTTCGTGTAGTTGCGGTTGTTGTCTTGCAAAATGTGCTTGACCAGCTCAGGGTCGCTCACCAAAACCATTTGGCGGCGGCCGACGGGCAAGCGCACCACATCGCCGTATTGCTGTTGGGCTTGTTGCAGGTGGGGCAAGGGGTTGTCGCGCAAGCCGCGCACCATGCGGAGCATTTCCCATCCGTTTGGCCCCGGCAGGGCGGGGGGAATTGTGAATGGTGAATTGGGAATGGTTAATTGTGAATGGGACATGGGATTTGGGATTTTGGAATGCGGATTGGGGAATGCGGAATAAAGAATACGCACTAGCCACTAGCACTAACCACTAACCACTAACCACTAGCCACTACTAACTCCATCGTGCCTTCGCCCATGATGACGTTGGTGAGTTGGACGTTGGCGGGGAGTTGGTTGAGGGCTTGGGCGAGGGTGGCGTTGAGGGTTTGTTCGGCCGCTTCGAGGGTGGCGGGGGGGACGCGACGGCCGTCAAAAGTAGCCGAAATTACCTCGAATTGGAGCAGTCCGTTGGTGACATACGGCCGAAAGTTGACCACCAAGGTTCCGCTGGCGGGCTGGCTAATCCCTGCCGAAAAGACGATGGCTCCACCTGTAAACAGTACGTTGGGATTGGAAACAACGGGGTTGGGATTGGCTTGCTGTCCCGCTTGCATGGCCGCGTTCAACTCGTCGTCAGTGATGACGATGCTGGCGGTTCCCCCTTCGGTTACTTGCACTGCGCCCACTTTGGCTTGCAAGCGGGCCATGTCGGTGGCGGTGATGGTTTCAGGAGCAGGGGCTTGTTCAGCGGTGGTGGCTGTAGCTGGTACGGCCGTTGCGGTGGCCGCACTTGTTTCGGTTGAGGCGGAGCCTTTGGAGCCAGCCACGGCCGCTTCCTCCACTGTCTCCACTACTTCGGCCACTTCGGCCGCCCCTACCGCCTCCACCGAGGGTGCCACTTGGGCAATTTGGGCGGCGGCCGTGGTCGCGGCGGCTTGGACAGTGGCGGCCATATCTGCTTGCCCCGCCCCCGCTGGGGGGGTGATGGCAGGGAGGTTAATGGTTACATCGGTGTTGCGGGTTCCCCCACAAGCGGCCGTGCCCCCCATTACAAACAAAAACACAAGGAACCAAAAGAGTTGTTTTTTCATCGTCGCATCTCCATAAACAGTAGACTTTGCCCTAGATTAGGGCAGAGATGTTAAGAAGTTGCGAGGAAGAGAGGGGATTCCCAAGACCCGTTGAGATTGCCTAAATTTCCTTTGCCCTTTCCTCCTTTTGCCTTTTTGTAATAAAAATTTATTGCAAAGGGCAAAAGAAAAGCAAAGGGATTTAGGACTTGTTTTCGCTATTGATTTTGCTTAAAAACCTTAAGTTGTAACGAATAGATTTAGGGCACGGCCGATTCGGCTTGCTCCAGCAAGGTGGTGAGCTTGTTCATGCTACTGCTAATCACAGGGAGCGGTGGCTCTTCCATGCTGGCCAGCACGGCCGCCACCTGTGCCTGCCGCGCTTTTAAGTCGGCCACAGCCAGCCCCGCCCCTGCCACCACTGTGCGCCCATTGACCCACTCATCCCACAAAATTTGGCACACGGCCGCCAATGGGGGCGCAACAATTAGCCCCACCAACCCATACGCATCCGCCAAGGCCATGAGGAAGACGAGGGTGAGAATGGCATTGTATTGGCGATGGTCGGAGAGGTGCGGGGCAACCCAGCGGCGCAAAATGACAATGACGCAGAGCGTGTACAGCACCGTGAGCAAGCTCAGGGGCACACTGGTTAGCAAGCCGAGCAAGAGCGGTGGCAAGACGGCCAAGATGACCCCCACAAAGGGCAGGAGCAAAGCCAGCACACCCAACAAGGCCAGCAGGGCGGCATAGGGGGAGCCAATCAGCCAATAGCCCGCGCCGAGGAGTACCCCAGCCAAACACGCTTGGGCAAATTCACTGCGGATGTAGGCTCCCAGCCCCTGCTCGACAGACCGCCACATGTCCCGCGCCCGTGCGCGTTGTTCGCCGGGGAGGAGCGAAAGCCATAACCGCTCAAAATGGCTCTGGTCTGCTCCCCAGTACACGCTCAGAAAAAGAATGACCAGAAACCCACTGATGAGGGAGAAAATGCTCTGGGTGAAGCCGAGAACGGCCGGCAACACAAATTCCCCTTCGTCGCCCAACACGGCCGAAAACAGTTGGCTGGGGGTGGGCAAACGGGTATCGAGCAGTTCTTGGAACGAACTACCCAATAACCATGCGGGTTGGTGCCACCTATCTTGCCGCGATAATTGCTGGCCTAACTGTTCAATGTCGTTGATGGCCGCGCCCAAGCCCACCACCAGCAGAGAGCCAAGACCTGCCACGGCCGCTATGAGGAGCAAAATGACCCCGCCGCGCATGAGCCATGATTGCCCTGTCGGCCGTTTGACCAAGGGGCGAAGGGTGGCGACGACGGCCAAAGAGATGAAGACGTAGACAAGGGCAAGGCGAAATTCCCACACCAACACCAAGGCCAAAAGGGTGGTCATCACGGCCGTGCCAATCCAAATGAGTTGCTTGGTCATGCCGCCTCCATAGGGGGGCTGGCCGAGGCCAACAACCCATCAAGGTCGGTGGCAATGGCCTCGAGCTGATCCATCACTTGTTCGATTTGTTGAACTTGTTCGGCGGAGCCATCGGGCAGAGAGCGCGTTTGTTGGCGCAAATCACGCGCCAATTCTTGGGTTTCATAGCGCAAGCGGCTGGCATAACCACGGCCGTTGACCATCTCTGGCTCGGTGCCCGGCTTAAACACAAAATGGTCTAGCAAAAAGCTGAATAATGGCCGCTATGGGGATGGCCATCAGTGCCCCAGCCACGCCCAACAGGGAGCTAAACGCAAACAGCGCCAACAAAGTGACGAAGGGATTGACCCCCACAGCGCGGCGCATAATGCGGGGGACGAGGAAATTATTTTCGAGTTGTTGGATGATAACGGTGGCCACAATGACCCAGATGAGTTTATCTGGCCCCAAGGTGAGGGCGACCAAAAGGGCGGGGATGGCTCCAATGAGAGGCCCAATGAGGGGCACCGCTTCCATCAGCCCCGCCACAAGGGCGAGAACGAGCAGATAGGGCAAGCCGATGAGCCAATAGGCAAACAGCGACATCCCGCCAACGACAAGGATGAGCACGCCTTGTCCAGCCATGTAGGCTCCCACTTTGGCTTCCATCGTGGCAATCAGTTCGCCAATGCTTTCGCGCTGGTTGAGGGGGGCGAGGAGGAGCAGGGAGCGGATGATGCGCGGCCCGTCGAGTGTCCAATAATAGGCCAAGAGGAGGAGGACGAGAGCGGTAAAAAAGCCGCTCCCGGCCGTGGCCACATAGGCCAACACCTGCTCGGCCGACTCTAGCACATCTTGTGCCGAAGCCTGCATCGGATCTAAAAAGGATAAATTCTCGGGCAGGATGGCACTGAGGCTATCCATGAAGGGGCCAGATTTGGTCGGCCGTCATTCGCGCACACTTTTATAATAGTCGGGTATGGCCGCTGTAATTTTGGCACTCTGCTCGGCGATGAGCGGGAATAACAGCACCCCAAAGCCGACAAGTCCGGCAAGGAAGAAGAGGTAAACCAGCACCACACCCGCTTTGGGGGGCACACCCCAGCGGTTTAGCCATACTACTATCGGCCGCAGAACAGTGCCGATGATAATGGCGATGAACAGGATAAACAGCAGTTGGTAAAACTGAGAGAGGAGCCAAAAGCTGAGGCCAACGGCCGTTAGTACCAGCGTGCCCCAAACCACCTGTCCAAATGTCCAATGAGGTGGTGCGGGAATGGGGGTAGGGACATTTGACATATCGTTCTCGCCAAAATTAAGGATGTGGAGGGGGTTCTTCCGCAGGAGGGGTTGGGCCGCCATCGTCTGCCCAACTCATTTTAGCATATTCGGTGGATGCGGGTGTGGGTGCGGGTGTTGTGGGGGGCGGGGGAGATGGTTGCCCTAACCAGTTCATGACCTTGGCCCACCATTGGGCCAATTTGCTGGGGGGTGGTTGTTTCGTCATAGGTTACTCCAGTTCGGGGGATATGCCCTTTAGTTCTTCGGGCACACCGTGTAAAAAAGCCAAGAAAACAAGTTCTTCATCTTCGGCGAGAATGGCGTGTGTCTCGCCCACGTCAAAGGCGAGCATCATGCCACGGCCGAATCGTTGGGCTTTCTGGTCGCCCCCTGAAAATATGCCGCTTCCTTGCATGATGAGGATATACATGGGGGAGCTGGGGGCATTGTGTTCACCAATCATTTGGCCGGGCTTGAGGGCAAAGCGGAGGACACGGCCGCCCCTATCGACAAACAGCGACTCGGCATGGGCGTTTTGTTCGTCAAAGATGATATTGTCATAGACGGAAATGGATAGCATGT
>JADJSZ010000035.1 GCA_016711405.1 Candidatus Hadersleviella danica | reverse complement strand
CTTATTGACTATTGAACCGCGGAGGCGCAGAGGTCGCGGAGTTATCTCTGGAATTTCCTCTGCGTTCTCCGCGCCTCCGCGGTTAGAAAAAAGAGATTAGCTAATCAATTAGGAGAGAGGAGATAAGATTGTTTCGCCTACCAACTTCCCCTCTATCTCTATCTCTCGTCTCTATCTTAAGGGTAGCTATTCGCTGGGAAAAAGGCAATTGAAAATGGGTAAAGGGACTGGCCATTAAGGCCAAGTAGCAAATGACCAATGACAAATGACAAATAACCATTATGTGGAACCAAATTAACTCTCTTTCACCCGAAAAACTGCGCTTACACTTGGCGCGGTGCTGTGGGGCATCGCGTTGGGTAGAGGGCATGGTGGCGGCACGGCCGTTTATCTCCCTCGAAAATTTATTTATGCGGGCGGGCAACCTGTGGTGGGAATTAGAGCCGGCCGATTGGCTCGAAGCGTTTCGCCACCACCCCAAGATTGGGGATGTGGAGCATTTGCGGCGCAGGTTTGCGGCCACGGCCGACCTCTCTGGCTTTGAGCAGGCGGGGGTGCAGGGCGCGGATGAGGCGGTGATTCAGGCCTTGGCGGAGGGGAACGCCGACTACGAGCTGAAGTTTGGCCACATCTTCATCGTTTGTGCCACGGGCAAGAGCGCGGCCGAGATGTTGGCCATCTTGCAGAGCCGTTTGCCGAACAACCCCGACGTGGAGTTGCACCTTGCGGCCGAGCAACAGCGCCAAATCACCTTTTTGCGCTTGGCCAAATGGCTGGAAGAGGCGCCTGAGGTGGGGCAACGGGTGGTGCTGACAGCGCTCCAGCGGGTGGAGGATGGGCGGGTGGCTTGGCAACTGCGCGATGACAAGCCCGAGATTGTGTGGCCTAATAGCTGGGCTTTGTTTGGGGGAACTATTGAGGAAGGGGAGGAGCCAGCGGAAGCGGCCGTGCGCGAAGTGGCCGAGGAGTTAACCATTGCCCTCGACCCAGCCCAGTTGCGCTTCGGCCGTACCCACTTTAGCGTGGGGGAACTTGGCTTTAAGGTTATTTGGCTCTACCATTACCCCATCACCCACGAAATGGATTTTGCCATTTTAGAAGAAGGGCAACGGTATGACTGGCACACGGTGGCAGAAACGGCCGCCGAGTTGGTGCAAGGCCACCCTGTCGCCTCACACCATCGGTGCCTAATGGAGTGGTTGGTGCGGGATGGGGGCAAGGGAGCAGGGGCGAAAGAGAGTAAGATACTGACAAGCTGACTAGCTGACTAGCTGACAGACTGAAAGACTGAGAGACTTCTATGATAACAACCCATGTTCTCGATACGACGCACGGCCGCCCTGCGGAAGGGGTGGAGGTGCATTTGTTTAAGATGGTAGATGGCAAATGGGAGTTTGTGGCGGGTGGGCTGACGAATGACAACGGCCGTTTGCCCCCCATGCTCCCCGAGCTAGAAGCGGGGGTGTATAAATTGGTGTTTAAGACGGCCGATTACTTCGCCCGCACCAACACCAAAGGGTTCTACCCCTACATTCCTATCATCTTCGACATTGCCAACCCCAACAGCCACTACCATGTGCCCCTTCTCCTCAGCCCATATGGGTACAGCACCTATCGGGGAAGCTAAAGGCAGGGGACAGGGGACGAGAGACAAGGGACGGCCGTTAAAGACAGTCTCCAGTCCCCAGTCCCTCGTCCCCTGTCCCCCCAAACGACCATGAACGAACCCCCTCTCTTGAGCAACCGTGAACGGGAAGTCGCCGAACAACTCCTGCAAGGACTCAGCAACAAGCTCATCGCCTCATCGCTGGGTATTTCTATTCGCACGGTGGAATTTCACCTCAGAAATATGTTTGCCAAATACGAGGTTAGCTCCCGTGTCGAGTTGGTTCTCAAACTAGGGGAAACCCTAGGGGAGCCAGAAGAGGGCAACCCAGTGTTTTCCACAGTTGATAAAACGGCCGTCTCCCTCAACAATGGAGATAGTTCCGCCACACCCCTGACTTGGCGGACATCTTTGCGACAAACTATCTCTATATTCAATAAGGAGTTCGGAATGACAGAAATGACAGAATTGCTCAAAGCCCAAGAGCGTGACGAGAACCCCGTAACCTTTCAAGAGGCGATTCGGGTGTGCCTGATTAAGTACGCCGACTTTACTGGCCAAGCGTCGCGGGCGGAGTTTTGGTGGTTTACCTTGTTTGTGAGTTTGGTAACGACGGGGTTCACCTATCTGCACCCCAATGTGGGGGCTGTGTTTGCCACGGCCCTGTTCCTGCCCCAATTGGACGTTGGCGCACGTCGCTTGCACGATATTGGGAAGAGCGCATGGTGGCTCTTGTTTGGGTTAGCGCCTGTGGGAGGGTTGGTTGTGTTGGCCGTTTGGTTTGCCCTGCCCCCTGAGGAGCCTGCAACAGATAAGATGCTCCATGTTAAGTGAGAGCCGAGGTGCGACGCACTTCTAAAAAGTGCGTCGCACCTGAGTTCACGACTTAAATGTCAACCGAACCTAGGGAGCTAACGGCCGATAGCTGATTTCGCTTGTCCGTATGCCCCTCCCGGCTGGCGTTGCATTTCGGCATCCGCCAAGGGGGTGGTGGAGAAGGCCACATCATCTATGAAAAAGCTGCTCAGATTTGTGCTATCGGTGACTGTAGTAAAGCGAACAGTGACCGTTTGCCCCGCGTAAGGAGCCATGTTGAGGCTGTCGCCAACCCAATTGGCACTGTTGTTGTCCTCGCATAACTCGAAACTAGCTACGGCCGAGGCTCCGACATAGATAACCGCATCGTCATAATCGCATAAATCCTGCGAACCAATGCGGTAATAGAAGTTGAGGTAGAGGGCGGGAGAACTGGGCAAGGTAAATGCTTGGGAAAGTTCGCTGGTTTCATTATCTATCCCACCTAGCCAAGCCACCCAACTGCCCGAACGAGGGGTTAGGGTTGCTGGTAAAACATTGGTGACGAGGTCGGGCCCATTGGAGGAAGATTCGGCCCAATTGCCATCAGGGCCGCTTTCAAAATTCCCATTAAGCACAGTGGGAATCGTAGGCGGAGGAGGTGGTGGTGGGGCGGCAGGGCGCATCACCAAAGGTAGGTAAGCCACCTCATCGAGTGGCCCAATGGGAACCCCACAACTGTCGAACTTAAAGGTGGCAATGCGCGTACTCCACTGGCTGGTGGGGTTGTATTGCCCTGTAAACCAGAAGGTGCAATCGTCGGCGGGGTCTACGCTCATGGCGCTGTAATCGCCGTAGCGTTCGGCCGTGTTGACCCCTGCCCCCGTCACAATGTTGTATTCGCCGTGGGGCAATGTGCCCAAGGTATCGGTCGCCAGCCGCCCCGCGTAGCGCAAACTGGGGTGGAGCGAGGTGCTGGAGACATTGTAGCCCAGAGCCATGTTGCCATCGCCGTCCATCGCAATCGCTCCCATCCAGCGACTGAGGCCGTCGCTGGGGGCATAGGTTCCCTGTTGGTACAAACTCCATGCCCCGCTGGTGCGGCGCAACTCAAACCAACGCACCCCAGCGCGGTCGGTGCCATCCACATCGGTGGCATGGTTGCCGACAAGGCTCTGGTGGGTGCCGAAGTTGCGGTATTGCAAACGCCACATAATCACCTCGCGCAGGGGGTCGAGGGGAATGCCACCACTGGGCTGGGCAATACAGGAATAGCTGGTCAGGCCGCACAAATCGGAGCTGAATTCGGCCGTGGCCACATCTTGGAGCTTGGTGAAGGTGGAGTTGGCAGGCGTTGTCCAATCCACTGCAAATTGCCAAATCTCGAGGTAATCTTGGCTGGGATTGTTACTTCCCTCGTTGTGAACTTCATCGTCGCGGTGGCGCATGAAGAGGGCGAGGCTGTTGGTCGGTGGGGCTGGCCCATCTAAATCGGCTGGGGTGAAAGCTTGGAAGCCAAAGCCAGCCAAGGCAGGGGCACCAAGGCGAACCATGTCTGCAGGTGCACCTGTGAGCATGGCCTCTCGCTCAAAGGCATACATAGCTGGGATATTATTTTCGTTGGTGGTCACATAATAACCATCAGGCCAGACGCTGTATTTGGGGTAGTCGGGGAAGTTAGGGAGTGTTGAATTGGTAGGCGTACCAACTGCCTGTGGGGTCGGCCGTTTGTGAAACATAAACGCAAAGGGCATCGGTTGACCCCGAAAATTCGCTAATCATCCAGCGGTTGGCCAGATGGTCGAACAGCACAATCGGGTCGCCTGCGCCATTGGTACACCCGCCACTGCCCAAATCCTGAACGATGATGGTGTTACCAAGTTGCACCCCACTCTTGTTGTAGATGTGCATTTGGGTTCCGCCACTGCCGTTAATCATGTGGATGTAGTGGTTGAGACCCACCTCGCCGACGGTGTCGGGTGGTTGGACAAATGAGTAGCCTTGCGCCTCAAAGTTGAGCAGGGGTGCCAAAGGCGTTGGGGCGGCGGGGGCATGGCTGGCGGCTTGAATGGCCAGCAGGGGTCCAGCCCCTCAGTCACTTCAACCTCGAGCGGGTGAATAAACTCAGGCGGGGGTTGATTTCGCGGTCGAGGCGAGGGTCGAGTTCGCTCAAATCGGCGGGGGGCAGGTCGCGCACGGCCGTGCTGAGTGTAGCATAGGCCGTTTGGACGAGAACATCTTGCGGAGTGGCTGGTTGTGGGTCGCCAGTCTGGGCAGGTAGACCAGCCGACGAACGCCCTTGCCACCATTTGGCTAGGGTAGTGCCACTGGGAAAAGTTGCCCACCCTATCAAAGCCAACAGGGTGGTTAAAAACAAACCTATTTTCCAATTCATAGTTCTTTTATCCTTTACTCGATAGTTGTGAATTTTGTTGGATAGAAAATCTGAAGTAAAAAAGAGGATCCAAAATTGCTTCAGGAGAGAACAAAATGCAGTTGCCCATTGTTCAACCAACACCTATCGTTTTGAAATATGGTGACGAATTTCGGTCTTGCTTCAAAGATTGCCGTCAATTCAACCACTTTCGGAATTACCTGACAGGCTTGATGGTGTTAGAAAACAAGAGCATGGCCAACATAGCCCGTTGCCTTTTGGAAAGTGCGGATAAAACCAACCTCAGTCGCTTCTTTTCAGAATCACCATGGCAACAAAAGCAGATTAATGACCGACGGGTACAGCAAATGAAGGAGGCTGTTAAAACATATCGCCGACGACGGGACATGGCCGCCCTAATCATAGACGACACCTTGTGTGAACATGCAGGTGATTTGTTCGAATATGTAGCCCGCCATTACCATCATGCCGAAGACCGTTACCCCTTGAGCCATAATTTAGTGACCAGCCATTATGTGTGTGGCCAAATTCGCTTTCCCCTTGATTTCTTAATCTATCGCCGCTATGAAGAACAGACGCGCTGGGAAGAGTTTGTCAAAAAACTGCTTCCAGACCGCCAGATTCCAAAGGCCAAGAAGGCGCGCCAACAATTTCATAAAGAAGTCGCTCCTCTGTTACTCCTTGATGAAGAGTTCCGCGCCGCACATGAGCAGTTTAAAACCAAAATCACCTTAGCTAAGATATTACTCGAGCAAGCGATTGACCATAACTTGTCTTTTGAGGTCGTTCTTTTCGATGGGTGGTATCTGGCGCAAGAATTTGTGACCGCCATTGAGTTAGCCGAAAAAGATTGGATCAGCGTCCTCAAGAAGAATCGCAATTTGGAAGTCAACAGCTTTGTTCTGAAAGATGAGGATGGCAAGGTCATTTCTCTGCCTAGTCCGCACATCAAAGTTGAAGAACTAGTCCCACTTATTCCTTCAACAGCATTTCGGCCAATTCAAGTTAAAGACAAAACATATTGGTGCTTTTCACGGAACCTGGCCATTCCCGTGCTGGGGAAGGTTCGTCTCGTTATTTCTTTTGATAACCCACAACTCGAAGGCAATTTTGTCATTTTGATCTCTAATCGTTTGGATTGGAGTGCCGAACTCATTGTTCAAACCTATCTTCTGCGTTGGCCGATAGAAACCTTTTATCAGGACAGCAAAGGTCAGTTAGGGTTGGATGAATATCGCATGCGAACGGCCGAAGCCTTTCAAAAACATTGGTGTCTGGTCTTTGTGGCTTATTCTTTCTTACACTTGCATAGCCTTGAACTGTCACACCAAAAGGGCTTGGTGCTTCCCTCAAAACCATTGGAGAAGTTTGTCGTCAACAAAGTCAAGCACTGGTTCAGTCTCTCATCCTTATGGTTCATGAGCTTCTTAATACAGGTGAATCTGTCGATGAGGTTTTTCGCTTACTCTTTGCGAAGCAAGGTGTTTCCACATGACTCTACCTTCTTTTCGAACTTTTCGAAATTCACAACTATCGAGTAACATTGTCAAAATAGTTACAATTCGCTTAGCTCTCGTGCAGAGCGGTAAGCGATTCGCCTAGCTCAGGGCGGTGGGTGAGGGTGGTGGCGCGGTAGAGACGGCCGAGCCGCGCCAGATTGAGCAGGCCGACCACGGCCGCACTGGCCACATCCGCCGGGAGCAGACTGTGAAAACGCCCCATCCCCAACATATCTGCTAAATTGGCGGCCGTTCGTTGCCCCACGCGCCGCGCCACCGCCTCATTCCACGAGGGCAGGGCGGGGATGGCCAGCGGCAAATACAACGCATACTCATCGGCCGAGGTCGCCATGACCCCCTGCGCCAACAACAGCTCCGCTAGCAACTTGCCCCACACCGTCCCCCAAAAGTGGAAGAGCCAAACCCCCTCACCCGCAGGCAAAAACGGCATCTCGGCCGGGGCAATGCCCAGCCCCCGCGCCACCGCTTGCGCCACCACAAAGGGGATGGCCATTTCGCCCCCGCCAAAACGCACCACATCATCTATCGTCGTGCGCGGGGCAGGGGTTAGCCCAAAGCGGTACTTATCTTGCCACACGACGCGCATCGGCCGCCCCCCAAAGAGCAAAACGGCTCCCGTGGGGTAGCTCCGCTCCGTTTGCCCCAACACTTGCCCCGAATAGGCATCCACGGCCGTGGTCATCTGCACCTCTGTGCCGATGTTGCTGTAAATTTCGTGCCTGTCGAGCAACTCCTGCAAGGCGGGGTCTGCCCCCCAATCCCCCGGCCGCCCCGCTTGCAAATACCCCTCCCACACCAATTGCGAGAGGATGCTCCGCACCGCCTCGGTGGTTAGGTGGGATGAGCCGCGCACATCGGCCAAGCGCACTTGCCCCGTGGGGCTTTGGCGGATGAGGCTAAAAATTTGCTGGATGAGTACCGAAGGGCGGAAGCCGTAGACGGCCGTCTCCTCTAACTCCAGCGGCGGGTCATCTGCCGCTGTGAGCCAGCGACAGCGGCCAACTGCCTTGCGCCACCGCTAACAACGCCTCAAATTGCGCCCATTCGCGGGGGGATTTGGGCAGGCACAACACGCGCATCTCTTCGGTGCGCCGCCCGCCACGGCCGATACGCTGGAGAAAGCCGTTCAGGTCGGCGGGTGCGCCGAGCAGAGCCACATCGTCCACCGTGCCAATGTCTATGCCCAATTCCAGCGTGGAGGTGCAAACACAAATGGCCGTGGCGGCCGAGGCAAATCGCGCTTCCACTTCCTGTCGCATCTGGCTATCCAAGGTGCTGTAATGCACAAAAATCTCGGCGTGATGGCTCAGTTTTTGGCGCAGATACGCGGCCGTTTTTTCAACTTCGTGGCGCGAATTGCAGAAGAGCAATGTTTTCCGCGCCGCCCGTTCTGTCAGTGCCCCCGCCAATTCGCCCAAATCGTAGAGCGGCCGAATTTCGGCCGAAATGTGTCGGCCACCGGGGATGCTGACATGGTCGGCCGTTTCGCCCAAATAACGCGCCATCACCCCCGCCGCATCCAACACCGTGGCCGAAAGGGCCACGCGCTGGGTCGGCCGTGCTTTGGGCAGGGCATAGGTGCGAATGCGCTCGATGCGCTCGAGTAAACAGCGCACATGGTCGCCCCGTGGCGTGTTGTCGAACAGGTGAATCTCATCCAGCACAATGGCGCGGGTGGTGATAAACAGTTTGGGGCTACGGGTCAGCAGGGAATCGGCCGATTCGGGGGTGGTGAGCAAGATGCTGGGCGGCCGTTGGCTACTCAGGGGGGCGAAATCACCTGTTTTGGTGGCTAGTTTAACGGCCGTATTGGCCAGCAGGGGTTGGAGCCGTTCGGCCAAGTCGCGCACAAGGGCGCGGGTGGGGCAAATGTACAGGATGGTGAGTTGGCTCTCTTGGGCGTGCTCCCACCACCGCTCCAGCAAGGGGGCAATCACCGCTTCGGTTTTGCCAGCGGCCGTGGCGGCTGTGACCAAGGTGTCGTGCCCCGCCATGATGGGGGGAATGGCCACCTCTTGCACGGGCGTAAAACGGCCGTGCCGCGCAAAAAATAGCGGCCACGTGCGCGGTATCAGCGCCTTAACTTGGTAGGGGGTGAGCATGGGGGGGGAGGGAGTAAAAAGTGAGAAGTGAGAAATAAAAAGTGGGGTGCTGGTTAGGCTACTTTTCACTTTTCACCTTTTACTTTTCACCTTTCACTTCTCACTGCACCTGCGTCCGCAACTCATCCAACAAAATGGCGACCTCGTACTCGGGGTGCAGGTAGAGCAAATCGTATAGCTCCACGGCCATGCGGATGCAGGAGCGCATGGAGAGACGGCCGTGGCGCAATCCCTTGGGCGAGCAACTCGGCCGCGCCCCTGTATTTGCCCCTGCCGATCGGCGGGTTCGTACCCATACGCTTGGGCATGGTAGCCCAAAATGCGTTGCAATAATTGGCCAATCTCTTGCGGGTCGGCCACAGGGGCAAGGTTGAAGATTTGCTCCTTGGTCAGCCAATCCGACAAAGGCAAGCGGTTGTCGCTGTAGGTGACGGTAAAGAGGAAAAAGAAGGATTGGCCGTTGTCGTAGGCGAGGGGGTATTCGCGCCAGCGGTGCTGGGGAAAATCCCGCTCGGCCAGTTTGGTTTGTTGGCCGCGCAGGGCGGCGTAGATGAGCGCTTGGAAGAAGAGGGAGGCTTTCGGCCGTTGATGCCTCGCCAACAAAGCGTAGCTCTCGGCCTCGTCTACCAGCAGGCACAGGCCGCTGTAGTTGGCGAGGCGGGCGAGGGCGGACACGGCCGTGAACAAATAGGCAATCTGCCGCGCATTGTGCCCCACGGTGTAAATCGAAGGGAATTTGTTGGCCGCCGAAAACCCTTTGGCCATGCTGGGGGTGCGCTTGCCGCCCATCAGCCAAGTGGCCCATGCCCCCCGCTGGCGGGAGGAGGTGATGCTGGCGAATTTTTCTAAGCCCACGGCCAGTGGGTCGTTGGGGGTGGGGGCGTTTTCGTGGAAATGGGTGACGGCGTGGGGGAGGGCGGCCGTTTTTTCGAGCAACGGCCGTAGTCCGCGCTCGTCGGTGTCGGGGTAGCGCAGGTGGCGCAGAGCCTCTTGGTAGATGGCAAACGGCCGATGGGGGGGCAACTCTTGCAAGTCGAGGCTGATGGTGGCCACCAAAAAATTGCGGGTCAACGCCTCTTGGGTGGCCAACTCCACCATGTGGCTTTTGCCAAACCCATATTCCCCCACCACTGCCCGCACTGCGCCACCCTGCTGGTGGCTGTCGTGTGTGCCTGCACAAGGCTTGCTTTCTCAGCCTCTAAGTTCACCGTCAACTCCGAAACATGCTCGGCGGGGCAATGCCAAGGCGCAACGCCTCGATAAGGTGACGCGCCTCGCGCTGGTCGGGGGGCATGGGGGGCGGGGGCTGGTACAGCGAGTGGGGGATGGGGCTGTGGGGGGCAGGGGCACGGCCGTTCTCAAACTCGGTGCGCGGCCGACGAAAGCGCAAGCCGTTCTCGAAGCGCACCAGCCATTCCGCCCCGTTGCGGTAAATGGCCACGACTTGCCCTGCCCCAAACTGGGGGTGTTCAACTTGCTGTCCAATCATGGGAATTGTGAATGGTGAATGGATAATTGTGAATTGTGAATGAGGCCATTAACCATTAAAAATTCCCCATTCACCATTCACAATTTAAAAGGGTGGTGTTTCCCCGCCCGCCAAATCGTCTACTTGGCCGCGCAAAATGGCTTGCGCTTCCGCTTCGGTGATGGTGTGTTGGCGGCCGTGTGCTTGCCGAGCCAGCTCCACCACAAACGATTTGACAAACAGCCGGCGGTGGCTGACATCCAAAAAGACATCCCGTGCTACATCGGCCAAAATGACGGCGTTGGCGCGTTGGATGGTGTGGTCGAGTTGCACATCAAAGGCTGTTTCATAGATGGGGATGAGCTTTTCGCCAATGCCCAGCATCAGGTCGTTCTCGTCCATATCGAGGTGGTCGAGGCTGATGAGGGGGCTGAAGTGGTTGATGTGGCTGAAACGGCCGGGGGCGCGCACCCGCTGTTGCAGGGCGGGGTATTTGGGCACGACATCGTTAATAAATTGGGGGGGCACGGCGTAGACGAACATCGCACCGGGCAAATCTTCGCGGGTGCGGTCTATCACTTCGCGCAGGGTGTCGGTGGCCAATTTTTCAGCACGGCCGCCGACGCTGGCCATGCGGTCTACCTCGTCAAAGAGCAAGAGGAGGCCGCTGTAGGAGAGGGCGCGGATGACTTGGCAGAGGGAGCGCAACATGCGGAAGGCGTTGCCCTTGTTGATTTTGCCCGTCACGCCCACTTCGCGCAGGATTTTGGTGTCGGCGGGGCTGGTGGATTCGCCCATCAGCCAACGGCCGAGGGTGTCGAGCCGCTCTTCTTGGTCGCGCAGAAGGCTGTCGAAGTAGGCGATGACGGCCGTTTGGTAGGCAGGGCTGTCTACGGCCGTGGCCTCCAGTGTGTCAATCAGCCCCCTGTAGAGCGGATTGGCCAACATTTCCAGCCCCCAATCATCCCCATCCACCACCCGCGCCAATGTGCCCTGCAAAAAGCGGAGCAAACCCGTTTCGTCGCTAAAACTCGCTTCGGCCTCGTGCCAGATGATGTTTTGGGCGACGGCCTCGTACACCTTTTTCTGGTCGTTGTAGGGGGTTTCGATTGGGCTGAGGTCTACTTTGGCCACGGCGAAGTTGCGCTCCCATGCCATATCGCGCAGGCAATACAAAAAGTGGGATTTGCCACTGCCGTAGTCGCCGATGACCATTTTGTAGGCCGCGCCCCCATCTTGCAGGTAGGAGGAGAGGTAAAACTTGTCTATGGCTTGCAAGATGGATTGGTTGCCGACGTTAAAATGTTGCACGCCACGGGTGGGTGGTGTGCCAAAACTGCCCAATGTTTCTACAATGTGCCGGGCGAGGGGGCGGGAGAGGGGGGTCATAGGAGGAAGGGGAGGAAGAGAGGGGGGGCAGAGGAGCGGAGGAGCAGAGGGGATTGTCCACTAGCCACTAACCACTCGCCACTAACCACTAATCGAAGGTGATGTCGCTGTAGTATTCGTTGGCGTTGGGGAGCCAGAGGCTACGGCTGGCTTGGTCGGCTTGGGCTTTGGTGGCTACGCCGAGGCGGAGTTGGCGGGTTTCGCCATCGGCCGTGAGTTGGGTGTGGCCGTTCTCTTGGAGCAGAACCAAATCGCGCACAAACAGTTCCCGTTCGTAATCCTTGAAGGTGTTGCGGGTGGGGGCGTTCCAAAAGCGGGCCGATTGCCGATTGAGGACGAGTTTGGCGTAGACTTCGATGAGGTTGAGACGGCCGCCTGCGGGTCGCCGTGCTTTTTCGGCGATTAAATCGCTCCACGCCTTGTAAATTTCTTGTAACAGGGCAGAGCCGTCTATGGAGCGGTTGGCAATGCGCTTGGTTTGTTGGTCATATGCCTTGACAATGGCGGCGAGGGAGAGGGGGATGGGGTTGGTGAGGGCTTCACGGCCGTACAACCATTGACCCTTGCGGGCGGCGATGTCTATCTTGAGGGTCAGCAGGCCAACGGTGAGGGTGGGCGGCCGACCTTCGACAGATAGCCCCCGTGCAGAAAAGGTGTCCCGCAAATCTTTGGCAAAGTCGTAGGCGAGGCCATCCAAAGCGGCTTGGGTGGCGGCCGAAAAGGCGGCCACGGCCGTTTGCAAGCTCTCGTTGGGCACTTGGGAGGCGGCCGTTTCCAGCTTGCTCAACGCCTTGTTCATGGGCAAGGCATCCGCCTTTTCAGCGCTGGCGAGGCGGATGGCTCCTTGCAAGCCACCCATGACATTCTTGAGTGCTTTGAATTGTGGGTCGAGTTCTGCTTGCGCCGCTTGGAGCTTTGTTAAAACGTCTTGCATCGGATTACCTCATAAAAAATGGTGTAGTAGATGAGTAGGTCATTGGGCAAATGAAGCCTAAACGCGGCTAATTCTATAGCGGGGTAGATTGGTTTACAATTTTTGAATGGTTCACGCAGGGTTTTTCAAAAGTCGTATCGTGAGTGTCGCGTTTAGCAGGTGGGGGGGGAGCATCTAAAGGGGGAATGGGCAGGTTTGCTGATTGTGCCGCCTCCGCCAAACGGCCATAGAACTCCCCACACAACTCCCTTCCACAACACCATTTCCCCATCCCCATCTTATGCCCCCCTCACGGCCGCTTACTGCTTGGCCTTAATGCCAAAAGCCACCCAATTGTGCTGGGGCGTACACAACTTTATCCGCATCCTCACGTTAGACTGTTTCGCCTTCGCTTCCTTTATCTGGTCATACAATTCCTTCGTTTTGCTCTTCAATTGCGCTTTCAGATCCTCTTGCTCGGCATTGATTTGGTCTAGCTTATCGGCAAAAGCGTTCAGCACGGCCGCATCGGCCGCCGAAATACCACCCTCTATCAGGTCATCCAGCCTTGTGGTGATGCCGCCAGCCATTGTGCGAAGGTCAGAAACTTGTTGCGAAAGAGAAATGTTAGGCATGTCAAACTCCTTTGGCTAAAAATTAATCATTACACAAGCATAAAATTTAGCAAATAAAGGTATCTCTGTCTAGCCTAAAAGTTAATTTACCCAGACAAGGCTTTTGTCCATCTCGACAAAAGTCTTGTCTGTCCCGACAAGACTTTTGTCTACTTTTGTCTACCAAGACAAGACTCTCGTCTACCCAGACAAGACTTTTATCTATCCCGACAAGATTTTTGTCTATCCCGACAAGGTTTTTGTTTACCCCGACAAGATTTTTGTCTACTCAAATTGAACCCTAATCCACAGGGAAAGAGCCTTGCTTGCAAGCTATTTAGGGTAGGGAGAAGGGGACGCTCCCCCATTCGATGTTCTGTGACTTTTGGAAATCCCTGATGGTTTGGCTGTCGAGAGAGCTTCTTTCCCAATTTTGAGTGGGGAGAAGGGGCATGGGATGTTTTTGGCCGCCACTCCCTTATCCCCACTCTCGAGTTCAAACTTATAACAATCACTCGCCTCCAGCCATCTCCCCCCAATGGCGTGCCGTGAGAATTTGGCACAGGAGCGTGTGCAGGGCTTGCTGGTCGGCCGTGTGCAACCACGGGGCGAGGGGGTAATGGGTTGTCAACTCGAGTTGTTCACGGCCGAACGGCCGCACCTTGTACACCAACCAAAGCATCGCCTCCCAATCGCCACTGGCGCGTTTGGTGTAAAGCACCGCCTGCACCTGTGCGGCCGTGAATTGGCGGCTGGTGGTGCGCCGCCAATCTATGTCATACACCGTCAGCGATTGGGGGAAATGACGAGGGTGCGCTTGTGGAACAGGGGCAGGAGTTGGCGCAAAACGAGCCATACCAACCAGAGGCACACGGCCGCCAGCACCCCCCAGCCATAGCCCGCAACCCAGCGGCTGGCTACGGCCGTGCCCACCCCCACCAACAACGCCTGCATCCCCACCCCCAACACCGTCAAATACTGCGTCGCCCCCCAACGCCCAGCCCAATTTGACCAGTGAATCGTATCACTGTGCGGTGTGGTGTGGTGGGTAAACGCAGGTTGCATGGCACAAACATACCTTGTGCGTGGTCAATTGCCAATTGGTGTGTTTCATTTGGGTTGAAACATTGTAGGGGTAGGCCTTGTGCCTACCCCCAGTCTCACATTTACCAGAGGTTAGGGCAACCACAAGGGTTGCCCCTACGACGGCTCTCAACTGAAATGAAACACACCCATTGCCAATTGGAATGATTTAGAATTGGCACGCAAATAAGGTGAACAAATCTGTTTTTTTAACGCAAAGCCGCTAAGGCGCAAAGACGCAAAGGGTTTAGGAGCTTCTTTGCTCCCTTGCTCCCTTTGCGTCTTTGCGACTTTGCGTTAAAAGAAGACCTCAATAAATCCATTTGTTCAGTTAAAAAATGGCGATTATGAGCAAGTAACACCACCTCTCACTTACCCAACTTCTAATCAACGAACCTGTCGCAAAACTGCTATAATACCCCCGAGCTACACGGGGCAAACCCGTGCCTATTTATTTTCTAACCTCCCTCCCTCTTTTGAGCAGGCATTTATGAGCAGTCAGGCATTACCCAATTTCACCCAAGAAGCACAAGCGCTTTTCCCCGAGATGATTGCTTTGCGACGGGATTTTCACCGCTACCCCGAAATTGGCTTTCAGGAGCATCGCACTTCGCGGATTATTGCCCAATCTTTGCAGGAACTGGGGCTAGAGGTGCAAACGGGGGTGGGGCAAACAGGGGTTGTGGGCTTGCTCACAGGAGCCAACCCCGGCCCTGTTGTGCTGATGCGTTTCGACATGGACGCACTGCCCATCCAAGAAGGAACCCGCGCCGAGTACGCCTCTCTCAACAAAGGGATGATGCACGCCTGTGCCCATGATGGCCACATGACGATGGGGCTTACCCTTGCCAAAATTATGAGCAAGTACCGCGACCAAATGGCAGGGACGCTCAAATTTATCTTCCAGCCCGCCGAAGAAGGGTTGGGAGGGGCGTTTGCCATGATAGCGGATGGGGTGTTGGAAAACCCCACGCCTGATGTCGCCTTTGCCATGCACATTTGGACCCCACTGGAACTGGGCACTGTGCAAGTGACGACTGGCCCCGCCATGGCCGCCTCCAGCATTTTTACGCTGACCATTCACGGCCGAGGCGGGCACGGCGCCGCCCCCCACGAAGCTGTAGACCCCATCTTGGCCGCTGGCCATATCATCAGCGCCTTGCAAAGCATTGTCAGCCGCAATGTAGACCCGCAAGAGAGCGTCGTCATTAGCCTTGGCCAAGTGCAAGCAGGCACAACGTTTAACGTGATTCCCGAGGTGGTGGAAATTAAAGGCACTGTGCGGAGCTACAGCAACGAAGTTCACCGCATGTTGTATCGGCGCATTTTAGAGATGGCGCGTAATTTGGCGGCTGGCTTTAATTGCACCGTCGCGCTGGAAACGATTGCCATTGTCGCGGCCGTGGTCAACTCCCCCGAACCCACGGCACGGGTGATGGAGGCGGCCGTGCAACTTGTGGGAGCCGAAAATGTCATTAACAAACGGGAGATGGCCTCCGAGGATATGGGATACATGCTCGAAGAAGTGCCCGGATGCTACTTCTTTATCGGCGGCCGCAACGAAGCCAAAGGGTTTAACTTTCCCCACCACCACCCCCAATTTGATTTTGACGAACGCGCCATGATTCATGGTGTGGCGACCATGGGCACGGCCGTGGCCAGCTATGTGCTGAATGGCAATTAGTTTTTAGCTATTAGCTATTAGCTTTTAGCGGTCAGCACCCACTGGCCGCTTTTCACTTTACACGTTTTACTTTTCACTTTTCACTCTATGACACCTCTCTGGCACAATTGGCGCGTCGTTTGTTTAGCAGGCGGCGTGGGCGGGGCAAAGATGGCTTCTGGGCTGGCCCAGCAGGTTGACCCCGCCAACCTCACCATCATCGCCAACACGGGCGACGATTTTACCCATTGCGGCTTGCCCATCTGCCCCGATTTAGACACTTTGCTCTACACCCTTGCCAACGTGGGCAACCCCGAAACGGGCTGGGGGCGGGCGGGCGAAAGCTGGCAAGCCATGAGCGCGGTACGCGAATTGGGCGGCCCGACATGGTTTAATTTAGGCGATTTGGATTTGGGCTTGCACCTCACCCGCGCCCATTGGCTGGCACAGGGGCGCACACTCACCGAGGTAACGGCCGAATTGTGCGGCCGTCTCGGTGTGCGCCCGCGCCTTTTGCCCATGAGCAACCAACCCTGCCCGACCATCGTCGAAACGGCCGAGGGGCATTTTCCCTTCCAAGAGTGGTTTGTGGGGCAACGGTGGCAACCGGCCGTCCAACACCTCCACCTGCCCGATACCGCCCGCGCCACACCCCAAGTTATTGCGGCACTGGAAGCGGCCGACCTCGTCATCATCGCCCCTTCCAACCCCTTCCTCAGCATAGACCCCATTCTCAATGCGTATCCCATCCGCGCCCTATTGGCCGATGTGCCCGAGGTGGTGCTGGCTGTCAGTCCACTCATCGGCGGGCAAGCAGTGAAGGGGCCAGCGGCCAAACTGATGGCCGAGTTGGGGCACACGGCCACGGCCGCTGGGGTGGCCAACTATTACGATGAACTGCTCGATGGCTTTGTCTGTGCGCGGGAAGATGCGGCCGAATTCGCCTCCCACGACCTGCCCATTTTGGCCACCGATATTCTCATCCCCGACCTGCCTAGCCGCGCCCGCTTGGCAGGCGAAATCCTCGCCTTTGCGGCACAATTGGCAGAAGGGTAGGGGAATGGGGATTGGTGATTGCGGAATGGGGAATTCGGATTGCGGATTGAATGCTGACCGACTGACCGACTGAAAGACTGAAAGACTGACCGACTAAAAGGCTTCCCATGACACTTTGGGTCATTGTCCCTGTGAAGGAACTGCAACTGGCCAAATCCCGTTTGGCAGTGGCGCTTTCGGCCGCCGACCGGGTGACATTGATGCAGAGCTTGCTGTTGCGCCTCTTGCGGTTGCTGGAGCAGGTTGATACGGTGGCGCAAGTATTGGTGGTGAGCCGCGATGCGGCCGTGCGCCAACTGGCGGAGCAGGCGGGCCATCTGGCCATCAGCGAGGGAGATATGGTGGGGCTAAATGGGGCTGTGCGGGTGGGGGTGCATACGGCCGCCCAAAACCACGCCACCCACACCCTCATTTTGCCCGTTGATTTGCCCCTCTTAGAACTCGAAGATGTCATCGCCATGACCTCGGCCGAAGCCGTCGCCATCTGCCCCGACCGTGCCCAGCAAGGCACGAATGCGTTGCTGGTTCCCACGGCCGTGCCGTTTGTGTTTCAATACGGCCGTAACAGCTTCCAACTTCATCAAGAGGAAGCCGGCCGTCACCAATTGCCATTGACGATTCTTAACCTCCCCCGTGTCCAATTTGACCTCGACACGCAAGCCGACTGGATCGCTTACCAACGCTATCAGATGCGGGTGGTGGCGTAAGAAATGGTGGCAACGCGCTCCCTTGGCCGTTAAGGCCATTCCCCAAATTTAAGCACAAGCAATTTCTAAAACGAAATGAACCGCCGTCAATTCCTTAAATACTCCCTCCTCACTTCCCTTGCCGCTCTGCTCAGCAGTTGTGCCACCCCCGACGAAAACCCTCCTTTCGGTTGGGGAAAGTAACGGCCGTCCCACCACCCTTGTCCTCGGCGCAGGCATGGCTGGCCTCGCCGCCGCCCGCACTCTTACCGATGCAGGCTATGCTGTCACAATTCTGGAAGCCCGCGACCGCATTGGCGGCCGAATCTGGACCAATCGCACCCTCGATGGTCTTGCCCTTGACCTCGGCGCATCGTGGATTCACGGCACCGACCACCCCGCCCTGCCCACCTTAGCCCGCCGCTACAATGCCACCACCGTCATGACCGACTACGACAGGCACACGGTCTACGACAGCAACGGCCGCCTCCTTGACGACGACGAGCTAGAAGAGATGGAAGAGGCGTTTGCCGAACTGCTCGAAGAGCTACAAGAATGGGGTGAAGAGCAAGAGGATGACCTTTCCCTGCAACGCGCCCTCGACCAATTCTTGCAAGGGGAGTCACTCACGGCCGAGGAACGCCGCCAACTCAATTACGCCATCAACACCACCCTCGAACACGAATTCGCGGCCGATGCCGCCCAACTTTCGCTCTGGTATTTCGACGAAGGAGAAGAAATCGAAGGGGACGACGTGATTTTCCCCAACGGTTACGACCAACTGACCAGCGGTTTGGCCACAGGGTTGGATGTGCGGTTGGGGCAGGTTGTCCAGCGCGTGGCTTATGGGGCAGATGGGGTGGAAGTGACCACCGCCCAAGGCACATTCACGGCCGACTACGCCCTTGTCACCCTCCCCTTGGGTGTGTTGCAAAGCGGCGACATAGACTTTGCGCCACCGTTGCCCCCCGCCAAGCAAGAGGCTATCGGCCGTTTGGGGATGGGTTTGCTCAACAAACTCTATTTGCGCTTTCCCGAGGTCTTCTGGGAAGAGGAGAGCCACCTGCTGGGCTATATGGCGGCCGAAAAAGGGCAGTGGGGGGAATGGCTCAACTTGTATGCGTTGCTCGGCGAACCCGTTTTGCTCGGCTTTAATGCGGGGAGCTACGGCCGTCAACTCGAAACCCTCTCTGATGAGCAAATCATCGCTTCCGCCATGCAAGTTTTGCGTACCATTTATGGAGCAGACATCCCCAACCCCACTAGCCACCTTATTACCCGCTGGGCAACCGACCCCTTTGCCCGTGGTTCCTATTCTTATCTCGCCCCCCATGCCACCCCGGCCGACCGCACCACCCTCGCCGAGCCGATAGACGAGGTGCTTTTCTTCGCGGGCGAAGCGACTTGGGCCGATGCCCCTGCCACAGTCCACGGAGCTTACCTGTCGGGTCTCCATGCGGCCGAACTCATCCAAAACACCTAAAAAACCCCTGCATGGAGTGGGCAGGCACAAAAAAAAGTGAAAGGTAAAAAATGAAGTAGTGGAAAATCCACTTATCATTTTTTACCTTTCACTTTTAATTCAGAAAGTGCACTCGAGAGGATTCGAACCCCTGGCCTTGCGGTTCGTAGCCGCACGCTCTATCCAACTGAGCTACGAGTGCAGGAAATCAATTGTAAAAAGGAAAAAGTGAAAGGTAGAAAGTTGTGTTGGTATCGCAACCTACTTTTAACTTTTTACCTTTCACCTTTAACTCAGAAAGTGCACTCGAGAGGATTCGAACCCCTGGCCTTGCGGTTCGTAGCCGCACGCTCTATCCAACTGAGCTACGAGTGCAGAAAATTGTGATGAAGAACTGGCGGGGAGGATGGGATTCGAACCCATGAACGGGGTTTAGCCGTTAACCGCTTAGCAGGCGGCTCCGATCGACCACTCTGGCACCTCCCCATGCGTTCATCACAATTTTTTTGTAAAAGCTGGCGGAGGAAGAGGGATTCGAACCCCCGCTAGCTTGCGCTAGTACGGTTTTCAAGACCGTTGCCTTCGTCCACTCGGCCATTCCTCCGAACCGAGAGGCTGTTTGCCTAAGCGACTTCGGAGTATAGCATGAGGTAGTGGTGTGTCAAAAAGATGCGAACTTGTAATTGTTCAGATGTGTTGGGCTGGATAATAGATAGTACAGGTTATAGGTTACAAGTTACAATTCAGAACCGATTTAACAGCGAGACTATCCTATGTTAACCCACGAAGAACTCCTCGCGGCCGTGCCGCACTGTTTGGCAGGAACTAATTTTACCCACTTAGGGCGCAAATATGAAGGCAAAGTGCGGGATGTGTACCTGCAAGAAGGCCAACGGGTGCTCATTACCACCGACCGTGTCAGCGCCTTTGACCGTGTGTTGGGGCTAATTCCTTACAAGGGGCAGGTGCTCAATCAATTGAGCTTGTGGTGGTTTGAGCAAACGGCCGACATTGTCCCCCACCACGTTATCAGCTCGCCCGACCCCAACGTGGTTATCGGCCGTGAGGCGATCCCGTTGCCCATTGAGGTGGTTGTGCGGGGCTACATCACAGGGGTCACAACCACTTCGCTGTGGTATTTGTATGAGCAAGGAGAGCGACGGCCGTATGGCCTCTCCCTGCCCGATGGCTTGCACAAAAACGATGCCCTGCCCCAACCTATCATTACCCCCACCACCAAGGCGCAACAGGGGCAACACGACGCGCCCATTACCCGCGAGGAGATTTTGGCTCAAGGGTTGCTCACGGCCGAACTCTGGGTCGAGGTGGAGCGGGTCGCCCTCGCCTTGTTTGGGCGCGGCCAAACGGTGGCGCAAGAGGCGGGGCTGATTTTGGTGGATACGAAGTACGAGATGGGGTTGGTAGACGGCCGCTTAACCCTCATTGACGAAATCCACACCCCCGATTCAAGCCGCTATTGGGTGGCGGAAACCTATGGCAAGGGTGGCGAACCAGAGAACTTCGACAAGGAATTTTTGCGGAAGTGGTACGCCGCGCAGGGGTATCGGGGGGAAGGGGAGCCACCGATGATGCCTGCTGAGTTTCGGGCGGAGGTGGCGGGGCGCTATATTGCGGCGTATGAACGGCTGACGGGACGGCCGTTTGTACCTGCCGAACAGCCAGCGGCCGAGCGAATTGGGCGCAATTTGGGATTGTAGGGATGCTTGGCACGGCTATCATCTGGTAGGTTTGTTTATTGGTGTATTGGTTTATTTGTATGTGGGTGTACTTTAAGATACCTCTATACCCATACACCAATAAACCAATCCACCTCTACACCAGAAAACAAACCTTATTCCCCTAACCAGCGGGCATAAATTTCGGCCGCTTTTTCCAATTCGGCCACTTCCACCCATTCCTGCGCCTTGTGCGCTTGGTCAATTGAGCCGGGGCCAAACACCACCGTTTCCCGCGCCAAGCCACTGTAACAGAGCGCATTCGTGCCATAGGGAGCCACGGCCGCCGCCACCCCCGACCACTCGGCCAATTGGCGCACCAGTGGCGCATCGGGCGACTGATAGAGGGCGGGCAAGCCCAAACGCATCTCCACACTCAGCGGCAACGGGCTGGCGGCACGGGCGAGGCTTCGAGGTGGTCGGCCGTGGCATCCACCTCCTCAAACGCCGTCAGGCGGCGGTTAACCGAAATAAGACAGCTATCGGGAATGACATTGTGCCCCACCCCGCCCTCTATCATCGTGGTCGAGACGACAGCAGGCCCCAACGCAGTGGTGGCGGGGATGGCTTGCAGGCGCTGGTGTTCGTGCTCGATGGCGAGGGCAATGCGGGCGGCGGCCGTAATCGCATTTTGCCCCTGCTCGGGTGTAGAGGAGTGCGCCGCACGGCCGTGAACCCGAAAACTCAGCCCCATGACCCCTTTGTGGGCATAAATCGGGCCGCACAGCGTTGGCTCGGCCACGATGAGTTGGCTGATGTTGAGCTGGTTTTGGCGGGCATAGTCGGCAAAAGCCAGCGCCCCATTCCCCCCAAACTCCTCGCTAATCGTGCCCACAATGAGCAAGATTGGGGCGCGGTTTTTGCCCCGCCGCTTGCCATTTTTCCAGCAGCGAGGCGGGCTTCGCCCATGCGCGGCTCGTCTGGGGCACGGCCGCTGGGATTCACACTGGGAATTTGGACAAGTTGTTGCAGGTAGTGTGGAATCATGGGAATGCGGATTGCGGAATGGGGAATGCGGATTGGGGTGGTTGGCAAAAAAAATAGGCACTTTTATGCCCATTTCTGCCCATCACCACATAGCCCACAATTGCCTTAGGAATAGCGATTTAATAAATTGCACAACTCCAAGTGAGTTGAAGGTGCTTTTAAGCCAAAATCAGTTTTATGCAAAAAGGAACAAAAGCAAAGGCTCCGAAATTTCATTCACTAAACCTTGCCCATGCTCTTTGCTTAAATTTGCTTCTAGGGCACAACCCGCAAGGTGGGGCTGGGCGTGGGGGTAATGGTGGGGGTTGGCGAAGGTGAGGGCGTTGAACTGGGCGTGGGTGTTTCGCTTGGGGTAGGGGTGATGGATGGCGTGGGCGTGACAGTAGGCGTGCCCCCATTTTCCACGGTTGGGGTCGCTGTTCCCGTCGGTGCGCCACTGGTGATAATGGGCAAGGGGGTTTGGCTGGCGGTGGGCGAAGGCCCTATTGTGGGTGGTTTGCCGGGCGTGGCGGTGGCCAAGGGGGTTGGGGTGGCGGGCACGGCCGTTACCCTTGGCACTGTCGGCGTGGCGATGGGGGTTACGGTGGGCAATGTGCCTGTGATGACCAGCGGCCGTAGCCCACTCTTGCTAATCATCTCCCCCGTTGCATCTTCCAACCGCACTTGCCACGCATACGTCCCCCGCCCGTGTGAACAAATCATTTACCAAGAAACTGTGCAAATAAACTTGCCCCTCTTGCGGCGTGCCAATCAACGCTTCTAGCGCGGTAGGGGTGAGCACCACAGCGATTTGTCGCTCGCCTTCCCCTTCTTCATTGGTCAAATAGAGCGCAAAGCGTTGGTTGTCGGTTAGGGGGAGCGGCCACACCCAGCGCAAATAAACTGTTTCGCCAAAGAAGAACTCTTGGCCGTTGGTGGGGGCTGTCAGGCGAATGCCCGCTTGGTGCATTTGGGAGGTGATGGAGCCGTAGCTGGAGGCAAATTCGGCCGTCCAATACCACACATTGGGGGCGTTGTAATTGGTCGTTTGCGCCACCCCCACTTGGTTGGCAATTGGGTTTAGCAAGATGGCGCGATGGGGTGGGCTATCCAACCAAAACTGGACGGCTTCGTAGGCGTGGCGGAAACCCCACGCTGTCGTCTCCCCCGCATACCCGCCCTCGCGGAAGCCCACCCGCGCCAGCCGCTCGTAGGGTGGTGAGCCATCGGAGCCAGTGTGGCCTGTGAATTTTTCGGCGGCCATGTCGTCGGTATGTTGTTTGGCGGCCGTGCTCAAACTGGGGATGAGGCCAACTTCACCCATCCCCGCTTGCCGCCGCGCCTCGTTGATATACCAGAGCAGTTGCTCGGCCGCTGGCAGTTCGGCCAATTCTATGTTTTCGGTCAGGGTGATGGGAGCCGTGACATCCACAAAGACAATTGTGGAGGAATCTATGGCCAATTGGGTTCCGCTGGGGTCGCCGCCCTCCTCGCCCAACTCCAACAAACCATTGCTCTGGATGAACGGCAAGTAGGTGCGCGTTCCGCTGGCTCCGCTGACCGTTACCATGCGATAGAGCAACACCTCGCCGTAATCGTTGGCGGCGCGCATGGTGATGATGTATTGCCCCGGCAGGTCATAGCTGTGCTGAATTTGCTCCCCTTCGTATAGCTGGCCATCGCCCATGTCCCAGCGAATGCTGGTGACGTTTTCGCTAATATACGCTTGACCTGTGACAGGCCAGCCAGCTTCGGCCGTCTCGGGCACTTCTAAGTCGGCAATGGGCACTTCGCCCACCGAGACCGTCAAATAATTGGCCGCTTGGCCAAACGCATTGCGGATGACGAGTTGAACGATGTAGGTTCCTGGTTGGCTGTATTGGTAGCGCGGGTTGGCCTCGGCCGAAATCGAGCCATCCCCAAAATCCCACAAATAGTTGAGCGGCGGCTGGCCACCCCCTTGCGAGGTGAATTGGATGACCTGATTGACGGCCGGCGCGGAATCGCTGATGCTGAAAAAGGCGGCTGGCTCGGGCACAATGACCACGACCTCTTGGCTGTTGTGGGAGCCAAGAGGGTTGCTGACCTGCAAACCGACGTTGTAAGTGCCCACGGCTGGGTAAACAATCATGGGGTTTGTAGCGGGAATCAGGCGGCCGTCGCCCGAACTCCACAACTGGCCGATGGGGCCACTGCCGCTCGTTTCCGCTTGTAATTGTACGGGTTGCCCCACCGAAGCCCGGCCGGGGTTGACCAGCGGCCGTCCTGTCGGCAAAGTCCCTGCCCACAACACCAACTCGGTTTGTTGTTCGGTGTTGTTGTGGCGCAAGGTGGCCAAGATGCGTTGTTCTGGTTGGGCGGGGTCTACATAGGCGACTTGGATTTCTAGGCTGGTTTGGGCCAGCCCGCCGTTGCCGTTGGCCACGGGTTGCCAGTTAATGGTGTTGTTTTGGAGGTTGAAGGTGGTTCCACGGCCGATTTGCGCCATGTCTAGCTTGAGACTAGGCGGCAAGGTGAGGATGATTTCGGGGGCGGCCACGGCCGTTTCTTGGTTGAGGAGGCTCAGGTTGAGGGTGAGGGCATCGCCGACTTGGGCGACCGCCTTGTCGAGGCTGAGGTTGAGTTGGACGGAGCCACCGATTTGGGCACGGCCGGGGTACATGGTGCTAAGGACGGCCGTGTTCGCTTGGCTCCCACGCAAACCAAACCATGCCAGCACAAACAAAACTGCTGTGCCGCACAGCAAACCAACCGTGATTTGACGAGGCGAACTTACCATAAGCAAACCGTTGGCTTAGTGTACCAAATTCGGCCGCTCTGGGGCAATTTGTGCAGGCGAGGTCTTAGGAAGGGGCAGGGGAGCAGAGGAGCTGACAAGCTGACTGGCTGACAAGCTGACAAGCTGAAAGACTGAAAGACTGAGAGACTAAAAGCTCTAAATCCTCTCGCAAAAGCGGGGGGGGTGTGCTACGATAAAAAGCGGGTTGCGACTGATTTTGAGCCACCGTAAGGAGTAGTTCATGAACCTCAAAAGCTCGCTGGAGCAATGGGAATACTACACAACTTTTATCGAGGCGCAGATGGCAACGGCCGATGTGAGCCATGAGACAATGATTCCCGAGGGGAATCACCCCAAATTTTCTCCTTATGCCACCATGCCCGAACTGAATCGCCTTGGCGAAAAAGGGTGGGAATTAGTCACCATGCAACCCGTCATTATTGGGAAAAACCATGATGTGATGGTTCACCCCAACAATATAACTGTTTGGGCAAGCAGTTATTTTTGTGTCTTTAAGCGGCGCTTACAATAATAAGGTAGAGGGTAGAGATAGAGATAGAGGGGAACTCAGCAGGTTGACCTATCAGGTTTCCTCTATCTCTATCTCCCCTCTCTATCTCTCTCTTCTCCAAATTTCTATGGCTATCGGGCAGAAAAAACAGCGCTGGACATTATTCAGCCGGGAAAGTGAACCCGAGGAATATCTCCTTGAGGGGTATTCGGCGGGGCGAGTACGGGAGTCTATTCCTGTGCGGGTGGCGCCAGACACGGCCGTGGTCAGTGACATTATCGCCCCGCAAGTGGTGGTGGAAGGGTTGGTACACGGCTTTATCATTGCCCGCGAACTGTTTATTGCGGCCACGGGGAGGGTGTGGGGAGATGTGTATGCCACGGCCGTGACTATTGCCCCCCAAGGGCAACTCAACGGTTGGCTCAGTACCATTGATGAGCAGACGTATACTTCGTTGTACGAGAACCCGCAAGTTTTGGTTAATTTGGCCGCAAGCCAAAACGGCTCCTCGGCTGTTAAAGCGTTGCCCCCGCAACTGCACACGGCCGCCAATGAGTTGCTCAACACCCTGCCCCCCGAGCGCGTAGGTATTTTGCATTTGCTCCAGCAAGAAGCGGGCACGGCCTTGGCCGCTCGCTTAGAACTCGAACAAGAATTTGAGAGGCGGCTGGACGAAACCCATGTGCAAGCGCTGAACGAAGCGACCAGTTTGCGACAGCAAGAGGCGATGTTTCTCAGCAAACAAGGGGAGTCTCGCCAACAAATAGCGGATTTGCAGGCCCAACTCGACGTTCGTGCCCGTGAGTTGGGTGAGCGCACGGCCGAAATTAGCACCGCCCACCACACCATCGAAAAACAAGCGGATGAACTGCTCGATTTGCAAACCCACTACAGTATGCAAACGGCTGAATTATCGGCCGCCCAACAACGCATTGAACAGTTGCAAGGGCAGGTGCAATTATTAGAGCGGCAGGCGGAAGCCACGGCCGAGCGCATCCATAGCTTAGACATCGCCCTGCAAGACAGCTTGCAACGGGGGTCTGAGCAAGAAGAGGCGTTGGTGCGCTGGCAAGAGCTGGCCGAATTAACCGAGAAGCAGGCCAAAGAAGCCAAGGCTGAACTCGACACACTGAGTATGCAACAGCGCGAAGGGGCGCAAACCTTGGCCATTATGCGCGACCAGCGCAATCGGTTGGAGCAGGAGTGGGACAAGGCACAGGACGAAATTACCAAGCTGAAAAAACAGCTTGCGGCACAAGCCGAACAACCCAATTTGGCTGGCCAAGTGGCTCAATTACAAAAAGAACTCGAACGCAAAGTCAGCGAATTGAACTTGACCAAACAGGCGATGGTGGAGAGCACAGGAGCGTTGGCGCAAGCCAAGCGGCAGATGGAATTTGCCGAACAAGACTTGAAGCGCGTGCGCGAGCAAGAGGCGGCTCTGGGGTTGGCACAGGAGCAAATTCGCAAGCTCCATGAAGAGCAAACTGACCTGAATCAGGAATTGAACCACATTCAGGGGGAACATCGCTTGCTGAAGGTGGATAGTGAACGGCGCATCACCGCCTTGCAACAGGATAACCAACGCGCCCGCGAGCGACTGCAAGAGATGCAGGGCCAGATGACGGCCAGCCAAGCAGTGTTGCAAGCGGCCGAAGCCAAGCTCCAACAAGCGACTGAACGGGAGCAACAGCAAGAGAAGCTGGTGGCCCGCTTAGGGCATGAATTACAACAAGCCCAACAAGCCCAAGCCAACCAAGTCCCGGCCGTGGAATTGGAAACACTCCGTGCCCAATTGGCCACGCTGAAGGCCGATTACAGCTTGCAACAGAGCCAAGTGAAACAGTTGAAGGAAGAAGTGCAATCGAGCCGCTCCCGTCTCCAAGCGTTTGAGCAAGAAGTGGAGACGTATCGCCAGCAGATTGGCCAGCAGGGGGGGCGCGTGGCCGAGTTGCAGGGCGAGTTGGTGGAACATGATTTGCGCTACAAGCAGGTGTTGGCGGGGGCGCGGAAACAAGCGGCCGAACTCCAACAAATCAAGCAAGCGGCCCAGCAACGCATTGCCGCTTTGCAAGCAGATGTGCAAAAGGCTCGCCAGCAGGTGCAAGATTTAACGGCCGTGTTGGAGCGGTATCGGAAGAAGTAGCTTTTAGCTGTCAGCTATTAGCTTTTAGCCGTCAGCCGTCAGCTTCCCCTCCGCTCCTCTGCTCCTCTGCCCCCCATCCCCTCTATGTCTGACATTATCATCACCAATGCCCGAGTTTACACGGTAGACACCGACAATCCCCACGCTGAGGCTGTTGTGGTGCGGGGCAACCGCATTGTTTTTGTGGGAACCACGGCCGAGGCTCTCACCCATTGCCAACCCCACACGCGCATGGTGGACGGGGACGGCCGTACCCTCATCCCCGGCTTTATAGACAGCCATTTCCACCTGTTGTGGGGCGCACTCAGTTTGGGCGATGCCCAGTTAGACGAGGTGCGGTCGCTGGCGGAACTAGAGGCGGCCATCCGCGCCTATGAGGTGGAGAACCCCGGCTTGGCATGGCTGGTCGGCCGTGGCTTGCGCTATATCGTCCCCAGCCATGATGAAGCGCTCACCCGCCACCATTTGGATGCGATTGAGGCGGAACGGCCGTTTTTGATTAGCGCCTATGACTACCACACCATTTGGGCGAACACGGCCGCCCTGCGCCTTGCAGGCTTGCTCGAAGGAGCCGAAACCCCAGCGGGGAGCATCATCGTCATGGGGGAAGATGGGCTGGCCACGGGGGAACTGCGCGAGCCGGGAGCTTATGACCCACTTTTAGCCCTGCAACCCACGCCCGATGAAGCGACCCAACGCCGCCTGTTGCACCGCGCCCTTACGTGGTGTGCTTCGCTGGGCATCACCAGTGTGCACAACATGGATGGCTCGGCCGAACAAGCCGCACTGTACGCCGCGCTGGAAGATGCGGGCGAACTGACATTGCGCGTCTATTTGCCCTATGATGTGACCCCCACAACCCCGCTGGAAGCACTGGCCACCGAAGCTGTGGCCTTGCGCGAACAGTTCCAGAGCGAGATGGTGCGCGGCGGAAGTGTGAAGTTCTTTATGGATGGCGTGCTGGAATCGTATACTGCCCTGTTGGTGGAGCCATATGCGGATGACCTGACGACACATGGCGAGGCGTTGTGGACGGCCGCGCAATTTAACAGCATGGCCAGCGAAGCGGACCGATTGGGGTTGCAAATCAAAGTCCATTGTTGCGGGGATGGGGCTGTGCGGCGCACATTGGATGGGTTTGAGGCGGCGCAAAAGGCGAACGGCCGTCGGGATAGCCGCCACCGTGTCGAACACATTGAACTGCTCCACCCCGAGGACGAACCCCGCTTTGCCGAGTTAGGGGTGATTGCTTCCATGCAACCGCTCCACGCCCCCATGCTCCACCGCGAGCATGATGTTTGGCCGAGCCGGGCGGGGGAAAATCGTTGGAACCGCAGTTTTGCGTGGCGCAAATTGCGCGACGCGGGGGCAAGATTGGCTTTTGGGAGCGATTGGCCTGTGGTCAGCCCCAGCCCGTTTGCGGGGCTGGATGATGCGCTGAACCGACGGCCGTGGGGCGAGGAAGGGGACGCGCATTACCACCAAACCCTCGCCGAAGTGATTGCCAGTTACACGGCCGAGGCCGCCTATGCGGAGTTCCAAGAGGATGTGAAAGGGCAAATTAAGGTGGGTATGGCGGCCGATTTGGTTCTGCTCTCGGCCGATATTTTTGCCCTCGACCCGACCCATATTGGCCAAGTCACGGCGGCAATGACGATTTGTAACGGTCAAATTGTTTTTGAAGGATAGGGAATAGGGATAGCGAACGCCTCTCCCAGCCTCCATTCCGCAATCCCCATTCCGCATTCCCCATTCCCCTCCCCCCCCTCCCATGAACAAAAAAGCGCTCGTCGCCATTGGCGGCAACTCCCTGTTACCCAGCGGCCAATCGGCCGAACTGCCCCAGCAATGGGACACTGTGCGTGAAACGTGCCGCCATTTGGCGGATATGGTGCAAGATGGTTGGCAGTTGGTCATTACCCACGGCAATGGGCCGCAGGTGGGCTTTAACCTGTTGCGGAGCGAAATTGCGGCCGAAACCATCTACCCCCTCTCGCTCGACCTGATTGTGGCGCATACCCAAGGCTCTATTGGCTACATGCTCCAGCAGTGCCTGAGCAACGAACTGCGCTCGCGGGGCGTGCGCATTCCCGTGGTTTCGGTGGTGACGCAGACGTTGGTGGACAAGGATGACCCTGCTTTTGCCGCGCCAAGCAAGCCTATCGGCCGTTTTATGGGCGAGGCGGAGGCGGCCGAACGAGCGGCCGAGGGCTGGACGGTGCGTGAAGATGCGGGCCGAGGCTGGCGGCGTGTCGTTGCCTCGCCCGAGCCGCAAGCCATCATTGAAGAGGAAGCGATTGAGCGGCTGATGCTTTCGGGGTGCATTGTGATTGCAGGGGGGGGCGGGGGCATTCCCGTGGTGGCTAATCGCAAGGGGGAGTTGCGCGAGCTGAGTGGGGTGTGGGGGGTGGTGGACAAAGATAGAGCAGGTGGCTTGTTGGCGCGGCGGTTGGGGATGAATCTGTTTTTGATTTCGACGGCCGTGCCTCAAGTGTATATTCATTTTCGCACGCCCCAACAGCAATCTTTGGCGGAGGTGACGGCCGCTGAGGCGCGGCGTTATTTGGCGGAAGGACATTTTGCCAAGGGGAGTATGGCTCCGAAGATGGAAGCGGTGGCACTGTTTGTGGAGCAAACCAAAGGCCGTGCTTTGATTACCACGCCGAATGACATCGGCCGTGCCCTGCGCGGCCAAACAGGGACATGGATTCGCCCTGCGGATTGACAAATTGAGGTTCATCTCAGATAGGGGGCTGTCGTGGCGCAATATAGTGCGCCACGACAGCCCTCCCCAAACAGGGTGTGTCGCAAGGCACACCCTGTTTTTTGTGCAAAATCGCCCCTCTATTTTCAACTGGAATGAAACATGCCCATTGGATATGAATTGTTTTGAGATGGTTTGTCATGGTTTGTTATCCGTTTGCCCCTGTGCCAAACGGATAACTGGCTATACTAAGCCGCACAGTAACTCCCACGGGAAGTGCCCTCCTAAGAACAACATTTTCAACAAAATAGAGGTGAATCGTGAAACCTGACAAGCAACTGGAACAAAATTTACACCTTCTGGCGATATTTCATTATGTCGTCGCAGGCTTTTTGGCTTTGATGGTCTGTTTTTCCATCTTGTATGCCGCTTTCGTATGGACTATGTTTGCGCCATCCTCGTTTGTGGATCCATCCCATGAATCTTCATTTTCTGGGGTTGAGATACCACCCTACAAAGAATTGAGCGAGACAATGTCTCCCGAAGAATACGAAGAGATGATCATGATAACGGCTAGGCCAGAGCAGATATTTACCAGCTTCAGGACGATGATGATGACCTTCATATCGCTCGGTATACTGTTTGGGACAGGGATGTGTCTCACCACGGCATTATCTGGCTATTTTATTCAGCAACGACAACGGCGTGTTTTTTCGATTGTGACGGCGGCCGTTAATTGCATCTATTTCCCATTTGGCACAGTTTTAGGCGTATTTACCATCATTATGCTCAGCAAACCCGAAGCAATCAATTTGTACAGCGCCAACCGTTAATTGATGATTGAATTACAGGAGATATCCCATGACACTCGAGAAACAACTGGAACAAAATTTACAACTCATCACCACTTTCCATTATATCGTGGCGGGGTTGGGGGCCTTGATGGGTTGCTTTCCCATCTTGCACCTCACCATTGGTTTGAGCTTTTTATTTGGGGACCCAATCCCAGAAAGTCCTGATGAGCCATTTCCCATGCGGCTTTTTGGGCTGATGTTTACCCTCATTCCCTTGCTGATCATGCTCTCTTTTTGGGGCTATAGCATTCTGACGGCGATGTCTGGCTATTACATTCAACAGCGGCAACGGCGCACCTTTTCGATTGTGATGGCCGCTATTAATTGCGCCTTTTTCCCGTTTGGCACAGTTTTGGGCGTGTTCACCATTCTCTTGCTCAACAAACCCGAAGCGACTGAGCTTTATCAGCTTGCTGAGGGACAGCCTTTGAATGGTTCATAACGTTGCCTTCAATCAAAAAGGACAACTTCCCATGAGAAGTTGTCCTTTTTAATCGTTAAGGAACGCCAAGTTTTTAACCTGAACAAATGGATTTAGCAGGTCTTCTTTCAACGCCAAGTCGCAAAGATGCAAAGACGCAAAGAAGCTCCTGAACCCTTTGCGTCTTTGCGCCTTCGCGGCTTTGCGTTAAAAAATAGGTTTTTTCACCTTATTTCCGTGCTAATCTTAAGTGGCTAAACGGCCGCCTCGATTCCCCTACCCCGCCTGCAAGGTCGTCACGGCCGGCAACGTGTTGAGCATGACCACGCCAAGGGGCAAGCCGATGATGGTCAGGCAGAGGAGCCAGCCCAAGGTGGCCCAAATAAGGCTGAACCACCAACCGATGACGAGGAAGTAGAGGGCGCGGATGAGGAAGGGGGTTGGTTGACGGTGATGTAGGTGCGACGGCCGCCGTTTTCGGTCACATACGCGCCGGGGCGGGCTTTCAGGGTCAGCACTTGGGGTACGCGGTCAATCATCCACACGCCGAGGGGGCAGGCCGATAATGGTGGCATTGAGCGTCCATGCGATGAGAATCCACGCGGCCGTGAGTTCCCAGCCCAATACAAAAAACCAAATTACCCGCAAGATAAAGGGCAATTCGCTTACTTCTTCGACTCGTGTTGCTTTTAAGTTGGTTGTCATGGTTTGTTATCCTTTTGTCCCTGTGCCAAATGGCAAATGGGTTATACTAATCCGCGTTAGATAGAGGCGGGATAGAGATAGAGGCGGCCGATTGTGCCTCTAAAATCTCATGTTGATGCCCTCTATACGCAGGTTTAGATTTGTAGTAGCGGCTCTCTTAGACTGTATGCAGACAAATTACGCACTTAAAACGGCATTAAGACAATTGGTGGTGGTTATTGCTAGTTTAGCAATTAGCATGGGAATTTATCGCATCTATGCATGGACTTTATCCAATATCGATTTCACAAAACTAGGCACTAGAAATTACAACTTTTGGGCAACCATTGGTTGTATACCTCTTGTTGCATTTCTTTTAGTTTTTGCAACAACCTATATTCAATTTATGGATTCACTGAATCCTCGTCAAATATTTCGCAGAAGTATTAAGTATGCGGTTACCCGCTATCCCCTAGCCTGTTTTGGTTTATTGATGCCCATTTTGGACAGGGTCTCATTTAGAGTGGTTATCATTGACCAATTTGTTATATGGTCTTCTGCTTATTTACAGGCTTTTCTTTCGGTTTACTGCATGTAGGTCGGTTGTATTTGGAAAAATTTAACTCACAAGATCATGCTCAATTATTTAGCCAAAAAAGCACTATTTTGTTTTTAGAACAAGGTTTACTACCTTTTGAGTATCAAGTGGGTGGAGTATGGAGAGTTATTTTTTGTCTCTCACTTGCACTTGGGCTTGCCCTTTTGTTGCCTATTGCAGATAACATTTTACGAGTAGTATTTTTTATAATTTGTATCATATTTCTGGTGCTGGGGGCGTTCAAGACCATAAGTTTCTAAATAATCCTAAAATCAAATCAGTTGAAACGAAAATTATCTCGACACATCTTTAAATCTTCTCGTAGTAGTAGACATGTTGTACGGACTGCTATGCATGAATTTTCGGTAAAGCAACCAGAATTTTTGATTTATATACGACCCTTAAACACTTACCACCTATGGTTTTCTGCCAAGGATAATACTATTTATGCCTATGAAAAAAATATAGACTCGACTACTGATGCCCCCCAAAGAAACTCCCCAAAAAGCAAAAGAAAGGTAAGCGCAACAAAAAGTAACCCAAAAATTCAGCATAAGGAGAACCGATGACCCAGACGAATGAAAACCCCACCCCGCCACGGCCGAATCCCACTAGCCGGCTGGCCGAAAGCCAACAAATTGTCAACCAAGCGGCCGAGAGCATCTCCGCCCTGCGGACAGAGACCGACCGCGCCTCTAGTTTGCTCGGCTTCGGCCGCCGCATTTGGGTTCCCGCCGATGAGGTGCATGTCGCCGTGGGGCATGGGTTTCACATTGCCCGCAGTGCGGCCAAGGGGGAGGTGTTTGGCCAGAGCGCTGAACGGCCGTCCCAATACTGGCTCAACCCCCGCTCCAAAGTCATCAAACTCAAAACCATCAGCTTTACCGTGCCCCTGCTCGGGCCAAACAACGATGGCATTGAGGCGTTGGACACCAACAAAGTCAGCTTCCGCATTTGGGCGCACGCCGTGGCCCAACTTGACCCGCACAAGGCGGAAGTGGCGGCGCGGCGCATTGGGCAAGATACCGAAGGGCTGTTGCGCACGATTAGCCAAGTGGCCATGTCGGAACTCATCGAAGCGGCGGCACAGATGGAACTCTCCCAAATCATCGCCAACCGGCAATCGCTGGCGCGAGAGGCGTTCCCCAAGGTCAACCGCGCCTTGGCCGAACTGGGCTACGACTTGTCCGTGTTGACAGTGACCCGGCTGGCGGGGGATGCCTATACCAAACTCGTCACCCAAGCCGAATCACGGGTTTCTAAAGAGACGACCATTGCCATTAACCGCGAGCAGTTGGCCGAACAAGAAGATTTGGAACTGCGCTCCCAGCGCGAAGGGCAAATTGAGGCGGAAACCAAGCAAAAATTGGCCGCCACAGAAGCCATCACCACCGAAAAATTGGTGGCCACCGAACGCGCCAAGCAAAAGGCGTTGCTGGAAAAAGTCTCCTTGGATAAGGAGCTAAACGAGGCGGAGGTAGAGAAGCAGGCCAGCTTGCAAAAGCGGCAGGCGGAGTATGCGGCCGAAATTCGCGCCCTTGAACAGCGCAAAGACAACGCCCTCGCCCTCGAGAAGAGCGAGGCGGAAGCGCAACGGTTCGCCTTGGAGCAGGTGCGTAAAATCGAGCGGGATGCGGAACTAACCTCGGCCGAGGCGGGGCGGTTGCGCCAACAGGAGCTGGAAAAAGCGGAGCGGGTGAAGGAAATTGCGCTGGTGCAAGAGCGGCAAACGGCCGAATCCATTCGGATGCAGGCCGAAGCCGAGGCCAAGGCGTTGGAGATTCAGACCACGGCCGAGACCCGTGCCGAACTGGCCCGCGCCGAAGCCCAAGCCCGCGCCACCGAACAGACAGCCATCGCCGCCAAAACCCGCGCCGAAGCAACACGGGCGGAAGCGGCCGCGGCGGGCTTGGCCGAAGTGGAAGTAGAAGAGGCGCGTGTCGTCGTCGCCGAGCAAAAAGTGGCCGTGCAACGCGCCGAAGGGTTGGCCAAAGCGGAAATCGCCCTTGCCCAAGGCCGCGCCGAAGTGGAGCGGGCGCAAAAATTGCGCGAAATCGAGATTAACGCCGAGAAGGCTCTGCGCGAGTTGGACATTACCAGCCAGCAAAAGATGGCCAAATTGTATGAGGAAGCGCCCGTACTCATCGAGCTGGAAAAGGTGCGGATGCAATTGACGCATGAGGAAAAGATGGCTCAAATTCGGGCAGAGACGGCTCTGCGCGGGCTGGAGGCGTTGGCTCCGGGCATTAAGATGAACTTGTTTGGCCAAGGTGGCCAGATGGGTGAGATGCTCAACAATGTGTTTGCGCTGGCGCACGGGGTGAATATGCTGGGCGAGCAAGTGCCTGTTGTCGGCCGTTGGCTGGAGACTTCCGAGTCGCCCAATGCCCCAGCGGGGATGAGCCTGCCGTTGTTGGGCGAGCTACGGCCGCATCTGCAAACTGTGTTGCAGGAGGTCAACCCGCGCATCCTCTCCACGCTAAAGGTGGGGGATGTGGTGGAGCGGTTGCAAGCGGTGGTGAGTGGGCAGGAGAATTTGGCCACGGCCCTCACCAATCTGAAAAACGAGAGTAGTTTTCGGGTGATTGGCGATTTGCCTGTTCAGCCGTTTATCTCGTGGTTGGGGCTGGGCGGCGGGAAAGATGCGGCCGTGGTGGAACAGGTCGAGGTGGTTGGGTAGGGGAGGCTGAGGGAATTTCTTTGTTGTTGGTCACAGGTTATAAGTTACATAGTCACTTGTAACTTGTAACCTGCAACCAATCATGAAAATGCCCCACCTGAATAATTACAACTCATTTTCCTCGGGCACATTAAACATACTGACCATATGCCAGCGGTGGCAATGGGGGCAACGCTCGTAGCGCTTATGGAATAGATTCAGGCCAAAAAGGGGGCGATCATATACTTGTTCACAACTGGGGCACTTCATTTTGCCCAGCAGGAGCTTTTTGGCCCATTGCTTGCCATAGGCCATGTAGGCCAGAAGTACACCCATCGCCATAAAATAGGCCAAGACCCAAAATTGGAGGATAATTGCCCAAACGGCCGAACCAAACCCAGCTACGTCTTGGCTTGCTAAATAGATGGGGAAGTTGGCCATGAAGTGCAGGAGCATGGCGGCCGAAAGCCCCAAAAAGATGCGCTTTTGGGCAACGATGAAGTGCAACGCCGCCCCCGTAAAGCCCGCGTGCATGATGCACACCATAAAACGTTCGCCCATGTAGCCGCCCAATTGATACCACGGGTATTGGGCAACTTCGGCCGAGGCGGAGAGGAGTTTGGCTACTGTCCATGCTTCGCCCACGCCAAAACCCAGCCCAATGGCCAAGGCGATTTGGTGTAGCTTGAGTTTGCGCGAGACGATGTTTTGGTACACCCACGGGATGAGCAACGGCCAAAGTTTGGCCAACTCTTCGGTAACGGGTGCATACCACAAGCGAATGAAGGTAAAGGTTCCCGGTTGTTGGCTCAGGAGAGTCGCTAACCATGTATCAAGTGGCAGGCGCACCCCAAAAAAGGCCAGCGGGTTCATGGGGAGCATGAGCACCAGCAAAAGGATTAAGAAGGGGCGGTCTTCGCGGGAAGCACTGTACCACAGTGAGCCACCAATCACGCTTAAAGCTAGAATGGTGGTGATGATGGCGGCAATGTAGATATCGGCAATCATGGGTTTTACTCGTTATGGGTTATTTGTCACTTGTCATTTGTCATTTCATTTGTTACCCATAAGCCAAGCACATACGTATCCCCACTACGCACTAATCACTCCTCACTAACCACTAACCACCAAAATAAATTATGCCTCAGTTAAGCGATTTTGATTATTATTTACCCGCCGAGCGGATTGCGCAAGAGCCGTTGGCAGTGCGTGACCAGAGCAAGTTGTTGGTGCTGGAACGGCCGACGGGAGCCATCTCCCACCACGTTTTTGCGGATATGCTCGGCTTTTTGCGTAAGGGGGATATTTTGGTGGTTAACAATAGCCGCGTCATCCCAGCGCGGCTGTATGGCCAGAAGCGGAGCACGGGCGGCCGAGTGGAACTGCTTTTGCTGGAAGAGTTGGCCAACGGCCGCTGGAAGGCTCTGGTAGGCGGCCGTAAACTGGTGGAAGGGGTGGTTATTGTGCTGGAAGATGGCGCGGGCAACCCGAGCCACATCACGGCCGAGGTGACGGCCGTGTTAGACGGCCCCCAGCGGGAAATCTCGTTTAGCCAACCCACGGCCGAGTGGCTGGATGGGTTCGGCCACATGCCGCTCCCACCCTACATCCATACGCCCCTCACCGACCCTGAGCGATATCAGACGATTTACAGCAGACCCGCAGGTTCATCGGCCGCGCCCACGGCTGGGTTGCACTTCACCCCCGATTTGTTGTTTGCCTTGCGGGAGAAGGGGGTCTTGTTCGAGACGGTGACGCTTCATGTTGGCTTAGACACATTTAAGCCTGTCGAGGCGGCCGAGATTAGCCAGCACACCATCCACAGCGAGTGGGCGACGCTGACCCCCGAGGCGGCGCAACGGATTAATGAGGCGAAACTGGCGGGCGGCCGTTTGGTGGCCGTGGGCACAACCAGTATGCGGACATTGGAAACGGCCGCGCTCCGCTCCGCAGGCATCACAGGCTCGCTCCAAACAATTACCCAGCGCGATATAAGCGGTGAAACGAGCAACATGTGCCCGTGGAAACCTGTGTCCGCCTTTGAAGGGCCGACTGATTTGTACGTTTATCCCGGCTACCGCTTTCGCGCTGTGGATGCGCTCATCACCAACTTTCACATCCCCCAATCCACGTTGCTCATGCTTGTTTCCGCTTTTGCGGGGCGCGAGAACATCTTTGCGGCCTATGAATCGGCCTTGCAGAATGATTACCGCTTTTTATCATTTGGGGATGCGATGTTTATCAAATAGGGAGTGTGAAGGCAAAAAAATTTTGTTTGTCGAAATGGTAAAAAAGAATTTAACGCAAAGTCGCAAAGGCGCGAAGACGCAAAGGGTCTCGAGAAAAACTTGTGTTCTATAGGGAGAAAAAACGTATCTATTCCGGGGGTGATTTTTCGTGAACGGCGGAGATGGACTCTCTGCGGTTGAAAAAACGGCTAAAGCCGCCACTACAAACCATGAACAGTTACAAAAAAAGAGGCTGGTCAGTTGACCAGCCTCTTTTTACTTTTCACAACTCTATTGCGAGAGCGTTTCCAAGAACTCGTAATTGTCCTTCGTTTCCCGAATGCGGTGAATCATCGCTTCGGTGGCGGTGGCCATTTCGTAGCCGGGGGTGTCTATCAGGTGGCCCAACATGCGGCGCATGATGTAGACCCGCGATAATTCGTCGCCCGAGAGGAGCAACTCTTCGCGGCGGGTGCTGGAACGCTCGATATCGAAGGCGGGGAAGATGCGCCGCTCTTGCATCCGACGGCTCAACATGAGTTCCATGTTGCCCGTGCCCTTGAACTCTTCGTAAATCACGTCGTCCATGCGGCTACCTGTGTCTACCAAGCAAGTGCCGATAATGGTCAGGCTACCCCCTTCTTCAAAGTTCCGCGCCGCGCCGAAGAAGCGTTTGGGCGGATAGAGGGCTGTGGGGTCGAGACCACCCGAGAGGGTACGGCCGCTGGGGGGCAGGGTTAGGTTATAAGCCCGCGCCAAACGGGTGATAGAGTCGAGGAGGATGACTACATCACGGCCGAATTCGACCAACCGCTTGGCTCGCTCCAACGCAATTTCGGCCACGCGGCAATGGTTCTTGACGGGTTCATCGAAGGTGGAGCTAACCACTTCCCCTTCAACCGAGCGGTCCATGTCGGTCACTTCTTCGGGCCGCTCCCCAATGAGGGCGACGATGAGGTGCAGTTCGGGGTAGTTTTGGGAGATGCCGTTGGCAATCTCCTTCAACACGGTCGTCTTACCCGATTTAGGGGGGGAGACGATAAGCCCGCGTTGGCCACGGCCGATGGGGGTAATCAGGTCAATGAGGCGCGTGGAGATAATATTGGGATTGGTCTCGAGGCGCATCTTTTGGTCGGGGAAGATGGGAGTTTGGTCTTCGAAACGCGGCCGTGTTTTGGCCAAATCGGGGTCATACCCATTCACCGATTCCACCCGCACAAGGCTGTGGTACTTTTCGCTCTCTTTGGGGATGCGAACTTGGCCGATGACCATGTCCCCATTGCGAAGCCCCAAGCGGCGGATTTGCGAATTGGAGACATACACATCATTGGGATGAACACTATAGTTTTTGCCCGAGCGCAAGAAACCAATCGGTTGCTTCTCCTCATGGCTAATTTCTAAGATGCCGCCCCGAAATTCGACACCGCTGTTGGCGGCATTGACCCGCATGATTTCATAGGCGAGTTGCTGTTTCTTCATTGTGCTGAAGCCAGCAACGCCTAATTCGCGGCCGATTACTTTGAGTTCGTTGAGCTTTTTACGCTCCAATTCTGCAAAATCCATGAATGCTCTCCAGCAGTAGTGAGTGGTAAGTGAGTGATAGGTCAATCATTCGTAAGCAGTTGCTTGTGAATCAGTCGGCTAGCGACTGAAGCACATGGAACTGAATACGAAATAGAAAGCAAGGCAGACTGGGACAGCCTGAATTGCGACAAGTCCATGTTCGATTGTGTGAGTCCGTTGGGGGTATCGCCGCTTGGATGCGGTAGGTGGTGTGTGGCACACGGCCAAACAGCCGTTTGCTCCAAGAGACACCATAAAGTTTTGGGGAACGAAAATCAGTTGATGGGTGTTTATGGGAAAGGCTACGCAATTGCGCGAACAGTGCCTAGTCTCTGGCTCAGCAACCACAATGGGGCTGATTTAATTTCATACAATTGACAAATAATGGGGGGTGGTGTGGTTATGACCAATGGATTTTTGGGTCAATATCACCTTTTGGCACTTGGGGGAGAGTATAGCATGTGCCCCAGAGCAAGTCAAAAAAAGTGAGAAATAAAATATGAAAAGCAAAAAGTGGCTGGTGGGTCGCCCCTTTTTGCTTTTCACAGGATGGCAATGGCTACCCCAACTCGGCAATAAACTTTTCGGCGCGTTGCACCAGTTCTTTGTTGCCAATGAAAAGGGGGACGCGCTCGTGGAGAGTGGTTGGTTGGAGATCCATGATGTTACGACGGCCGTCGGAGGCATATCCACCCGCCTGTTCGGCCAAAAAGGCGAGGGGAGCCGCTTCGTAGAGGAGGCGCAATTTGCCATTGTGCCGCCCTTCTTCGGCGGGGTAGAGGAAGACACCACCCCGCAACAGGTTGCGGTGAAAATCGGCTACGAGAGAGCCGATATACCGCTCGCTGAGAACGGGGCATCTTCCCCAACCCGTTCTTGTAACCAGCGGACATACTCTTTGGTGCCGGGGGACCAACGGCCGAAGTAGGCATGGTTGGCACTGTAGTAAGTTGGTTTGGGGAAGGTCATGTTGGGGTGAGAGAGCAAAAACTCACCGATGTGGGGGTCGAGGGTAAAGCCGTGCACTCCTTGCCCTGTGCTATAGACAAGCATGGTGCTGGCTCCATAGAGGACGTAGCCAGCGGCCAATAATTTGCGCCCCGGTTGGAGGCAATCTTCGACACGGCCGCGTTGTGCCCAATCTATACAGCGGTACACCCCAAAAATCGTGCCAATACTCACGTTCACATCAATGTTGGAGGAGCCATCGAGCGGGTCGTAGACCAGCACATAGCGCCCTTTGGGGTAGGGTTCGGGGATGGGCACAATGTCTTCATGCTCCTCCGAAGCCATGACACACAGCCGCCCTGTGTGGTCGCATAGGCGGAAGATGGTTTGGTCGGCGTAGACATCGAGCCGCTGTTGCATTTCGCCTTGTATATTAATTTCATCGGCCGACCCCAAAATATCGGCCAAACCCGCACGGGTGGTTTTGTTGGCAATCATCTTGGCCGCCATAGCCAAGTCGTACATTAAATTGGAGAAATCACCCCGCGCATAATCGGGTTGGTTGTCCAAAATGTATCGCTCAATGGTGACGATTTTGTTGTCGAATTTCATGGGAAGTAGGGTGGAGGATAGTGCCGTTTGAAAGTTGTTCGGGGGGGGGGGGGGCGGGGCGCCGGGGGGGAGCGGGGCCGAAAAGATCCACTTAAAGTTGAATTTAGGTCGAGGAGATATGTACCTGATTAAGAGAGCATAATTTTTTTCTGGGCAAAGCAGCAAAAAGGGCCAAACAGAAATCGTTGAAAACAGTTTTGATATGGGAGCCAGTGTCGAGGGTGTGGTGGATAAGGATGATTTGTTACTACTTTAGACTTCAGATTGTAATTAGCTGACGGCTAAGACCAAATAATACGCCAAAGCCACGCCCCAGAGTAAGGCATCGAGCCTGTCGAGGGCGCCGCCGTGGCCGGGGAAGAGGTGGCCTGAATCTTTGACTTTGGCTTCGCGCTTGAGCAGGGAGAAGGCTAAATCGCCAGCGAGGGAGGTGCTGGTCATGATAAGGCCGATGAGGATGGCGAGCAGGAGGGTGATGTCGGGGAAGATGAAGCTGACCACGACGGAGCCAATGGTGCCAAAGATGATGCCCGCCACATACCCCTCGACGCTTTTTTTGGGGCTGAGGCGGGGGACGAGTTTGTGGTTGCCGTAGCGGCTCCCGATTAAATAGGCGAAGGTGTCGGCCACCCAGATGGTGAAGATGACGAGGAAGGCCCATTGGCCGTGTTCGTCGAGGCCGCGCAGGAGGAGGAAGTAACGGCCGAGCCATCCCAAAATGAGAATGCCGCCCATCGTGGCCAGCCAATCGGCCGTGGCCAGTGGGGTGCGCGCTTTCTCATATTGCCACAGGGCATGGAGCATGATGAGAAACATGCCGAGGGTGAGAGCGGGTAAGGAGGTTATATTGCGGCCATTGCCCATCGATGAGCAAAAGTAGAATGGGGGGGAGCAAGAGCCACAGAGGGGTTTGCCAGCCGAGGTGGTGCATCAGGTTGGCGTATTCGGCCGTGGCCAGCACCACAATGATGATGATGGGGATGAAGTAGAACCATCCGCCCAGATAAATGAGATATAGACCAAGTGGCCCAAGGGTAAGGCTGACAAGGGCGCGTTGGAGGAACATAGGCGGGGAGAAGTGATTAGGGACTAGTGGCTAGTGGCTAGTGATTAGTGGCTAGTGAGGGGAGGGTGCTAACCACTCGCCACTAATCACTAGCCACTTCTTCTTCCTCCTCCACTTCGTCTTCTTCGGCCGAGAGTTTGCCGAACCGCCTGTCGCGGTGGCTGTAATCTTGGAGGGCTTCGTAAAGCTCCTCACGGCCGAAATCGGGCCAGTAGACGGGGGAGAAGTAGAGTTCGGAGTAGGCGGCTTGCCAGATGAGAAAGTTGCTGATGCGGCTTTCCCCGCTGGTGCGGATGAGCAAATCAGGGTCGCGCAGGTCGGCCGTGAAGAGGTAGTGGCTGAACAGCTTTTCGGTTACGTCTTCGGGGTGAACGTTGTCGGCCATCATTTGGCGCACCGCGTGCAGGATTTCGGCACGGCCGCCGTAATTAAACGCCACATTGAGGATGAGGCGGGTGTTGTTTTTGGTCAGCTCCATCGCATCGCGCACTTTTTCTTGCAGATGAGTTTCCACCCCGTGCAAATCCCCTAAGTGGTAGATGCACACCCCTTGTTCGTGTAGCTCGTATACCTCTTGGTTCAGAACACGGGCGAAAATACGCATCAGCCCACGCACTTCTGTTTGCGGCCGTTGCCAATTTTCGGTGGAGAAGGCGTAGATGGTTAGGATGCGGATGTTGAATTCGATGCAGGCATCTATGATGCGGCGCAGGTTTTCGACCCCCGCCCGATGGCCAGCTTGGCGGGGCAGATGGCGTTGCTTGGCCCAACGGCCGTTGCCATCCATAATAATCGCCACATGCTCGGGAATTTTGAGGCTCGTGGTATCTAATTCAACTTTTTTTCTAAACATGGGAGGGGGGAGTGAGTAGTGGCTAGTGGTTAGTGAGTAATGGCTAGAGCGTAGTGGCTAGTGAATGACTACAGGGGAATCATCGTGCTTGTGCGCTTTCCACTAGCCACTTGCCACTCGTCTCACCACTAAACTTCCATGATTTCCGCTTCTTTAGCCTTGCCGTGGTGTTCAATGTCCTCCACGTATTTGTCGGTCAGCTTTTGGAGCTTGTCCTGTGCCCCGTGGGAGTCATCCTCGGAGATTTTTTTATCCGTTTGCAGGGCACGAATGTCGTTGATTGCATCACGGCGCACATTGCGGACGGCAATTTTGGCTTCCTCAACCCGTTTGTGGACTTGGCGGGTTAGCTCGCGCCGACGCTCTTCGGTGAGGGGGGGAATGTTCAGCCGAATGATTTTGCCGTCGCTGTTGGGCATCATGCCCAAGTCAGATTTCATGATGGCGCGTTCAACGGCGCTGACCGAGGAGGCATCATACGGCCGAATGGCGATTTGTTGTGGCTCGGGGGTGGAGATGGCCGCCATCTGGTTCAGCTTCATCTCCGTACCATACATTTCCACGGTGAGCCGTTCGACCAACCCTGTGGAAGCCCGCCCCGTGCGATAACCAGATAAATCGTGTTCTAAGGAGTGAACTGCACCCATCATTCGCAGTTCGGCATCGTCAAGTATGTCATCTATCATGGGGTTCCTCTCTGGAATTACAAATTACGAAGTACGAATTACGAAATGGGCAATTTGCATTCCCCATTTCGCAATTACAATGCCTGTATTGTACACCGTTAGTGGACGATTGTGCCCACTGTTTCGCCAGAGACAAGGCGTTGGACGCTTCCTTCATCCCACAGGTTTAGCACAACAATGGGCATGTTGTTGTCCATGCAGAGCGAAACGGCCGTGCTATCCATCACCCGCAAGCGGGAACTGAGGGCTTCGATGTAGCTCAGTTCGGTGTAGCGTTTGGCATTGGGGTTCTTCATGGGGTCTTCGTCGTAGATGGCATCCACTTTGGTTGCCTTGATGAGCACATCGGCGTTGATTTCCATGGCTCGCAATGCGCCCGCCGAATCAGTGGTGAAATAGGGGTTGCCCGTGCCGCCGCCAATGATAACCACTCGTGCTTTCTCGAGGTGGCGAATAGCCCGCAGGCGAATGTAGGGTTCGGCGATGGCGCGCATTTCGACGGCCGTTTGCACCCGTGTGACAATGCCCAACCGCTCCAGTGCATCTTGCAGGGCGAGCGAGTTCATCACGGTGGCAATCATGCCCATGTGGTCGGCCGTGCTACGCTCCATCTGCTTGCCCGCCCCCGATGCCCCGCGCCACAAATTGCCCGCCCCAATGACAATGGCCACCTCCACCCCAAGGTCGTAAACCCCTTTGACAATTTGGGCCACTTCGTGCGCCCGTTCAGGGTCAATGCCAAATCCCTGTGCAATTGCCAAACTTTCCCCCCCCCAACTTCAGCAAAATGCGCTTGTACTTTAACTCAGCCATACAAAATCCTCCTGAGAGAGTGGTTAGTGGCGAGTGATTAGTGGTTAGGTTTGTACTAGCCACTAACCACTCGCCACTAACCACTTATTCCCCCACACAACAAAAGAGGCGTAGTTGCCTACGCCCCTTAAAATGGTTACATCAAGTGGTTTAGAGTGCCTCGCCTAGCTCATAGCGGGCAAAACGTCGCACCACGATGTTTTCGCCGGTGGTGCTGATGACCCCGGCAATGACATCTTTCACTTTGCGCTTGTCGTCTTTGATGAACCCTTGTTCCATCAGACAGAACTCTTCGTAGAATTTGGCGATGCGCCCTTCGACGATTTTCTCGACGATGTTATCGGGTTTGCCTTCGGCTTTGGCTTGGGCACGGAGCACATCGAGTTCGCGTTCGAGTTCGGCCGCGTCCACCTCTTCCCGCGCCACATATTTGGGGGAAAGGGCGGCAATTTGCAGGGCAATTTCAAAGGCCAATTGTTGGAATTGCTCGTTGCGGGCCACAAAGTCGGTTTCGCAGTTGATTTCGACCATCACGCCGACACGGCCGCCGGGGTGGGAATACATCTGAATCACACCTTCGTTGGCTTGGCGGTCGGCTCGTTTGGCCGCCCGAGCGGCCCCTTTTTCGCGTAGAATATCGGCCGCTTTGTCGAAATTGCCATCGGCCGCTTCCAACGCCTTCTTAACTTCCAAAATACCCGCGCCAGTCGCCTCGCGCAGTTCTTTTACCATGGTTGCTGTAATCGCCATCTTATTTACTTACTCTCCATGCAGGGAGATAGAGGATTGAGATAGAGATAGAGGAACCTTTTGTCGGTTAAACAACCAACTCTTCTCTATCTCTATCTCCCATCTCTATCTTAATCTTCATCATCGCCAAAGACTTGGCGGCTACTACGAATCTTGGCCAGTGTGGCGGCTCCGAGCAGAGCCGTATCATCTACTTCATCGGCCAAACTATCTAAATCGCTATCACTGTAATCAACTGCGTCGGATTGGGCAGTCCCAGTCACTTCTTTCCGCATCGCTTGCCCTTCTAAAACGGCATCAGCCATTTTGCTCACAATCAACTTGATGGCACGAATGGCATCGTCGTTGGAAGGAATGACAAAATCAATTTTTTCAGGATTGCTGTTGGTGTCTACCATCGCCGCAATGGGGATGTGCAGGGTGTTGGCTTCTTTGATGCTGGTCTCTTCGATGCTCACATCAATAACAAACAACGCATCTGGCAACCGCTTGAGGTAGCGAATACCACCTAAGCGCAGGTGCAATTTGGCGATTTCGCGCTCAAACATGAGCCGCTCTTTCTTTTTGAGACCCTCGAATTTGCCCGTGTCGCGCATTTTCTCGAGTTCATCCAAACGAGCAATCCGTTGGCGGATGGTCGTCCAGTTGGTTAGCATCCCACCCAACCAGCGTTGGGTGACATGGGGCATGTTGCACCGCATCGCCTCGCGAGCGACGGTGTCTTGGGCTTGGCGCTTGGTTCCGACGAACAAAACAACACCACCTTGGGCGACGGTGTCGCGGATGAAGGCGTAGGCATCGTCAATGAGGCCAATGGTTTGTTGTAGGTCGAGGATGTGAATCCCGTTGCGCTCGGTGAAGATGTAGGGACGCATCTTCGGGTTCCAGCGGCGGGTGCGGTGGCCAAAATGGACACCAGTTTCCAGCAAAGCTTTCATGGAAACGACACTCATGTTCAATTCTCCTTTTGTTTTAGTCCTCCATGCTCGTCATCCTCAATTGGGACTTGTGTAGTTGTGGCAGGCGGGCAGAAAGAGCCAACGGCCGTTTGGTTGGCCACAAGCAACAAGCACACCCAATTTTGTCAGAGCATGTGTGAGATGGTAAGTGTGTGCCGAGGGGGGATTTGGCACACTAGCCAGAGAATTATAGCCATTGCACGGCCGAATGCAACCACTGAAAATGCAAAAAGCGTGGGGTATGCTGAAAAGTTATGCAGAACTTGACACAAAAACGCAAGGTACACCGAGGAGAATCCTCAGCGCCCTTGCGTTTCGGCGCTCCAACAATTGTGATTCTTTAGGTTTAAAGCCTTGGTTCTCGGTTACAAGTTACAAGTTACATAACCTCATGTAATCTGTAACTTGTAACAATTCTCAAAACATCTCCCCTGAATCGTTACAAAAAACCTAATGACACCTAGACCAGCACCAAGTTGCGGTTGATTTCGACGGCGAGCACTTCTTGGCGCACGGCCGATTTAATGTTCTGCACTTGTTGCAACACATGCCGCCACTTCTCATTTAAGTCGTTCACACTGGCCAAACTAGAGAGAATGTGCGCTTCATCGCCCAATTTGCTGAGGGAGGCATTGCCAAACGCATCTTTTAACACCCACTGCAATTTTTCCAAGGCAGGGCTGGTGTTGATTTGTTCGCCATTGGGCAGGTTGATGGTGGCAGGCATGTAAATAAGGACTTCGTTTTGGCTGGCCAAACGCCCCGCCATAACCCCCGCCACTGTTCGCAATTGTTCGGGGATGCCATCTTGTTTGTTGGCCAAATCCATCGCCACTAAGAAGGGGATGACAAAATCGGCTTGGGCGGGTTTGGGGTAATTGGTGTAGTCGGGCAAACAGTAGTTGGCCACGGAGAGGATGCTATCTTCTTTGAGATAGGGGCTGGCGTAGAGGATTTCGGCCGTTTCCAGCAAACTATCCCAACGTGCGGGCGAAGCAACCAGCACAATTTTGCTTACCAGTTTGAGAATGTCGGCCACATCATAGAGCAATTTGGCGGGCAAACTGATAATGACGTTTTTGTACCGTTTTTGGAGCCGTTCGATGATGAGTTCGAGGTTGACCACGGCCGCCAAGCGGGGCATCCCTCGTGGCACAAAAATATCAAATCCCTCAGGATGCTCGTAAAATTCGGTTTCGGCGTAATTGAAGGTGGCGGGCAATTTGTTGCCATCGGGGTATTCGGTATAGACCACTTCACGGCCGTCGCCATCTAATTGCTTGGCCAAAGCGGCCGACAACGTGCTTCCCACAGTTGTCATGCCCACCCCTTTGTTTTGCCCCATCACCAAAAAGACATTGCGCTCTTGTGGTAGTGGCACCAATCTATCGGTGGGCCCCTTCAACCGCTCGGTCAACACCCGCGCCACTTCCATCGCCGCAGGGTGGTAATCGTTCAGCGTGCTGGTGAAATCGGCATGGGCAATGCGAAGCAAATTGACCTCGCTTAAAGCCGTCACCGTGGCTGTTGCAATGTGCTCCTCGCTGGCAAACAAGCCAAACTCACCAAAAATATGATTCTGGTGAAAGTAAGATACAACCCGCTCTTCTTCGCCCTCTTCTCCAGCAACCGTTACCCCAACAATGCCATCTTTAATAAAGTAGATATGGCGATTGGGTTCCCCTTGATTGATGATAGGTTCGCCGCGCCGAAAACTTTGCGCTTGTGACATTCGCGCAATCAGTTCGAGTTGGTCTTCGGGCAAACCTCGAAAAAGGGGGACTCGCTCTAAAAATTCGCGAGTGCTGGTTTGGATACGAGCCAAAATGCTGGCTGGCAAACCCGCCAAGTTGTTTGCATGGGGCGCGGAAGCTTCTGGTTGAGTCATAAATGCCTCTGATAATACGCTGGGGTTTTTACACGCTAGGCGGTACTTCTGCCTGTGGGGGTTCGAGAAAAGCAATGGGACTGTTTGGAGTTCGCTAAAAAGTATAGTTCAATCGGGGAAGCCATTCAAGGTAGCATTGCCTCTATACTGCCAACGGTTATAAACTGAGGTTTGGCATGGTACACGATTCTCGGGAGAGCAACTTTACAAATTTTGACTGGGGACAAGGGACTTGGCAGGCTTGTGACCTTTTCTCCAAACGAGGGGGGAAGCCATCCGCCCTCTTCTGATGGGGAGGGGGGGAGGGGTAAGATTTCACACAAAATGGCATGGCGAAAAACGCATGACATGAACCCAATTAAGGAGCTAGTTGGCGATACCATTGCCCCAACCGCACGGCCGCTTCCCTCAACGCCTCCTCATCATAAAAAGCAAAACTAAGGCGCAATTGGCTGGCCAAATCCCCTCGGCTGGAAAAATTGCGCCCCGGCTGGTAGCCCACCCCCAGCGCACGGGCACGGGGAAGTTGCGCGGCCGTGTCCACCCCCTCGGGCAAACTCAGCCAGAAGAAAAAGCCCCCTTGCGGCACGACATACTGCGCTTGGGGCAGATGGGTTTGCAACGCCTCATCCAAAACGCGAATGCGACGGCCGTATTCTGCCCGCAACTGCGCCACATATGCCTGTTGCGCTCCGCTGGTTAGCACCCCGCGCACCACGGCCGAAACCAACGGATTCACTCCCCCACCACTATCTACCAGCCCACTGCCCACCAACCGTTGTAAATGTTGTGGAGCCGCCTGCACCCACCCCAGCCGCAAACCCGGCGCCAAAATCTTGGAGAAGGAGCCAATCCCCAGCACATGCCCGCTGGCTGAATGGCTGGCCAACGGGGGTGGCGGCGCGGCCGTGTAGCCCAAGAGTTGGTACACCTCATCCGCCACAATCAGAAAGCCGTATTGTTCGGCCAAGGCCACCAACTGCGCCCGCCGTTCAGCGGGCAACGTCACGGCCGTGGGGTTCTGAAAGCTGGGAATGGTGTACAAAAAGGCGGGGCGGTGCTGGCGCACGGCCGCTTCCACCGCTTCGGGGATGAGACCCTGTTCGTCCATTGCCACCCCCACCACCTGCAGGCCGTGGTCGGCAAAAATTCGCAGGGCGAGAAAATAGGTCGGCTCTTCCACCAGCACCACATCTCCCGGCTGGCTGTACAGGGTGCAGATGAGGTCGAGGGCTTGCGAAGCCCCCGCGCTGATGAAGAGATTGGAGAGGGATACGGCCGTGCCATATTCCCCGCTCAACCACTCCGCCAAGGCCACCCGCAAATACCCCTCTCCCTCTTCCACCCCATAATTCAGGGCAGATGGGTCGTTTTCCGCCAGCCACATTTGTGCTCCCTGTTGGATTTGTGCCAGCGGCAACAAGTTCAGGGCCGGCTGGCCAATGCCTAAATTGATGAAGGTAGGGTCTGGGTTGGCTTGGGTAACGCGGAGCATGGGAGTTATTGGTTATTCGTTATTGGTTACTGGTTACGAATAACGAATAATCAATAACAAGGGTTATTTCGATTTAATTAATTTTGGTAAAATACCCCAAAACAGGGGTAAAAGTCATGAAATACGACGAACTAAAACACAGACAATATGCAATTCTCGGCTTAACGACCTTAACCAATGAAGAGTTTGAATGGTTAGTTCTTCCATTTGATAAAGCCTTCATTGACCACATGGTTATGGAAATTGCTTGTGCCCTCCACAATTTTCGTCTGCGCTTTAGCCCTTGGCAACCTGTCGAGTTAATGCCGTAAATCGTAATAATCCTTAATTAGATATTCTTATTACAACTGATGCAACTCCGCACTTTGATTTCCATAATCAAGAAGGAGAGGGAAAGTCATTTTCCCCCATAGAAGGTACCTGAACACATACCTTGTTTAACTATAGTGATATTTAAACGGGGTAACAGGGTTTCCCCCTATCAGTGATAGGAATTCGTAGGAATGAAAAGATGAATAACCTAGATTTAATCGGCCGAATTAAAGCACAGCCCAAGCCCGTCATTATCGGCATCTCGGGTTTTGGTGGTTCGGGTAAATCCACCTTGGCTCGCCACTTGTCTGAACAGTTAGCGGCTCCCATTATTGGCGTAGACTCCTTTTTCCGCTCCATTACCGAGACGGATTACCGCAATTGGGAAATCATTGACTTTGAGCGGCTTTACACGGCCGTCATCCTCCCCTTCACCCACCACCAAAACCCTCTCTCTTTCACCGAAATGGATTGGGGCACGGGTGAAATTACCCGCCAAACAGAGATTCAGCACAACGGTGTGCTCATCATCGAAGGAATCGGCTTATTCCGAGAGCCATTGCTCGGCCGCTTGGCCATCAAAATTTGGATTGATTGCCCCATTGAAGTGGCCATGGAGCGGGGTAAAGCGCGGGATAAAAACGAGTACGGGGTGGACAATGACCACCTGTGGGATACACTGTGGAAGGAGAATGATTTGCAGTACTTTGCATCTAAGAAGCCCCATGAAGCGGCCGATTATGTTCTTCCTTATGTGACGTAATTTGCCTACCTCGTTCATGCTATAATCACCTAACCTTGCTGGTTGCCCTAAAAGGAACAAATCATGGAACTCGGCGCATTTTCAATTAGTTTGGCTGTCAAAGATTTAGAAGCTTCGCGGAGTTTCTACGAGAAATTCGGGTTCAAGGTTTTTGGGGGCGATGCCTCGCAGAACTGGTTAATCCTGAAGAACGGCGACTATCTTATCGGCCTGTTTCAAGGGATGTTTGAGAAGAATATCCTCACGTTTAACCCCGGTTGGGATAGCAATGCTCAGAAGGTGGCCACGTTTACAGATGTGCGCGAGTTGCAACGCCAACTGAAGGCCGCAGGGGTGCAATTACAGGAAGAGGCAGACGAAAGCTCCACAGGGCCAGCTTATTTCACGGCCATAGACCCCGATGGCAACCCGATTTTAATTGACCAGCATGTGTGAGTTGAGTGCCTGTAGCTGAAGCTCTTAATCTATGCGATAGGCAAATAAAAGGCGCGCTAGAGGGGACACCCCCACACCTCAACCAATTTAACCAATGAACCAGAAACTAAAAGCGCGCTTAGACCAATCATTTACGCTAACGCATGACCTTGTGACCCATTTGGATGAGGCGGACTTGGGGCTGGATTTGCCACAGTTGCCATCCAACCGCATTGCGGGGCAAATTTGGTGCATTGTGGGCGCACGGGAAAGCTACACCAAGGCGATTGCGGCTGGTGGGTGGCAAGGATTTGCCTGTAGCCTTGCTTCGCCACGGGTGAAGGGAGCAGTATTGAACGCTTTGGAGGAAACCCAAAAGCACCTCCGCGAAATGGATTTTGCGGAGTTATCAGATGAACAGCTTGAACTGGCATTTGGGTTGCTAGAGCATGAAGTTCAGCACCACGGCCAACTTATTCGCTTTGTGTATGCCAATGGGCTGACTTTTCCCGTGAGTTGGCACACGCAGTATACTGTTTAGTTGGTTGGAGGGTGGGTGTGGTGGCGCAAAAACGGCCGTCTCTTTTCTGAGACGGCCGTTTTTGTTTCCCTCCCTCTGACCAGCCTTGTTTACGGCTCGCTTTCACCCATGCCCAACGCATCCAAGAGGAAGGCGTATTCCAAGGCGATTTCGCGCAGGTAATCATAACGGCCGCTGGCTCCCGCATGGCCTGCGCCCATGTTGGTTTTGAGCAAAACGTGGTGATTATCTGTTTTGAGGGTGCGGATTTTGGCCACCCACTTGGTCGGTTCCCAGTATTGCACGCGGGGGTCGTTTAAGCCCGAGGTGACGAAGACATGGGGATATGCTTTGGCCTCCAACTGGTCGTAGGGGGAGTAGGAGAGCAGGTAGTGGTAGTAACTCTCGTCTTGTGGGTTCCCCCACTCGTCGAACTCGCCCACAGTGAGGGGGATGGAGGTGTCGAGCATGGTCGTGACGACATCCATGAAGGGCACGCCCGCAATAGCGGCCGTGAACAACTCGGGAGCCATGTTTAGCACAGCCCCCATCAGCAAACCGCCCGCACTGCGCCCCATAATCACCAGTTTGGCGGGGCTGGTATATCCCTCGGCAATGAGATGCTGGGCACTGTCTACGAAATCGGTGAAACTGTTCTTCTTGTGCAAGAACTTGCCCTGCTCGTACCACGGCCGTCCCAACGTGGAACTGCCCCGAATGTGGGCGATGGCGTAGATGAAGCCCCTATCGAGCAAGCTGAGACGGTTGGGGTCGAAGAGCGGCTCGCGGTTATAGCCATAGGCTCCGTAGCCATACAGAAAGAACGGGGTGTCGGGGCTGGGCACTGTGCCCCTCTTCCAAACCAAGGTGATGGGGACTTGCGCCCCATCCCGCGCAGGGGCCCAAATGCGGGTGGTCTCGTAGTCGGCCGCATGGTAATTGGGGACAGGCTTCTGTTTGAGCAGGGTGCGCTGGCGGGTGGTTAAATCGTAGCCGTAGATGGTTTCGGGGGTGACGAAGGAGATGTAGCCGTAGCGGAAGTGGGTGGTGTGGAATTCGGGGTTTTCTTGGGGCAGGAAGGCGTAGGCGGATTCATCGGCCGTTACCAGATGGCTTTCTTGGGTGGCCAAATCAATAACGCGCAACGCAGTTAGCCCGCCGCGCCGCTCGTGCAGAACCAAATGCCCCGCAAATGGCTCCATTTGGGTGATGTAAACGTCGGGGTCGTAGGGCAGGAAGGGTTGCCAATGCTCCTTTTGGGGGGTGGCGGCTGGGGCAACCATGATTTGGTTGTTGGGCGCGTTTTCGTTGCTCAGGATGAAGAAGCGGCCGTGGTGGTGTTCGACTAAATAGCGCAACCCTGTTTGGCGGGGGTGGATAAGCGCGAAATCGGCCGTGGGGTTTTCGGCCGACAAGAGATGAATCTCGTAGGTCTCCATGTTAAAGAGCCACATGGCGACATACGCTTCATCTTTGGTCTTGTAGAGTTGCACCTCATAAAGGGCGTTGGGTTCGTGGTAGAGCAGAACCGACTGGGGCTGGCCGAGGGTGTGCCGCCAGACATAGGCACTGCGCCATGCGTCGTCTACGGTGGTGTAGATGAAGTGTTGGTTGTCTACCCATTCGCCTTCGTAGAGGGTGTTGGGGATTTGGTCAGCGAATAAGTTCCCTGTGCTTAAATCTTTGAAGTAAATGGTGAAGCGTTCGCCACCTGTGGTGTCGAGCGAGTAGGCCAGCTTGGTGTGGTCGGGGCTGACCTCGAAGAGGCCGACTTCGAGGAAGGGGAATTCGGCCGCGAGGTCGTTGGGATTGAGCAGAATCTCTTCAGCGGCCGACAAACTACCTTGTTTGCGGGCGTAGATGGGGTATTGCAGACCCTCAACGGTGCGTTCGTAGTAGTAATAACCGCCTTTGTAGGTGGGTAGCTCTTCATCTGTCTCTTGAATATGGCTGAGCATTTCGTTGTAGAGGGCTTCTTGCAACGATTTGGTGGGAGCCATGACGGCCGCTGTGTATTCGTTTTCGGCTTTGATGTAAGCCAACACGTCGGGGTTTTCCCGTTCGCGGAGCCAGAAATAAGGGTCGTGGCGGGTATGGTTGTGGAGGGTGAGGGTGTGCGGCCGTGGTTCGGCGATGGGTGGGGTGGGCATAGAGGTTACTCTTTATTGGTTACTCGTTATTCGTTATTCGTTAGTGGTTGGTTGTTGGCAGAACGCCCTCACCCCAACCCTCTCCCCGAGGGAGAGGGAGCCAATCCCCCTCTCCCTTGGGAGAGGGGGTAGGGGTGAGGGGCTTAATAACCAATAACCAGTAACGAATAACCCTTCTAAACTTCGTCGAGGATTCTGGCGCGGCGGGCTTGGTATTCGCTGTCGCTGATGTGGCCTTGTTGGCGCAGGGTTTCGAGTTTGGCTAGGCGGGTGGTTATATCGGCCGAGGGGGTGGGGTGGGATGCGGCCGTGCTTCCCCCAAATCCGCCGCCGCCCAACGCTTCTTTGGCATCCAACATCGCCTTCTTAAAGCCCAACGGGTCGGGCAAATACCACATCGCACTAATCCCCGCTTCGCTGGCAGTCATAATGACGAGGTTGCCATAGCCCAAGAGACGGCCGAAGGTTGTCTGGCTCAGATTGACATCGTTGATTTTCTCCAACGATGTGTCCGAAGTGTATTTGCTCAAGACCCCACGCACTTGGATAACGCGCCGATTGGTGAGAATGGTGTAGTTGCTGAACCATTGGATGAGCGAAACGACATAGCGCCACAATCCCAGCAAGATAATCAAGCCCAAGAAGCTGAGGAATAGATTTTCGCGGATGAAAGTGGGAATGAAACTCGTCATTTCAGATGGCATTTCTCCCCACACCTCGTTGAGAATGGGCAAGACATCGAACAAGCGCAGGAGGAAGAAGACGACGAGCCAGAAGCCAACTTGCCAAACCAGCCCGATTAAGCCTGAGATGAGGCGAATGGGGTGCTGGCGTTGTTGGATTAAGATGGTTTCGTGGGAGGTGAGAAGGTTTTCTACGTAGCTCATAAGATTTTTGGATGGTGGGATTTAGATTTGCAAGTAGACTAATTTATCTGGGGCAAATTGTCTATGGGGAACTCTGGCTTAAATACAATTTGGACTGGGGACAGGGGACAAGGGACTGGCGAAGCGGCCCCAGTCCCCAGTCCCTAGTCGGAAAACTGCTCTCTACTTTATTTTTCAGGCTCGTTGCGCAAACAACCGCCCCCCATCTTGCCAGAGACGGCCGAGACCCGCAAAGACGGCAAAAAACTCGAGGCGGCCGAGAAACATCATAATCGTCTCCGTCCACAACACCCCTGCGGGTGCATTGACCGAAGTAATCCCGACTGAAAGGCCAACGGTACTCACGCTACTGGCTAACTCGAACATGCTGTAGGACAAACTATAACCATAAGCTGTCAGAATGAGGCTTCCTACGAAAAAAGCCAACAAGTGCAGGAAGACATATAAACTAGCTTGGCGAACTTGTTGGTCGTTGATAAAACGCAACTCATCTACTTGCCAAACTGTAGGCGCTGTTTGCACCAAACGGGGCCAAAAGAGGCGTTTGATTTCCCACAGCAGGGAACGATAAAGCAGGTAGACGCGGTATTGTTTGAGGCCACCGGCCGTGGAGCCAGTACCCCCACCGATAAGCATGACTAAAACCATGACAAATACACCTAAATCGGGCCAATTGGTGTAGGGAACGGTGCTAAAACCGCTGGTAGACATGGCCGAAACGATTTCAAAGATAGCCACCCGCACAGCTTTGTCTATGGTGGGGTATAAGCCCCATGTAACTCCAAAGAAGGTAATGGGAATAGCCGTGACTAAGACAAATATCAGCATTCTTATTTCCCCTGTGCGGAGAAAAGCGCGCCATTTGCCTTGTAAAAACGCATACCCAATCACAAAATTGACGGTTCCCATGACCATGAGAAGGATGATAACCGCTTCTATGGCTGGGCTATCCCAATAGCCAAGGGATTCGACGCGGGTGGAGAAGCCGCCTGTGGAAAGAGCCGCAAAGGCGTGGTTAATGGCATCAAAAACGCTCATACCTGCTAAGGTAAGGGCGATGATGCCGAAAATGTTGTAGCCCAAATAGAGCTTAAACACCAAAACGGCCGAGCGGCGCACATTGGGCAGGAGTTGTTCGCCCCGCCCTTCGGCACTGCTAATGCCTGTGCCTGCTGGCCCAATGAGGGTGGTGAGCATGATAATGGCGAAACCCGCTCCGCCCCCCAGTTGCAGGGTACTGCGGTAGAGGAGGAGAAGGGGGGAAGCGGCCGTGACATCTACCACAGACAGCCCTGTGGTTGTCCACCCACTGGTCGCCTCAAAAATGGCTTGGGTAAAGTTGAGGCCATGGAGCCACATAAAGGGGGTGCTTCCCACAACGATAGCGGTGATCCATGCGACCAAAATAATGACAGTACCATCCAAGAAAGAGGGGGGGATGGTGGGTTGGCGGGGCCACCACAGCCATGCCAACAAACCACCCACGGCCGCCAAAGCGCCACTGGGAACCAAAATCGCGGCCAATTCTTCGGGGCCACTGCCCCAAATGGGATAGGCCAACAGGGGAGCGGCCATAATGAGGCCGATAGTGACCCAAATGCCGCCCAAATAGCCCCCAATTTGCTGGTATTGTTCGGCGAGGGTAAGCGGCCGTATTCTCATATCGCCTCCCCTGTCAGGTAGCGAATGACCCGGCCGTGGTTATCGGGTTGGCTAATGACCACCAGCTTGTCGTTTTGTTTGAGTTGGGTGTTGCCGTGGGGGATGAGCACGTCACCGCCGCGCATGACGGCCGCGATGAGTGCCCCATTGGGGAAATCCATCTCGCGCAAGGCACGGCCGACGACGGGTGAATTCCCCACCAGCGCAATCTCGCTGACCGTAATGCGCCCATCGGCCAAAGCGAGTTGGTTGGAAATCTCCTCAAAGCCCGCTTGCTCTTCGATGAGCAAACTGAGGACGCGCACGGCCGAAACCGCCACCGAAACCCCCAACTGCTTAAACACTTCTTCGTTGTCGGGGTCGTTGACCAAGGCAATGGTGCGGGAGATGCCAAAAACTTGCTTGGCAATTTGGCAGGCAATGAGGTTGTCTTCGTCGTGCGGCCGTAGGGCGACAAAAATAGAGGCCAACTCCGCCCGCACATCGCGCAACACTTCGGGTTGGCTTCCATCCCCCACCACCACCGTGGCGCGGAGCTTTTCGGAGAGGTACGCCGCCCGTGCCTCATCTTCGGCGATGATGGTCAGGTAATACCCCTTGCTGGCAAATTGTTTGCCCAAAAAATAAGCGTTACGGCCGCTCCCCATGATGATGACTTGCATCGGGTTTCTCCAGTAATTTAAATCTATTCAGATAGAGACAGGAGATAGAGATAGAGGAAACACGATAGGCCAGCCGACTTCGTACCCCTCTATCTCTATCTCTACCCTCTATCTTTATCCGAAACCAGCTCAGGTAATGGTTTGTAGGAAGTGGTTGGCCGAAAGCTGGGTGGGGTTAATCACTTGCACCCCTAACTCTTTGTAAACAGCTTCCCGTTGGGGGTTGTAAACGCGGGCGACAACATGGGAAACCTTAAAAATGGCGCGAGCCACTTGGGCAACCATTAAGTTGATGTTGTCGCTACTGGTGGTGACAAAGACACTATCCGCTTGCTCGATTTTGGCTTGGCGCAACACATCTAGCTCGCTGGCATCGCCGTAGATTTGGAAGCCGCTAAACTCGGCCGAAAGTTGGGCAAAAGAGCGCCCCACTTGGTCAATGACGACGACGCTGTGCCCTTGCCCGCTCAGCAAACTAGCGAGGTAAGCCCCCAAACGGCCGCATCCCACCACCACAATGTATTTGTGTGTCATAAAGTCTCCTCATCAAAAAGATAGAGGGTAGAGATAGAGATAGAGATAGAGGAAACACGAGACGCTAACCGACTATGTTCCCCTCTATCTCTATCTCCAATCTCTATCTCGTCTTTAGCCTAAATCGGGTTGGCTTCGTTCTTCCCAGCGTCGTTGCAAATTCTTTTGCGCCACCTGATACGTCGGGTCGAGGTCGAGGGCGACGCGGTAATTCTTCATCGCTTGCGAACGCTCTCCCTCAATGTCGTAGAGTGCGCCCAGCAGGTTAAATGCTTCGGGGCGTTGCGGGTCTAGCCCGATGGTCTCTTTGGCACGGCCGATGGCCTCCTCCATGCGCCGCTCCCCCACCAACCGCTTCACGAGTTGCAAATTTTCCTCATAGGTTAGCGCGGCCGTGGGGTCTAACACATCTCGCGCAAAGACGGCCGCCACCAAGCGGCGCAACTCCTCAGGGGTAAATGGCTTTTGGATAAAATCCACAGCCCCAAGCTTCATCGCTTCGACAGCATTGGCCACTGTGCCGTGGGCACTGATGATGACCACATGGGGCAAGGTATTCCGCGCCACCAAACGACGCAAGAACTCCATGCCGCCCATGCCCGGCATTTGCAAATCGAGCAAAAGCAGGTTGTACTGCTTGTCAATCATCTGCTGGAGCGCATCTTCGCCGTTCACGGCCGTGTCTACCTGAAACCCCTCCACTTCCAGCGCATAACTCACCGTCATGCGGATATTCTTTTCGTCGTCAATCACCAAAATAGTTTTCATAGATGTTGCCCTTTATGAAAAGTGCCTCGTCGTTACGTTTCGCTGGCCACAGCTGGAACCGTAAAGGTAAACAAACTGCCCTCACCGGGGACGGATTCTACCCAAATCGTCCCCCGATGGGCACGAACAATTTCTCTGCTGATAGATAAGCCCAAACCTGTGCCACCCACAGCGCGTTCGCTTTTCACTTGCATAAACTTGTCAAAAATTTTGCTTTGGAACTCGTAGGGAATGCCCACGCCATCGTCTTTGACCGAAGTGTATACCTGCTGACCATGTTCGGCCACACGCACTTCGATACGGCCGCCTGCATCTGTGTAGCGCAAGGCGTTGCCGATGAGATTGGTGAGCACCCACGCTATTTTGACCCCATCGGCCGCGCCCAAAACGGCTGTGGCGGGGCAATCGGTGGCGAGGGTGATTTGCTTTTCGGCCGCTTGTGTTTGCAAGGTGGCCACCACCCGCTCGGCCACATCGACCATGTTGATGGGGGCGATGTCCATGGTTAATTGCCCCGATTCGATTTTGGATAAATCGAGCAAATCGTTGACCAAAGCGCGGAGCCGAGCGGTATCTTCAGCGGCCGTGTCCAGCAATTCGCGCTCCCGTGCTGAAAGTTTGCTGGCCGCATGTTCGCGCAAGAGGTTGATGCTCATGCCAATGCCCGTGAGTGGGGTGCGCAACTCGTGCGACGCTGTCATCACAAACTCGCTCTTGAGCCGGTCTAGCTCTTGGAACTTGGTGATGTCTTGGAACACAATGACCACGCCCAGCATTTGCCCCTCATCCCCTGTGACAGGGGTGACGGTAAAGCTGTAGATGAGTTTGTGGTCGCCTTGGGGAATTTCGACGGGTAGTTCGTCCAGTTCGGGGGTGGGCGCATGGCATTCGAGGGTCGCTTTGACCGATTCGACAACGGCCGTGAGGCGCACCACATTGAGCAAATGCTCCCCAATGACTTGTTCCGGCACAATGCCAAAGAGCTGGGCGGCGTAGGGATTTACGGCCGTAATTAAACTCGCTTCGTTGACCACCACAATGCCATCGTTGATGCTCCGAATAATCGCTTCGCTGTGTTGTTTGGCGGCAATCACTTGCCCCACATTGAGCGCATGAAACGCTTTGAGCTTCTGGCTCATCTCGTTGATTTTGCCAGCCAACTGGCCCACCTCGTCTTGGCTTTGCACGGCCAGCGCCACATCATAATCCCCAGCGGCGATGCGTTCGGTGGCGGCGGCCATTATTTTCAACGGCCGAGCAATGCGGTCGGAGAGAATCAGGCTAAAAATTCCGCCCAGCGCACAAGCCAACCCACCCAGCAAAGCTGTCGAAAGAATCGCCTCTTGGGCGGTGTTTTGGGCATAGGCGGATGCCTCGACCATCGCTTCTTGGTTTAGGTCGCGCAAGGCAACGGCCTGTGAGCGCACCTGCTCAAAGATGGGGAACATCGTTTCCACATAAAAGGGTTGGGCTTCGGCAGGGGGCAGGCTTTGCAGGGTATCGAACGCGGCTAAGTAGCGCAGGTAGGTGGCCTCAATCTGCTCTAAAATGGCCACTTCGTCGGCAATGGTGATGTTGTCTTGGGCACGGCCGAGCCAACTGACAAACGTTAGCTCATTGCGGGTGAAGGTTTCGGCGGCCGTGGGGTCGTTGCCCAACAGCACCACCAGCACACTGCTATCTTGCCGCTCGATGGCGGCAACCATGTTTTCGGCCGCCAAAATACTGCGGTAGTTGTCTTGCAGAATCTCGTTGCTGGCGCGGCCGAGTTCGGCCAAATTGTAAACGGCCCAGCCGACAACGATGACGAGCAAGAACAACACCACCCCATACCCGCTTAAAATTTGGGGCTTGAGTTTGAGATAGCGTCTGTAGTGCATGATGCTGGTGGTTAGAGGGGGTTGGTGCTTTGGGCGAGGGTGGTAATACCCGCAATGATTTGGGGCCACACGGCCGTTGGCAGGGTATGCCCCATTCCCGCAATAATTAACTTTTCTGCCAAAGGAATCGCCTCGGCCGTGGCGTGGCCACCGCTCACGTCCACCAACACATCTGCGTCGCCATGAATAACAAGGGTGGGCAGTTGCAACTGGCGCAACGCGGCCGTTCTGTCGCCCGAGGCAAGGATAGCGACTAACTGTCGCGCTGTGCCAATGGGGTAAACGGACCGCTGGCGATTGCGCTGGATGGCGGCGCGGGCCTTGGCTTCATCAAAAGGGAAGTGGGGGCCGTTTAGCTCACGCCATGTCTGCAAACTTTTGGCCACGGCCGCTTCTTCCTCGGTCGGCGGCCGTTGCAACAACAACCGCCGCATCTTAAAGGTAGGTTGGCCCACCCACCGATTGCCCGTGGTGGACATGATAGAGGTGAGGGTGAGAATGCGGGCGGGGTAATGGATGGCCAACTCTTGGGCAATCATCCCGCCCATAGACGCGCCGACGACATGGGCTTGGGCAATGCCCAAATGGTCGAGCAGGGCGATGGCATCCGCCGCCATATCGCGCAACAGATAGGGGGCGCGGAGGGGCAAGTTAAACAAAACAGTACCCATGAGTTGCCACAAACTGGGCATTTGCGCCTGTTCCAGCTTCGTCGAACGGCCGACATCCCGATTGTCAAAGCGCACCACCCAAAACCCTGTCTCCGCCAGTTGGGCACACAACTCATCCTCCCATGAATTCATTTGCGCCCCCAAACCCATCACCATGAGCAGAGTGGGGTGGCTGGGCTGGCCAAATGTTTCGTAAGCCAGTTGGAAATCAGGGCGGATAAGGGCAATTTGTTCGGGCATGGTGGGGTTGGGGAAAATGAGCGGGTTACAACTGGTTGGCTGGGGCAAGTATAGCAGAAAGATAGAGGAGGGAGATAGAGATAGAGGCGTATGTGACTTGTCACAGACTCACGGGTGAAAAGTAAGTAGTGAGTAGTAAGTAGTGGGGAACTACTCACTACTTACTACTTATTACTTACTCGAGTAGAGAAACCCTTGATTGGCCAATGATGAGCCTCTCCATCTCTACACGCTATCTTTTTGGGGGTGGAGCGGAATGTAGCTAAATCGTTGCCAAATAGTTCGGGACGGCCGCGCCCTTTTGGCGTAACATATCCCTTGGAACAAAAACAACCCACTTATCGTTTACTACTGGGTAAATCCACAATCTAAAATCCAAAATCCAAAATCACTTATGGCCGAACTAGCTCCCTTCGCCCGCCGCTCCCAGTGGCACTTTGATTGGGTACTCCCTCTCCTTTTTAAGCCCCGCCAAACCCTCCACACCATCGCCCAAGCGGCCGACGGCGTGTGGCAAACCCCCATCTGGCTCATCGCTGGCACAACGCTTCTGCGTGTCCTCGTCACAGGCTCCATTCAAGCCGCCTCGGCCGCCACAGGGCAAGTTACCCTGCCCCCCGGCTTCGAGTATTACACGGCCGAGCAACAAGCTCAATTCATGCAAGCCGCCACCGCCACCAGCGGCCCCGTTTTTGTCTATGTCCTTCCTGCTGTGCTGGGCATTGCGGCCGTTTTCCTCGGCTGGCTCATCCTTGGTTGGGCGCTCCACCTCGTTCTCACGCTGTTTGGCGGCCGTAACAGCAACCAACAAGTCCTTAACATCACCGCATGGGCCATGTTGCCCTTCGCCCTGCGCGATGTGGTGCGCACCCTTGCCATGACCAACAGCGGCCAAATCCTCACTGGGCTAGGTCTCTCAGGCCTCATGACGGCCGATGGCGAACTCCTCACCGCCTACATCGCCTCCTTCCTCAGCCAAATAGATATCTATCTCCTCTGGGAAATCCTCCTCCTTTTCCTCGGTGCACGGCTCATCTCCACCCTCACCCGCCCCAAAACATGGCTCGCCGTCACCTTCACCCTCCTCCTTCTGCTCCTCCTCCGTCCGCGCCTCCCCGCCATCCTCGGGGCCATGTTGGGCGATTTGACAGTGGTGCGGCCGTTTTTTTAGTCTCTCAGTCTGTCAGTCGTTTTGGCATTCCGCAATCCGCATTCCCCAATCCGCAATCCCCCATGCCTTCCCTTCTCGAAATCCGCGATTTACGCAAGTCTTACCAGATGGGGCGGGAAACTGTCCACGCCTTGGCGGGGGTGGATTTGGACATTGTGGCGGGTCGTTTTTACGCGGTCATGGGGCCATCTGGCTCGGGCAAAAGCTCCCTCCTCTATCTGGTGGGTGGGTTAGATAGGCCGACAGGCGGCCGAATCGTGTGGGACGGCCGAGGCATCGAAGCGATGGACGAAAACGCCCTCGCCCTGTATCGGCGGCGCACCATCGGCTTCATCTTTCAATCCTTCAACCTCATTCCCAGCCTCACCGCCCTCGACAATGTCGCCTACCCGCTCCGCTTTGATGGCGTGCCCCGCCGCGAACGCCAAGCCCGCGCCTACGAACTGCTTACCCAAGTCGGCCTTGGCGATAGGGTCTTGCATCGGCCGACTGAGCTTTCGGGCGGGCAACAACAGCGCGTCGCCGTCGCCCGCGCCCTCATCAACAACCCACCCATCATCTTGGCCGATGAGCCAACAGGCAACCTCGACACCGCCAGCGGCAACAGCATCATGGAATTGCTCGCCCAGTTACACGCCAGCGGCCGTACCATCCTTGTCGTCACCCACGACCCACGCATGGAGCAGTTCGCCACCCAAACCGTGCGCCTGCTCGATGGCAAAATCGTGGGAACGTAGGGGCGTATTGCATACGTCCTAACCACCTATCAGGGCGTATGCAATACGCCCCTACGGCCTCTATCTCTATCTCTGTTCTCTATCTCCATGAACACCTTCTCTCGCATTCTTCTCACTTTCACCCTGCTGGTCGTTGCGGCCGTGGGCTTTATCGCGGCCGTGCCCCATGCCACCGCCCAAGAGCCAAGCATCACCACCACCCCCCCCTCCCCCCGCTGTGGCCAGCGAAGTGCTAACCACCACCACCCCCATCCCTGCGTCCTTGGTGCTGACTAGCGTTCAGCCCAACAGCGTCAGCAGTAGTTTCCCTACCGAACTTGCCCTGACTGGGCAAGGCTTTCTCAACGGGGCTGTCGTTTTGCTCGATGGGTACGGGGCATTGGCCACCAGCTTTGTCAGCAGTAACTTGTTGACGGCCGTTCTCCCCGCTGGCGTGCCCGCAGGAACCTACACCGTGCGTGTCCTCAACCCCAACGCCGAGAGCGCCGCTTTGCCCAACGCCCTCACCGTGCGCCCCCCCAGCGAGACAGCTACCCCTGTGGCCACGGCCACCCCGTTGGCCACCGCCTTTGTACGGCCGCAACTCGTCATCAACAGTTACGGGGCCAGCTCGGCCGAAATCGTGCCCAACAGCAACCTCGCCTTTGAAATGACCCTCGCCAACGCAGGCCAAATCGAAGCTCGCAACGTGTCGTCACTTTCAAGGCGGGCGATTTTGTGGCGCGGGAAACAGGCGGCATTCAAGCCCTCGGCACCTTGGACGGCGGGCAAAATATCCGCTTTTGGCAACCCCTCTTCGCCACCCGCGACATTTCGGGCAAAAGCCTCGCCATCCTCGAAGTCGTCGCCACCTACACCGATGTCAACGGAACCAGCTACACCGATAGTTTTAGCCTGACCTTCCCCGTTGTGCGCCCCGCCACAGGTGGCCCCGCCGCGACAGCCACGCCCACCCCACGGCCACCTTTACCCCCACGCCTACCCCCACGGCCACATTGGGGCCGCGCCTACGGCCGCAACTGCTCATCACCAGCTACAGCACCGATTTAGAGCAACTCGCCCCCGGCAAGCAATTCCGGCTGACGCTGGCGGTGCAAAACCAAGGCAACGCGAACGCCCAGCGCGTGACCATGATTTTGGGCGGCGGCACGGCCGCTGGTGGCTCCGTCAGCGGCACACCCGAACCGGGTGGCGGTCTATCTGGTGCGGGCGGCGAATTCAGCAAATTTGCGCCCGTCGGCTCCTCCAACGTGCAATTCGTGGGCGATTTGGCGCAGGGGCAAGAGCAATTGCTCCACCAAGATTTAATCGTCAATGCCGCCACCGAAGCGGGCGCTTACCCCATTCGCATCTCCTTTGTCTACAACGATGCGGCTGGGGGCAGTTTTGTGGATGACCAAGTCATCACCCTCCTTGTCTACCGCCAACCCGTCGTCACCATGAACTTCTACATCCCTGCCCCCCCTCTCACCGTGGGTGAGTTTGGCTCGTTGCCTCTGCAACTGGTCAATGGGGGCAAAAACAGCGTCAGCTTTGGCACATTCAAGGTCACGGCCGTTGGCGCCACCCTCACCAACAACGAACTGTTCATCGGCAACCTCGAACCCGGCGGCTTCTTCCCCCTCGATGCCCAAATCATCCCCGATGTGCCCGGCCCGCTCACCCTTGAATTGAGCGTGGGCTACACCGACGACTTTGGCCAGCCCCAAACCATCACCCAAACGCTAGGAGTGAGGTGATGGAGGGTTTTACGCCCCCTTCCCGACGAGGGTGGCGAATTTGAGCCACCGATAGATGGCGGCGGCGAAGGTGGCGAAGAGGTGGTTGAGCCACCTCTCGAGGAAGAGACATGGGGAGCATGGCTCTGGCGAGCCTTCCTCGGACTCCTCGGCCTGAGCAGTGCCCCCCCTGCCCCCGCCACCCCCTCCTTCCCCGAAATGGGCGGCGAATTCGGCAATATGGGCGAGATGGGCGGCGAGTTTGGCGAATTTGGCGAATCCGAAGCCGTTCCCCATGCGGCCGTACCCCCAACCACTAACCACTCGCCACTAACCACTCTCCCCCCCCATGAACCTCTTCCGGACTCCCTCTCCCTCGTCTTGAAAACCTCGCTCGGCGCAAGGGGCAGTGGCGCTCACGGCCGTGGGGGTCATCATCGGCACGGCCGCTGTCATTTTGCTCGTCTCGCTCGGCGCAGGGTTGCAACAAAACGCGGCCGAACAACTCGGCGGCATCGGCGATTTAACCCTCATCCAAGTCTACCCCAGCTTTGAATGAGGGCAACCCCAACGTGACTACCCCCATCCAAACCATCCTCAGCAACCAAACGGTGGCCGATTTGCGCCAGTTGCCGGGGGTGGCCAGCGTCGTCGCGCAAGATTATTTTCAGGGCGGGGCACAGATACGGCTCGGCCGTTTGGAAGGGTATAGCTCGTTAATGGGGGCCGACACGGCCGATTTAGCTGACTTAGGGCTACGCGCTCAACAGGGAACCACCCAACTCGAGCGGGGCACTGTCGTCGTGGGTTACAACGTGCCCATGAACTTCTACGACCCCTTCTTGCGCCCCGGCCAAGAGCCACCGCCCCCCCCCGATTTGCTCGGCCAAACCCTGACCGTGAAATTGCAAAAGTGGGCCGATGATGGCACTGTCATTGAAAAAACCATCCGCCTCACTGTCGAAGGGGTGCTGGCCGAATCACGCGGCGAATCGGATTGGAGCATTTACATGACCATGCCCGAAATTGAGAGCCACAACGCATGGATTCAGGGCGTGCGCCAGATAGACCGCTCCAAAACGGGCTACATGTCCATTCTGGTTCGCGCCACCGACACGGAAACGGTGCTGGAAACGGCCGACCAAATCACCGCTTTGGGCTACCAAGCCTACACCCCCCAATCCTTTATCGAAGGCATCAACGGTTTTTACACCATCTTGCAAGTTACCAACACGATGGCGATGGGCCATTTTGGGGCGCGCACCCGCGAAATTGGGCTGATGAAAGCTGTCGGGGCGACCAATCGGCATGTGCTGGGGGTCTTTTTAGGCGAGGCGGCCGGGATTGGCTTCGTCGGCGGTTTGGGTGGGGTGCTTATCGGTTGGGGGCTGGGCGAGGTGGCCAATGTGTTTGTGCTCTCCTACATGGCTGGCCAAGCTGTGGAGACAGGTGCGCCGCCCCCCTCGGTGGCCGTGTCTACCCCGCTCTGGTTGCCCCTCTTCGCCCTCGCCTTTGCCACCATCATTTGGCTTGCTCTCGGGTCTCATCCGCGCTCTCGGTCGCCAACATAAGCCCTATCAACGCTCCTCAAATACGAATAGGGGCTGGGGAGGGGCTTGGAGATTACAAGCGTCCCAAGTCCCTTGTCCCCAGTCCCCATCACAATTACCTTGCGCTCTGCGCTGTTTGTGATATTCTTATCGGCCGTTGTCTGTTTCACAATTGCAT
>JADJSZ010000034.1 GCA_016711405.1 Candidatus Hadersleviella danica | reverse complement strand
GCCGCACAGAGATTTACCGCTATGACAATGCTCCCTATGCGGTTTCAGCAATATGTCGCCACACCTTCCCACCATTTCCATGATGGCGAAGAGAAGAACGTGGTGGCTAGTTATCTCAGCTTGGAGCCAACCCCTGCCATGTGAGTCTTGTAAGCGCTTGCTCGGCAAAAGTTGATTGCGGAAGCCAAGTTATAGGGTAAACAGGTGCAACCCGCCTTCGAGGGGTTGCACCAATAATCCTCTATCTCTATCCCCCCCTCTACTTCTTCGTCACCACATTCCCATAGCGGTGCGTCGTCTCGCTGAGGGCTTGCTCATGCAGGTAATAGCGCAACTCCAGTCGGCCGTTGCTCACCACTGGCTCCTCCACCAGCGGGATATGCGCTTCAATCGCCGCCACCGGCACCGCGCGGGGCATCTCCGAAAACACCCGCAACCTATCGGCCGTGGCCGACTTGAGCCTGCCGACAAACCCCTCCTCCCCCTCCACAAACACCTGCATCCCCCCCACCTTGTCCAACTGCGTAATCGCTTGCGCACTCGACGAGACACTCAGTTGCACGGCCGTGCCACACGTCTGCGCCGCTATGGCCGCCTGCAACGCCTTCACCGTGTTGCCCTGCTTCTCCAAGCGCAACAACATCCCCTTCTTCAGCGGCCGATAGCGGAACACATTCGTCTCCCCCAAAATCCCGCTCGGGTCATGCTCGAGGCTGAAATGGGTGCGCCATGCGTGGGCATAACGGCCGGCCGTATGGCGCAACAGCTCCCCGTCCGCTTCGGATAGCTCCACCCCCACGAGGGCGAGGGCGTTTTGGAGCAACTCATCCACGGCCGACGACCATTCGGCCGTGGGCATGGTCGGCGGGTTCGCTTTGGCCGTCCAACGGCCGAGGCTCAACACATAATTCGGGCCACCCGCCTTGGAGCCAGCGCCAAAGACCGACTTCTTCCAGCCGCCAAACGGCTGACGTTGCACAATCGCCCCCGTCGTGCCCCGGTTGATGTAGGCGTTGCCCACCTCGATTTTGTCCCGCCAGATGGCGATTTCCCGCTCGTCGAGCGTGTGCAAGCCACTGGTCAGCCCCAGTTCCGAATCGTTGACGATTTCAATCGCATCGGCCAAGTTTTTGGCGCGGATGAGGCCGAGAACGGCCGAAGCATTCGTTTTGGTGGTACCAACTGCCCCGTTTCACCCCAGCTTAATCCCCGCGACCACAAATTGGGGTTGCCGTCTACCATTTTCGGTTCCAGCAACCAGCTTTCCCCTCGTCCAGTTGGGTCAGCCCCCGCGCCAGTTCGGCGCCCGGCTCGCGGATGATGGGCGTGACTTTGGAGGAGAGTTCCCATGCCGAGCCGACGTGTAGGCTGGCCGTCGCATCGCGCAGTTGGCGCAAAAAGGCGGGGTTGTCGTACACCTCCGCCTCGAGAACGGCCAGACTAGCGGCCGAGCATTTTTGCCCGTTGTGCCCAAAGGCAGATTTCACCAAATCCTTAATCGCTTGGTCGTGGTCGGCCATGCCGCTGATGATGAGGCTGTTTTTGCCGCTCGTTTCGGCCAGCAGGCGCAACTCGGGCTTCCAGCCGAGGAACATGCGCCCCGTGCTGTGTGCGCCCGTCAGGATGACGGCGTTGATACGGCCGTCGGTGACGAGCGAACGGCCGACTTCATCGTCGGTCGTCGGTACAAATTGCAACGCCTCCTTGGGGATGCCCGCTTCCCACAACGCCTTGCACATCTCCCACGCCACCAGCACCGCCTCGGGCGCAGGCTTGATGATGACCGTGTTGCCCGCCATGAGACCCGCCAGCACCCCGCCGCAGGGGATGGCGATGGGGAAGTTCCACGGCGGCGTAATCAGCACCGTGCCCAGCGGCGCCATCTGCACATCGGCCAATTCCGTCTCGGCCAAGTCGAGGGCGCGGGCATAATAGTTGGCAAAATCTATCGCCTCGCTCACCTCGGGGTCTGCTTCGGGGATGGCTTTGCCGCCGTCCAAAACGGCCGCGCCCACCAACTCCCCTCTGCGCCGGGCCAACGCCTCGGCACAGGCCACCAACAGCTTTTTGCGCTCGGGGATAGGCGTGCTGGCCCAGCTTGCTTGCGCTTCCACGGCCGCCGTCAGAGCCGCTTCGATGTGTTCGGGGCGAGCCAAGGCGTACTGGTAAGCGATGGTTTCAGGGCGGGAGGGGTCGTGCCCTTCCCCGGCCGTGTTGGCCGAAATAAACTCTCCCCCAATTTGGAGCGGGATGGGTTCGATGGCCTTCTCGCGCCATGTGGCCAAAATTTGCGCCGCCCATTGCTGGTTGGCGGGGAGCGAAAAATCGGTGTCGGCCACGTTGTGGAAGGGGGCGGATGGGTCGAAGGTGGGTTGCTCGCTCGGCCGATTTTGCAACCGGTTGGGGCCTTGCGGCGCCTCATCCCGTCGCCGCACCGCCTCGAGGAAAAATTGCTTTTGCCGCTCCCAACTGGGGGAGCCGACCTCGAGGCCGAATAGGTCGTGCAGGAAGTTTTCGGGGGCGGTGTTCTCATCCAGCCGGCGCACCAAGTAGCTGATGGCGCTGTGGAAATCTTCTTGTTTGACGACGGGGGCGTAGAGGAGAAGCCCCCCGGCCGCCTCTTGCACGGTGCGGGCTTGGTGGTTGGCCATCCCCTCCAACATCTCGAACTCGGCGTACTGCTCCACGCCGTATTTGGCGCGATGAGCAGGCCGTAGGCAAGGTCGAAGAGGTTGTGGCTGGCGATGCCGAGGTTAACCACCGTCGCATTTTCGGGCTGGCAACCGTAGATGACCATCCGCTTGAAGTTGGCATCTACGTCGGCTTTGGTGGTGTAGGGGGCCTGCGCCCAATCGTGCCACGACGCTTCCACCTTTCCATCGCCAAATTGGCCCCTTCACGATGCGGATTTTGATAGTCGCCCCGCCCCGCGCCACCCGCGCCTTGGCCCATGTGGTCAGCTCGCGCTGGACGGGGTGGGAGTCGGGCAAATAGGCTTGCAGGACGATGCCCGCCCGATACTTCATAAATTCGGGTTCGTCGAGGACTTGTTGGAAGGCGGCCACGGTTAGGTGGAGGTCGCGGTACTCTTCCATGTCGAGGTTGATGAATTTGGGCACGGCCGTGCCCTCGGCCGGCACAAACTCGTAGCGCATCGCCTGCCGATATAGCTCGCGCAGGCGGCTTTTAATCTCTTCGACTGTGCCGTGGAAATCTACCAAGTTGATTTGGCTGAAGACGGAGGAGATTTTGACGGAGATGTATTCGACATCGGGGCGGGTGAGCAGTTGCAGGTAGGAGTCGAGCCGCCGCCGCGCCTCTTCTTCGCCCAAAATCGCCTCGCCCAGTTGGTTGAGGTTGAGCCGTGTGCCTGTGGCGCGTCGCTCTTGCAGGTAGGAGCGTAGCTCTTTTTCTTCGCTGGGCAATATCACGCTTTTGGTTTCGGCGCGGAGCTTGGCCACGATGAAGGGGACGACGAGTTGGGGGATGTATTGGCCGACCATGGAGCCGAGTTGCAGGGCGATTTGCTCCCAGTTGGCGAAGTATTTGGGCACGCCGTGCTCGGCCAGCAAATGCTTGATTTGGTCGGCGATGCGGGCGGGGTCGTGGCTCCGAAAGGCTGGTCGGAGAGTGCCATGGTCATCAGTTTGCCGTTGGGGTCTTCCATCATGCCCGCGATTTTGGCTTGTTGGGCTTTTTTCGGTGCTGTTTTGTTGCCGCTTGGCTTCGTGGAGCAGGTCGGCCGCGAGCAGGACGGCTTCGGCCGCGAGTGCGTCGTCGCTGGGCGGGTTGGTTTTGACGTTGGCGATGCGTTGGGCTATTTGGGGGTTCATGGGGGGTGTTCCTTTAGTGGTTGGTCTGTAGGGGCGTATGCATACGCCCATTGTTTTGGTTATTGGGGGGTTGGGCGTATGCAATACGCCCTACAATGTGCCGTGTGTTTGCAATGTGCCGATAATGTTGCCCTCCGTGGATGGTGGGGCGTATTGCATACGCCCATTGTTTTGGTTATTGGGGGGTGGGCGTATGCAATACGCCCCTACAATGTGCCGTGTGTTTGCAATGTGCCGATAATGTTGCCCTCCGTGGATGGTGGGGCGTATGGTGTACGCCTATTGTATTGGTTATTGGGGGGCTGGGCGTATGCAATACGCCCCTACAATGTGCCGTGTGTTTGCAATGCGCCGATACAATGCCATCATATGTGGGGGGCTGTGGGGTGTAATTTATCGTCTGGCCATGTGGCGGGGTTGTTGTGGATGTAATGGGCAATGTGGATATAGGATTCTTCGTTGCGAATGATATGTTCCCAATAATTGCGTTGCCAAACGGGCAAATTGGGTGTGCTACGTTGATGATTGATTTGTTTGGTAACGGCCGCCTTAAACCCGCGCACAATCGCCCCAATGGTTTGGGATGGGGATTGCCATTTGGGTGGGTTATCGGGCAATGCCTTTGTGGTGGGGGTGGTTATGATGAGGATGCCGTGCAGGTGATTGGGCATGAGGATCCATTCGCCCAGTTGAACCGACGGCCGTAAGGAGGGTGTTTTTAACCATTCTGTGCGGGTAATTTCCCCATAGGGGTTCAATTGCATTGTGGGTTGTTGGAAGGGGGTGTCGTTAGCGGGGCCGACGATTTGGCCAAATAAACATTCTCGGTGATGGGTGCAAATGGTGATGAAGTACATGCCCGATTGGGTGTAGTCATACCCTTTCAGCCGAATGGAACGACGGTGGTGTTTTTGGGGGTCGTAGGATGAGGGTGGCATGATGGTTTGATGGGTATG
>JADJSZ010000033.1 GCA_016711405.1 Candidatus Hadersleviella danica | reverse complement strand
CCCTCCCCATTCACAATTAACCATTCCCAATTCACAATTCACAATTCCCCATGCGTTTCTGGCCCATTCTTCTCCTGCTCACCCTCGGCCGTTTGGCCATCAACACCAATTTGCGGATGATGTTCCCCTTTGCGCCCGCCATTGCGCGGGGGCTGGAACTGCCCGTCCAAACCATCACCGATTTAATCGCCTTTCGCTATTTGGTGGGGCTGATTGGCCCCTTGTTCGGCTCACTTTCGGAGCAATACGGCCGTCGCGTCATTGCCATCGGCTCCTTGGGGTTGTTCGCGGCCAGCATGTGGATGATTCCGCTGGGCATGGGCTATTGGCCGCTGGCCATTGGGCTGGGGCTGGCCATGTTCGCCAAATCCATCTACGACCCCACCGTGTATGGCTACTTGGGCGATGCTGTGCCCTATGAGCGGCGCGGCCGTGCCGTGGGTTTCTTAGAGATTTCGTGGGCGGGGGGCATGTTCATCGGTGCGCCATTTGTAGGGTTGGTGATGGCGTGGCAGGGGTGGCAAGCACCGTTTTGGTGGCTGGGGGGATTGGCACTGGTGGCGGCCGTGTGGTTGTGGGGGGCCATGCCCCGTGTGGCGCGGGGCACGGCCGTGGCTCCCAGTCTCAGCGTGGCGCAAGTCTTGCGCGAACGCCCCGTCATTTGGGTCGTGCTGGCCTACATTCTGCTCTTCACCACCTCCATGACGCTCATGTTTGTGAACTATGGCACATGGTTGGAGGAGACGTTTGCGGCCGAACTCGGCCAACTGGGGCAAACGTTGTTTCAGGGGCGGGCTGGTTTGCTGGGCGGCATTGGGGTGGTCACGGCCGTCATCGGCTTGGCCGAGTTGCTCGGCGAAGGCTCGACGGCGTTGTTTTCGGATAGGTGGGGCAAGCGGCCGTTTGTGCTGGTGTGCGCGGCCGTGGTCACGGCCATGTACGCCCTTTTGCCTAGTGCCAGCCATTCCCTGCCCCTCGTCATGCTCGTCCTCTTCGTCCTCTTCCTCTTCTTTGAGGGGGCCGTGGTCGGCGGCCTCTCGCTCTACAGCGAACTCGTCCCCCGTGCGCGGAGCGTCGTCCTATCCATTGTGTTTGGCGGCCTCAACCTTGGCTTTGCCCTTGGGTCGTGGCTGGGCACACGGGTGTGGGATGCGGCTGGGTTGGCCACGACGTGTTACATCTCGGCCGTGCTCACGCTGGTTGCCTTCGGCCTCTTTTATTGGTATGTTGACGAGGGCGGTACGAGCGAGAACGCATAGCTTTTTTAATCTAACTTTGTTTCAATTAAATACCCTTTGCCCTTTCCCTCTTTTGCCCTTTTGTCATAACCATTTATGGCAAAAGGGCGAAAGAACCATAAAGCAAAGGGGAGGCGAAAAGAGTTCTATGGACACCTTACTCACAACATTTGGTTTGACTTTAGACCAGTTTTGGATGCTGATTATTGTGGTGGTGGGGGGCTTGGCCGTGCTGGGGGTGTTGCGCGGTCTGTTTCGCATGGCGGCCAATTTGGTGCGCGTGGGCTGTGTGCTGTTGGTCATTATCGTGGTGGTGGTGTTTGTCTTAGGGTTAGGTGGTTAGCCTAATAGCCCCGTACAGCCATCCTCGCCTCTTAGACGGCCGTGTTTCCCCGAAACACGGCCGTTTTTTTTGCCCAATCGCCGCTTGCGGCAACTTTCCTGCCCCAAAAAGATGTGAGGGGGGCTTTACAAACGTTTTACAACTTCATTGCACATTGGGGTTGGGGGGAGCCTATCATAACATCTATCTATGATTCATCTCTTTGGTAACTCGAGAGATAAAGTTTAGTTTTTGTCTAAGGTGCTTCCCACCTATAACTTGTAACAAACCAAATAGCACCAAACTCAAGGCACGAACAAGTTTTGCTTCATAGGCGTTAAATGGAACATTAGTGGAGAATTTTGCCATGAAACATCATTTATTAAGAGGGGGATTGCTTGTGCTGATAATCATCGGCTGGGTTGGTGTGTATCTTTTTGATGGGTCAGAACCCCTGATGCCAACGTCAACCACGGCCGCAGTTGTGCCATCCCCCACCACGCCCACACTTGCTACGCCCACGGCCGTGCCTACTTTCGACCAAGCCATCCTAACCCAAGTGAATGCTCTAGGCGAAGAAGGGGCGATTTATGCCCAAGCCATCCAGCTATACCAAACCAACTGCACTGTTTGCCACGGCTCCAATGGGGAAGGCAACAATATTGGCCCCGCGCTCAAAACAGACACCCTTCAAGCAATGTCGGATGAGGCGTTGTTTGACCGCATCAGTGAGGGTGTGACGGGGACGCTTATGGCGGGGTGGGAAGGACGGCTCTCGCCCGACGAAATAGCGGGCTTGGTCACGTTCCTACAGGATTGGGATAGCTTGGGGGCGGCGGAAATGGCACAAGCGGAAGCGGAAACGGCCGCTCAGTTTGAGGCACTTCAGGCGGATTTGGTGGTGGCCATAGCGGCCGAAGATGACACATTGCTCACGGCCGTGGGGCAGAATCTGTTTAGCACAACCTGCACAGCTTGCCACGGGGTAACGGGTGAGGGCGGCATCGGCCCAGCGCTTAACAGCCAACAATTCCTAACGGCTCGGACCGATGAGCAAATTGCCCAAACCATTTTGAACGGGGGAACGATGCCCAACTCTGTGATGCCCGCTTTTGGGGGGGCAGTTGAGTGGGGAAGAGGTATTGGCCTTGGTCAATTTTATTCGGGCGTGGGAACCGACTGCGCCTGTCGTGGAAAACCCACGCGGCACAGCCCAAGGCCAAGGCATGGGGCAGGGGCAAGGTATGGGGCAGGGGCGGGGCGGTGGCCAAGGGGGGCAGGGACGGGGTGGCCCGCCGTGGCGCACCGAACCTAACCCATAATTTATTGGTGCTGAGCGGCCGTGTTTCCCCCGCAATACGGCCGTTTTTCTCCCCCCCCCCCCCCCCCCCCCTTCCCCCCCCCCTTCCCTTTCCCTCCCCCCCGCCCCTCTTCCCCCCCCTTTCCTCCTCCCCTCCCCTTCTCCCCCCCCCGCCCCTCTCCCCCCCCCCCCCGTTTCCCCCTCTTTTTCCTTTTCTTTTCCTCCTTCTCCCCCTCCCCCCCGGTTTTTCTTTTCTTTTTTTTTCTCCCTTCCCTTCTCCCCTTCCCCCCCCTTTTGCCCCCGGTTTCTTTTTTCTTTTTTTCTCCTTTTTTTTCTCCTTTCTCTGGGGCGCCCCGCCCCCTACAGCCGCCGCTTAAAGACACACAAATAGGTATGGCTCCAATACTTCATGTCATTGGGATGCACCATAATATCGTGGTTCTTGCCCACGACCACAGGTTGCATACTGAGGAGTTCCCACCCCTTTTGCCCCAGCCGATTCAGTTCGGGCAAGGTGGCGTAGGGGGAAAACTTGGGGTGCATTTCCTCGGAGGGAATCATCGCCTCACTTTCAATGTCTACTTGGCTCATTTCGGCTTCGATAAGGGTGGTGAAGTATTCCCATTGTTCGAGTGGGTGACTCATGTGGTTCTCCTTGAGATAAATTGGCCGTGGCTATAAGTGGGGGGGCAGTTTGGGTGATGGGTGGATGGGTCTCCTTGAATATACCTGTACACCAATAAACCAAGATACCCATCCTCAGGCTGTGTAACCTCCGCTCTTTATCGGCCGTGTGGGAAACGGCCGTGCCGCTGGTGTGGCAAGCACATTATGCCAAGAAAAACTTGAGTTGTACAAGGATGATTATTTTTTTGGCTCCTTCGTAATTCATGAGGTTGACAAAAGTTGGGTTTCATTTCTGTTGGCAGAAAAAATCATGCTGGCCCAAATTGTCATTCTGTTGCGTAGCGTGGCGAAGCCACCTCAGAGCGAAGAATCCCTAAAACCTATACTAATCCGAGGCCAATAGAACATTTTAGGGATTCCTCCCTTTGGTCGGAATGACATGTTACTGTCAACCACATAAGAACCAGAAGAGCCAATTTTGTTTGCCATTTTGATAACAACTCTGAACAATTACTGGCAAATTTTGATTTGCATATAGAACAAGTTGTGCTATACTTTTATTAGGCTCCCTCCCGAGGTGGTAAGGACATCGCCCGATGCACCTGCCACCTATTTTTTTGCCTGTTTGCCGAAAGTGGGGACGGTGACGTGGGATAGTAGCCTTCCGCAGAGCTTAACCCAACCATTTTCCACCCACCCCAAACAGTTCCATGCCCACCATTCGCCCAGTCACCCCCCACGATGCCCAATCCCTCGCCCAGCTTGCCGAAGAAACCTTCAGAGCCACCTTTGGCGCAATGAACACGGCCGAAAACATGGCTCTCCACTGCCAAACAAGCTACAGCGAAGCCATCCAAGCCCGCGAAATTGCCAACCCCCACATGCTCACCCTGCTCTGTGAAGAAGACGGCCGCTTAATTGGCTTTGCCCAACTTCACTGGGGAGAAGCTCCCCCGTGCGTCTCCGCCACCCATCCCACCGAAATCCAGCGGCTTTATCTGGCTCAAGATTGGCACGGCCAAGGCATTGCCCCAATGCTAATGAATGCTTGCCTCGCCGAAGCACAGCAACGTGGTTCAGATGTGGTTTGGCTCGGCGTGTGGGAGCATAACCCAAGAGCCATCTCGTTCTACCAAAAATGTGGCTTTGTAGAAGTGGGTGATCACGTTTTCCCTGTCGGCCATGACCCCCAACGGGATATTGTCATGGTGCGGCCGAGCATGGCTTAACGGCCGTGCTGTTTATTTGTCTATTGGTGCATTGGTGTATTTAATAGACCAATAGACCTATATCCTCCCCCCAAACCAACACAATTGCACAACAACCCTTTGTGAAACTTTGTACAAGTAACACAATACCCGCTCGCCTAGGCGGGGCGTATACTCAAAAGTCCAGAAATACAGTGGTTAGTAGCTAGTGATTCGTGTTTAGTGATGTGTGCCTTGCACTCACCACTAGCCACTAACCACTAATCACTCACCACTTCCCCGTCGCACATTAAAAGAATTGGTCTGAGGAGAGAACAATGGACACCCCGCACCTGACCCCACCCAACCCCGAGGAGCCTGCCCAATGTACTAGCCCACAAGGGCGAATACGGCCGTTAGCCCAAGGGCTTTACAACCCCGCCACCGAGCGGGATGCCTGCGGCATGGGCTTCATCGTCAATATCAAGGGGCACAAATCCCACTTGGTGCTAGATAAGGCGATGACCATGTTGTGTAATATGGAACATCGCGGCGCACGGGGGGCAGAAGCCAACACAGGGGATGGGGCGGGGGTTCTCATCCAAATACCAGACCGATTTTTCCAAGCCGTTTGTGCCGAGCAAGGCATCTCATTGCCCCCCGCAGGGCAATACGGCGTGGGAATGCTGTTTTTACCCCGCGATGATGCCCACCGAGAACTAATTGAGAAGAAGTTCGAACAAATTGTGGCTGACGAAGGTCAGGCTTGTCTTGGCTGGCGCACTGTGCCGACCAACAACGCATCGCTCGGGGACACGGCCGTGGGGAGGGAGCCTCTCATCCGCCAAGTATTTATCCAAAAGAATTTAACCCCCGCCCAAGAGGTGGACAAACTCGCCTTCGAGCGCAAGTTGTTCGTCATTCGCCGCTTGGCCGAAAAGCAAATTCGGGACGAACTGCCGGGCAAGAGCCAAGATTTTTACATTCCCAGCCTCTCGGCACGAACCATCATCTATAAGGGGATGCTCAACGCCCCCCAAGTCCACCAATACTTCCTCGACTTGGACGATGAGCGGGTGGAAACGGCCGTGGCCCTCGTCCACTCCCGCTTCAGCACCAACACCTTCCCCAGTTGGGACCGCGCCCACCCCTACCGCTACGTCATCCACAACGGCGAAATCAACACCATACAGGGCAACGCTAACTGGATGGACACCCGCCAAGCGCTGTTTGCCAGCCAAAAATTCGGCGACGATTTGCCCAAAGTCCTGCCCATCATAGACCGCAACAGCAGTGACTCGGGCATGTTCGACAACGCCGTCGAATTCCTCAACCTCTCGGGCTACTCCCTCGCCTATGTCATGATGATGGCCGTGCCCGAGCCGTGGCAAAAACACACCCATCTCTCCCCCGAAAAACGCGCCTTCTACCAATACCACAGTTGCCTGATGGAGCCGTGGGACGGCCCCGCCTCCATTGGTTTCACCGATGGAACCCTCGTCGGGGCGATTTTGGACCGCAACGGCCTGCGCCCCTCCCGCTACTACATCACCAAAAACGACCACCTGATTTTGGCCTCCGAAGTGGGCGTGTTGGATGTCGAACCCGAGAATGTGGTCTACAAGGGGCGGCTCCAGCCGGGGCGCATGTTGCTGGTGGATATGTCGGAACAGCGCATCATCAGCGACGAAGAACTGAAGCACATCATCAGCAACAAACGGCCGTTCCAACAATGGCTCGATGAGAACCTCCTGACACTCGACGATGTACCCCCCGCCCCCAGCATCCCCCAACCCAACCCCGCCACCGTCACCCAGCGGCAACAAGCGTTTGGCTACACGTTCGAGGATTTGCGGATGGTGCTGGCCCCGATGATGGAAACAGGCATGGAAGCGTTGGGTTCGATGGGGGACGACACGCCAGCGGCCGTGCTTTCCCGCCACAGCCAGCCCATCTACAACTATTTCAAGCAACTGTTCGCCCAAGTGACCAACCCGCCCATTGATGCCATCCGCGAAGAGCTGGTGACGGGCACAGAAACGTTGTTGGGCACAGAAGGCAACCTGCTCGAGCCAGCCCCCCACCATGCGCGGCGCATCATGCTGGAACACCCCCTGCTGACCAACGAGCAGTTGGCCCAATTGCGCCACATTCAGCTCGATGGGTTCAAGGCGGAGACGTTGCCTCTGCTCTACGATGTGTACGGCGATGGGCCAGCCCTCGAAAATGCACTGGAAGCACTGTTCGCGGCGGCCGACCGCGCCATTGACGACGGGGCCAACCTGCTCATTCTGTCCGACCGAGGCATCAACGCCAAGCTGGGAGCCATCCCCGCCCTGTTGGCCAGCGCGGGCTTGCACCACCACCTCATCCTCGAAGGCAAGCGCACCAAAGCCAGCCTCATCCTCGAATCGGGCGACCCGCGCGAGGTGCATCACTTCGCCGTCCTGCTCGGCTACGGCGCGGATGCCATCAACCCCTATTTGGCCTTCGAGTCGCTGGGCAATTTGCTGGATAAGAAGCTGGTCACGACCGTTTCGTATGAGCAGGGGGCCAAGAAATATATCAAGGCGGCCGTCAAAGGCATCGTCAAAGTGCTGTCCAAGATGGGCATCTCCACCATCCAAAGCTATCGCGGGGCGCAAATTTTCGAGGCGTTGGGCTTGCACGAGAGCGTCGTCAACCGTTATTTCATGGGCACACCCACCCGCTTGCAGGGCATGACCCTGCCCATGTTGGCCGAGGAAGTTCTGCGCCGCCACAAAGATGCCTTCCCCGTGCGCCCCGCCAATGGGCACGCCTTGCCCGCTGGCGGCCGTTACCAATGGCGGCACGATGGCGAGTACCACCTCTTCAACCCCTCCACCATTCACGCCCTGCAAGATGCGTGTCGCTCGGGCAATTACGATGTGTTCAAGCGGTATTCGGCCGAGGTGAACGCCCATCCCAACCAACTGGGAACCTTGCGCGGGCTGTTGCGCTTTAAGAAGGCAGGGCGCACCCCCATCGCCATCCACCAAGTCGAAAGCATCGAAGCGATTTGCCAACGGTTCAAGACGGGAGCCATGTCCTACGGCTCGATTAGCGCCGAAGTGCATGAAAGTTTGGCCATCGCCATGAACCGCATTGGGGGCAAGAGCAACACAGGCGAGGGGGGCGAAGACCCGCGCCGCTGGATACCCGAGGAGAACGGCGATTCGCGGCGCAGTGCCATCAAACAGGTGGCCAGCGGCCGTTTTGGGGTGACGAGCGAATACCTCGTCAACGCCGACGAAATCCAAATTAAGATGGCGCAAGGAGCCAAGCCCGGCGAAGGGGGACAACTGCCGGGGCACAAGGTCTACCCGTGGGTGGCCAAAGTGCGCCACTCCACCCCCGGCGTGGGGCTGATTTCGCCGCCGCCCCACCACGATATTTACTCCATCGAAGATTTGGCGCAGTTGATTTACGACCTGAAGAGCGCCAACCCGCAAGCGCGGATTAACGTCAAGCTGGTCTCGGAGGTGGGCGTGGGCACGATTGCCGCCGGGGTGGCCAAAGCGCACGCCGATGTCATCCTGATTAGCGGCGCGGACGGCGGCACGGGCGCATCCCCCCAAACGAGCATTAAACACGCGGGCTTGCCGTGGGAACTGGGCTTGGCCGAGGCGCACCAGACGTTGCTCCTGAACAATTTGCGGAGCCGCGTTGTCTTGGAAACGGACGGCCAGCTCAAAACAGGGCGGGATGTGGTCATTGCGGCCATGTTGGGGGCGGAAGAGTTTGGCTTTGCCACCGCCCCGCTGGTCGCCCTCGGCTGTGTGATGATGCGCGTTTGCCATCTGAACACCTGCCCCGTGGGGGTGGCCACCCAAAACCCCGAACTCCGCGCCAATTTCACGGGCGACCCCGCCCATGTGGTCAACTTCATGCACTTTATCGCCCAAGAGATGCGCGAAATTATGGCGGAGTTGGGCGTGCGCACCATTGTGGAGCTTGTCGGCCGTACCGATTTGCTGGAGCCGCGCACCGATATTGACCATTGGAAGGCGCAGGGGTTGGATTTGTCGCCGTTGCTCTACCAGCCACCCGTCGGGCCAGAGGTCGGCCGTACCAAGCAACAGGAGCAAAACCACGATTTCGACGAGCGGTACGACTTCCGCGTTTTGCTGGGCTTGTGCCGCCAAGCGATTACGCACGGCAAAAAGATTCGGGCGACGTTGCCCATCTGCAACACGGATAGGGCCGTCGGCACGACGCTGGGCAGTACGATTACCAAAAACTTTGGGGCGGATGGCCTGCCCGAAGACCAAATTCGGCTCCACCTGCAAGGCTCGGCCGGGCAAAGTTTGGGCGCGTTCATCCCCAAGGGGCTGACCTTGGAACTGGAAGGGGATGCCAATGATTACATCGGCAAGGGGTTGTCGGGTGGCAAAATTATGGTCTATCCGCCCCAAAAGAGCGTGTTCGCGGCCGAGGAGAACATCATCATTGGCAACACTGCTTTTTACGGGGCGACCAGTGGCGTGGCCTATGTGCGGGGCATGGCGGGCGAGCGGTTCGCCGTGCGCAACAGCGGGGCGACGCTGGTGGTGGAGGGGGTGGGCGACCACGGCTGTGAGTATATGACGGGCGGCAAGGTGGTCGTCTTGGGCAAGACGGGGCGCAACTTTGCGGCGGGTATGTCGGGCGGGGTGGCCTATGTGTGGGACACAGTCGGGGATTTTGGCCTGCGCTGTAACCAAGAGATGGTCGCCCTGAGGGGGGTGAGTGACGCGGCCGAACTGGAGGAGTTGTACGCGCTCATCCAGCACCATGCGGTGGAGACGGGGAGCCAGCACGCATGGCGCATTCTGTCGGAGTGGGAGGTGACGAGCCGGCAGTTGGTGAAGGTGTTGCCGTATGATTACCAGCGGATGTTGGAGGCGATTGCGGCCGTGGAAGCTCAGGGGTTGGTGGGGATGAGGCGCTCTTGGCGGCGTTTGAGTCGAGTTTGACGGCCAAAGTAAAAGCGTAACATGAAGTCTTTCAGTCTGTCAGTCGCTCAGTCATTGGCTGACGGGCTGACAGACTGACAGTCTGAGAGACTACCGATGAACAAAGCAACTGGATTTATGACTTATGCGCGAGAGACGGCCGCTGAACGGCCGCCCGCCGAGCGCATCCACGACTGGAACGAACACACCATCCCCCTGCCCGAAATCCAAATCAAGGCGCAAGGGGCGCGGTGCATGGATTGCGGCATTCCCTTTTGCCACACAGGCAAAGAAATCAACCGCATGGCTTCGGGTTGCCCGCTCAACAACCTCATCCCCGAGTGGAACGATTTGGTCTACCGGGGCTTGTGGCACGAGGCGTATGAGCGGCTGGACAAGACCAACAACTTCCCCGAATTTACGGGGCGGGTCTGCCCCGCCCCGTGCGAAGCGGCCTGTGTGTTGGGCATCCACGAAGACCCCGTGACGATTAAGAGCATCGAGAACACGATTATTGACCGTGCTTTTGATGAGGGGTGGGTACGGCCGAACAAACCGCGCAAGCGCACAGGCAAAACGGTGGCTATCATCGGTTCGGGGCCAGCAGGGCTGGCCGCGGCCGACCAACTCAACAAAGTGGGGCACACCGTCACCGTCTACGAACGCGCCCCCCTCCCCGGCGGGCTGATGACCTATGGCATCCCCAACATGAAAATCGAGAAGGAGACCGTCCTGCGCCGCATCCACCTGCTAGAAGCGGCGGGGGTCAAGTTCGTCTGCAACGCCCATGTAGGGGTCAATGTCTCGGCCGAGCACATCAAGCAAGCGCACGATGTGGTGATTTTGTGCGGCGGAGCCACCCAGCCCAACAGTGTCAATGTGCCCGGCCACGATTTGGCGGGCATCCATTACGCCGTGGATTTTCTCTCGGCCACCACGCAGAGCTTGCTCGATTCGGGGTTGGCGGATGGGAAGTATATTTCGGCCAAGGATAAGCACGTCATCATCATTGGCGGCGGGGATACGGGCACGGATTGCGTGGGCACGTCGCTCCGGCATGGGTGCCAAAGCGTGACCCAGTTTGAGTTGCTGGATCGGCCACCTAATGCTCGTGCGGCCGACAATCCGTGGCCGCAATGGGCCAAAGTCTACAAACTGGATTACGGCCAAAAGGAGGCCAAAGCCATCTTTGGCGACGACCCGCGCCAATACAAGGTGATGACCAAGGCGTTTGTGGGGGATGAACAGGGACGGGTGACGGCCGTGAAAACGGTCAACATCAGTTGGGAAATCAACCGCGACGGCAGTTGGGGGATTTATGAGTTGCCCGGCACAGAGCGGGTGTGGGCGGCCGATTTAGTCCTCATTGCCATTGGCTTTAAGGGGCCAGAAAACCCGTTGCTGAAGGCGTTTGGGGTGGAGCAGGATAACCGCACCAATGTGAAGGCGGAGTTTGACAAGTACACGACGAGTGTGCCGGCCGTGTTCTCGGCGGGGGATATGCGCCGGGGGCAAAGCCTCGTCGTGTGGGCCATCCGCGAGGGGCGCGGCGTGGCGCGGGAATGTGACCGATTTTTGATGGGGGAGACGGATTTGCCGTAGAGATAGAGTGTAGAGATAGAGGGGGTACGTAGCCCGTAAAGGAGTTGTGTTTCCTCTATCTCTATCTCCCGTCTCTATCTGTATCTAAAACCAAAAAGCCCCATCTTAGCAGGTAAGATGGGGCTTTTTGTTGGGAATTAAGTTAAGGAGAGGGGGTGGTTATACCCAGCCTTGGCCTTTGACAAAATCGCTGACGACGGGAATGTTTGCCCATGCGGCCGTGCTATAAGCTTGGTAGCCTAAGATGAGGGGTAAATCCACAATAAGGGTGAAGCAACCAACCAAGGGGATAAAACCCAAGACAAGGGAGACAACCATGAGGGCGGCACCCAAGGCGAGACCGTTAACGGCCGCGTGCTTGACAAACGGCCGTGCCTTTTTGTCTTCCATTAGCAACGCAATCAAGCCAAAAATGGGAATGGCCAAACTTAGCCCTGCCCACAGTTTGTCATCATCGGTGATACCGCTGTCATTCTTCATACCATCATTGTTCATTTCATCGGACATTAGTTTTTCTCCTGTTAAAACGGGTGATTGACACCATCTTATTGTAATCCCCCCTGTATAACTGTCAAACGAGAAACAAACTGGGAGGTGGGTTGAGGGTTTAACAACCCACCTCCCGCTGGTTCTGACACAGAATGAGGGTGTGACACATTCTGGAGGGTTATTAAATAGTACGCACGGCCGAGGGGGAAGTTGCGAATAACGAGTAACAAATAACCAGTAACCAGCCTACCAAATTTCAGCTACAATTTGGGTGCGGCCGAGATACGGCCGTATTCCCCCACATTCCCAACTCAAAGAGGTAATACAATGGATTTTACACTTTCTGACGACCACAAAATGATTCGTGAGATGGTCTATAACTTCACCCGCAAAGAAGTCATGCCCATCATCAAAGAACACGACCGCAATCACACCTACCCCCACGAACTACTCCCCAAAATGGCCGCCCTTGGCTTTCTGGGTGTTTGTTTGCCCGTCCGCTACGGCGGGGCAGGCATGGATTATCTCGCCCTCGGCATCTTGTCTGAAGGGCTGGAATACGGCGATTCCTCCGTGCGCGAGACCATTGCCGTCCATTTGGGCCTCCACGCCCTGCCCATCTTCCAATGGGGAACCGACAAGCAAAAAGAGGAATTTTTGCCTCCGCTGGCCACAGGCGAAAAAATCGCCTGCTTCGGCCTCACCGAACCCGATGCAGGGTCGGATGTGGCAGGCATGAAGAGCCACGCCCGCAAAGATGGGGATGATTACCTCGTCAGCGGCGAAAAAATGTGGATCACCCTCTCCAATGTAGCTGACCGTTTCCTCGTCTTTGCCAAAACCGACCCTGCCCAAGGGGCGAATGGCATCACCGCCTTCATTTTGGAGCGCGGCTGGAAAGGGCTGACCACAGGTTCTATCGAAGGCAAGATGGGCGTTCACGCCAGCAACACAGGCTGGGTGAGCATGGACGAAGTGCGCGTCCCCGCCAGCCATGTGCTGGGCGAGGTGGGCGAAGGGTTTAAGATTGCCATGAGCGCCCTCGACAATGCCCGCTATGGGGTGGCGGCCGGGGCTGTTGGTGTAATTCGCGCCTGTTTGGATGAGTCGATGGCTTACGCCAAGCAACGGAAGACATTCGGCCGACCCATTGCCGAGTACCAACTCGTGCAACAGATGTTGGCCAACATGCAACAAAGCCTCGACATGGGCGAATTGCTGGTCTGGAAAGCGGGCTGGCTCAAAAATCAGGGCATCCGCAACACCCGCGAGACGAGCATGGCCAAATGGTTCTGCACCGAAGCGGCCAACCGCGCCGCCAACGATGCCGTCCAAATCCACGGCGCGTATGGCTATTCGGATGAGTACAACGTAGAGCGGCACTTGCGCAACACAAAGAGCGCTTGCATTTACGAAGGCATCTCCCAAATCCACCAACTGATGCAAGCGAGTTACGCCCTTGGCGAGCGCAAAGACCGCGCTATGCGCTGTGAAATGCCCGCCTATGATGCGGATGTTTGGTTGGCTGAATAAAATGCAGTGAGAAGTGAAAAGTGAGAAGTAAAAAGTGAGTGGTCAGCGAGCCACTCACTTTTTACTTCTCACTTTTCACCTTTTGCTCCCCAAGGAACCACATGACCACAACCGCCATTGACACCTTCCGCCAAACGCGCAAGCTCCTCGCCCTTGCGGTGCAGGGGCTAACGGCCGAGCAAATGCTGGCCATTCCCACTGGTTTCGACAACAACATCGCATGGAATTTAGGCCACATCCTTAGCGTGCAACAGAGCCTCACCTACCGCCTGAGCGGCTTGCCGATGACCACCACGGCCGAGCAAAACCGCATGTACCGCCCCGGCACATCCCCCGCCGATTGGGCCGCCCCACCCGATTTAGACGAACTCATCGCCCTCATCCCCGTGCAAGGGGAGCAGTTGGCCGCCGATTACGCCGCTGGCAAATTCACTACCTATCAGGATTACACCACCAGCACAGGGGTGCGCCTCCAAAATGTGGATGAAGCGATCATCTTCAACACCTTCCACGAAGGAATGCACCTTGGGGCGATTTTGTCCTTGCGCAACTTTGTCCTGTTTGGGGGTTGGGGGGTGCTTTTAGAAAAACCCACGAATGAGTTTGAGATTGGTTACTGGTTATTCGTTATTGGCGCCTAATTTACCAACCAGAATAACGAATATGTTGGCCCCCCCCCAACCAATAACGAGTAACTTTTATGCCGTCCACTTCGGCCGCAAATAGATAAACCAGTAAATCAAGCCAACCATCACCACCCCACCAATAATGTTGCCGATGGTGACGGGAATCAGGTTGGCCACGAAGAAATTGCCCCATGTTAGGTCAGGGAAGTCAGCGGCCGTTTTCCCAATCGCCCCCCAAAACGCCCCATCCGCCCCATTTTTAATGAACAAACCGACGGGGATGAAGTACATGTTGGCAATGCTATGTTCAAAGCCGGCCGCCACAAAGGCGGTGATGGGCGGCACAATCGAGAGGATTTTGTCCGTTGTCGTGCGGGCGCTCATACACAGCCAGACGGCCATGCAGACCAAGGCGTTGCACAAAATGCCCAACATCAGGGCGGGCACAAAGTCGAGGCTGGCCTTGTGGTTGGCCGTGTTCAGGGCAGTCAGCCCAATGCTCCCGCCGCCAAAGGTGTATTGGTCGCTCAGGTAGAGCATAACGGCCGTGCCAATAGACCCCACAAAGTTGCCCACATAGACAATCGCCCAATTGCGGAGCAACTGCGCCAGCGTCACCTTGCCCTCCACGAGAGCCATCACAATTAAATTATTGCCTGTAAACAGTTCCGCCCCGCCGACAATGACCAAAATCAGGCCGAGGCTGAAGACCAGCCCTGCCAGCAACCGCGCCACCCCATAGGGCAACGCCCCACTGCCTGCGCTCACGGTCGTGGCAAAAATGGCTCCCATGCTGATAAACGCCCCGGCCAGCACGGCCAAGGCGAACATACGGTACGCGCCCAAGTTGGCTTTGGCCACCCCCACGGCCGCCGCCTTGCCCGCCATATCGGCCGGCACTAACGCATCAAAATTGATGGGAGGGAGTTGAGGTTGTTGTGGTGTTGCTCAATGATATACCTGGGGGGGGCCGGGGGGGGGGGGGGGGGGGCGCCCCCCCCCCCGGGGGGGGGGGCGCCCCCCCCCGCCCCCCCCGCCGGGGCCCCGCGGGGGGGGGGGGCGCCCCCCCCCCCCCCGGGGCGGCGCCGCGCCCCCGGCGGGCCCCCCCCGCCCCCGCCGGCGGGGGGGGCCTCCCCCCCCGGGCGGGGCCGGCCGCCCGGGGGGCCCGCGCCGCGCGCGCCCTCCCCCCCGGGGGGCGCGGGGGGCCCCCGGGGCCCCGGCGGGGCCCGGGGCCGGGGGCGGGGCGGCCCCGGCCCCCCCCGGGGGCGCGGGCGGCCGGCCCCGCGCCCCCGCGGGGCCCGGGGGGGGGGGGGGGGCCGGGGGGGGCGGGGGGCGCCGGCCGGCCCCCCCCGCCGCCCGGGCGGGGGCGGCGGCGGGGGCCCCGGGCGCGGGGCCCCGGCGGCCGCCCCGCGCGGGGGGCCCCCCGCGGCCCGCCGCGGCCGGGCGGCGCCCGGGGGGGGGGGGGGGGCGCGTAAAAAGTTAAAGTAAAATGTAAAAGGAGAAGCGTCCCGCCCCCCTTTCACCTTCCACTTTACTCTCACTACTCTCTATCACTACCGCCCCCGCCCCGAGCCTTCAATCCGCACCGCACACACCTTAAACTCGGGAATTTTAGCCACGGGGTCTAGCGTGTGGTCTTGCGTCAACAAGTTGGCGGGAGCCTCCTTCCAGTGGAACGACAGGAAAATCGTGCCGGGAGCCACTCGGTCGGTGATGCGGGCTTGGGCGCGCACCTCGCCGCGCCGGCTGTGGACAACCATCCAGCCACCATCGCGGATGTTGGCATTGGCCGCATCCACCTCGTTCACCTCCACATACCCCCGCGATTCCCGCCAATTCAGCGGCTCACTTCTGCGGGTCATCGTGCCCGTATGGTAATGATAGAGGATGCGCCCCGTGGTCAGGATGAGCGGGTACTCTGCATCGGGTTCTTCGGCTTGCACTTGAGCCTTAATGGCCTTAAACATGCCCAAGCCACGGGAGAATTGGGTGGTGTGCAAGATGGGCGTGCCGGGGTGCTCGGCCGTGGGGCACGGCCATGTCAGCCCTTGCCGGGCAACCGGCCGTGAGCGATGCCCCCATAAATCGGTGCCGAAGCGGCCAATTCAGACATTACCTCGGCCGTGGAGCCATACTGCCAACGAACCGTCGTTTGCCCCAACTTAGCCGCCAACCGCTGGCCGAGTTCCGCCACCACCTGCCAATCATCCCGCGCAAGGCCGGGGGCGGGCAACACGGGGGCGAACAGTTGCACCCGCCGTTCGGTGTTGGTAAACGTGCCCTCTTTCTCGAGCGAAGCTGTCGCGGGGAGGATGACATGAGCCAGTTCGGCCGTCTCACTCAGGAAAATATCTTGCACCACCAGAAAATCGAGGGCGCGAATGGCCGTTTCCACATGGCCAATGTTCGGGTCCGAGAGCATGGGGTTTTCGCCCATGACATACATGCCCCGAATCTGCTTTTCTTCGGCCGCGCGCATCATTTCCACAATGGTCAGACCCGGCTTAGGTGGCAATGCTTCCACCCCCCACACCTTACCTACCGCTTGCCGCTTGCTCTCATCGGCCACGGCCTGATAGCCGGGCAAGACGTTGGGCAAACACCCCACATCACATGCCCCCTGCACGTTCGATTGGCCGCGCAACGGGTTTACGCCCGTGCTGGGTTTGCCGATTTGGCCGCAGAGCATGGACAAGTTGGCAAGGGTCATGACCAAATCGGTGCCGTTGCGCCGCTGGGTAATGCCCATCGCGTAGAGGATGGTCGAACGGCCGCGTTCGGCCGCGCCATAATGGGATGTGCCCGATTGCCGCTCGCCCAAGGCGTACAGCCGCGCCGCTTGTTCGATGAGTTCGGCGGGCACGCCCGAGATGAGCGCGGCCGTTTCAGGCGTGTGCATCTCCACACTGCCCGCAAATGCCTCAAACCCCTCGGTACGGGTGCGGATGAACTCCTCATCCGCCCATCCCTCGCGCAAAATGACGTGCATCATGGCCATGAAGATATGGCCGTCGGTGCCCGGCTTGGCGGGCAGGAAGAGCGTCGCATGATCCACCAGCGGGATTCTGCGCGGGTCTACCACAATCAGGCTCGCCCCGCTCTTCACGGCGCGAACCACCTCGTAGCTAATCACGGGATGGGATTCGGAGGTGTTCGACCCCGTCACAAAAATACAGTCGGCGTGGCGAATTTCGGCGATGGAGTTGGTCATCGCCCCACTGCCAAACGATTGCGCCAAGCCCGCCACGGTGCTGGCGTGGCACAAGCGGGCGCAATGGTCTACGTTGTTCGTGCCCAAGGTGGCCCGGAACAGTTTTTGGAACAGGTAATTGTCTTCGTTGGTGCAACGGGCACTGGCCAAACCCGCCAGCGCATCCGCCCCGTATTCGGTGTAGATGGCGGCCAGTTTGTCGGTGACGATGCTCATCGCCCGCTCCCAATCCACGGCCACGTAATTTTTGAGGCTGTTGCCTTTGCCCTTGAGCACGCTTTGCTCGGGCAATGTCCACGCCTCGTCGCTCAATCCCAATTCATGGGCCAAATCTTTGCGGATAAGCGGCTCGGTGAGCCGGTCGGGGCTGGTGGCAAAGTCCCAGCCGTAGCGCCCCTTCACGCATAAAAATTCGCCGTTGGCAGGAGCACCAGCGTACCCTTGGGCATAGACGATATGGGGCGGAGCGCCTTCGTGCCCGTCTTTGAGGGCGTATTCCACGCCGCACCCCACGCCGCAATAACCGCAGATGGATTTTTGCCGTTGCAGTTCCCATTCCCGCCCTTGGCGGACGCGGGATTTGGGCAACAGCGCGGCCGTGGGGCAGACCTGTACGCAACTCCCGCAAAAGACGCAGGAGGAGTCTATCATGGGGCCATTGAAGGGGGTGGCAACTTGGCTGTTGAAGCCACGGCCGATTAAATCTATCGCATTCGCCCCCACCACCTCATCGCACACGCGCACGCATTTGGCGCACAAGATGCACATCTGGTGGTCGCGGATAAAAAATGGGTTGTCGTCTTGGTAGAGCGTGCGCGACAGCTCAAAATCGTAGCTGGTTTCGGTGATGTCGTATTGGTAGGCGTATTTTTGTAAATCGCAGTGACCGTTTTTGTCGCAACTGGCGCACACAAGGGGATGGTCGGAGACGAACAAATCAATGATGTCGTGGCGCAGGGCGTGGAGTTGTTCCGTTTCGGTGTGGATGTTCATGCCATCTTGGGCGATGAGGCCACAACTGGGCTGGGGATTGGGTCGGCCGTCTATCTCCACCATGCACAGCCGACACCCGCCCGATGGTTTTAACTCGGGGTGGTGGCACAGGCGGGGGATGTCTATGTCGTGGGCAAGCGCCGCGTCTAACACGGTGGTGTTGGGCTGAACGGTGATTTCACGGCCGTTAATGGTTAGTGTGGGCATGGGTTTTTCCTCAGTCTTTCAGTCGTTCAGTCGTTCAGTCTCTCAGCCGTTCAGCGCATAGCTGACAGACTGAAAGACTGACAGGCTGATAGACTAATTCAACAACGCTAAATACTCTTCCTCAAAATACCGCAAGGTGGTCAGGACGGGGTTGGGGGCTGTTTGGCCGAGGCCGCAGAGCGAGGCTTTGCCGACGGTGTGGCACAGCCCGCGCAGGCGGTCAAGGTCGGCCGAAGTCGCTTTGTGCGCCAAAATCTTGTCCAAAATGTTGAGCATTTTCCGCGTACCAACCCGGCAAGGGACACATTTGCCACACGATTCCTCTTGGGTGAAGTTGAGAAAATAGCGGGCAAACGCCACCATCGAGGTGGTGTCGTCTATGGCAATCATGCCGCCCGACCCCATGATGGCCCCTGTGGCGGAAAGCTCTTCGTAATCAATCGGCAAATCAAGCAGGTGGGCGGGGATACAGCCGCCCGAGGGGCCACCCAATTGAATGCCTTTCAGGGTGTGTCCATCGGCACAGCCTCCCGCCATGTCAAAAATTAGTTCGTGCAGGCTGGTTCCCAGTGGCACTTCCACCAAGCCCGATTTGCGAATAGACCCTGCCAGTGCAAACGCCTTCGTGCCGCCGCTCTTGGCCGTGCCAATGCTGGCGAACCACTCTGGCCCTTTGAGCAAAATGGTGGGAATGCTACAGAGCGTCTCGACGTTGTTGATGTTGCTGGGGTAGCCCCACAGGCCGCGCTCGGCCGGGTAGGGCGGCCGCATAGAGGGCACGCCGCGCAACCCCTCGATGGAGTGCATGAGCGCCGTCTCTTCACCGCAGACGAATGCACCTGCCCCTTCTTTGATGATGATGTCATAGGGCTTGCCTTGGCCAAAGGCGTTGGGGCCGAGCAGACCCCGCTCTTCGATTTGGCGAATGGCGTGGCGCAGGGCGCGCACGGCCAGCGGATATTCGGCGCGGATGTAAATGTAGCCCCGTGTGGCTCCTGTGGCGTAGCCCGCAATCAACATTCCCTCGAGGAGACGATGGGGGTCGCCTTCAATCATGGCCCGATCCATAAACGCGCCGGGGTCGCCTTCGTCGGCATTGCAAATAAAGTATTTGGGGGTGATGTTTTTGCTGGCGATGTAGCCCCATTTGTTGCCCGTGGGGTAGCCAGCCCCGCCACGGCCGCGCAACTTCGACGCTTTAACCATCTCCACCACCTCGCTGGGGGCCAAGGTGAGGGCGCGTTCCCATGCTTTGTAGCCATCGTGGGCTAAATAATCATCAAGGGAAAAGGGGTTGATGAGGCCGCACAGTTGGGTGGTGACGCGTACCTGTTTTTGCAGGAAGGGGTAGTCGCGTCGGTCGCTGTATTGGCTGACCACCCATTCGGGGGAAATGCCTCGTTCGCCCGAGCCAAGGTGCTGGTTCAAAATGGGGCGCACACGCTCGGCCGTGATCGGGCCGTATAAATAGGATTGCTCATCGGTGACAATCTCCACCAATGGCTCGCGGTGGCACGCCCCCAGTGAGCCAGTTTGCAGGATGGGAATGTCTAGCCCGCGATGCTGGATGTAGTTTTGCAGGGCGTGGTGGGTATCGGCCGCGCCCGAGGCGATGTCGCTGGTGGACATGCCGATGCGGATGAGTTTGATTTTTGTTTTACGCATGGGGTTGGTGAGTGGCTAGTGGTTAGTGGCTAGTGGTAATTGAGGGCGGGTTGTTATGTTCTCCGCTCCTCCCCCTCTGCCACTAATCACTGGCTTCTTTCTGCAATTTCTCAATCGCTTCCCACACTTGCTCGGGGGTCATGCGGCCGAGGGTGCGGTCGTTGATGACGACGACGGGGGCGAGGCTACAAGCTCCGACACAGGCGACGGTTTGGAGGGTGATGAGGCGGTCGGCCGTGGTTTCGTCTTCATCTATGCCGAGTTTGGCTTTGAGCTGGGTGAGGATTTCGGCCGAGCGGCCGACATGGCAGGCCGTGCCTTTGCACACCCGCACTTGGTAACGGCCGGGCGGGGCCAACTGGAACAGGTTGTAAAAAGTGGCCACTCCATAAACCCGCGCCAGCGGAAAACCAAGTTCGCGGGCCGTATATTGCAACTGTTTGGTGGGCAAATAACCATAATGGTGCTGAATTTCCTCAAGAACAGTTATCAGAGCATCCTTTTCGCCCCGATGATGGTCGAAAATTTCCATCAACTCAGGCGGGGGCGGGTCGGCCAGAGGGTCGCCGACGTAGGCATATTTCTTGGGGTTTGTGGGGGCTGGATGGGACATGGGATTTTGGATTTTGGATTTTAGATTTTGGATTGAGCTTACAGCTTTATCTCTTTTGGGATTGTAAATGGGTTAGGGAGGGGGTTGTAGTGAGGAAGGGCATGGGGGGGGAAGATAAATGTAATAACTGCATTAGTGGAGCAGGCAACAAAAAACGCCGCCCTTGGTCAAGGACGGCGTTTAAGGCGCACAGACTCATTCACAATTAAAAAGGGGGGTGTTTCATTTGAGTTGAGAACCCTTTATGGGTAAATCTTTTTTTGACACGAATTACACAAATTTCACGAATGAGATTTTTCGTGCAATTCGTGCCCAAGCTTTTATCTCTTTCAACTGAGATGAAACACACCCATTAAAAATTCACCATTCCCAATTCACAATTCACAATTACTCCCCCATCGGAACCCACACATTTTTAACCTGCGTGGCGTGGTAGAGGAACTCTGCGCCCGCGCCTTCCGCTTCGTTCAGCCAGTCGCGGGGTTGGCCATAATTCACCCATGTGCGCTTCATGTTCTCGGCCGAGAGCCGCTCGACCCATCGGCTCCCCTCGGCCGTGCCAAAATACCAAATGCCATCCACATCATCATGCCCCGCCAACGTCTGCGTCAGGTGGTCACGGCCGCCTGTGACGATATTCACCACCCCACCGGGCACATCCGACGTATCCAGCAGTTGGTAAAAATCAGTGGCCGAGAGCGGGTACTTTTCGCTGGGCAGAACCACGGCCGTATTGCCCCGCGCAATGGCCGGCGCAAGCAACGACACAAAGCCCAACAACGGGAACTCCTCGGGGCAGGCGATGCCAATCACCCCCACAGGCTCGTGCAACGCCACCACGAGGCCGTACAACGTCGTCTCCTGCACCGTGCCACCGTACTTGTCCGCATAGGCGGCATAGGTGAAGAGGCGGCTTAGGCTGGTTTCCACTTCTTGCTCGGCCGCTTTCACTTTCGCCCCTGTCATTTTGGCGAGCCGATGAGCGAACTCATCCGCCCGCGCCGCCAAATTTTCGGCCAAATAGTAGAGGATTTGCGCCCGGTTATACGGCGTGCGGTCTGCCCACCCCTTCGCCGCATGAGCCGCCTCCACCGCATTGCGAATGTCTTTGCGGTTGCCTTCGCTGGCCGTGCCGATTATTTCCCCCTTGGGATTGACCACGTTGTAGGTGTAATGCCCATCGGGGCGGGCTTGTTTGCCGCCAATATACAGCTTGGCGGTGCGGTCTATGCCGTTCACCAGCGGATTGCCGCCCACGCTCGGCCGTCCATAGCTCCGTTTGCCCCAATTTTTGTCGGGTTCGGCCGCTAGTTGGGGGGATGGGCGGCCGTGTCCCTTCGGCCGCACGTACTCCAGCAACCCTTCCCGGCCTCCTTCACGGCCGTAGCCGCTCTCGCGGTAGCCGCCAAAACCAGCCGCCGCATCGAACAAATTGGTGCTGTTCACCCACACCGACCCCGCCTTAATTTTGGTGGCCACATCCAGCCCCAAATTGATGTTTTCCGTCCACAAACTGGCCGCGAGGCCATAGCGAGTATTATTGGCCAGTTCGATGGCCTCCTCGGGGTAGCGGAAGGTCATCGCCACCAACACAGGGCCGAAAATCTCCTCCCGCACCACTGTCGAAGCGGGGTGACGTTGGTCAGCAAGGTGGGGGGTAAAAACAGCCGTGGGCGGGCAACTCGCACGGAGCCTGATAAATTTCGGCTCCCTCCGCCAGCCCAATTTGCACCCACTTCTCAATCGTCTCCCTCTGCCGCTCATCCACCACCGCGCCCATGTCTATGATTTTGTCCAGCGCATCCCCCACGCGCAGTTTGGCCATCCGCGCTTTGAGTTTGGCCAAAAAGCGGGGGGCGATGCTCTCCTGCACCAACAGGCGCGACCCCGCACAGCACACTTCCCCTTGGTTAAACCAGATGGCATCCACCAGCCCCTCAATCGCCCCATCTTGGTCGGCATCCTCAAAAACGATGAAGGGGGATTTGCCGCCCAACTCGAGGGAGAGTTTAACGCCTGTGCCGCCGTGCTTCGCCGAATAATCTTGCCCACCTCGGTGGAGCCTGTGAAGGCCAGCTTGTCGAAGCCGCCGTGGGCGACCAACGCCTTGCCCGCCTCGTCTCCGCCCGTGACCAAATTGAGCACGCCGGGGGGGAGGCCAGCCTCGGCCGCGATTTGGCAGAACAACAACGCTGTTAGCGGCGTGGCGGGGGCGGGTTTGAGCACGACCGTGTTGCCCATCGCCAGTGCGGGGGCGATTTTCCACGCCAGCATCAGCAAAGGAAAGTTCCACGGGATGATTTGCCCCACCACCCCCACGGGTTCGTAGTTGGGCAACTCGCGCCCCATCAGTTGTGCCCAGCCCGCATGGTAATAAAAGTGGCGGGCGACGAGGGGCACGTCTATGTCCCGCGCTTCGCGGATGGCTTTGCCGTTGTTGAGCGATTCCAGCACGGCCAGCAACCTGTCGTGCTTCTGGATACCACGGGCAATGGCGTATAAAATCCGCGCCCGCTGGTGGTCGGGGGTTTGGCTCCAGCTAGGTTGGGCGGCGCGGGCGGCTTTGTAGGCGGCCGTGATGTCGGCCGTTGTGCCCTCGGCCACTTGCGCCAATTCTGCGCCCGTGGAGGGGTTGAAGACGGGGCTGGTCGCCGCGCCCGCCACCCATTGGTTGTTGATAAAGTGGCCGAAGGTGCGGCCGTGTTCAGCCAGCCACGCCTCAGCCACATCGGCCGCTTCGGGGGCTGTGCCATAGCTCATGGTGTCGAAAATTTGGGAAATGGTGGTCATAGATTTTTACCCCACAGGCATATATTTGGCCGAGGCATAACGGCCGCTGAGATGATGCGCCAACTGCCGTTCGATGTCGCCCAACAAACTGCTCGCCCCAAAACGGAAATAGTGCGGCGTGAGCCACTCATCGCCCAACTCTTCCTTGATAAGCGCCAACCAATTCATGGCATCCTTGGCCGTGCGGATACCACCCGCTGGCTTGAACCCAATTTGGTAACCCGTCAGTTCGCCGTAATCCCGAATGGCGCGGCACATGACAAGGCCAAAGTCGAGCGTGGCGTTCGTTTTCGCTTTGCCCGTCGAGGTTTTGATGAAATCCGCCCCCGCCATCATGCACACCATGCTGGCACGGTAAACGTTGGTCAGGGTGGCTAAGTCGCCTGTTTCAATGATGGTTTTGAGGTGGGCGGTGTCGCCACAGGCGCGACGATAAGCCTGCACCTCTTCGTATAAAGCGCCCCAGTTGCCCGTAAACACGTGTTCGCGGCCGATGACAATATCAATCTCCCGCGCCCCTTCTTCCACCAACTTCTCAATCCCCTCCAAGCGCGGGGCGACGGGCACTTGCCCCGACGGAAAGCCGGGCGAGACGACGGCCACGGGGATGCCGCTCCCGTGCAAAGCGGCCACGGCCGCTCTAACTCGGTTAGGATACACGCACACCGCCCCCACCGTCAGCTTTCTATCAGCCATGCCCAACGCCTCCAGCATATCAGGGCGGATGGGTTGGCGAGCTTTGGCGCACAGCCGCGCCACTCGCTCATCGGTATCGTTGCTCTCCAGCGTGGTCAAATCCATCATCGTGACCGCTTTGAGGAGCCATGCCGCTTGGTATGCTTTTTTGACGGTGCGACGGCCGCCTAATGATTGGGTGCGGCGCACGGCCGCGCTTTTGTTGACCCGCGCCCCGAGTACCCAATCAAGGGCGAGGGGGTGGCCTGTGTTGCGTGGTTTGTTCATGGGAACTCCAGAGGGGAGAATGGGGAGTAAGGGAGGGGGAGAGAAAGAGAGGAAGAGAGTGACTGAGAAGCTAAAATATACCACAGGACAGGTCAAGGTTTGAAAGCCTATCTGCGTAGCTCCTGAAAGGAATGGGCGATTGACTGTTCAAGACACTGTGGGCTTCCACCGCGCATACTCCTCAGGCGTATCAATGTCGCGCAAAATCAGGTCAGTAGTGACGGGGAGGAGGGTGGGCGGGTGTTGGCGGAATAAATCGCGGGGCGCGGCCGTGGGCGGCAAGGCCAACACATCCTCCCACAACTCACGGCCGATAAGCACTGGATGCCCCCGCCGCCCCTCATAACTCGGCGCGATGATTTGCCCCAGCCCACCAGCAAAGCCACCCAACAATTGGTTGATGAGGGCAGTGGGGATAAACGGCAAATCGCCCAACATGACCAACACGGCTGTTGGTGGCTCCCCCGCTCGGCCGCGCAAATGGCGCAACCCCGTTTGCAACGACGACAACATCTCCCCCGTGGCAAACGCAGGGTTATGCACCACCGCCACCCCCTGCTTCTGCGCCACCGCCTCCACCCCCTCGCGGTAGCCCCCCGAAATGAGCAATACCTCGGCCACGGCCGAAGCCTGCACCTGTGTCAACGTCTCGCCCAAAATGGTGCGCTCCCCCCACGGCAACAACAACTTGGCCTGCCCCATGCGCCGGCTCTCGCCAGCCGCCAAAACCAAAGCGGTGATGGGGGATTGCGGATTGGGGAATGGGGATTGCGGATTGAGCATGAAGCAGTCCTGTGTCTCGCGTCCCTAGTCCCTAGTCCCCTGTCCCCTACTCGAGGACAAACGGCACGACCAGCGTTCGGCCGCGCCGCAAGAGGGGGGTGTCTACGGTCGGCTCAAACATCTGGATGGTTCCCCCATCCTGAACCAATTGCACGGCCAAATTGGCGGGGGTGGTGGGTGGCTCCTCTAAAATAATGCTTATCTGGCGGTTCACCCCCGCAGGGAGCCATGCCCGGCCGAGCAATTCCCCACTCGGCTGGCCATCTTCGCCCACGGCCGTGACCACTACCCAACTGTCGGCTTCCACCACCAGCCACGGCACGACCACACTGTTATCCGCCGCCAAGGGTTGGTCGCGCATGATGAGGTAACTGCCCACGGCCGTGTTAACAGGCGTGAAAAATGCCCGCCCCTGATAGCGGCGCGGCGGGTCATTGGCGGGAAAATCAAAATCGGCACCGGGGGTGGTGTCATCGTGCAGGGTCAGCAAAAGCACTTCGGTCAGGCTGGCCGTGGTCAGGGTGATGGTGACATGGCTGTTCAAGCCATCTTGCAAGGCGGCCGAGCCGAGAATTAACCCCGGCTGGCCTTCTTCCGTTTGTTGGTACACCGCCAGCCACGCGGGGCCATCGCTAATCACCCGCTCCACAGTTAAATTGCCCCCCACAATCGGTTGGTCGAAAACAACAATTTCGGGTGGTAGGGTGATGCGAATGGTGTGGCTAACAGGTTGGCCATCGTACAACATGGGTGGGTCGGCCGTTTCAAAGCTCCCCACTTCCCCCTCGTCGCTGTAAAGCAAAAGGGTTAATTCGGGCAACGCCTCGCGCCAGCGAATAAAAACGGGAATATCCGTGCTTTCGCCATCGGGCACGGGCATGTAGCCCAGCATGGTGCCATCGGGGTTGTGGATGGCCAACCAGCCCGCCCCGTTCGAGGTGACCCCCTCGACGCGCACCAACCCATCTTCCAACACCTCTTGGTCGGCCGCGTTTATGGCGGGTTGCACCAGTTCCAGCGTCACCTCTAATTCGGTCAGGAAGAGCAATTCGGCCGTGGTGGGGTCTAATTCCGCCTCGCCATCGGCCGAGTAGAGCGCAATTTGGAGGGTGCTGGTGGCCAGCGTCGTGTCCAGTGTCAGGGCGACATCGGGCTGGATTCCCGGCTGGAGCAAGATGGCTCCCAGCAAATTCTCGGCCGTGAATGGGTCGGCAAAGGCGGGGAAAACGGCCAGCCACCCTTCGTCGGGCAACGTCACCTCGGTCATCACAAGGCGGCCGTCGGGGCCTAACGGTTGGGGCGCGACGCGCAGGCTAGGCGGAAGCGGTGTGGCCGTGGGGGTGGCCGTCGGCCGTGGGGTGGGGGTGGCGGCCGTGGTTGGCGTGGGGGGAATGGTGGCTACTACCTCGAGAACGGCCGTTGGTTCAACCGTAGGCACGGCCGTTGGCTCCTCTTCCTGAGCGCACCCCAAACCCATCAATAAAATGAACCCGAGCCAAAGCCCTGTCACCAGCCGTTGCCTGTTTCGTTTCATACTCATAGGTGCCAATAATAGCCAACGGCCTCTTATTTAGCGAGATTTGGCGGTGGGAGTAGCTCAGACGGGGTCAACTCCTCACTTTGCGCTAACCGTTCCCGAAATTCATTCAGGATGACGGCCGTGCCGCCCCAGATGCGGTGTTCGCCGAAGCGGAAGAAGGGATATTGCCACTCGCCCACAATGCGGTTGCGGCTATCGGCCAAATGGGCGAGGGGCATCTCCACCACCTCTTCCACCTCGTCGGGGGCGGGCAAAAAAAGGGGCTGGGCGGCCGTCCAGCCCACATAGGGGTGTACCTCAAAATCGGATGGGGGAATGTAAATGGGGGTGAGGGGGCCGAGGAGGTGAATGGTGGCGGGGGGAACGCCTAGCTCCTCGTGGGTTTCGCGCAAAGCGGCCGTTTCGTAGCTCTCGCCTGCCTCGCACCGGCCGCCGGGGAAGGCGACTTGGCCGGGGTGGTGGCGCAGATGGCTCGGCCGTTTGCCGAATACGATGTACCAGTTGGCCGCTTTGGGATAGAGCAACAGCAAAACAGCCCCTTGGCGGGCTTGGCCGGGTTGTTCGGGCGGCCGTGCAGGTGGTCGGCCGAGGGGAGCCATGAGCGTTTGCGCGGCCGTGGGGTCGAACCCCGGCAAGTGCAACGCCCGACGCACTGTTTTAACGAAGGGGGGCAAGGGGAGTGCTGAGTGCTGAGTTCTGAGGGCTGAGTTGAAAGTAGGAGCTACTCAGCACTCAGAACTCAGCACTTTCTATTTTTTAGGCAATGGTTTGGGGAAGGTGTAGCCCATGCCACGTTTGGAGATGACATATTTAGGCTTGGTGGGCACTTCTTCGATTTTGCGGCGCAGGCGGTGGACATGGACATGCAACCGGTCTTCGTAGGCTGGCTCCAGCGGCCAAATGCGGCGCAAGAGAAAATCGGTTGTCACGATTTGCCCCGCATTGCGGATGAGGATGTACAAAATTTTCGTTTCGGTGGGGGTTAGGGAGACGGCTTCGCCCTTGAAATGGGCCTCTCGGCTGGGGAAGTTGATTTGCAAATCGTCGTCAATGCGCACGGTTGGCTCGAGGGTGTAGGCGAAATCGCCAATGCGGCGCAGGATGCGGTTGATGCGGGCGACGAGTTCGCTCGGCCGAAACGGCTTAATCATATAATCTTCGGCGAACTCTTCGATGCCTTTGACGACGGTGGATTCTTCGTTGACGGCCGTCAACATCATCACGGGCACGTCGCTAAATTCGTGCAGGGCGTTGCAAAATTCGAAGCCATCCATGCCCGGCATGTTTAGATCCACCAGCGCCAAATGGGGCAGGCCATGGCGGTTAATCATGTTCAGGGCATCTTGGCCAGAAGCGGCCGTAACCACCTCAAACCCCGCTCGCTCGAGTGTGTGACGCACGATTTGCAGAGTTTGCATGTTGTCATCCACGGCTAAAATGCGGCGGGTGACATTGGCATCCGTTGTTGAATCAGGTAACATGCGCTTTTCCGTACAGTTGGTGAGTATGAGTTGCCTGTTTTTTGGATGGGCAACAATTATTTGAGATAAGGTTTAACTGTAACCAAATTCGGTATGGTTAGATAATGTTTGGTGTTAAAGTGGTGGGGGGGGGGCCCGGCACCCCCACCCCCACGGAACCCCCCCCCAAAACCCCCGGCGCCCCCCCCGCCCCGGAGCCCGCCGGCGGGGACAAAATCCCCCAAGGGGGGGGGGGCGGGCGGCCCCCCGCGGAAACCCCCCCCGCCCGCCCCGCAACCCCCCCGCCCCGGGGCGGGCCGGGGCGAGGCCGGGGGGGCGGTTTTTCACCAAGGGCTGGGGCAACATTGCCGAGCCCACCTCGCCATTTTTTGCACCATTTGTTGTCGTCGAATTGCTTCCATTTGTTTGGCGAAATGTTTATGCTAGAAGGGCAACGCTTTTACAAGAGGCATCACGCTTAAAATGTAGCACATTTGGCTACCTGTAAACAGTATATCACAGTCTAAAATCCGTGAAGGAGTGGGAGCAGTGCTTGTTATTGGTGACTGGTTATTCGTTATTCGAGGCTAACAGCTTACGGCTAACGGCTTACAGCGATTATGTGGACACTCATTTGGGCCATTGGGTGGTTGGTGGGGGTGTGGTTGGGGCAAGCCTTAGGAGTGGGCGGCGTGTGGGAGTGGGTGGGCACGGCCGCGCTCCTCGCCTTGCCCGCCCCCCTGTTGTGGAAACGGCCGCCCCTCGGCCACATTCTCCTCGCCCTTGCCCTTGTGGCGACGGGCGGGGCACGCTACTTGGCCGCCCAACCCACCCTCGACGAAACTCACATCGCCTTCTACAACGACAGCGGCCAACCCCTGACCCTGACAGGCATGGTCGCTGGCGAGCCAGATATTCGCGACACCCAAGTCAATTTGCGCGTCGAAGTCGAAAGTGTGCAAGTAGCGGGGCGGAGCCAACCAGTCAGCGGCCACATTTTGGTGCAAACGCCCCGCTACCCCGTCATTGAATATGGCACACAAGTGGTTTTGCGCGGCCAGCTCAACACGCCCCCCAGCAACCCCGAATTTAGCTACCGCGATTATTTGGCGCGGCAAGAGGTGTATAGCCTGATGGCACGGCCGAACATTCAAATTGCGGCCGAGCGGGTCGGTTCGCCCATCTACCACCTGATTTACGATGCCAAAGCGCGGGGGCAAGCAACCATTCGCCGCCTCATGCCCGACCCCCAGGCGGGGTTATTGAGCGGCATTTTGCTGGGCATTGCCCACGCCACCCCGCCCGATTTGGACGAGGATTTTCGCACGACGGGCATTTCCCACATCGTCGTCATTTCGGGCTTTAACATTGCCATCGTGGCCGCCCTGTTTTTGCGCTTGGGCGAGCCGTTGCTGGGGGCAAAGGGCGCGGCCGTGTTTGCCACAGCCGGCATCGCCCTTTACACCATCTTGGTCGGGGCCGAGGCTTCGGTGGTGCGGGCGGCCATTATGGGCGGCGTGTACGTCATTGCCCACAGTTGGCTCGGCCGTTCCAATTGGGCGGTTGGGTCGCTCTTTTTCGCGGGGGTCGTAATGACCCTCCACCGCCCCGCCGCCTTGTGGGATGTCGGCTTCCAACTCAGCTTTGCCGCCACCCTCAGCCTGATGCTTTACGCCACCCCATTGACCGAAGCGGTGCGCGGCTGGCTCATGCGCCGTGTGGCACGGCGCGAAACGGGGCAAATTTTAGGTGTCCTCAACGATGCCGTGCTGGTGACAATGGCCGCCCAAGTGCTGACCTTGCCGCTGACCATGTACTACTTCCAGCGGCTTTCGGTCATTAGCTTGGTGGCCAATGGCTTTATTTTGCCCGCCCAGCCGGGGGTGATGATTTGGGGCGGCTTGGCCACTATTTTCGGGAGCTTATGGACACCGCTCGGTGTGCCGTTTGGCTGGGTGGCCTATGCCCTGCTCTGGTACACCATCCGCATGGCGCGGCTGTTTGCCCGCGTGCCCTACGCCATTGTGGATTTGCCCTTTCCGCTGTGGGCGCTCCTGCTCACCTATGCCCTCATTGGGTTGTGGACAGCTTATGGGCAGTTGGATGCGGAGAAAAAAGCGGCCGTGCGCGTCTGGTGGCGGCGCACAGGCCAACGCTTTGCCCTTGGGGGCACTGTTTTGGCCGCGTTGCTCGGCTGGCAAGGGCAAGCAGGCACGGCCGATGGCCACCTGCATGTCCACTTTTTCGATGCGGGGCGGGGCGAAGCAGTGTTCATCCAAACCCCCACGGGGCGGCAGATTTTGCTCGATGGCGGCTACTATCCAACGGTCATCCAAGACAAGGTGGGGCAACAAATGCCGTTTTGGGATAGAGAGTTGGATGTGGTGCTGGTCAGTTCGCCCTCGGCCGATTATGCGGCGGGGTTGCCGGGCTTGCTCGGCCGTTACGAGGTGGGGCAGGTGTGGTTAGGCAATGGCGGGGTGGGGGATTCGGCCGAATGGAATGCCCTCTTGTTAGCGGCCGAGGCCAAAAATGTGCCCATCCACACTCCCCAAACGGGGGAGGTAATTGAGGTGGGGGATGGGGTGCGCTTGGAAATTTTGCACACGGCCGAGGATGAATCGCTGGTGGTCTGGCTCACTTATGGGGATTTTTCGGCTCTGCTGATGGGGGCGGCCACGGAAACGGCCGAACGTGCTATCTTGGCCAATGGCCTGCCGCGCCAAACGGTGGTGCTAAAAGCGGGGCACATGGGCGACAAGGAAGCCAGCACGGCCGAGTTTTTGGCGACCGTTCGGCCGCACATCGTCGTGGTGGCCAACGAGCCACTCGGCCGTTTGGGCTACCCGCACGCCGAGGTGTTGGAACGGGTAGCGGCCGTTGGCTCCCCCCTCCTGCGCACCGACCAACTGGGCACGCTCTCGCTCCGCACCGATGGGGTGCAGATGTGGTGGACGGCGCAGAAGTAGTGCTGAGTGTCTGAGTGGAAATTACATGTGTCCTACTCAGCACTCCAGCACTTTCAATTCAGCACTCCCTTAAGGGATGCACAACACTTGGGTGACGTTAATGGCGTAGGCTTCGTTGAGGCCGTTAATGTCGCGCAGGGTGGTGGGGGTGGTGCCGTAGGCGTTGGCAATGCGGTAGACCGTGTCTTTTTCGCGGACGATGTACGGCCGCATTCCGGGGCATCGGTCGGGGTTGGCAATGGGCAGGGAAATGGTGTTGCCCACGACGAAGTTATCGCTCGAAATGCCGTTGCGAGCCATCAGTTCAATTGAGGTGGCGTATTTTTCGGTCAGCCGGTAGAGGGTGTCTTCGCCAATAATGGTGTAGGTAATGAAGATGATTTCGGCGACGGCAAAATTGGCCTTACCTGCCGTCACGGCTACGGGGGGAGGCGCGGCCGTGGGAAGAGGTGGCAGGGTTGGGGTGGGGGCGGGGGGTGGTTGGGTGTCTGTGGCGGGCACGGCCGTGGGTTGCTCTACCACTGGTGGCTCGACTACGGTGGCCACAGTTGGCACAGGTTCTACGGGCGCATCCACCACCGACAATGGGATAAGGCGCACCTGCTCTTGGTCATTCACTTGCAAGGTGATGGCTTGGTCGCCGACGGTGACGGGGTAGGCGACGAGCGCTTGGGCGGGGAGGGCGGCGATTGTTGGTTCGGCCGTGGCTTGGTTGCGATTGCGGTTAGAGACAATCAGGATGCCACCCACCGTCACAACAGCGAATAAAATGGCTCCGATAATGAGGAAAAGGGTTGTATTGCGGGACATAGGTGTTTTAGGAATGGGGATGAATGGCTTGGAATAGGGGCAAGCCATGACGCTGACACCATGTTATCATAATCCGAAGTAATTATTTAGATGCAATGGCATGGTTCAAGCTATCTTTACAATTTCGGACATGGGACTGGAGACCATAAGCGTCCTAAGTCCCTTGTCCCCAGTCAAAATTTGTAAAGAGCCTCTCCCGAGGGTCGTGAACCATGCCGATGCAATCTATTGGTACAGGCAAGGCCAAAATGAGCCTGAAAATGGTAGGCAAAGCCACTGCCACCCAGAGACTCGTGAAATTTGCTTAACTTGTCACCAATGCCCCAGCCCACCCGACACCATTCCCCATTAGGAGTAACCCCATGTTTTATGACCGCCACAAACTCGAAGAGGTAGAAGCCCTCACTTTGGCTCCCTATGCGTTGCGGAGTGGGGAGTCTCGCGGCCGAATCCACCCCGAACCCGAATCGGCTTCACGCACGGCGTTCCAGCGCGACCGCGACCGCATTATTCATACAACAGCTTTTCGCCGCTTGGAGTACAAAACCCAAGTGTTCGTCTTTTTTGAGGGCGACCATTACCGCACAAGGCTGACCCACACCATTGAGGTGGCTCAACTCGGCCGTTCCCTCGCCCGTGGCTTGGGGGTCAATGCCGATTTGACCGAGGCCATTTGCCTCGCCCACGATTTAGGCCACTCCCCCTTTGGCCATGCGGGCGAACACAAACTGAATGAGTTGATGGCCGATTATGGCGGCTTTAGCCACAACACCCAGAGCTATCGCATTGTCACCAAACTAGAGGAGCGTTACCCAGCCTTTGCAGGGCTAAATCTGAGTTACGAAACGCGGGAAGGCATTATCAAGCACGAAACCGATTACGACCAGAGCGATGTAACCGATTTTGAGCCACACAAACGGGCTTCGCTGGAGGCGCAAATTGCCAATTTGGCCGATGAAGCGGCCTACAACGCCCATGATTTGGACGACGGTTTGCGGGCGCGGATGTTTGATTTGGAAGCACTGGAGGAGTTGGCCATTTGGCAGACGTTGCGCCAGCGCATTGGGTGGCACGATGCCCATTTTACAGATGTGGTACGCCATCAACTCATTCGGGAGTTGGTGGGGCTGAGTGTGACCGATTTGGTGCAGGCCACGACCACTCGGCTGGATCAATTTGGGCTGGACACGGCCGAGAAAATCCAACTTCACCCCACCAATGTGGTGGATTATTCGGCCGAACTCAAACCCACCATTCGCGCCCTCAAAGATTTCCTCTACCAAAACATGTACCGCCACTATCGGCTGGTGCGGATGCAAGTACGGGCGGAACGGTTCATTTCCGATTTGTTCAACGCCTATGTCAGCCACCCACGCATGTTGCCCACCAAAACACAAGAACAGCTCGCCACCCGCTCGGTGCAACGCACCGTCACCGATTACCTTGCGGGCATGACCGACCGCTACGCCCTTGATGAATGGCAACGACTGTTTAGCCCCTATGAGCGGGTGTAGGGGAGTTATTGGTTACTAGTTATTGGTTACTCGATTAGTTGGTTGCACCAGCACCCCAATAACGAATAACCAATACCATTTGACAGTTTAGGCATGGGGCGTATACTTACGATATGGTTCTGAAATTCTCAAAAACAGTCATTTCTGACCCCAAAGTTACCCTTGCTTGACCCTGAGCGCACGCCCTAAACCGCGTGCGTTTTTTTTTACTTCCCCCCCAGCAGAGATAGGAGGTTTCACATGGATTACGCATTGATTGGCAAGATTGAAAAGGCAAAAGTGTACGCGGCCGAACCAGAACGCTTTACGTTCGACTCTTTCAGCGTCCGTCTAAGTGGCGACAATGATTCCGTACACAGCATTACATATGACCATGGGGCATGGCAATGCGATTGCAGTTTTTTTGGCACACGGGGTTATTGCAGTCATTCGATGGCGATGGAGCGGTTACTGGGCAATATGCTCCCCGAGGCAGTCACACAGTAACACGCCCTTTTAATCTAATCCCCAACAAAAACGCCCAGCCAAATGGCTGGGCGTTTTTGTTTATTCGTCTATGGGTCTATTGGTGTATTTGAATAGACCAGTACACCAATAGACTAATAGACCACGGCCGCTGGGCAATTTAGGAGCCGCTTCCCAAATCGGCCGGGATGAGACCCTGTTTTTGGGCTTCCTCGAGGGTCATGCCTTTCATCAGGCTGGTGGGGGCTGTTTTGGCCACGGCCGTATCCCAAAACGCATCCGCCTCCTCATCATCTACCTCGCCCGCTATCGCCTTGCTCAGTTGCTCATCCAAACTCACCCCTTTGGCCAGCGCATCATCCACCGACAAGCCATCGCTGGTGGCCGATTTGCTGGTATCGCCCGAAACGAGGGCGTTCCAGAACGCATCAATTTCGGCTTGGATTTTGGCATCGGGCGGGGCGGCCGTGTCGGCCGTGGGCAAGCCCGGCATTCCCGTCAGGTCAAAATCATCGTCATCCACATCAGCGGCCGTGGGCGGTGGGGCCGCCTTGGCGGCGACGGGTTTGCTTTTACCCTTGCCCTTGGCCTTCTCTTTTTCGGGGGGAGCGGCCGTGCCACTGCTGGGCAAACCGGGCATCCCCGTCAAATCAAAGTCATCATCGTCATCGTCCAACCCCAAATCGAGAGTAAAAACAGGCTCGGCGGGGGCGGGCGATTCGCCGCTGGTGGGCAAGCCCGGCAACCCCGTCAAATCGAGATCATCGTCGTCCAGCGCTTCGCCCAAATCGAGCGTGATAGCGGCGGGACTAGGGGGCAAGTCGTCTTCGGCTGGCCCCAAATCGAGCGTAATGGCAGGCTTGCTTTCGGCCGCATGGAGCAAGGCCGTCCAATTGTCCGCTTCCACCAAGCCGCTGGCCGCTTCCTCGGCTAACACGGCCGCCAGCGGAGAATCCATCTCGGGCGTAATCAGCCCCTGCTCCACCGCTTCTTCCAGCCGCACCCCACCCAACAAACTCGTCTCCGATTCGGCCGCGGCGGGCAGTTGTTCCCAGAAGCCATTCGTGGGCGTGTCGTCATCTTCGGCCAGCAACGCCTCCAACCGCTTCATATCCTCATCGCGCACAGGTTCCAAGGCCAAGGGGGGTGGCGGCTGGTAAATGGCAATTTCGGGGGCGGGGGCAGGCTCGGCCGGCAGTGGCCCTGTGGCCTTTTTGGGCACGGGCACGGCCACGGGCGCAGAGGGCATTTCCTCGGCCAATTTGGCCACAATTTCTTGCACAGGGGTGGGGGCGGTGGTGGTCAGCTTCTTTTTGATGGTGCGCTCAACCACCTGCACCCGTGCATGGGCCAGCAACGGCTCTAAATCTTTGATGGCGCGTTGCACAAAAACCCACACGGTTCCGATACGGCCGCGCTTGGCCCGCGCATCAAAAAACATGGTAATGAAGTGATACTCGCCCACATTGGCCGTGTACACATCATACAAATTGCTGGTGTGGTACTGGATGGTTTGATGGCCTGTTGTGCCCAACTGGTCGGCAAGGGCGAAGCCGCTCCGCAAGTTTTCGGCCAAGGTGCGGCACAGGGCGGGCAAATCTAAGCTGAGAATCCCCGCTTGGGCGGCCACCTGCCCCGTAATGTTCCCCAGCACCAACTGTTCTGCGCCTGTGTTTTGGCGCAATTGCTCCAGCCTGTCCAAGACATCGGCCGAGATGGGGGTCTCGACGACCAACTCCTCGACTTTTTCTTCGACAATGGTCTCTTCGATAATCTCTTCGACGGCCGGCAATGGTTCGCCGAAGAGGGCGGTGTGCACGGCCGTGAGCATCGCATCCGCCTCCAGTGGCTTGCGAAAATAGCAAAAAATCTCAAAATCCAGTGCCTCTACCCGCCCCAACTCCTTGGGAAAGCCCGAAATTAAAATGATGGGCATCTCGGGCGTGCGCTTTTGGGCACGCCGCGCCACCTCAATGCCATCTATCCCCGGCAAATGAATATCGGTGATGAGCAGGTCAAATGGGCGGCGCAATTCCAGCCCCGCCTCTTCCCCCGAGCGCACCGCCACCACTTGGTAGCGGTTATCAGCCAATTCGAGCAGGGAGCGCAAAAACTTGAGCGTGTCGAAATGGTCATCAACAATTAAAATGCGTTTTACTTCCATGGGGAGACCTTCGGTTTAGAAGATGGTGGGAGAGCTATGATGCTGGGGTGGCTCTTGGGAGGTTTCTGAACACCACCAAACCATGTCTACATTATAAGATGAAAGTGAGAAAGTAAAAAGTTACTGGTCAACTTGGGCTGGGAGATAGAGGGTAGAGATAGAGATAGAGGAAACACAATCGGTCAACCCACCACGTCCCCCTCTATCTCTATCTCTCGTCTCTATCTCCCTTACTCATCCTCGTCCATTTCAATGTGGGGTTGGCGCAAATCTATTACATCGCCATGCAGGTTGATGATGACGCGAAAGCCCATCATGCCGAGCATATCGCGGGCTTGGGCGGGCACACCTTGCTGGAGGATTTGGTCCACATCGGCCGTGTCAATCGAAGAATCCAGCGCGGCTTTGGTGAAAATATCATCTTTGCCCAGAAAACCCAACGCCTGCTCCACCGCCATCGTCTTGTTGTTGCGAATTTGCTCCACAAAAAAGGCCAACACTTGGCGGTCTACCTGTTCAGCATCTACATGCCGCAAAAAGCCATCATCGTTGACCACATAACTGGCTTCATTGCCCACATACGTTGTCTCCACCAACCGTTCTTGTTCGTCATAAACTAAGCCAGCAAAAAGAGCTTGATTACTCATAAAGTTATCTCCTGTAGATGATTGACTAACAATCTTTGGTTTTCTAACTCGGGGGGTCGGAGTTTCCTTGAACCTGCATTCTCCACCCCGTTTAATAAGTTTTATCATTCAATCATCTTATACAATCTCAGAGGTTCCCATTCCATTTTACCACCTTTGCTCCCCTGCTGAGCGACTGGAGTAAAGTATAAATGATAATTTTGCAAACCACTTTTGTGGTAAAATAGCGAACTTATGTTCGGAGCCAAAGGACGTAATTATGACGACCCACAAGCAACAATTCCAACTCGTTTCCCCCTATCAACCAATGGGCGACCAGCCCAATGCTATCCATGATTTAGTGGAAGGTGTCGAGGCGGGCGAAAAGTACCAAACCCTGCTCGGAGCCACGGGCACGGGCAAGACTTTTACGATTGCCAATGTCGTCCAGCAAACCCAAAAGCCCACCTTGGTCATTGCCCACAACAAAACCTTGGCCGCCCAGCTTTACAGCGAGTTCAAGGAGTTCTTCCCCCACAACGCCGTCTCCTACTTCGTCAGCTATTACGATTACTACCAGCCCGAGGCGTATGTGCCCCGCCACGATTTGTTCATCGAGAAAGAGGCCCAAATCAACGATGAGATAGACCGTTTGCGCCTGCTGGCCACCACCAATTTGCTCAGTCGGCGGGATGTGCTCATTGTCGCTTCGGTGTCGTGCATTTATGGGGTGGGCAACCCCAAAAACTGGGGCGAAACAACAGTTAAAATCGAGCGGGGGGGGATGTATCGGCGGGATACGATTTTGCGCCGTTTGGTAGATATTCAGTACACGCGCAACGACATGGATTTGCGCCGGGGCACGTTTCGGGTGCGCGGCGACAGTTTGCAAATCTACCCCGCCTATGCCGAAACGGTGTACGGAGTGGAATTTTGGGGGGATGAGGTGGAACGCATTACCGAATTTGACCCACTGACAGGCGAGGTATTGGCCGAGTTGTTCAACATCGAAATCTTCCCCGCCAAACAGTTCATCACCGATGAGAACAATTTGGCGCAGGCGATTAACAACATTGAGACGGAGTTGAGCGAGCGTATCGCCTATTTTAAGTCGCAAAACATGTATATTGAGGCGCAACGGATTGAACAACGGGTGCAATATGACTTGGAGATGTTGCGCGAGGTGGGGTCCACGGCCGGGGTTGAAAATTACAGCCGCCACCTCGACATGCGCAACCCCGGCGAACCCCCGTGGACGTTGCTGGATTACTTTCCCAAAGATTTTCTGCTGGTGCTAGACGAGAGCCACATGACAGTGCCCCAATTGGGGGGTATGTATGCGGGGGATAAGAGCCGTAAGCAGACGTTGGTAGATTATGGCTTCCGTTTGCCGAGCGCGATGGACAATCGGCCGCTGAACTTTGAAGAATTCACCGAGCGGCTGGGGCAAGTGATTTTTACCAGTGCCACGCCCAAAGAGTACGAGGCGCAAATGTCGAGCCGCATTGTGCGGCAGGTGATTCGGCCGACGGGGATTGTAGACCCCGAGGTGGATGTTCGGCCGTCACGCGGCCAAGTAGACGACCTGCTGGGCGAAATACGCCAGCGCACCGCCCGAGGCGAACGAGTCCTTGTCACCACCCTGACCAAGCGCATGGCCGAAGATTTGAGCGACTACCTGCTCGAGGCGGGGGTGAAAGTGCATTATTTGCACTCCGAAATCCACACCATCGAACGCACCGAGATTTTGCGCGATTTGCGGGCGGGCATTTACGATGTGGTGGTGGGCATTAACCTGTTGCGGGAGGGGTTGGACTTGCCCGAGGTGTCGCTGGTGGCCATTTTGGATGCGGACAAAGAGGGGTTTTTGCGCTCGGGCACATCGCTCTTGCAGACCATCGGCCGTGCCGCCCGCCATGTGCAGGGGCGGGTCATTATGTATGCCGATGTCATTACCCGCTCCATGAAGGCGGCACTGGACGAGACCAATCGGCGGCGGGAGATACAGGTGGCGTATAACATTACCCACGGCATCACCGCCCAAAGCATCCGCAAACACATCCACGACCTGACCGACGACATTGCCAGTATGCGGGCCGAGGCGCAACAGTTGGCCATTGCCGAGCAAACGGCCGGTTACATGGCCACGGCCGAACTCCCCCTGAGTGAGTTACACCGCATGGCCAACGATATCGAAGAAGAAATGAAACTGGCCGCCAAAGAGTTGGCCTTCGAGCGAGCCGCTCAACTGCGCGACGACCTCAAAGAGTTGCGGGAGCTTATCGAATTGCGCGAGGCAGGGGTGACGGCCGATGACCGCACATGGGAGCGGTTGCGGAAGTTGGAAGCAGGATGAAAGAGTGAGGGTATATTTGTATAGTGGTGTATTGGTATATTGGTGTATTCCAATACACCAGTACACGAATACACCAATACACGAATACACGAATACACGAATACACCACCATGTCCAACCTCCTCCCTAACCTCCTCCTCTTCGGCCGTGTATTGCATGGGCTGGGGCTAGAAGTAAGCCCCGGCCGTATGGTTGATGTGCTGGCGGCGCTGGCCGAGGTCAACATCGTCCGCAAGCCTGATTTTTATTACACCTTGCGGAGCTTTTTGGTGAAGCGCAAGGAGCATTTGCCGCTCTTTGATGCCGCATTTGAGCAGTTTTGGCGCAAGCCACGGGGGGAGTGGGGAGAAGTGAGCTTGGCCGATTTGCTCTAATTTCGGCCGCCGCCGCCACCTGCCGCCAACGTGCCGCTGGTTGTGCCCCCCCTGCCCGATTTGCCCACGGCCGAACCCCCCACCGACGACGAGGAAGTACAAGAAGTTATCGAAGTGACGCAGACGTTTAGCACCCGCGAACTGTTGCGCCACAAAGATTTTGGTGAGTTATCGGCCGAGGAACTGACCAATATCAAGCAACTGATTGCCCAATTGGTGTGGCAGTTGGGCCAGCGGCGCACACGGCGGCAGAAAATTGGCCACGGCCGTAATCTCGCCCTGCGCCGCAGTTTGCGCCGCAACCTGCGCTATGGCGGCGAAATGCTGGAATGGAGCTACAAGGAGCCGAAAATTAAGCCACGGCCGCTAGTCATTTTGGCCGATGTGAGCGGCTCGATGGAACGGTATACGCGCTTGCTCGTCCATTTTTTCTACAGCCTCACCCAAGGGTTGGCGCAACCGGTGGAGGTGTTTTTGTTCAGCACCCGCCTGACGCGCATCACGCGGCAGTTGGCGCACAAGAACGTGGACCAAGCATTGGACGAGGTGGGTACGGCCGTGCATGATTGGGCGGGCGGCACGCGCATCGGCGAGGCGATTAAGAGCTTTAACTTCGACTGGAGTCGGCGGGTGTTGCGCGGCGGGGCGATTGTGTTGCTCATTAGCGATGGCTGGGACAGGGGCGACCCGGCCGTGTTGGGCAAGGAGATTGACCGCCTGCACAAGCTCTGCCATCGGCTGGTCTGGCTTAACCCACTCCTCGGTTCGCAGGAGTATGAGCCGCTGACGCGGGGAATTGTGGCCGCCTTGCCCCACATTGACGACTTTTTGCCCGTCCATAATTTGGCCAGTTTGGAGGAGTTGGCGGGCCATTTGCGCCAGTTGGATGGGCGACGGCAGGGGCACGGCCGTTCGGCGCTCTCTCTGCGGGGCGCGGCGTTTAGCAGGTAGGTTACTCGTTATTCGTTATTCGTTATTGGTGTAGTGGTGTAGTGAATAAACCAATACACCACGACACCAATAGACTTCTCGACTAGGGCGTGGCAAAAGCCCAAGAGGCGGTGATGGTCTCGAAAAGCACGGCCGCTTCATCGGCAACTGCGCCGTAATCAGGACTGGTGCGGTAGATGACGAGGTCGTAGGCAGTGTCACCGTGCAGGGCGATGACGCGTCGGTTGATGTCTTGGCCGAGTCATTCAGCAAACTGGCGGTGCCCCCAGGGTGAATGGCTCGGCCTGGCCGGAAGGCGTAACGGCCAGCCGTTGGGCGGTATTCCTCAGCGGCGTGGCGGGCCGCGCCCGGATGGGACCCCACCCCCGGCACTGGGGTTGGCGATGGGGTAGAGGAAGCAAACGGCTGGCTCGGCGGAGCTGTAGAGTGGGCGGGCGTGGGGCAGGGCAATCGGCCGTGTCATCACTCACAGCCTCAGAACGGCCGCAAGCCATCAGCCCGAGGGCAAGGGTGAGCCACAATAAAATGGAAACAAGGCGGTTCATGGCTGAAAAAAAACTCCTAATTGTTTGGGATTGGTTATTGCAGATTGAGGCGAATTCGCTATAGGGATAAGATAAGGCAATTGCCACCCAATCACTGAACGCCAAGCCGATGTTTGGCTGATTTTTCGCCAACGCCCCTGTTTTGTGTGCCCGATGATTCATCTAAACATCCTGCCCTACAACTTAGCCGTCTGCAAAATTGCGCCCGAGGGGTTGGCGTGGGGCGATTTTGCCCATGCCCCGTTTTGGTCGGTGACGCGCACGGCCGAGGAACTTTCCCTTGTGCTACCCGAGGAGTACGCCCAGCCGACATGGCAAATTGAAGGCGGCTGGCGGGCGTTGGGGGTGGTCGGGCCGCTCGATTTTGCGCTGGTGGGCATCTTGGCCGCTCTCGCCCAGCCGTTGGCCGAGGCGGGTATCCCCATCTTCGCCATTTCGACCTATGATACGGATTATCTGCTGGTGAAGGGGGAGAAGTTGGAGGCGGCCGTGGCCGCTTTAACCCATGCAGGGCACGTTGTTCAATGAGCAACAAAGGGGACGAACGACAGAGGACAGAGGACTGAGGACGAATGGCCAAGGACAAAGGACAAATGACCTCTCCTAAATTGCGGAATCTTGGGCCGCGCTCGGCCGAATGGCTGGCCGATATTGGCGTTTATACGGTGGATGATTTGGCGCGGGTGGGGGTGGTGGAGGCATATTTTCTCGTCAAGGCCAAGGGGTATAATGCCTCGGCCGTGTTGCTTTATGCCCTCTACGGAGCCTTGCACGACATTCACTGGCAAGATGTGCCTCTCGAAACCCGCGCCCAACTGCGCGAAGAGGCAGAGGGGTGGCAATGGTCAATGAGCAATGAACAATGAACAAAAGAGTCGCTGGTCAATGTGAACCAATGACAAATGACGAATGACGAATGACAAAAAATGACCCAATTAACCAATCAAAAAATTAGCTTTATCGGCAGTGGCAATATGGCGGAGGCGATGTTGGCGGGCTTGTTGGCCAAGCGGCTGGTGGAACCCGCCCAAGTGGTCGCGGCCGATGTGATGGCCAGCCAGCGGGCACACATTCACCACACCTATGGCGTGGCCACCACGGCCGATAATTCGGCCGCCATTGCGGGGGCAGATGTGGTCATTTTGGCCATCAAACCACAGGCGCTGGCGGCCGTGGCCGAGCCGTTGCGCGGGCAACTCGCCCCCCATGCCCTACTCCTCTCCATTTTAGCGGGCACATCACTGGGGCAACTGAGCGCGGCGTTTGGACATTCAGCCGTGGTGCGAGCCATGCCCAACACCCCCGCCCAAATTGGGCTGGGGATGAGCGTGTGGACGGGGACAGCGGCCGTTTCCCCCACCCAACACAGCCAAGGGCAAACGATTTTGTCCAGCTTTGGGCAGGAGCTATTCGTGGCCGAGGAAAAATACCTCGATATGGCCACGGCCATTAACGGCTCTGGCCCCGGCTATGTCTTTTTGATGCTGGAAGCGATGGTGGACGCGGGGGTGCAACTGGGCTTCGGCCGTGAGGTGGCCAACCAACTCGTTTTGCAAACGGTCATGGGGTCGGTGCAATATGCCATCGCTTCAGACAAGCATTTGGCCGAGTTGCGCAATCGGGTGACATCGCCGGGTGGAACCACGGCCGCTGGTCTACACGCTCTCGAGGAAGCAGGCGTTCGCGCCGCCTTCGCCAACGCCATTCGCGCCGCCTATGAGCGGTCGGTTGAATTGAGTAAGAAGTGAAGAGTGGTAGTGAGTGGTAGAGTGAGTAGTCGTACAATCCGCATTCCCCAATCCGCAATCCACAATCCGCAATCCGCAATCCCCCCTGATTGGTTGCGTGCCCGTGCGGAGGCCAGCCCACGGGCGTTGGCGTTGCGCGTGGGTGCGGCGAGTTGGACATATGGTGAGTTGGATGGGTTGGTGGATGGGTTGTGCGGCTGGCTGACGGCCGCTGGGTTGCCCGCCAACGGCCGTGTCGCCGCCCTGCTCCCCAACAGCCTCGAATACGTCTGCCTCATCCACGCCCTCGTGCGCCTTGGTCAAACCCTCGTGCCCCTCAACACCCGCCTAACAGCGGCCGAAATCAGATGGCAATTGGAACAATTGGGGTGTGAATTGTTAATTACGGAGGATGGGGGACTGAGGACTGGGGACTGGGAAAAACTCACAGTACGCCACCACGCCCCAATCCAAAATCCAAAATCCAAAATCCAAAATCCATCCCCCCAAGCCATCCTCTTCACCTCTGGCACCACGGGCCACCCCAAGGCGGTTGCCCTGACGCTGGAGAACCACTTTTACAGCGCGTTTGGCTCGGCCACCAAGTTGGGGGTGCAGGTGGATGATGTGTGGCTCTCCTGTTTGCCGCTTTACCATGTGGGGGGGCTGGCGGTCATTTTTCGCAGTTGTTTGTATGGCACGGCCGTAGACCTGCACCCCCGCTTTGAGTTGGCGGCCGTCAACCACGCCCTCGACCACCACCAAATTACCATGATTTCCGTGGTGCCGACCATGCTGTATCGCCTTGTCCAGAGCCGCACGGCGTGGCCAGCCAGTTTGCGGCTCATTTTGGTGGGCGGGGCGGCGGCCGAGGAGGGGTTGGTGCGGGCGGCGAATGAACTCGGCAGGGGGCAGAGGAGCAGAGGAGCAGGGGGGCGTTGGTGGCGACGACGTATGGGATGACGGAGACGGCTTCGCAGATGGCGACGTTACTGCCTGAAGAGGTGGTGGGGAAGCCGGGCAGTGTCGGCCGTCCGTTGCTCTTCACCCGCTTGCGGGCGGTGGGTGAGACGGGGGAGCCGTGCGCAGTGGGGGAAATTGGCGAAATTTGGGTGCAAGGCCCCATCGTAACGGCGGGGTATGTGAACAACGAAGCGGCCAACGCGGAGCGTTTTGCCGAGGGCTGGTTTCGCACGGGGGATATGGGGTATGTGGATGAGGACGGGGATTGGTGGATTGTCCAGCGGCGCACCGATTTGATTGTGAGTGGGGGGGAGAATGTGTACCCAGCCGAGGTGGAGCGGGTTTTGCGCCAACATGCGGCCGTGGCCGATGTGTGTGTGGTGGGCTTGCCCGATGCGGAGTGGGGACAGGTGGTGGCGGCGGCCGTGCAACTGCATCCCCTCGCCACGCTCACGGCCGCCGAACTGCTCGAGTTTGCCCAGCCCCAGCTCGCCAGTTACAAACGGCCGCGCCACATCCTCTTCCTCCCCGAACTCCCCCAAACCGCCAGCGGCAAAATCGCCCGCGCCGAGATAGGGGAGATGTTAATGCGGAATGGGGAATGCGGAATGCGGAATGAAACGACTGAGCGACTGAGCGACTGAGAGGCTATTCCCACTCGGGCGCACACCCATCGGCCGCCCATTGGGGCGTGGCTGTGCCAAATGGCTCGATGACGAGGATGTGGTAGGTGGTGGTGAAAATGTTGGCATCCCCGTGGGAGGGAGCAGCATCGCTAAAGGCGAGGTGGGAGCCAGTGGGCGACCATGCGAGGGTGTGGTGGAAGCCATCGTAATCGGCCAACGGCCGCAACCCTTCCCCATCTCGCCCCAAAATGTAGACAGTGCCCCCGCCCGCTTGCCAATCGTACATGGTAAAAGCGACCCATGCCCCATCGGGCGACCATGTGGGCAGGCCAACGGCGTAATCGGCCGTGGGGGCGGCGATAATGGTGAAGATTTCGGCCGTGTGCTGGGCCAAGTAGAGGGCGTGTTGCCCCTCCTCGGTGCGGGTGTAGGCGACGCGCAACCCATCGGGCGAGAACACATCTGGCCCGCTGACCAGACTGCGCGGGTCGGTGGGGTAGTGCAAGTCGTTGCAGGTGGTGTCGGCCGTCAGTCGGCCGTCTAGCGGGGGCACGAGGCGGGGCGCAGGGGTGTGGGTGGCCTCCCATGTGGGTGGGGCGGCGGGCAGGGCGGGGGTGGGGGGTGCAGGGGTGGCTGGGAAAGGGCGACGGCCGTTCGGCCGCCGCAAGCCGTCAGCCAGAGCAAAAAGAGCGGGAGAAGGTATTTGGGAAACATGGGCAGGTCTCGAGATTGTAATTATTCGGGTGAACCTGCGGTCATTTTAGCTTGTGTCATCCTATTTCTTAAGCCTCAAAGCCACTGCTTTCCCAACGGGAAGGCTATGATGGGACGAGGGACTGAGGACTGGTGACTGGGTAATTTGACGGTCTCTAGTCCCCAGTCCCCAGTCCTTTGTCCTTTATCCCTCGTCCAAACTCCTAAAGTCCCCTTCTGGGGAACCATAAACCACGCGCACAAACCAAATTTGTGGCCTAACCTGCCCAGAATGGATAATATCGCCCCGTGCTGACCCGTAACCGCTTCCTCCTCATTCTCATCGGAGCCTTGCTCGCCGCCTTTGTGCTTTTGGCCAGCGGGCTAGATAGCCTGACCCTCACGCCCGCCCAGCCCTTTGATTTTAGCCGCAACAACGAAGGGCAAGGTCTCTCCGCCAACCAAATCATGCCCGTCATTGTCTTTGCCTTGGCGTTGTATGTGCTCATTGTGGCCTTGCTCTTGCCACGCCGCGTGTGGCAACATTGGCCGACGATTGCGGGCATTTTGGGGGTCATCGCCCTGTTTGTGGTGGCGGTTATGTGGGGTTCGACCCTATTGCCCCCGCTGGAGATAGAAACGGCCGAGACAGTGCCCGTGGAAGAAGAGGAAGAAACGGCCGTGGACGAAACCCTCCCCCCCCCCGCCCCACGGTGGAACTGCTCCCCGTGCCCGAACGGCCGCTGTGGGCCACATGGCTGGCCAGTGGGGTGTTGGCCTTGCTCTTGGCGGGGTTGGTCTTTGGCATCGGCCGTTATGTGTGGCCCACCCTCGCCCCGCCCGAAGAAACCACCCTGCGCGAACTAGGCCGCGAAGTGCAAGCCGCTCTCGACGATTTAGAGGCGGGCGAAGATTTGCACGATGTCATCATTCGCTGTTATGTGGAGATGGGGCGGGTGTTGGCCGAAAGCCGCGCCATCGAACGGCCGCAGGGGATGACCCCCCACGAATTTGAGGAGCAACTGCTCGCCCTTGGCTTGCCCTCGGCTCCTGTGTCACAATTAACGCGGCTGTTTGAGGCGACCCGCTACGGCCGCCAAACGGCCGACCCCGCCCAACAACAAGCGGCCGTGGCCGCCCTGCAAACCATCGCTGAAGCGATTTAGCGGGTCAGCATGTCAGCTAGTCAGCCAATCCGCAATCCAAAATCCGCAATCCGCAATCCCATGTTTCGCCGTTATCTCATCTACACCCTTCTTTTGCTCCTCACGCTTTTGTTGGCGGGGGGGATTTATTGGTTTGGGCAAGAGTGGGTGGCGCCGCTGGCTGAAAGGTTGTGGCGTTTCTATCTTGCGGTGCAGACATTGCCCCAAGAGGCGACATGGACTGTTTTGCTGATGCTGGCGGGGGTCAATATCCTGCGCTTGTTGCTCGGTTCCAGCCCGTGGGCAGAGACCCCCACACCCACGGTACACACCACGGGGCGGTTGAGCCATTGGGCAGAGCTATTGCGCTTGGCGGGGCAGAAGGGCTTTTGGGGCAAGCACCTCGTCACCGAAATTCGCAAGGTGGTGGCGCGGCATTGGGCTTTGCGCCAGCACCAAACAATGGAGGAAGCGTTGCAAGAGATTTGGCACGGCCGTTTGCCCTTTTCCCCCCCTGTGCGCGACTTTTTGCGCCCCAACCAACCCGTCCAACGCCCTGCGGCCGTGTTGGCGGCCATTGAAGAGATTGTGACGGAATTAGAAGTTAAAAGTGAAAAGTAAAAGTAAAGAGAAAAGTAGAGGTGATGAACCAACGACCCCACTTTTCACCTTTCACCTTCTCTTCACTTCCCCCAAAGGTACCCCTATGACAAACACCCAAGCAGTGGCCGAGTGGAGCCAGCGCGTGTTAAACGAAGTGGAAAAAGCCATTATTGGCAAAGCGGATGTGTTGAAGGAGATGTTAGCGGCCGTGCTCTCTTCGGGCGGGCATTTGCTCCTTGAAGATTATCCGGGGCTGGCCAAAACGCTGATTGCCCGCAGTTTTGCCGATGTGTTGGGGCTGGGTTTCAAACGCATCCAGTTCACGCCCGATTTATTGCCGGGGGATATTACGGGCGGCTACATCTACAACCGCAACGAGAGCAGTTTTGTCTTGCGCGAGGGGCTGTTTGCCAACATTATTTTGGCGGATGAGATTAACCGCGCTTCGCCCAAGACCCAATCCGCCTTGTTAGAGGCGATGCAGGAGTACCAAGTGACGCTGGAGGGGGAGACGTTGCCCCTGCCACGGCCGTTTATCGTCATCGCCACCCAGAACCCCATTGAATACGAAGGGACATTCCCCTTGCCCGAAGCGCAACTCGACCGCTTTGTGATGAAGCTGGCCATTGGCTACCCCTCGGCCGCCGAAGAGCAAGAGATTTTGCGCCGCCGCCGCCAGCGCGGGCAAGATGAGGTGACGTTAGCGGCCGTGACCAACGGCGCCGAGCTGGAGCAAATGCGCCAACTCGTCGAAGAAGTGCATCTTGAACCTGATTTAGAGCGGTACATTGTGACCCTTGTGGCGGCCACCCGCACCCACCCCCAAGTGGCCGTGGGAGCCAGCCCCCGCGCTTCGCTGGCCTTGCTCAAGCTGGCGCGGGCATGGGCGGCCATGCACGGCCGCACCTACGTCCTGCCGGACGACATCAAACAGTTCGCCCGCCAAACCCTCACCCACCGCCTCCTCCTCGACCCCGAACTGTGGATGCGCCGCCGCGCCGTAGACGAAATCATCGCCCAAATTCTGCAAAACACACCCGTACCTGTAAAGTAAAAAGTGCTGAGTGCTGAGTGGAAAGTCTCTCAGTCGGTCAGTCGCTCAGTCAATCCGCAATCCAAAATCCCCAATCCGCAATCCAAATGTCCCGCCCCACCTTTCTCGCCATCCTCATCTACGCCCTTGTTTTGGGGGGCTTGGGAACCATGCGCGGGGGGATGTTTTTGCTGGCCATCCCCTTGTTGGTCTATGTGGGGGTGGCGCTGTGGCACGCGCCACGGCCGCCCCAGTTGGCCATCAACCGCACAGCACCCAGCGGCACCACGGCCGAAGGGGAACTCGTGCCCATCACGCTGACCTTGCACAACGAAGGGGAAACGCTGGCCGAACTGCATGTGGCCGAAACCATGCCCACAGGCTTGGCCATCCACAGCGGCCATACCCAACTGCTCACCCATCTGGCAGGGGGCGAGACGGCCGAACTGACCTACACCGTCGTCGTCCAGCGGGGCACATTTGATGTGACAGGCACGGCCGTCACCCTGCGCGACCCCTTCGGCCTCTTCTCATGGGCGGGCGTGCCCCCCGTCACCACCCAACTGACAGTCATTCCGCGCTACCAACAACTGCGTTCGCTCCGCCTACGGCCGCCGCGCACGATGGGCTTTTCGGGGCCACTCGCCGCCCGCCAGAGCGGGTCGGGAACCAACTTTTGGGGGGTGCGCGAATACCAATTGGGCGACCCGTTGCGCCGGGTGAACTGGCGCACCTCTGCCCGCTACCACGAACAACTCTTCACCACCGAATACGAACAAGAGCGCATCGCCGATATTAGCCTGATTGTGGATGCGCGGCGGGAGCACATGCTGGCGGGCAATGGCGAATCGTTGCTCGACCACGAAGTCCGCGCCACGGCCGCGCTGGCCGATTCGCTCTTGCGCGATGGCCACCGGGTGGGGCTGTTTTTGTATGGCTATGGCATTGATGGGGTTTTGCCCGGCTATGGCAAAGGGCAACGCGAACGCATTTTGCGGAAGCTGGCCGAGGCACGGCCGGGGAGCCAAGTCTTCCGCACCCTGCACTATTTGCCCGTGCGCCTCTTCCCCGCCGGGGCACAACTCATCTTTGTCAGCCCGCTGGCCGATGGGGACGAGGCGATGTTGTTCCGCCTGCGGGCGCGGGGGTATGGCGTGCTGGTGGTCAGCCCCAACGCTGTGGAATTTGAGGCGCACTTGCTCGACCAACGCCAACAACCCGCCCACTCCCTCGCCCTGCGTTTGGCGCGGCTAGAGCGGCAACAGTTCCTGCGCCAACTGCGGCAAGCGGGCATCACCACCATAGATTGGCTCGTCAACGAATCGCTCGACGAGGCGTTGCAGGTGGCCTTGGGGCAAAATTCCCACTCCCGCTAAGCCATTTAACGGTTGCGCCGCACGGAAAAATGGTTGCGCCGCATGGAAAAACGGTTGCGCCGCACGGAAAAACGGTTGCGCCGCATGGAAAACGGTTGCGCCGCACGGAAAAATGGTTGCGCCGCATGGAAAAACGGTTGCGCCGCATGGAAAAATGGTCGCGCAGCATGGAAAATGGTTGCGCCGCATGGAAAACGGTTGCGCCGCATGGATGAACGGTTGCGCCGCAGGCCGGGAGGCTCCCACAAAGCGTAGGTATCTATGAAACAACTCCCTCAGTTCCTCTATTCCGCTCTTGTCGTGGCTGGTCTCGCGGCCGTGTTCGGCGCCATCCCCGTGCGGGCGTGGGGGGTGCTGTTGCTCGCGCCAGCCACGGCCGCGCTGTGGGCCGCCTATTGGCTCCGCGAACCGTGGGCGGGGAGCATTGGCTTGGCGGGCTTTATGGGGGTGTTGGCCTATGCGGTGTGGCTGGGGGGTGGCGGGGGGATGGGTGTTGGTGGCGGCCGTGGCGGCCGTGGTGGCGTGGGATTTGGGCCATTTTATCCACCGGCTGGGCGGGCCACAGGCGTTGGGCAATGAGCCAGCGTTGTGGGAGGCGCATTGGCGGCCGTTGGCGGCCGTGGTTCTCCTCAGCCTCGCCCTCGGCGGCGTGGCGCTCACCTTGCAAACCGATTTATCTTTTTGGTCGGCGCTGGGGCTGTCCCTGCTCACCCTCATGTTCATCAACTACATCGTCTCCGCCCTCGGCCGTGAGGGGTAGGAGTTATTGGTTACTGGTTATTCGTTATTGGAGGTTTCTCGCGCACATCACCAATCACTAGCCACTATAACCACTAGCCACTAACCACTATGAAACGCATCCTCCTCTACACCCTCGCGGGCTTGCTGTTCCTGATTCTCGTCGGGCCATTCTTGGTTCCCGTGCGGCCGTTGCCCAATCTGCAACCCCCTGCCGCCTTGGCCGATGAAACGAGCCAATTTGTGACCATCCCCTTTGCGGGCACGGCGGGCATCTCGCTCCATTACCACGAACAAGGGCTGGGCGAACCAACCTTTATCTTGTTGCATGGCTTTGCCTCTAACTTGTACACATGGGATAAGGTGATGGCCGAATTTGCCCAACACGGCCGTACCCTCGCCTACGACCGCCCCCCCTTTGGCCTGAGCCAAAAGCTCGTGGCAGGCGATTGGCAAGGCGACAATCCCTACACCGACGAAGCGGGTATGGCTCAACTCCTCGCCTTTATGGATGAGAACAACGTGGGGCAAGCTGTTTTGGTGGGCAATTCGGCGGGCGGAACCTTGGCTATGAAGATGGCTCTGGCTCACCCCGACCGCATTCAGGGGTTAATCCTCGTCTCCCCCGCCGTCTACACAGGCGGCGAAGTCCCCCTCGGCCGTGTGCTCAACACCCCCCAAATGAACCACCTTGGCCCCCTCGTGGCCCGCCAATTTGCCAGCAACGAAGCATTGGTGACACTGGCCTACCACGACCCGAGCCTGTTCACGGCCGAGGCACGGGACAAAGCGCTCCTACTCACCCGCACCGAAAAATGGGATGAGGCATTTTGGGCGTTTACGGCCGGCCGTGCCGCTGGAGGCAATGTCCCCCTTGTGCCCCGCCTCGGCGAACTCACCTTGCCCGTGTTGGTTGTCACGGGGGACGATGACCGCGTTGTGCCAACCGAGGAGAGCATCCGTTTGGCGGGGGAACTGGCGGGGGCGGGGGAAACGGCCGTGCTAACCGCCTGTGGCCATGTGCCCCAAGAGGAGTGCCCCAGCCAACTGATGGCGGCCGTGGTGGCGTGGCTGGCGCAACAAACCTTCACCCCTACCCGCTAATCTCCCTTAAAATCATACAGTCCCTTTTCCCGCCGCCATTCACGGCCGCAGGTGGGGCAGGTCAGGGTTGCATCGTCCGTGGTGGGGGTGGGGAGTGGCGGTTGGTCGGTGGGGCAAGCAAAGAAGTGGGTGGGCAGTTGGGCAGGGGGTTGCCCGGCCGTGCGGTAATGCACAAACACGCTGGGGGTCAGTTGCCACCACTTGCCCGTCGGCTGAATCACCCCATCTACCCCCGCCAGCAATTTGGTGGGAACCAGCCGCTTGAGAAACGGAATGCGAAAATGGGAGACAGCCCGCATCGCGCCGGGGGCAAAGCCGGCCGCTTGCAACTGCTGGCGCATCCAGCGGGGGTGAAAATCAAAGTTCAGGGCGGCAAATTCAATCGGCCGTTCGTCGTAGGGCGACCAATCTTGCCGGCGCAAGGCGTGGCGCAACATCGCCTTCAGGTTGCGCTTGTTGGCAAACTCCAACACGTAATGCGCCCCCGGCTGGCTGATGCGGCGCAGTTGTTGGAACAGGGCGGGCACATCGGCCGCGTGGTGAATGGTCCGAATTTGCACCATCGCTTCAAACAAACCCGCCACAAACGGCATCTTGTACCAATCGCCCGCCACAAAGAGGAAGCGGGGGTCATGCCCCCACTTTTCTTGCGCCTCGCGCAACAGCGAGCGGGAGTAATCGAACAGCACGACATGGTCGTAGCCTATGTATTCGGCCGCCAAACGGCCGAATCCCGCCCCAATTTCGATGAGGGTACGGCCGTGGGGGGGCAACATCGCCCGCAAGGCAATGCGCTCCACGTTATCTTCATAATCGCGCCCCTGATTTTCCCAAAAACGGGTGCGGTAATCGGAGCCTTCGTAATCGCAAACGGGGGGAGTTGTCATGGTAACTAAGTAAGAAGTGAAAGGTGAAAGGTGAAAAGGGAGGAGGGGTTAGGGCTGGGAGTCGGTGCGGAGTATTTCGCGCACGCCGTAGACGGGTTTGTTTTGGCTCTCGTAATAGGTGCGGGTGATGAGTTCGGCCGTTAGCCCCGTGGCCAAAAACTGCACGCCAATAATCAGGAGCAAAATGGCCAGCAACAAGAGCGGCCTATCCCCAATGGTGAAGGCGTGAAAGGCGGGCCAGCCCCCTACCACGCCCGCCCACACCTTTTGGGCAGAAAGCCACAGCCCAATCGCCACCCCCAAACCGCTGGAAAGCAACCCCAAACTGCCAAACAGATACATGGGGCGGTCGCCGTAGCGGCGCAAAAATAGCACGGTCAGCAAATCGAGCAAGACGCGGAAGGTGCGCGAGAGGCCATATTTGGAACGGCCGGCTACCCTCGGCCGATGATTGACCGCCACCTCGGCCATGCTAAACCCCGCTTGGTGAATCAGTTCGGGGATGAAGCGGTGCATCTCGCCATAGAGCCGCAACGTTTGCACCACCTCGCGCCGCATGGCGCGCATGGAACAGCCTCGGTCGTGCAGGTGCACCCCTGTGGCCCACGCAATAAAGCGATTGGCCACTTGCGAGGGCAAGCGGCGCAACAACCAACCATCTTGCCGCTCTTGCCGCCAGCCATTGACCACGTCACGGCCGCTTTCTTCCAGCTTTTGCAGGAGCTGGGGAATGTCGGCGGGGTCGTTTTGCCTATCCGCATCCAGTGTCACAATTACGTCGCCACGGGCATGGTCGAAACCAGCGGCAAAGGCGGCCGTTTGCCCATAATTGCGCCGCAAACGCACCAACACTACCCGCTCATCTCGCTCGACAAGTTGACGCACCACAGCCACACTTTCATCGCGACTGCCATCATCCACAAAAATAACCTCATACAGAAGGGGGAGCAGGGCGAGCGCGGCCGTGATTTCCTCATGCAACAAGGCCAAATTCTCAGATTCGTTGTAGACGGGGATGACGAGAGAGAGCATAGGGAGGGTGGGGAGCAGGGGAGCAGGGGAGCAGGGGAGCAGGGGAAAGTATAACCATGCTCATTCACAATTCACAATTCCGCATTCCCAATTCCGCATTCCCAATTCCCCCTCCTGCTGGTATAACCAAGGGCAATCAATCTAAAATCCAAAATCCCCCATCCAAAATCCCATGCTCTCTCCCCACCGTCGTTATAACCCCCTCACAGGTGAATATATCCTCGTTTCCCCCCACCGCATGGCGCGGCCGTGGCAGGGGCAAGTTGAAAAAACGGCCGCCGACAACCGCCCCGCGCACGACCCCACCTGCTATTTGTGCGCCGGCAACACCCGCGCCAATGGCGAACAAAACCCCGCCTACACCACCACCTTTGTCTTCGACAACGATTTTGCCGCCCTGTTGCCCGAGACGGCCGATAGCTCCCCCGCCCACCCCCTGCTGGCCAGCCAAGCGGTGCGCGGCGAGTGCAAGGTCATCTGCTTCTCCCCCCGCCACGATTTAACCCTGCCCGAAATGGACACGGCCGACATTCGCCACGTCGTGCGCGTGTGGGCGGAGCAAACGGCCGAACTCGGCCAGATTTACCGCTGGGTGCAGGTCTTCGAGAACAAAGGGGCGGTGATGGGTTGCTCCAACCCCCACCCCCACGGCCAAATATGGGCCATGAGCGAGTTGCCCAACGAACCCGCCCAAGAAGATAGCCAGCAAGCGGCCTATTGGGCGGCGCACGGCCGTCCCCTTTTGCTAGATTACGTCGAGTTGGAGTTGCAACAAGCGGAGCGGGTGGTGGTGGAAAACGAGCATTGGGCGGCCGTGGTTCCCTACTGGGCCATTTGGCCATTCGAGATACTGCTCCTGCCCCGCCGCCACGTCTTGCGCCTGCCCGATTTAACCGAGGCAGAGCAAGAAGCGTTGGCCGACATCCTCAAGCGGCTTCTCACCCGCTACGACAATCTGTTCGAGACCTCCTTCCCTTATTCGATGGGCTGGCACGGGGCGCCCTTCACGGCCGAGCCAACCGACCATTGGCAACTCCACGCCCACTTTTACCCCCCCCTTCTGCGCTCGGCCACCGTCAAAAAATTCATGGTCGGCTTCGAAATGTTGGGCGAGGCGCAACGGGATTTAACGGCCGAACAAGCCGCCACCCGCCTGCGCGAACAATCCGAAATTCATTACAAAAGTGGGGGTTAGAGCATTCCATTAAGCCTTCGTTGGACACGAGACCGCTGTTTCCTTTGCCTTTTGCAAATTCTTATTGCAAAAGAACAGAAAGGATTTGGGCTTGTTTCACCCTTTGCGCTCTGCGGTGAAATCCTAAAAGAGCCACCCCTACTCGAGGCCGCGTTGGGTTCGGCCGCCTTCGTGCTCATCCTCCACCAACCCCTGCTCATACAACCGCTGAATCAGCTTGGCGGCGCGGGGGTAGCCCACCCGCAAGCGGCGTTGGAGCAAGGCAGGCGAGATGGTTTCGTACTGTTCGGCCAAAGCCACGGCGCGTTCTAGCAAATCATCTTTGTCCTCGGGGTCGAGCGCTTGCCGCTCCAACAAACTCTCCCACGGGGCGCGCATCGGCTGAACATGGGGCAACACCTGCCGCCAATGCGCCACCAGCGCATCAATCTCCTCATCGCTGGCCAAACAGCCCTGTACCCGCACGGGCGTGCTGGCATCGGCCGCCAAATAGAGCATGTCCCCTCGGCCGAGCAAATTTTCCGCCCCCGTGCTATCCAACACCACCCGCGAATCTATGCCCGAGGCAACAGCAAACGAAACCCGCGAGGGGAAATTGGCCTTGATGAGACCCGTAATGACATCGGTAGACGGCCGTTGCGTGGCTACAATCAGGTGAATCCCCGTCGCCCGCGCCATTTGCGCCAGCCGGCACAACGCCGCCTCCACATCTCCCCCAAACTGCACCATCAAATCGGCCAACTCATCCACCAGCACCACAATATAGGGCAAGGGTTTCACATCGGTGTGCTTGGCGATGGTTTGGTTGTAAGCGGCTAGATTTCGCGCCCCCACCTCGGCAAACATGCGGTAGCGGTCGTCCATCTCGGCCGTCAGCCAGCGCAAAACAGCAATCGCCCGCTCCCCCTCCACCTCCACCTTGCCCATCAGGTGGGGCAAGCCATTAAAGCGGATAAGCTCCACCTTTTTGGGGTCAATCATCACCAATTTGAGCTGTTCGGGGGTGTTGTTGAAGACCAAACTGGCCACGACGGCGTTGATAAAGACCGATTTGCCCGACCCTGTCTGCCCCGCCACGAGCATGTGCGGCAGTTTAGACACATCGGCAATCACGGCCGCGCCCGTCACATCCTCCCCAATGGCCACGCCAAGGTTGCTCTTGATGGAGCCAAACGCGGCCGAATCGAGCATGTGCCCCAGCCGCACCGCACTCACTTGGCTATTGGGCACTTCAATGCCGATAAACCCCTTGCCCGGCACGGGGGCTTCGATACGCACCCGAGGAGCGGCCAGTGCTAACGCCAAATCTTTGTTCAGCCCCACAATTTGGTTAATGCGAATTTTGTACTTGTGGAACTCGCCATCTGGCCCCGAGCGCACCACATGGCCCGGCTGAACCCCAAATTGGGTAATGGCTGGGCCGACTTGGTGCTGAACGACGGTCGCTTCCACCCCAAAATCGTGCAATGTTTTTTCGATGGTCTTCTTTTATGCGCAATCTCAGCGGCCGAGGGTGTCCACCGTTCGCCCCGCTCCAAGAGTTCAAACGGGGGAGCAACGGGTTGCGGCGGGGTGGCCCGGCAGGGGTGGGGGCAGATGGCTCGGCCGTTTTGGCCGTGCGTTGGGGTTGCCCCAGCGCGGGGTGGGGCGATGGCTCGGCCGTGGGTTTTCCCTCTAGCCGCTCCGCCCACCGCTTAAACCGCCCCGAAAGCCGCTCCAGCCACGCCACCACATCCCCATAGCGCACCCGCATGACCAAGGCCAAGCCCCAGCCACCGACGACAAAATAGAGCAAATAGGTGGGCAACGTGCCCAACGCATCCAGCAAGACGATGGAGAGTGCCCAACCCGCCAGCCCGCCACCCAGCCCCGCATACGCATCGGGCAAGCTGGCCCCCATGAACAGATGACTCAGCGGCAAGGCTGTCAGTAGGAGCAGTTCCACGCCCATCACTTGGCCGGGGGTGATGTGATACGGCCGTTTTTCTGCCAGCCGCCGTGTGGCCACATGCAAGCCAAACAGAGCAAATAGCCCTGCCAGCGCATGAGCACCCCAACCCGTCAACTGGCGGCACAAGCTCGTCCACGCCTGCAAAAAGCCCGAACTGGTGACACCCAACAACCCCAACTCGGTCAGCACAGCGCCGACAAACAACCCCAACCCCACAATTTCCAACTTGTAGGGGCGCAGGGCATCAATCACCTTTTCATCGAAGGTAGGGGCAGATGATTCTGGCGCTGGGGGAAGGGGAGGGGGTGCGGCCGTCTCTTTGGTTCGCTTGGACGCGGGCTTGGGTTTGGCAACAGGAGGCGCAGGTCGCTTATCCGCACCTTTTTTCTGCCCTGTTTTTAGCCAGTTACTGAACATATGTTTTATTGTAAATGAGCCATCCCCAACTGCCCCACCAACTTGGATTCTAAACGGGCGTAAGCCTCTTTACAATGACTGGGGACAAGGGGGCGGGCCTGCCCCTATAAAGAGCTTGAACCTGCCTCTAAACATAGTCGCTCCTCTAACCCCCCTCTCATTAAAAACCTTGCCCAAAGTGGCCTATTTTGGCACGCCATTTTCCTTATGCTAAAATGCGCGGGCTACAAAGGCTTTTATTTGTAGCAACGAGCGGCGCAAGCCGCTTTTGCGTGTCCAATCTGCCACAGGCGGGCGCAAATCGGGAACCTGTTGGGTGCGTTCGCTGACCCCTTGTGTACTGGTTCATTTCTATATTTTACCGTGGCGAATTGGGTGTTGTTTCACCAGCCACAAGACCATAAACCAGTCACCCCATCCACCATCCCACCTTGGCAAGGAGAATTAGAGAAGCTTTATGGAAGAGAATAACCTTGAAACCGAAACCCCAACCCCCGCTCCATCTGGACGGCCGGGTCTTCCCCTGCCCTTCCTCATCGGCGGGCTACTCGCCCTGTTGCTGATTACGGCCGGGGCGATTTTAGTTGGCCGCGACTATTTTGGTGGCGGCGAAACCGTCGCCACCACTCCTGAGGAGGCGCAAACGGCCGAGTCCACGGCCGCTCCCACGGCTGAAACGGCCGTCAACAACATCCCCGGCCAAATCGCCCTGAGCGGGGCGGGAAGTGTGGCCAGCGTGCCAGCGGCCGATTTTGCGGCCGTGGCCAGCCTGCCTGCGGGAACCAGTGCCAAAGGAGATGTGTACACCATCGCCAACGCGGCCGAGAATGCCAGTGCCACCGTCACCGTGGCGGGTGGCGTGCAACCCACCGATGATTTAATGGGGTGGGACGGCCAAGCATGGAGCTTTGTCCCCAGCACCGTCAGCCCCTCTGGCCAAGAACTCATCAGCAACCCCGGTGTGTTGCCCCAAGCCTTGGTCGTCGCCCAGCGCACTGCGCCCGAGACGGCCGCGATTGGGGTGGATGTGCAAACAGGGCAAACACTGGCCACGGCCGTCTTGCCCATCGCCAGTGAGGTGAATGTGGCCGGCTTGCGGCTGGCCGCCCAAGGGCAACTCGAAGGCACGGCCGCCGAAGTGCCCCAAGGCGGTTTCGGCCGTTGGTTACACGTCACCAATGGCGGCGTGATTATTGACCAAACCGCCATCACTGAACTGCTGGCCGACCCCAATTTGCGGACCAGCCACATGCAATTGCTGGTCAATGCGGTGGTGACGGGCAACTACGAAGGGTTAAATCTCGATTACCAAGGGGTGGCGGCTGGCCAAGCGGCCGATTTCACCCTGTTTGTGACTGATTTGGGCAATAATCTCCGCGCCCAAGGCAAGCAATTGGCCATTACCATTGGCGAACCAGCCCCCGATGCCAGCGGTGCATTTAGCACGGGTGGCCAACAGTTGGCCGAACTCGGCCGTGTGGCCGATGTGGTTTATTTGCAAATGCCGCTCGACCCCGCCGCTTATGTGGATAACGGTTCTGCCAGCCAATTACTCGGCTGGGCCACCCGCCAAGTAGACCGCGCCAAGCTGACCATGCTTGTTTCGGCCGAGGCCGTGGATAAGCTGGGGAGTACCTTACGCCCCGTGCCCGTCGCCGATGCACTGGCTCATTTGGGCGAGCTAACCGTGGCGGAAATCTCAGCTAGCGCGGCCGTGACGGCCGAGGTGGATGTGAACACGGCCGTGCCAGCCACTTTGGCGGGCACAGCCACCCCGCTGGAATGGGATGGGGCCAGCCTGACCTATAAATTTAGCTACGACCAAGACGGCCAAAGCCGCACCATCTGGCTCCACAACGAGGCTTCGCTGGCCTATCGCTTGCGGTTGGCCAAACAGTTTGGCTTGCGCGGCGCGGCCGTGTTGGGGCTGAGCAACTTGCCCCAAACCGAGAGCTATGTCGCCACCATCGAGAATTTTGTGGGCAATGGCGACGCGCCCGAAGTGGCTGGCGCAACCATTGTTTGGACAGTGGCCAATGCGGAAGGGGGTGTCATTGCCACCACTAATAGCGAATCTCTTCAGTTTGCATGGGAAGGAACCGACACGGCGGGAACCTACCAACTGGCGGTTAGTTTTGCCCAAGGGGCAACCAACCTCGAGTTGGGTAGTTTGCCTGTCGTCGTCGGCACGGCCGAAGTCGCGGCCGATGAAACGGAAGTCGTTGCCGAAGAAGAAGTTGAAGAAGTGAAGGAAGAGACAACGACCGAAGAGACCAAGACGGAAGAAACAACCACCGTCGCAGGAACAGGTACGCCCAATGCCACGGTGCGGGTTGGCTCGAATGTCCGCCAAGGCCCCGGCATTGTCTATGGCACGCTAGAAGGCGGGGCAGAGGGCAACACGCGGGTGGAAGTCATCGGCCGCAATGCAGATAGCTCGTGGCTGAATATCGTTTTGCCCGACGGCCGTGAAGGCTGGATTTTGGCCGAATTGCTGACGCTGGATGCAGGGCTAAATGTGGCAGGCTTGCCCGTGCCCGCCGTAGCGGCGGCTCCCGCAAGTAGCGGCGGCTCTGGCTCCAGCGGTGGGAGTGGGGGAACGACAGCGCCTCCCCCTGTGGCCGCCCCTTCGGCCAACATTGGCAGTTTTGAGTTAGGTGGGCAAACCCACGGCCTTGCCAATCCCCAAATTATGCAATATGCGGGCATGACATGGGTGAAGTTCCAGCACAAATGGGGCTGTGGGGACAATGGGGCGGATTTGGCCGGCCGTATTGGCCAAGCGCAAGCCAATGGCTTTAAGGTGCTTCTGAGCATCCCCGGCTCGCCCTACCCCTCCAGCATTGATTTTGCTTGCTATGTCGCCTTCTTGGGCGATGTGGCCAAGCAAGGCCCCAACGCCATTGAGGTCTGGAATGAGATGAACATTGACTTTGAGTGGCCGGCTGGTCAGATTGACCCCGCTTCTTATGTCAACAACATGCTTGCCCCCGCTTACAACGCCATTAAAGCGGCCAACCCCAATGTCATGGTCATTAGCGGTGCGCCAGCTCCCACAGGTTACTTTGGCGGCGGTTGTGCGGCCAATGGGTGTGATGACAACGCCTATATCAACGGCATGGCGGCGGCTGGAGCGGCGCGGTACATGGATTGCATGGGTGTCCATTACAATGCAGGGGCGACTTCGCCCAGTGCCACATCGGGCCACCCCGCAGGTAACAACCACTATAGCTGGTTCCTACGGCCGATGATTGATGTATATTACAACCCGCTCGGTCGGCCGTTGTGCATCACCGAGTTGGGCTATTTGTCGGGCGAAGATTACGGAGGTGTCCCCTCCCGCTTTAGCTGGGCAGGTGCGACGACGATTGCTCAACACGCCCAATGGCTGGCCGAAGCTGTCAGCATTGCCGCCAACAGTGGCAAAGTCCGCATGGTTATTGTCTTCAATGTGGATTTCACCACATGGGGAGATGACCCACAAGCGGGGTATGCGATGATTCGCGCCAACGGCAGTTGCCCTTCTTGCGAGACGTTGCGACAGGTCATGGGCCGATAACGAAGTGTTGTATTAAAAGTGCTGAGTTAAAAGTAGGCTCTACTTTCAGCTTAGCACTTAGCACTTTCTACTCCCGAAAGGCGCATTTTGGTCTCGGCCGAAGTGCGCCTTTTTAGCTAGTTAGGCTGTCAGTCTGTCAGCTAATCACTAGCCACTAACCACTAATCACTACTCACTAACCACTTCCTCGAGGTGTTATGCAGAAAATTCGTTTGTTTTTACTTGTTGTTTTGGCGGCCGTGTTGGTCGCGTGTGGGGGGGAGACGGCCGCACCAGAGCCGACTGTGGCGGCGACCCAAGAGCCAGCCACGGCCGAAGTGGTCGAAGTAGCCCCAACCCCGACTTTGGCCGCGCCAGCCACCTTGCCCCCCCCTGTTGTTTCGGGTGGCGAGGGCGGTGAAGAAGTTGCGCCTGATGCCGCCCCCACGGCCGAGACGGAAGTTGTCGCGGCCGAGCCAACCCCCGTTGTGCTGTCGCCTTGGCCAACCGACCAATTTGGCTATGGGGTGCAATCCCACGCCATTATTGGCGACCCAGCGTTTACGGCCGAGGTGGTAAAAAACCAACTGGGCATGGATTGGGTCAAAGTGCAATTGGAATGGTGGCTCGTCGCCCCCAGTGCCACCGAACGGCAATGGTTCTTCTATGATGGCATTGTGGACGAGGCTTCTAAGAAAGGGTTGCACCTTATGCTCAGCGTGGTGGGTTCGCCTGCGTGGACACGCGCCGCAGGCAACGAAATTGGCCCGCCCGATGATTACGCCCAATTTGCCAGCTTTATGACTGAGCTAATTGCCCGTTACCCGAACAAAATTCACGCCATTGAGGTGTGGAATGAGATGAATCTCGATAGGGAGTGGCAAACGGCCAACGGCATTAGCCCCGAAGATTATGTCGAGTTTTTGCGGGTGGGGCATGAGGCCATTAAAGCGGCCGACCCCAACATTATTGTCATCAGCGGGGCACTTTCGCCCACTGGCCCCGGCGATTGGGTACGCTGGGCGGATGATTTTGAGTATATGGATCGCGCTTTGGCGGCGGGTATGTTGAACTATGCCGATTGCGTCGGGGCACATCACAACGGTTATAACATCCCCCGATGTTGCTTTTGACCAGACAGGAAGCACGGCCGAGGCCGCCACGGCCCAATTCCGTGGCCCCTTTGACAACCCCCACCACAGTTGGAGTTTTAAGACCACCTTGGACACCTATGCCCAAAAGGTGCAGGCGGTGAACCCCAATATGAAGTTGTGTGTGACCGAATTTGGCTGGGCGACCACCGAAGGGTATGACAGTTCGCCCGAAGGGTTTGGTTTTGCGCTGGATAACACCCTTGAAGAGCAGGCCGCCTATCTGGTGCAAGCGTTTAATCAAATGCGCGAATCGGGCGATGTGTGGTTGGCCTATGTGTTCAACTACGACTTTGGCAACAAAGGGGGCGGCCCGACCGATGATGTGGTTCCTTACAGCATCGTAGACATTAATGGCGTTCCCCGCCCCGCCTTTGCCGCTCTGGCCGAGATGGAGAAGGTGCGGTAGGACGAGTAAGAAGTAAAAAGTGAAAGGTGAAAGGTGGGGTTATGCACCACTTTTCACCTTTCACTTTTTACCTTTCACCTTTCACTATGCCATCTCGCCTTACATTTTGGCTTGTGCTGTTCTTGGTGGGCTGTTCGGCCGCGCCGACACCGACACCCACGGCCGTTGTGCCGCTCAACCCCCTGCCCGCCGAGCAAATGACGCTCTCTTTCCCTTCACCCGCTTACGCCATCCATGTGGCGCAATGGTGGGATTTGCAGGCATTGGAGCGGGATTTGGGATTGGTGCAAGAGATGGGGTTTGGCTGGGTAAAGCAAAAATTTGCGTGGCGGGATATTGAGCCATTCGCCAAAGGGGAATATGACTGGTATCGGCCCGATTACATTGTGGACGCGGCCGAGCGCTATAACTTAGACCTTATCGTGCGCCTCGACAGGCAACCGTTGTGGACGGTGGCCAGCCTGCCCGATGAGCAAATCCACGACAACCAGCCGCCTGTCGATTTGGCTGATTTTGGCGATTTTTGCTGGGAAATGGCCAATCGCTATCAGGGGCGCATCGCCGCCTATCAGGTGTGGAATGAGCCGAATTTGGAGCGGGAGTGGGGCATGAAAGAGCCGAACCCGGCCGAGTATGTGGCCTTGTTGCAGGTGTGTTACGAGGCGATTAAAGCGGCCGACCCCCAAGCCATCGTCATTTCGGCCGGGCTGGCTCCCACAGGTGGCCCATTGCCCCACGCCATGCCCGATGAGCAATTTTTGCAGGGCATGTACGACGCGGGCGCGGCCGATTATTTCGATGTGTTGGGTTTAAACGCCCCCGGCTACAAGGCCCCGCCTGAGATTGCGCCCGAGGAAGCGGCCGTGGAGGCCAACGGGTATGGCAACGGCCGTTGGTTTGTCTTCCGCCATGTGGAAGATATGCGGCGCGTTATGGTGCAAAATGGGGATGCGGCCAAGCAGGTGGCCATCCTCGAAATGGGCTGGACGACAGACCCCCGCCCCGATACGGGCTACTCGTGGCACGCCGTGAGCGAGGCGGAGCAGGCGGATTATTTGGTGCGGGCGTATGAATGGGGGCAGGCGGAATGGCGGCCGTGGATTGGCCCAATGACCACCATTTTCTTTGCCGACACGAATTGGACGGCCGACAACGAACAATACTGGTGGTCTATTGTCTTACCCGATGGCTCCCTCCGCCCTGCCTATGAGGCGTTGCGGGGAATGGAGAAGTGAAATGGGGGTAGACCTTCGAGGTCTTGGAGACCTCGAAGGTCTGGTTAGGGGAATTACCGATTCCGCGTGGCCACATCGAAGATGACGGCCGCGGCCAGCACCCCACCGCGCACCAAATATTGGTAGGAGGTGTCAAGGCTCATCAAATTCATGCCGTTGGCCAGCGAAGCCATGACCAACGCCCCGATGAGTGCCCCTGTGACACGGCCGACACCCCCAGCGGCCGACACACCACCTACAAAGGCGGCGGCGATGGCATCTAGCTCGAAGAGGGTTCCGGCCGTGGTGGTGGCTGATTGCAACCGAGAGGCAAACAACATGCCTGAGAGAGCCGCCAACATACCCATCTGGCTAAAAACAAAATAGGTAATGCGGCGGACATTCACCCCACTTAGCTGGGCCGCTTCGGGGTTGCCACCCACAGCATAAATATGTCGGCCGAGCACTGTCTGTGTGGTCATGAAACTATAAATACCCACCACCAACAAAACCACCACCACCGTCCACGACAGGCCGTTATAACCAGCCAATACCCATGTCATCCCCCCAATCAGCAAAGCCACAAAGGCTAATTTGAGGATGAAGATGTTGATCGGCAAAACTTCAAATTCATACGCTTGTTGGGTGCGGCGGCTTCTTATCTCCCCCACGATATACAGCACAATGCCAATGGCACCTAACACAAGGGTGAGCAAATGAATACCCGGCCAAAGTTCACCGGGAATATCGGGGATAAACCCATTGCCAATGGCATTAAAGGTGGGGTTGCTAATAATAATTGTCCCCGTCCCTTCCGTAACCATCTGAATAGCTCCTCGATAAGCGAGAAAGCCAGCCAAGGTGGCCACAAAAGCGGGGATACCCATTTTGGCCACAAGGAAGCCGGGCACAAGCCCTAATACCGCGCCAATGACCAAGGCAAACAAGATGACGACCCAGACATTCCAGCCCCATTCGGGGGTCATGGCAATGGCGGCTACAGCTCCCAGAAAACCAGCTAAAAAGCCAACAGACAAGTCAATATGCCGAATGACAATGACCAAGGTCATCCCAATGCCCAACACCGCAATATACCCTGTTTGGTTGAGCAAATTGCTGATGTTGCGAGAGGAGACAAAAATCCCATCGGTTAGAAAGGCAAAGACCACCCAAATCACGAACAAGGCGATAAACATGCCATAGTCGCGGATATTTTGGCGCAAAACTTTTTGTAGATCTGTGAAGAAGCTCATCACCAACTCCTTAGAGGAAGATAGAGGAAGGAGCTAGAGATAGAGGGTATTTAAGGAGGCTGAATAACCAAGTTCCCCCTATCTCTATCTCCAGTCTCTATCTCTATTTCATTGTAGCTAATTTCATAATGCGTTCTTGTGTGGCTTCCTCGATGGGCAATTCACCTGTAATTTCGCCCGCCGAGACCACATAGACACGGTCGCTCATCCCCAAAATTTCGGGAAGTTCCGAGGAGATCATAATAATGCTCATCCCCTGCTCGACCAATTTATTCATCAGGCTGTAGATTTCGAACTTGGCTCCGACATCAATACCCCTTGTTGGCTCATCCAGAATTAAAATGTGTGGCTTGACAAACAGCCATTTAGCCAAGGACACTTTTTGCTGGTTGCCACCACTCCAGGTTAGAAACTTTTGCTCAATCGTTGGCGTTTTGATGTTGAGCGAGCTTTTATAGCCGTTGGCAACTTTGATTTCGCCGTTGCGATTAATCACGCCTCGGTTGGCTAATTCGCGCAAGTTGGCCAAGGAAACATTTTGTTTCACATCTTGAATCAAAATGAGGCCATTGCGTTTGCGGTCTTCGGAGACATAAGCCACACCTGCCTGAATGGCTTGGTTGGGGTGGGTGAAGCGGTGTTGGCGATTGTTGATGAGCAATTCGCCTTCAATGCGGTAGTTGGCGGGGTTGCCAAAGATACTCAGGGCGAGTTCGGTTCGGCCGCTTCCCATCAACCCCGCAAAACCCACAATTTCCCCCTTGCGCACCGTAAAATGAGCATTTTTGAGAATGGTGCGTTCCACGGCCGGGTCATACGCCGTCCACTTGTTCACCTCCAGCACCACCTCGGCCGACCGTTTGTGTGAGCGGGGCGGGTAAATGTTCTCAATTTCACGGCCGACCATGTGCTTGATAATAATCTGCTCGGAGGTCTCCCCTTTGCGAGCATCCAACGTGCAAATCGTTTGGCCATCCCGCAAAACAGTCACTGTGTCGGCCATCTCCATAATCTCTTTGAGCTTATGGGTAATCATGATACAAGTGACACCTTGCGCTTTTAATTCGCGCAACAAAACGAAGAGGTTGTCCACATCCCCCTCGTTCAGGGCCGATGTTGGCTCATCCAAAATGAGCAAGCGCACATTTTTACTGAGAGCCTTAGCGATTTCAACCAATTGCTGTTTGCCCACCCCCAAATCGCCCACTTTCGCGGCCGCATTCACATTCAGGTTTACCTTCCGCAACATGGCCGTCGCTTTCTTGATGGTTTCGTTCCAATCCATGCGCCAGCCATTCGTAATTTCGTTGCCCAAAAAGATATTTTCGTAGACGGTCATTTCGGGAATGAGCGCCAACTCCTGATAAATAATAACAATGCCTGTTTTTTCACTATCCCGTGTGTTGGAAAATTTCTGGTGCTCCCCCGCAAAATGAATTTCACCACTGTAGGTTCCGTGGGGATAAACCCCGCTCAGAACTTTCATCAAGGTGGATTTCCCTGCCCCATTTTCACCGACAAGGCAGTGAATTTCCCCCTCCTTGACCTTAAAACTGACATTATCCAAAGCCTTCACGCCGGGGAACTCTTTGGTAATGTTTTTCATTTCCAAGATGATGTTGTCGCTCATCGCCAATGCCTCCATTGCCCTCGCCCACCATCGCTACCAAATTGTCTGTGCGTTACAAGTTAAGATAGAGTGTTGTGGATAAAAAAGTGAGTAGTGAGTAGTGAGTAGTAGGGAACTACTTACTATTTACTATTTACTCGAGTAGAGGAATCCTTTACACAATAGAGGAAACACGATAGATGAAACAACGACATTTTCCTCTACCTCTATCTGCTCTCTCTATCTGATACCAGAAGCGAGGTGGGTTGCCCCACCTCGCTTTTTAGACTGGTTTCTAGGTTAGGTTACGGGTTAGGGGACGTTGGTAAATTCGGAGGCGTCGTAGTAGCCCGAATCAATCAAGACGGCCGTTACATTGCTCAGGTCAACAGTGACCACGGGCGATTGAATGGCGGGCACGTCCACAGCCCCGTTGTTGTAGGAGCCTTGAGCGTTTGGAGCTTCGCCTTGCAACAGGGCAATGGCGGCGCTAATCGCATCGTCTACCAGTGTGCGAACATCCTTGAAGACGGTCATGGATTGACGGCCGTCAATGATGTATTGCACCGAAGCCAACTCAGCATCTTGGCCAGTAACCAAGTAGCTGGTCACATCGCCATCGGCCGCAAACGTGTCGGCAATCGCGCGAGCGGTGCCGTCGTTGGGAGCCAAGATGAACACATCGCCCTTGTCTTCAGCGGTGGCCGTGGTCAAATTCGCCTCCGCCAAGTTTTTGGCGGTGTTGAAGTCCCAGTTGGTGGTCACTTGGCCGAGAATTTGGGCATATTCATCGCGGGTCAATGTCGCTTTGTCTTGTAAAGCAACTGCTTCGCTGGAGTTCTTGATGACAAAGGTGCCATCAGCAATCTTGGGTTGCAGAACCGACCACGCCCCTTCAAAGAAAATGAAGGCGTTGTTGTCGGAAGCGGCACCCGCATAGAGGTAGAGTGGGTTGCCTGTGCCCGTGGCGTTGTCCACGAGGTATTGGGCTTGTTGCGCCCCGACAGCCAAGCTGTCGAAGGTGACGTAGTAATTCACGGCATCGGTGTCGCGAATGAGGCGGTCGTAGGAGATGACGGCCACACCAGCGGCTTGAGCGGCTTCGGCGGCGGCGGCGGCGGCCGTACCATCATGGGGGGTGATGATGATGACTTGGACACCCTTGGTGATTAAGTCTTCAACATTGGCACGCTCTTTGGCCGAATCGCCTTGGCTAAACAGAATTTCAACTTCATAGCCAGCTTCTTCTAATGCTTCGCGGAAACGAGCTTCGTCTTGCACCCAGCGGGGTTCGTCGCGGGTGGGGAGAACGATACCAACTTTGCCAGTCAGTTCAGCGACGGGGGCATCGCCACCGCCAGCTTCCAGACCAGTGAAATCAGCTTCGTTGTAGTAACCCGAATCAATGAGGACGGCGCGAACATTGGCGCTGTCTACAGTGACCACGGCCGATTGAATGGCGGGCACGTCAATGGCACCGTTGTTGTAGGAGCCTTGAGCGGCGGGGGTTTCGCCTTCCAGCAAAGCCACGGCCGCGCTAATCGCGTCGTCTACCAGTGTGCGAACATCCTTGAAGACGGTCATGGATTGACGGCCGTCAATGATGTATTGCACCGAAGCCAACTCAGCATCTTGACCAGTAACCAAGAAGCTGGTTACGGCGCCATCGGCCGCAAACGTGTCGGCAATCGCGCGAGCGGTGCCGTCGTTGGGAGCCAAGATGAACACATCACCCTTGTCTTCAGCAGTGGCCGTGGTCAAATTCGCCTCCGCCAAGTTTTTGGCGGTGTTGAAGTCCCAGTTGGTGGTCACTTGGCCGATAATTTGGGCAAACTCATCGCGGGTCAATGTCGCTTTGTCTTGCAAAGCGACTGCTTCGCTGGAGTTCTTGATGACAAAGGTGCCATCGGCAATTTTGGGTTGCAGAACAGTCCACGCCCCTTCAAAGAAGATGAAGGCGTTGTTGTCAGAAGCGGCACCAGCATAGAGGTAGAGCGGGTTGCCTGTGCCCGTGGCGTTGTCCACGAGGTATTGGGCTTGTTGGGCGCCTACGGCCAAGCTGTCGAAGGTGACGTAGTAATTCACGGCATCGGTGTCGCGAATGAGGCGGTCATAGGAAATGACCGATACGCCAGCGGCTTGGGCGGCTTCGGCGGCGGCGGCGGCGGCCGTACCATCATGGGGGGTGATGATGATGACTTGAACACCTTTGGTGATTAAGTCTTCAACATTGGCACGCTCTTTGGCGGAATCGCCTTGGCTGAACAGGATTTCGACATCATAGCCAGCCGCTTCCAATGCTTCGCGGAAACGGGTTTCGTCTTGCACCCAGCGGGGTTCGTCACGGGTGGGCAGAACGATACCAACTTTGCCACTCAATTCCTCGGCGGGCAGTTCCGTCTCGGTGGTTTCGGTGGTCTCGGTGGTTTCGCTGGCGGCCGTGGGTTCAGCCACTTCCGCTTCGGGGGTGGTGGTGGTGCCGCCGCAACTCGCCAAGGCGAACAGGGCTACCAAAGCCACCAAACTGAGAATTCGTCTCCAATAACTATTTTTCATCACATTCTTCTCCTCGTTCTAAAAGTTACCAAAACTGATACAGAAACTGGGGGCTATAACACACAGCCTATCTTGTTCCCAAGATGCCCACAAAAAAGATGCCCCAAAAGACCACCTTGTTGTGCAAAGTGGCCAATAAAAGGGATACTTATTCTGTCAATATAGCCCAGATTTAACAGAAATTTAACACGATATGACACGGCCGCATACCCTTGCCCCCCCCCAATCCTATGGGGAATTGCCCCTAGTCCTGTAAGGGATTTCCCTGAATGATGCCCAAAATTCCCCCTTTTACACCCCTGCCCAGCACAGGAGAGACTATTTAAGCAAATTTGGGCATAATAACCAATCAGAAAGAACCATTCAGCGACAAAATCTCCAAATGATGGCCACACGCATTTTATTAGCCGATGACCACGACCTTGTGCGTGTCGGCATTCGCAACGCCCTGCAAGACCAGCCCAATTTAGAAATTGTGGGTGAAGTGGGGGATGGAGCCACCTTGCACCCAGCCCTTGCCCAATCCCAACCCGATTTGTTGATTATTGATGTCAACATGCCCCACTTTGACCCCATTCGCGCCATTCGGCAAATACGCCAGCAGTACCCCCACTTGCGGGTTTTGGTGGTGAGCGCCCATGATGACGATGTGTATGTGCAGGGGTTGCTCCGTGAAGGGGTGAATGGTTACCACCTGAAAGATCAGCCGTTGAGCGATTTGCGCCTTGCCGTGGCGCATGTGTTGGCGGGTAAGCGCTGGATTTCCAGCCCATTGTTGGATAAGTTGATTCAGCCAGATAGGGGGGGAAGCACGGCCGAAACCGTCAGCGGCAGTGCGTCCAAATTATCCACTCGCCAATTAGAGATTTTGCACCTGTTGGCCGAAGGGCTGGATAACCGCGCCATGGCCAGCCAGTTGGGGCTGAGTGTGAAAACGATAGAAACCCACCTAACCCGGCTCTACCGCCATATCAATGTCCAAAGCCGATTGGAAGCGGCGCATTATGCCCATGAACACCCCGAATTACAGGCGGCACAAAGCAGTCGAACGCCTGTTGTAGACAATCGGCCAGCGTTGGTGGTGCAAGCTCCACCCGCCACCTTGCTGGTGGTGGATGACAATGTGCGTTATCGCCAGCAGGTGCGGCGCATGATCGGCCGTATCTATCCCCAAGCCAAAGTGTATGAAGCGGCCGATACCGAAGAAGCCCTTCTGCTCGTGCGCCAAGTCGCCCCCCAACTCACCTTTATAGATGTGGTGCTAGGCGACGAAAATGGCATTCGCTGTGCCCAACAGATTCGCACCCTCGTGCGCCACGCCCGCATTGTGCTGATGAGCGCCTACCCCGATCGAGAGTTTCACCGCTTGGGCTTGCAAGCGGGGGCAAGTGCCTTTATAGACAAGAAAGAGTTGGACACAGAAACGCTGTACCAGATTATTATGGATGCGTTGGGGTAAAGAAGAGAGAAGAGAGAAGGGAGAAGAGGAAATGTAGTGGAGCAAGCAGGAGGCTGAGGCTCAGGTTTCCTATCCCGCCTCTCTCTATCTCTCCCCTCTATCTCTCCCTAGCAGGATACCCATGACCGTTTTACTACGCGCCGAAAATTTGAGTAAACGCTTTGGTGTGTTGCAGGTTCTGAGCGAGGTGAGCTTGGCGATTGGGCGGGGGGAGGTGGTGGGGTTGGCGGGCAACAGTGGCGCAGGCAAAACGCTGTTGATGCGGATGTTGGCGGGGTTGCAATCGCCTGACCAAGGGACGCTGACGATGAACGGCCGTGACCTGACATGGCCCTTTGCCGCCAAAGAAGTCGGCATTGGCATCATCCACCCCGAACCCATGTTGGCCGACCAATTCGACATTACGAGCAACATCTTTCTGGGGCACGAGTTGAAATGGCAGGTGTTCGGCCGTCGCTTTCATTTGCTCAACCGCCCCCAAATGTTTGCCGAAGCACGGCGGCTACTCGCCTTGCTCGATGTCAGTTTCCCCAGTTTGCACGAACCTGTGGGCAATTTATCCAGCGAAGCCCGCCAATTGGTTTCGCTGGCGCAAGGGATGGTTTCGCCCGCCATTTTGCGCTTGGTAGATGACCCCACAGCTTTGCTCAGCACGCCATATCAGGAAAAGTTGCTGAACCTGATTGAGACGTGGCAGGGAGAGGGCACGGCCGTTTTATTCACCAGCCAGAGCCTCGACCACCTCTTTGCCGTCACCGACCGCATTATCGTGTTGCGCCAAGGCAAAGTCACCGCCACCGTGCGCACCGACGAAACCAACCGCGAGGAAATTGTGGCGGCGATGGTGGGCACAGGCGAGCGGCAACAACGCACGCCTGTCATTTGGGCGTTGGATAGCTATTACCGCGCCAAGCGGCAAGCCGAAACGCTTTCGCACAACCAATTGTTGCTGGAGCAAGATTTGGCCGCCCGTGATACGACCAATCAACAATTGCTGACCCAGTTGGCCGACCAAGTGCAAGCCTTGGACAAAGCGAATTTGGCGTTGCAAGATGCCCAACGCCGCTTGCTGATGGAGCGCGAACTGGAGCGCAAACATCTCGCCCGTGAATTGCACGACGAAACGCTCCAAGATTTGCTGGGGCTGAATTACCAGTTGGAGGAGATTGCGAGCATGGCCAATGGCAATTCCGCCTTGGTCACTGAATTAGAAGATGTGCGCCAAGCCATCCGCCAATTGATTACCGATATTCGGGGCATTTGTGGCGATTTACGGCCGCCGACGATTGACAGCTTGGGCTTGGAGGGGGCGTTGGTCTCCTACACCCGCAGTTGGAGCGAGCGGACGGGGATTGCCGTGGACTTAACCTTGGCGGAAAATTTCGGCCGTCTCACCGAAACCATCGAGCTTTCTATCTTCCGCATTGTCCAAGAGGGGCTGAACAACATTTGGAAACACGCCCACGCCTCCCGCGCCCAAGTCGCGCTGGCCTATGCCTCGCGGCGGATGCTCCGCCTGACGATTAGCGACAATGGGCGCGGCCTGCCCGAAAAATTCGACCTCGCCGAGTTGAGCCAATCGGGCCATTTTGGCTTGCTGGGCATCAGCGAACGGGTGGCATTGCTAGGCGGCCGACTCAACTTTCGCAACGAAAAAGCAGGCGGCCTCCTCCTCACCGTCGAAATCCCCCACCCCCGCGCCGTCCCCACCACCTAATCCCCCATTCCGCATTCACAATTAAAAATTCCCCATTCACAATTCACAATTCACATGCTTCTCCTTTCCCTCTCCTACTTCATCCACCTCCTCGGCACTGTCATCTGGCTGGGCGGGCTGGCCTTTTTGGCCATTGTGGCCGCGCCGGCTCTACGCCAACGGGCAGTGACCTTGGCGCAATGGTTGGGCTGGCAAAAGCGGCTCGCCCCGTGGATACAGGGGAGTTTGCTCGTTTTGCTCATCTCTGGCTTTGTGCAGATGACCAACGACGGGCATTATGCGGGCTTTTTGGTGCTAGATGGGGTGTGGGCGTGGGCGATGTTGCTCAAGCACATCGCCTTTGTGGCGTTGGTGGGGGTAACAGGCTACCAGCAGTGGTGGGTGTGGCCCGAGATGGAGCGGCTGGCCTTACTGGCCGCCAAACGGCCGAACCTCGCGGCCGAGGAAGAGGCCAAACTCCAACAGCAAGAGCTACGCTTGCTGTGGCTGAACGTGGGTTGCGCGGGGCTGGTCTTGCTCTTTACAGCCGTGGCCACGGCCGTTTAGACGTGAAAAGTAAAAAGTAAAAGGTGAAAAGTAAAAGCCACCACCCACCAGCACCCCCCACTTTTCACTTCTCACTTTTCACATTTTACTTCTCACTCCCCCTCACTCCTCTGTCCAATACAACTGCCCTGCCCCGAGCATGGCAAACACCACGCACAGAATAATGAGGGCAATGAACAAATCGGGGGGGGCGGGGCGGAGGAGGGAGATGCCCGTGGCTCCCAAGGCAAAGGCGACGCTGAGACCCAGCCCCAAAGCGCCGAGCAGGCGGGCGAGTGGGCCACGGCCGTTGGCCACAGGGCTAAACAACATCCGCAATACCACCGCCCCCACCAGCGGGGGAATCGCGACGAGAGCGGCCGCTCCCAAGAAATACAAAAATAAATCAGTTGTCGTCAGATGTAAGAGTGCGGCAATTTCCATGATAATCGTTCCTTATCTTGCGATTTAAGTTGGCCAAGAAACTGCATCTGACCCAGAAAATGGTGAATTGTGAGTGGGGAATTGTGAATTGTGAATGAGGAGCCTCTCTGTGAGAAGCCAACACAGTTAAAATCACCCTTTTATCACCCACTCTTCACTTGCATTTTACACAGTTCTGTCAAAATTCCACCTGAGAAAGGACAAACGGCCGCGCTTTAAGCGTGAAAACTCGGTGAAATCTTTTTGGTTACAGGTTACAAGTGGCAAACGAATTGCCACTTGTAACCTGCAACTTGTAACTTGTAACCCCTTACTCCATGCACCAATCCCAAATCAACAACCTACTTTACTGGCAATTTGCCAACTGGCAACGGCCGGGCCTCGCCCACGCCATTTTCGGCCGCCACGGGGGCATCAGCCCCGCCCCGTTCGCCTCGCTCAACCTGAGCAGTGCCGTGCGCGACGAAGCCGCCCATTATGAGGAGAATCGGCGGCGGGCATATGGCGTGCTGGGGCGCACCGTAGACACGCTCGTTCATGCCCACTTGGTACACGGGGCAGAGGTGGCGCAGGTGGGCACGGCCGACCACGGCCGCGCCATGCCCCGCGTGGATGGCCTGATTACCAACGAAATTGGGTGCGGGCTGACCATGAACTACGCCGACTGCGCCCCCATTTTGGTCTACGACCCCCAACACCACGCCATTGGGTTGGGGCACGCGGGCTGGGGCGGAACCGTGGCCGATGTGCCCGGCGCACTCGTCCGCGCCATGCAAGCCGCTTTTGGAAGCAAGCCCGAGGCGTTGCTGGGGGCGATTGGGCCGTGCATTAGCGCGGCCGTCTACGAAGTGGACGAACCCGTCATTTCGGCCGTGCGCCGCGCCTTTCCCGACCACACGGCCGAGTTGCTCATCCCCCAAGCGGGCGGGCCACGGCCGCATTTCGATTTGCGCCGCGCCAATCAGCTTAATTTTGCACGGGTAGGGGTGCAAGATGTGGTCACTGCCCCCTTTTGCACCGCCCAAAACAACGATTTATTTTTCTCACACCGGGCCGAACTGGGGCAAACGGGTCGGTTCGGGGTGATAGTTACTTTGGAGAAACGAACCTGATGAAATTATTGACAACCCTTCTCATGGGCTTATCCCTGCTGGGGTTGGTGGGCTGTGGCACGGCCGAGCCGACTGCCTCCCCGCTCCCCATCCCCAATGCCAGCGCCTTGCCGACGGCCGAAAATGCGGCCGTGCCCACCCCTCCCCGCTCCCCGCCGAACCCGCCACGCTTTCGGCCGAGTTTTATTACCTGCTCAACGAGGGGCCAGCTTCCATTGTGGAGGTCAGTACGCACACGTTGCAAGAGACGCGCAACTTCCCCTTGGCGGCCGTGGTCGGCCTCAACCCCGAAGGCATCGCCTTTGTGCCCAACGCCGATATTGAACAATATGGTTTTTACGGCCTGCCCACCTCGCCCAATGGCGGCTATTTTGTCATCGCCACCCAAAAAGATGGCACATTGCACATTATGGATGTGCCCTTGCTCAATGTCGGCTCTCCCACCGAGCAACTCGTCCTCGAAGTGCCCGGTCTAAAGGAAGATGCCTCTGATGTGTTCTACCGCCCCGGCGAATTATGGGTCGTCTCTTCCAGCGAAAAACGGCTCTACCACCTTGCCCTAACCGCCACCGAGGGCGAGGCGGATGTGGTGGAAGAGTACAAGCTCAAAGATTTGTTCAAAGATTTTGAGGACGTGGAAGGGTTGGCCTTTGGCTCCGATGGCGCTCTGTACGTGGGGGATGACTTAAACCAATCGGCCTATCGCTTTGATGATTTTCCCGCTTGCATGGCCAACGAGGCGTGCCAACTGACATGGAGCAAGTACATGTCTACGGTGGAAGTCAGCGGCCTGTATTGGGATGTGGCCAATGGTTATTTGTTGGTC
>JADJSZ010000032.1 GCA_016711405.1 Candidatus Hadersleviella danica | reverse complement strand
CAGATGGCAGTGGCTTTTTATATGGCTTAGGGGTTGCCCCCGCCTATAGCATTTTTGCCATGAACCCCATTTGCAACAACGCCGCCTCATGGCCCCCTGCAGGCGGTTGGCAAGAGAATAGCAAGCAGGCGGTGTTGGGCAATGCCGTGGGGAGCAACAACTCTTGGACAACGAGCGAAGGAACCCAACACGGCTACCAAGCCTCGGAACGTACCCATGACTTTATGGTGCGCGATGGCAACTTTGATACAGCGGCCGTAGCGGAACCGATTATGACAGTCTTTTCGGCTGGTAACTCGGGCAATTCTGGCATAACCGCTCCCAAAGAAGCCAAAAATATCATTGTCACCGCCAGTAGCGAAAATTTCCGGGCGGGAAGCATCAACACCATCTCCTCTTTTAGCAGTCGTGGCCCAGCCGTAGACGGCCGTGTCGGCATCACCATTGCCGCACCCGGCGGGGAAATCGCCTCCACCATGAGCGACACAGGTGGGAGTTGCACCACCGCCATCGGCGGTACAGGCAATCGCTACTCCTTCTGCTCTGGAACGAGCATGGCCTCGCCCCACGCCTCTGGGGCATTGGCGCTCATTACCGAATGGTGGCGCGACATCAACGCAGGCGCAACCCCCAGTCCCGCCATGGCCAGAGCCTTGTTGGTGAATGGGGCCGTAGACATGGGCACGGCCGATATCCCCAATATCAATGAAGGTTGGGGGCGCATTAACGTCACCCAAGTGATTAGCCCCAGCGCCGATGTGCGCTATTACGACCAAACCCACTTATTCACCGAGACAGGCCAGCAGTGGCCTTTGGTCGTGGGCATTATGGATCCCACCAAGCCCGCCAAGATCACCCTGACATGGTCGGATGCACCGGGGGCGGTGGGGGCAAACCCCGCTTTGGTCAACAATTTAGACCTGCAAGTCACCAACAATGGCAACACCTATCTCGGCAATGTGTTCACCAGTGGTTGGTCGGCCACAGGGGGCACGGCCGATACGCGGCACAACACCGAAAACGTCTACATCCAAAACCCAACGGGTGATATGACCATCGTCGTGGCGGCCACCAACATTGCGGGAGATGGCGTCCCCTATAATGGAGATGCCACCGACCAAGATTTTGCCCTCGTCTGCTACAACTGTGCCCTTGAACCCGATTTCAGCCTTTTGGCCACCCCAGCAAGCTACGAAACCTGCACCCTCACCACCACGAGCGTGGAGTACAACATTACGGTTGGCTCGATTATGAGCTTTACCGACCAAGTAGACCTCTCTGTTTTGGGCAACCCCGCTGGAACCGTCAACGAGTTTCTCAGATAACCCTGTAACACCTCCGGGAGTAGTGTGTTGACGATTGGCAGTTTGGGTTCGGCCACCGCTGGCTCTTACAGCATTAATATCGTTGGGGTTGCGCCGACCAGCACCCACACGACAACTGTAGGATTGGATCTGTACACAGCCACGCCCACCACTGTCACCCTCACCAGCCCAGCGGATGGAGCCACAGATATTGGGCTGGCCCCCACCCTGACATGGACGGCCGATGCCAATGCCACCGAATACTATGTCGAAGTGGCCACCGACATGGCCTTCTCCAACATCGTCTTCACCGACACGGTGGCCGTCACCAGTGCCAACCTGATTGGATTGAGTGCCAATACCACTTATTATTGGCGGGTGACACCGAACAATGCCTGTGGTGCAGGGGCAACCTCGGCTGTCTTTTCCTTCACCACGGCCGTTCTCTACTGCGGCTCTGTTGGCTCCTTGCCCGACGACCCCGACCAAACCTTCACCCTCAACATCGCTGATGCGGGTGAAATCACCGACCTTGATGTGAGTATTCTGGCCGACCATACCTATGTGGGCGACACCATCTTCACCCTTGTCCACCAAGATACGGGCACCAGTGTGACGATGATTGACCGCCCCGCCGCACCACGACAGGTTTTGGTTGCGCCAACAACAACATTGATGTGTTGCTGAATGATGAAGGGGGAGATGGCCCCGTTGAAAACCAATGTGCGGCCGACCCCGCCCTCTTCGGCAGTCCCACCCCCAATAACTCCCTCTCTGCCTTTGACGGTGAAGATTTGAATGGGACATGGCTGTTGCAATACACCGATGCCGCGGGTGGCGATATCGGGACACTGAATGAGTGGTGCTTGATACCTGAACTTGCGATTGTCCAAACAGGTTCTATCAGTGGTATTTCTGCAGATTTTGGCACTTCCCGTTAATGGAGCGGCTATCACTGTGACAAATGGGATAGATACTTATACCACCACAAGCAGTTCGGGTGCCTATTCCATCACGGTGCCCGCTGGTTTGTACAATTTAAGTGCCACGGCCGCTGGCTACCAACCCATTACGATTAACGATATCACCGTCAATGCCAACCTGCCGACTTTTGTTGATTTACTCTTCAATTTGATTCCCCCTCCTGTGCTGGGTGTTGTGCTGGGGCAAGATATGTCTCAAACGGGTCAGCCGAGCGAAGTTGTGACCTACACGGTGTCTATTACCAACACGGGCGAGGTAACTGACACGTTTAGTCTCATCCTCGCAGGTAGCACATGGATCACCCAACTCCCTGAGACGGCCATAACCCTCGGAGCAGGCGAGATGGGGAGCTTTGATGTGACTGTCGAAGTGCCCACAGACGCATGGGCTGGCGATTGGGACGCGGTGACGGTGACGGCGACCTCGCAAACGGACAATGCCATCAGCGACTCGGCCGAGTTGACCACCACGGCCGAAGCTGTTTACGGCTTCGACTGGTCGGCCGACATGACTGGCGGCGAAGGCGCGGCGGGCGAAACCGTCACCTACACCATCAGCCTGACCAACACGGGCAACACGACCGATACCTTCAACATCGCGCTGGCAGGGCATTCGTGGGCAACCACCGCCTCTGATTCCATCCTGATGTTGGCTCCGGGCGAATCGGCCGATTTCCCCGTGTCCGTGGTGATTGCTGGCAATGCCGTTTACCCCGACACCGATATGGTGACAGTGACGGCGACCTCGGAAGGGGATAACAGTGTGACCGACAGTGTTAATCTGACCACGGCGGTGGAAGAACCTGTTACACCTGCCAACCCCGTCATCTACCTGCCGATGATTATGCGGCCGTAATGAGCTTTTAGCTTTTAGCTGTTAGCTCTTAGTCAAAGGTCAGAGGTGGCAACACCTCTGGCCTTTTTGTTCCTCGTTATTCGTTATTCGTTATTGATATACTCGCGCCTACTACTCACTACTCACTAACTACTACCCCCTAACCCCTCCTATGAAAATCCACGGCGCTTGCCCCCACGATTGCCCCGACACCTGCGGCTTCATCACTGAAGTCCAAGACGGCCGTGCCGTCGCCTTCTACCCCGACCCGCACAACGCCATCACCGAGGGGTGGTTGTGCGCCAAAGTACGGCCGTATTTAGACCACGTCTACCACCCCGACCGGCTGACCCATCCCCTGCGCCGCACCAGCCCCAAAGACGCACCACCTGAATTCGAGCGCATCAGTTGGGCGGATGCCATTGCCGAAATTGGGCAGAAGTGGCGGGCGATTATCGCCGAACATGGGGCCGAAGCCATTTTGCCCTACAGCTACAGCGGCACTTTGGGCATGGTGCAAATGGGGGTGGCCAGCGGCCGTTTCTGGAACAGGCTGGGAGCCAGTCAGCTCGAGCGGAGTATTTGCGGCGCGGCGGCCGAACAAGCGGTTAACCTCACCCTTGGGGCGCGGTGGAGCGTGCCCTATGAGGCGGTTGCCCACAGCCAATTGGTGCTGATTTGGGGGCACAATCCCGTCAGCACCGCCCCCCACTTCATGCCCCATCTCAAAAAAGCGCAAAAAAACGGCACGCAAGTGGTGGTGATTGACCCCCGCCGCACCCGCACCGCCAAAGGCGCCGATTGGCACATCCAACCCCGCCCCGCCACCGATGGGGCGCTCGCCTTGGGCTTGCTCCATGTCATTGTGCGGGATGGCTTGCATGACGCGGCATGGCTGGCGCAACATGCCCACGGTTGGGAGCAGTTCGCCCCCACGCTGGCCAATTACCCGCCCGAGCAGGTGGCCGAAATTACGGGGGTAGCGGCCGAGGACATCGTCAAACTGGCGCATTTGTACGCCACCAGCAAGCCCAGCCTGCTCAAATTTGCGGATGGCCTGCAACGCCACCCCAACGGCGGGCAAACCGTCCGCGCCTTGTGTTTGCTCCCCGCCGTGACGGGGCAATATGGGGTGTTGGGCGGGGGATTAGGCTACAGCACCAGCGGCTATGTGCAGTGGGATAGCGAAGCCATCGAAAAATGGGCGGAGTGCCCACCGCCGGGGCGGTGGGTGAACATGAATCGGTTGGGGGCGGCCCTAATGGGGGAGGTGAGCGACCCGCCCATCCAATCTTTGTTTGTGTTTGGGGCGAACCCAGCTTCGGCCAGCCCCAACGCGGCGCTTATCCAGCGGGGGTTGCAACGGCCGGATTTGTTCACGGTGGTGCACGAGTTGTTTATGACCGACACGGCCGCCCACGCCGACATTATCCTGCCCGCCACCTCCCAATTGGAGCAGTGGGATGTACACAAAGCGTATGGCCACACCCAAATCACGCTCAACGAACCTGCCATTGCGCCTTTGGGGGAGTGCCTGAGCAATTGGGAGGTGATGCGTTTGCTGGCCAGCGAAATGGGGTTTGATGAGCCGTGGTTGCACCAGCCCGCCGAAGAAATTATTGATGAGGTGTTGGCGGCCACGGCCGTCCATCAACCCGCCCTTGCCGGGCTGAGTGTGGCCACGTTGCGGGGCAAGGGCGCGGTTCCGCTGGCCATCAGCCCCGCTGTGCCGTATGCGGGCGGCCGTTTCCCCACCTCCAGCGGCAAGGTGGAGGTGTTTTGCGCCGCTTTGGCCGAGTTGGGGGCGGAACCGTTGCCCCGCTATGTGCCTGCGGTGGATGATGGGGGGAATGACGGCCGTTTTGCGGCCGACCTCGCCTTGAACCTCATCACGGGGGCGGCGCACCATTTTGTGACGACCAGCTTTGGCAACAGCGCAGCCATGCGCCAGCACGAGGGCACGCCCTTTGTGGAGATTCATCCCGAGGATGCGGCCGTGCGGGGGGTGGTGGATGGGCAAATGGTGGTGGTGGAAAACGGCCGTGGCTCTGTCCGCCTGCGGGCTGTGTTGACGGATGGCGTGCGGCGAGGGGTACTTGTCTCGCCGAAGGGGCGTTGGGGGAATGTGGAAGGGGGGCAGGTGAATGCCACTACACCCGATGCACTCGGGGATTTGGCGGGGCAGAGTACGTATCACACGAATACGGTGTGGGTGAGTGGAACGTAAAAAGTGGAAAGTAAAAAGTAAAAAGTGGGGCAACCGACTACCTCACTTTTTACTTTTTACTTCTCACGCACTTCCCAACAGCTTTTTCGCCGCCGCCAATTGTTCGGCGACCGCTTCGGGGGCGGTGCCGCCGGTGGCGCGGCGTTGGGCGAGGGCGTACTCAACGGTCAACACCTCGGCCACATCGGCGCCAAATAGGGGGTGAATGGCTTGCAGGGCGGCCGTGCTCAACTCGGTGATGGGTGTATTGGTCTGTTCGCCCAACTGCACCACCTCGCCCACAGCGTGGTGCGCCTCGCGGAAAGGGAGTCCCCGTTTCACCAAATAGTCGGCCAAATCGGTGGCGAGCAGATTGGGTTCTAGCTGGGCGGCCATGCGTTCGGGGCGGATGGTCAGCGTTTCGATCACGCCTGACATAACGGGCAAGATGATGAGCAGGTTGTCGTAAGCATCGAAGACTGGCTCTTTGTCCTCTTGCAAATCTTTGTCGTAGCTGGAGGGCAACCCTTTGAGGGTGGTGAGCAGGGCGAGGAGATGGCCAAGGAGTCGGCCGCTTTTGCCCCGTGTCAGCTCCAGTGTGTCGGGGTTTTTCTTCTGCGGCATCAGGCTGGAGCCGGTGCTGTAGGCATCGTCGAGGCGCACAAAGCCAAATTCCGTGGTCGAAAACAAAATGAGTTGTTCGGCCAACCGGCTGAGGTGGAGGCCCAGCATGGCCGAGGCGTAGAGAAAATCGGCCGCAAAGTCTCTGCTCGAGACGGCATCTAAGCTGTTGGGAGAGGCACGGCCGAAACCGAGTTCGGCCGCAAGGGCGGCGCGGTCTATGGGGAAGGCGGTTCCTGCCAACGCCCCTGCGCCCAAGGGGGACTCGTCCGCTTGTGCCAACGCTTGCTCAAACCGTTGGGCATCGCGCACCAGCGGCCAAAAATGGCTGAGGAGCCAATGCCCCCATGTGACGGGTTGGGCGTGTTGCAGGTGGGTGTAGCCGGGCAGGGGCACAGCGGCGTGCGCCTCGGCGTGGGTGATGAGGGCGTGTTGCAGGGTGCGGAGATGTGCCAGCACATCGCCGCACGCCCGCTTGGTCCACAGCCGAAAATCGGTGGCGACTTGGTCGTTGCGGCTTCGCCCCGTGTGCAGTTTGCCACCGACTGAGCCAACCAGCTCAGTCAAGCGGCGTTCAACGGCCGTGTGAACGTCTTCATCCCCGGCCGCGACTGTAAAAGTGCCGCTGGCGATTTCCGCCCGCACTTGCTCGAGGCCGTGGTGGATGGTGACGGCTTCGTCGGCCGTCAACACCCCCGTGGCAACATGGGCGGTGGCCCATGCTTTGCTCCCGTCTATGTCTTCGTTGTAGAGCCGCAGGTCAAAGCGCAGGCTGTCGTTGAATTGGCGGACTAATTCGGCCGTGGGCTTGGCAAAACGGCCGCCCCAGAGTTTGGTCATAATGGTGTATTGGTGTATTGGTGTATTGGTGTATTGGTGTATTGGCGCAAACCAATACACCAATACACAACTACATCAATAGACTATCCTGTAATAAAAGCACTTAAATCAGCTTTGAGTTTGGCCAGCGAGGGCTGGTGAATGTACATCATGTGCCCAGCTTCGTAGTAGGTCATCTGGATGTTTTTGTCCAAGTCGCCGCGCAGGCCAAGGTGGTCGAAGGTGTATTCGGTGGCGAAGTAGGGGGTGGCTAAATCGTAATAGCCGTTGGCGACGAGCACGCGCAGGTAGGGGTTTTGGCTCATGGCGGCGCGGAGAGAGTCGGCCGTATTGACATAAGTGTTTTCGAAGTTGTCGTAACGCCACTTGGGATGCACCTAAAGCTGATGATTTCATAGGGCAAATCACTCTCATAGCCCAATTCGGCGCGAATGTAGGCGTTGAGACAGGCGGAGTAGACTCCTTGAACGACCGCGTAGCTGGGGTCGTACTCGTGGCCTTCGCCTACGTCGAGACTATCACGCCCTTTGAGGCGGCTATCAAAACGGCCGACCGTCAGCCCCTCATCGCGCATAAACTCCTTCACAAAGCGATGAATGTTCATGCGCAAATTGGTCTGCTCGATGTATTGCCACGAAAGCCCTGTGTAGGCGGCTAACCGCTCGATTATGTGGGTGCGTTCGTGTTCCTCAAGGCGAGAGCCTTTCATCAAGGCAAGGGTGTACTCGCTTTCGGCAAAATCCTCTACCTCATCCAAAAATGCCTCCAGCGGCATGAGCAAATACTTCTCTTCGATTTTCTTGTGGAACCATGCTGTGGCCGCATAAGTGGGCAAGAAGAGAATGTGAGGCAGGTCGTTGCCGGGTTGGAAACGGGCTGTTTGGAAATTGAGGATGCTCGACACGAGCATGATGCCGTTCAGGAAGAAGCCGTGGCGGCTCTGCAAATAGTCGGACAGACCAGCGGCGCGGGTGGTGCCGTAGCTTTCGCCGATTAGGAATTTGGGGGAGTGCCAACGCTTGTAGCGGCTGGTGTAGAGGCGGATGAATTCGCCAACTGATTCGATGTCGCGCTGGAAGGTGTGGAATTCGTGGGGGTTGCTCTTTTCGCCCGCAATCATTCTGCTGTAACCTGTGCCGACGGGGTCAATGAAGACCAAATCGGTTTCTTCGAGGAGGGTGTATTCGTTGTCTACGAGCTGGTAGGGCGGCCGTGGGGGGCTGTCGTCCTCCGTGACGGGCACGCGGCGCGGCCCCAAAATGCCAAGGTGGAGCCAAACGGAGGAGGAGCCGGGGCCGCCGTTGAAGGAGAAGGTCAGCGGCCGTTGGCCTAAATCCCCCACTTCATCGCGGGTGTAGGCCACAAAAAAGACCTCGGCCTTCGATTTGTGTCCTTCTTTGTCGTCCTCTTCTTTTAGCACAATGGTTCCCGTTGTCGCGGTATAGGCCAATGTTTGCCCGTTCACCGTGATTTGGTGTTGGGTTACTTTGATGTTGTCCTTCGCTTCGGGTTGCTTGTCCTCTTTTTTTTCTTTTTCGTCGCTCATAGTGGTTCCTTTTTGTGGTTAGTGGGGAGTGGCTAGTGAGTAGTGGTTAGTGAGTAGTGATTAGTAAGTAGTGGGGAGGATTTTTTGCTCATTGCTCATTGCTCCCCATGCCAAATTGTTGGCGGAGAATGAGCGGCCGTTGGCGTGCAAATTGGCGTAGTTCTTCCACGTTGTCTTCCCAGCGGCTTTGTTGGGGCCAACGGCCGGTTTCGTAGGCAATGATGGGGGCGAGTGCGGCCGCGTGGGTTTCTATCCGCGCCTCCATTTGCTCGGGGCTGAGCGTGGTGCGGAGCAGGGTGAGCAAGCGGGTGCGGAATTGGGTGCGAAACTCATCATTTTCCCATAGCCGTTGGAATAGCTGGGCATGTGCCGCGCCTTGCTGGTCGGCGGGAAACTCCATCAGATGGGAGTAGGTGTCGCTGGTCACAGTGCTGGCGGGGTAGGCGGGGTCGAGCGGTTGCAGGCCGAGGGCGTAATCGGTATCCCAAAAATACCAGTGCCAACGGCCGCCGGGCACATCGGGCCGAAAGAATTGGTAGTTGAGCGTCGGCCAATCGGCGGGGGCGGTGTAAAACTGGACGATGTGGTAATCAATGAAGTTGGCGAGGTCTATTTGGGCGGCGACTTGGGCCAAGGCTTGGGGCTGGCTCATGTCGGCCGTGTTGACATAAGCCAAAAGCTCTTGCCACGCTTGGTACTCGGGGGTGAAGAGCGGCTCAGGCTCAAGGGCGGGGGAATCGAGGAGTTGCGGCCGTTCCAGCCCCAAGCCCTGCTCTAACAGCCGCTCATCAAACCGTTCGCGCAGGTAATAAATCCCCCACGGCTCGCCATTGATGAAGAGCAACACGGGGCGGGAGCGCACCCCGTACCCCAACAAGTCACGGGCGACCCCGTCAGTGACGACATCGCGCAGGAGTGTCCAGTTGCCGCCAAATTCGCTTGAATCTTGGCCGCCCGAGGCGAGCACCAGTTGCCGAAAATCGTGGGGCGGGCTGAAGCCAAAGAAAGAGGTAATGACCTCTTGTTCGTTTTGGTAGATGATGCGGGAGGGGTCAAACGCCGCATCGCGGAAGTAGAGGCGGAGAGATTTTTTGGCCAAGCGGCGGCTGTCGGAGCCATGAATGGCGAGGCTGTGGTTGCTGGCCCAGCCACGGCCGACGGCGGGGTCGTAGAGAAACAGGTTGGCGGGGCGCTCCCAATCGGCTCCGCGTTGGTTAAAGTTGGTGTAAATGCCACGGGTTTCATCCCACAAATCGCTGGGCAGAATGGCCAAGGAGAGGACGGGGATGGGGCTTCTCAGCCCGATGAGGTAGTGATGGGTGACGATGGGGCCGAGTGTGCCATCGGCCCATTGCAGACGGGCGCGGAGGACGGCCGTGCGGGGGCCGTGGAGCCAGATGCTTTCGCTGTAGACATCGGCGGCCGTTGGGTCGGTGCCATCGTCGGTGAGCAAAACAACGGCCGTGCGGTCGGGGGAGGTGACGCGCAGAACAAAATCGGTGTTGTAGTTGCCGGCGGGGTGGGAAAATTGGGGCTGATTGGTGGCGGGAACGGCCGCGTACCGCTCATACTGCATGAGCGGTACGAGCAAAACGGCCGCAATGAGAACCATCCACCAATTCCAACGCATGGTTCCTATTGTAATCTAAGTGCTGAGTGCTGAGTAATGAGTGCTGAGTGCTGAGTTGAAAGTCGGTCAGTCTTTCAGTCGGTCAGCTCGCCATTCCGCAATCCGCATTCCCCAATCCGCAATCTTAGCCTTCTAAGATGGCCAATTGGCCGTAGAGGTGGGAGACGACGGCCGTGACGGCGGCCGAGAAGAACAGATTGAGCAACATGGCGATGAGGGTTCCCAAAACGGGAATGATGGAGAGGACGGCCATCACTGTGCCAAAAACAAAGCCCACGCCAATGACCAAGGCGGTGATGAGCAAAATGTTGCCCATTTGGGCGCGGATGAAGCCGAAGATGGCGCCAAAATTCAAGCAAGCGGACAGTGTGCCGTGGCGCACATATTGCACCACCACAGCGGGGGCAATGAAGATATAGGCGGCGAAAAAGAGCAGGCTGAGGCAACCTGTGAGGCCAAAGGTGGCGAAAAATGCGCCCGCCATGATTTCATCGCTCACGTCCCCGCCACGGCCGATGACACCCAACCACGGCAAAATGCCAAATCCGCAGAGCAGGAGCAGAAAAGGCAGGGTGTAAACGAGCCGGGCGACAAAGAGGTTGAAACCATCGCGGAACAATGTCCCCCAATCATCCCATGCGGGCAAGGGGTGTTCGACCCCTTTTTTGACATTGCGGGCAATGGCCACGCTATAGCCCAAGACGAGCAAGTAGGGAATGCCCAGTAAAAAGGGGGCGGCCAAGCTAATGGCGGCCAAAATGCCGAGTTTGGCCAGCCACTCCCTGTCTTCGGTGATGTAGCTGAAAGATTTGGTAAAGTCCATCGGGTGTTCTCCTGTAGGTGGTAAATGAGGGTATGTAGACTTTTCACGGTCATAATCTGGCATTTTGTTTATGGGTGTACTGGTGTAACTGTGTATTTTAATACACCACTACACCAATAGACTGATACACCCGTATCAACTATCAGTTTATGGCCATTGTGAGTATATGCCCTAATTGTCTTATACGTAACGGCCGCCCTTTCGGTGGTAAAAAGTGGCATTAGGCTTGTGCGCCTTGGGCGACCACGGCCGTTTCTTTGCCCATTTGCGCCTCGCGCAACGGCCGATTGCTGACAGCGTATAAAGCGGTTAGCAAATACAGCACCCCGCCAATGGCGTAAATCCAGCGAATGAACAGATAATCGGCCAGCCATGCGAAGAAGATGCCTGCCACCATGAAGATGATGTTGCGGAACATGTTCCGCATGGCAAAGACACGGCCGAGTTGCCCCTCTTCCACCGTCATTTGCAAGAGCGAATCTTGGGTGACATCGCGAATGGCCATGGGCGGGCCAAAAGAAAAGGCCAATATAACGGCCATGAGGTTGGTGGGGCTAAAGGCAAAGGCGATGGTCATAACCCCGCTCAAAAAGGCGTTGGCGATGATGACCCAGCCTGCCCGCCGCGCCAGCCAATTGGCGAACAGCGCGGCCATCGCCGCCCCTGCAATTTGCGCCCCAAAATAGGCCGCGTTTTGCTGGCCCCATGCGGCCGTGTCTGCCCCAAGGGCTTGGGTGGCAAACACCAGCATCAATCCCGAAGTCCAGATGCCGTGGGGAATATGCTCGAACATCTCCATGAGAATGAGCGGGCGAGCAATGGCATGGCCGCGCAGGTAACGCCATCCCCCGACAATGCTTTGCCAGAGGGGGAGTTCTTCCTTTTGGGGTTTTAGCAAATCGGTTTCGATGATAGGTTGGGGGTGCGGCCGAATGAGCATGGTGAGCACGGCCGCGCCCATAAAAGCCACTCCATTCACCACCAACAGCAAATCGAGCGGCCAAATGAGGATGAGCGAGCCACCGACTAAAAAGCCAAGAGCCATTGTCGCTTGAATGGTGCTAAAGATGAGGCTGTTGGCCACGACCAACTCGTGGCGGGGGACAAGGGTGGGGATAATGGCTTGGCGAGCGGGCAAATAAAAGGTGCTGGCGGCCGCTAACCCTGCTACAACGGCGTAAATGAGCCAAACTTCCACCCCCACGGTGCGGATGAGCACCAGCAAGGCCAGCACCAACCCCGCCCGTAACACATCCATCACCACCAGTACCCAGCGGCGGGAATAGCGGTCCACCAGTGACCCCGCGATGGGGCCGAGTACAAAGGGGGGCAATGCGGCGGCGATGGTCACGCCTACGGTTTGCAGAGCCGATTCTGTGCTGGCAAAAATAGTCACCATGACCCCCACGGTATACAGCACATCGCCCATACCCGAGATGATTTGCGCCAGCCACAGGAGGGCAAACGGCCGATTTTGCAGTAGTTTCATACAGTCTCTCAGTTTTCTAGTCTTTCAGTCGGTCAGTCTCTCAGTCCCTTGCTCTCCCTCTCTCCTATCTCTATCTAACAACCTCCGCCTACAATACGCGCATATGGATAACATCGCACAACAACACGCAATGGTTTTGTTTGAGCAGGCGTATCGCTTGCATATGAAGGGACATCTGAGTGAGGCGATTGAATTGTACAAGAAGTCGCTTGAGATTTGCCCTACGGCCGAGGCGTGTACTTTCCTTGGCTGGGGTTATAGCATGGTCGGCCGTTACGACGAGGCGATTGAGTGGTGCAAGCAAGCCATCAGCCTCGACCCTGATTTTGGCAACCCCTATAACGACATTGGTTCTTATTTGGTGGAGACGGGTCGGCCGCAGGAAGCCCTGCCGTGGCTCGAAAAAGCAACCCAAGCTCCTCGTTATGATGCCCGCCACTTCCCCCACCTGAACATGGGGCGGGCGCATGAAAAATTGGGGCAGTATCGCTCGGCCGTGCAAGCGTATGACGCGGCCTTGGCCGAGACCCCGCTTTATTTGCCCGCCCATTGGGCGAAATATGGCTTGCTGGCGAAGATGAATTAATAAGAGAGCAAGGGAGTAAGAGAGGAAGAGATTAAGAGATGCTCCCCCTCTCTTCCTCTCCCCTACGGGAGAGCGATAAAAAACTCGCTTCCCTTTTCTGGCTCGCTTTTGGCCCAAATACGGCCGCCGTGCAACTGAGCCAACTCCTTCACAATCGTCAGCCCAATGCCCATGCCCTCATAACGGCGGCGAATGTGCGGCTCCACTTGGTAAAACTTGTCGAAAATCCGCTCAAGTTGGTCTTGGGGAATGCCTACCCCAGAATCGCGCACATAAATCCATGTTTCCGTGCCCCGCTTGGCCGCGCCGATGTCTATACGGCCGCCTTCGGGCGTAAACTTGACAGCGTTGCTGTACAAGTTGCTCAGCATCAGCTCCAACATCTCCTCATCGGCTCGAATCGGCAAAGGTTGGGGGGGGAGGTGGAGGTGAACGGTTTGTTGCTTGGCCACGGCCGTTTCATCGCGGTCATGGACAACGTGCCGAATTAACTTGGCCACATCCAATTCGCGCAAATTGAGGTTGGTTTGGCCCGCCTCCACATAGCGCAGGTTAATCATATCTTGGATGAGGCTACGCAGACGCACGGCCGCTTTCAGCACTTGGTCCAGATGTTCGCCCGTCTCCTCATCCGCCTCTTCCCGCAAGAACGAGACATAGCCCAAAATGACCGAGAGAGGCGTGCGCAACTCGTGGGAAGCAAGGGCGATAAAATCGCTCTTGAGCCTGTCTAACTCGTTCAGCTTCTGGTACGCCTTCTGCAACTCCTCAAACAACTGGGCTTTGCCAATGGCCGCCCCCGCCAAATCGGCCAAGGTGGATAGCACCAACACATCATCTTCCCCAAACTTTTGCCCGTCTAACTTATTGAGCGCCTCGAGGACACCAACAGGCTCCCCGGCCGCATCGTGCATGGGCACGCCCAAAATACCACTCGTTTGGAAATTGATGGCCGAATCCACTTGCGGGTTCCAGCCGGGGTTGCTCTTCACATCTTCCACGATGAGAGGTTCGTTGGTGAGAATAATTTTGCCCGCAATACTTCCCTCGAGGGGGACGAGCATGTTGTTCAGTTGCGGCGGCATTTCGCCCGAAATCGCCTTAAAGCGCAACTCGCGGGTGTGCGGGTCGAGCAACAAAATCGAGGCGGATTCGGTGCCAATGAGGGTCGCCGCTTCGCTAATAATCAACTTCAGCAACTCATCCACCGATGTTGTAGAATTGAGTTGGCGGCTAATCTCGAGCATTCGCGCTAAACGCTGGGGGCCTATAGCAGGGGAAAATGAATCGTCCATGTGCTTTACCTATGGGTCGTGGGTGAAGAAAACGTGAAGACAAAGATATTATACAGAGATAGTCAATGAACAATGAACAATGAGCAATGAACAAATAAAGTGATGGAACCTGTGAGCGAATGACCAATGACCAATGACCAATGACAAATAACCAATTCACAATTCACAATTCACAATTCACAATTCCCTCCTCCCTCAGCCTCTATTTGCACATTCCCTTCTGTGCCTATCGTTGCTCTTATTGCGATTTTAACACCTATACCAGTGTGGGGGAGTTGAAAGGGGCGTATGCCGAGGCGTTGTGCGCCGAAATTCGGCAGGTAGCGGGGCACACCAAACGGCCGGCGCATACCATTTTCTTCGGCGGCGGAACCCCCTCACTGATGACGGCCGAACATATCGCCACCATTTTGGACACTGTGCGGAGCCATTTTGCGCTGGCCGACACGGCCGAAATCACCATGGAAGCCAACCCCGAAACGGTAGATGTTGCTTATTTGGCGGCCGTGCGTTCGGCCGGGGTTAACCGGCTCAGTTTTGGGGCACAGAGCGCGGTGGAGAGCGAATTGGCTCTGCTCGGCCGCCAACACAGCTTCGCCAGCGTCGTGCGGGCGGTGCAAATGGCGCGAGAGGCAGGCTTCGACAACTTCAACATTGATTTGATTTATGGCGTGCCGGGGCAAACCTTGGCCAGTTGGCAGGAGAGTTTGACGGCCGCGCTCGCCCTGCACACCCACCACCTCAGCCTCTACTGCCTGACCATCGAGCCGGGTACACCGCTCCAGCGCAGTGTCACCCAAGGGCACATCGCCCTGCCCGACCCTGATTTAGCGGCCGACCAATACGAGTTGGCTCGCGACATGCTGGCGGAGGCGGGCATGGAACATTACGAGATTTCCAACTGGGCTTTACCCGGCCGTGCCAGCGAACACAACCTCACTTATTGGCGCAATGGGCAGTATCTGGGCTTGGGGGCGGGGGCACACGGCCATGCCAATGGCTACCGCTACCATGTCGTGCGCCAGCCACGGGTCTATATTCGGCGGCTGATGGAAAACTCGGCCGTGCCCGAGCATTACCCGCTCTCCACGGCCGTGGCGGGGCAAACAGAACTAACGCCCACCGACCAGATGGGGGAGACGATGATGACGGGGTTGCGCTTGTTGCAGGAAGGGGTTTCCACGGCCGATTTTGCCCGCCAATTCGGCCGCTCTCTCGAGGAAGTCTACGGCCGCGACATTGCCGAGCTAACCGAGTGGGGCTTGCTGGCCGAAGAAGACGGCCGCCTCAGGCTCACCTCCCGTGGCATCTTCGTCAGCAATCAGGTCTTTCAACGTTTCGTCTGAAAGTTTATTGGTCTATTGATGTATTGGTCTATTTTTAATACACCAATACACCAATAGACCAATCTACACCCATAATGAAAATCTCAACTTAACGTTAATTCACGGCCGCTTGTGCACCGCGCAGGGTGTTGGCCAACAGCATGGCAATCGTCATCGGCCCACGCCGCCGGTACGGGGGTGATGGCTCCCGCCACGGCCGCACACGACTCAAAATCCACATCGCCCACCAACCGATAGCCCCGTTTGGCCGTCGGGTCATCCTTGCGGTTGATGCCCACATCAATGACCACCGCCCCCGGCTTGAGCATATCGCCCGTGACCATTTCGGCGATGCCCACGGCCGCCACAATCACATCCGCCTTGCGCAGATAGCTGGCCAAATCCTTGGTTCTGCTGTGGCAAATCGTCACCGTGGCGTTCGCCTTTTGCAACAGCATGGCCATCGGCAAGCCGACGATGTTGGAACGGCCGAGAACCACCGCATCCGCGCCGTTCAGGTTTACGCCCGCCTCTTGCAACAACCGCAAACAGCCATAGGGGGTGCAGGGGATGAACAGCGGGTCGCGCCCTTTCATGGCCAAACGGCCGATGTTGAGCGGGTGGAAGCCATCCACATCTTTGCGAATGTCAATGGCGGCCAAAATCGCTTCCTCGTCAATGTGTTTGGGCAGGGGCAATTGCACCAAAATGCCATCCACCTCGGGGTCGGCGTTTAGCTCTTGCACGACGGCCAACAAATCTTCTTGGCTAATGTCGCCGGGTAATTCACGGCCGATGGAGCGGATACCGACTTCGGCACACGCTTTTTTCTTGTTGCGAACATAGGTGGCGGAGGCGGTATTATCCCCCACCAGCACAGTGGCAAGGCCGGGGGTACGGCCGTGTTCGGCCAGCATCTGGGACACCCCTTGGCGCACTTCCTCTTGCACTTTGCCCGCTATCGCTTTGCCATCAATAATCGTGGCGCTCATAGGTTACTCTCCTTCGTGAAGGTCTGAAAAAAGTCTATTTTTGGGTGGTGATTGGTGCGGAATGTCCCGCACAGGCTTGGTATACTAGAATTGTTCGTTTTTAACAAGATTTTGGGGAAAGAGATAGAGATGGGAGATAGAGATAGAGGGGTACTTGGTTGTTTAGCCTACGACGCACCCCTCTATCTCTATCTCTACACTCTATCTGAGTGGCAACGCCTATGCTCAACCATGACGCGATAGACAAACAAATCCGTTCCGCTTTTAGCAGTGCCAATCTGGCGGGGCTGGTCGTGGGCATTGTCCAAGGGGCAGATATGCCCTTTTTGCAGGGTTATGGGCTGGCCGATGTGGCCAGCCAACAACCCGTCACTCCCCAAACGGTGTTCCGCATCGCCTCCATCTCGAAAATTGTCACGGCCGTCGCCCTCATGCGCCACTGGGAAGAGGGGCTGTTTCAGTTGGATGACCCTGTCAACCAGCACCTCAAAACGTTCCAAATTCGTCCGTACTCGGCCGACTCCCCCCCCATCACCATCCGCCATTTGCTCACCCATACGAGCGGCTTGGGCGAATTGGCCCCGCTGATTAGCTATTTACACCCGCGCACCACCTTCGGCATGGGGCGGCCAATGCGGCCCATGCTCCCCCTCGGCCGTTTTTACGGCCGTTGGCTCCGCCCTTCGGCCGCGCCGGGGAGCAAATGGGCGTATGCCAACCACGGCTTTGCCACACTCGGCCAACTGGTGGCCGATTTGAGCGGCCGTCCCCCCGCCTACGACACCTTTGCCACCCATGTGCGCCAAACCATGTTCGAGCCATTGGGCATGAACATGACCGACTTTTTGCGCCAGCCGCGCCATCTGCCCCTGCTGGCCACAGGTCACCGCCTGAAAAAGGGGCAACACAAAGCGGTGTGGCCCGATATGGAGATTATGACCCAAGCGGATGGCTCGCTCTACACCACGGCCGAGGATTTCGGCCGCTGGACGGCCGCGCTCCTCACCCAGACCGCCCTCCAACCCACCACTTTGGATTTAATGTGGCAACCCCATGTCCAGCTAGACCCCCGCTTGCCCGCGATGGGGCTGGGCTTTTTTGTAGATCAGTGGGGCGACCAGCGCATAGTCAGCCACGATGGGGCATGGCTGGGCTTCAACTCCTCGTTGTGGCTGGCTCCCGAAGCGAATTGGGGGGTGTTTGCCTTCACCAATTCGGGGAACACGGCCGTTATCTCACTCGCCCGCGAGTTGCTCCGCGCCATTATTCGCGCTCCCTACCCCACCGCGCCCGATTTGCCCGACCAGCCCGAGCAGTGGCCTGCGCTGGTGGGTAACTATTACCCCGCACCGGGGCTGAACAGCAACTTCCGCATTTGGCTTAGTCATGGCGGCCGTTTGCAAATCCGCGCCCAAGGCGACCAACTCCACCTTGCCAGTCGCTGGGGGGTGCTCAAAAAGGGCATTCGCCTACGGCCGCTCGACTCGGCCGACCCACTCGCCTATCATCTGAACACCCAGCCGATTTTGTTCGGCCGTAACCCCACCACAGGCGAAATAGATAGATTCCACTGGCGGCTCAATACGTTTTACAAACGTCAATGAGCAATGAGCAATGAACAATGAACAAATGTAGCTGGTCAATGTACGCCAATGACCAATGACCAATGACCAATGACAAATGACAACCCGCAAATCCTTCTGAACCTACTATTACACGGCAACCAACTCAAGCGCACGGCGCGGACGGGGTGGGGGCAACGGGGCGTGGCCAATGCGGAGAGCGTGGCCGCCCATACTTTTGGGATGAGCTATACCGCGCTGGTTATCGCCCAAACCATCAGCCCACCGTTGGACATGGCGCGGTTGCTGGCCATGTGCCTGCTCCACGACTTGCCCGAAGCGGTGACAACGGACATTCCCACCCCCGCATGGCGTTTTTTGCCGCCGGGGGTAAAAACGGATGTGGAGCGGGGGGCGATGCGGGAGATGTTGGGGGATGAGGTTCCCGAGTTGATGGCGCTGTGGGAGGAGTTGCACGGCCGTACCACGGCCGAATCCCTCCTCGTCCACGATGTGGACAAGCTCGACATGTACCTGCAAGCACACATCTACGAACAGCAAACGGGCAATCGTCAATTGGCCGAATTTTGGACAACGCCGGCCGTTTTTTACAACCCTACCTGCCAAGCCATCTACGACACCCTCCGTGCCGAACGTGGGTGATAGTGTTTAGTATTCAGTGTTCAGTACACTGTTCAGTATGCCCCTACTAACTGATTACTGGCGCAAAGCGCACTGATTACTGATTACTCCCCCACTTCCTCATCTTCAAACAATCTTCTGCGCTTCGTACCATGCCAACGTCTCGCGTGCGCCTTCCTCAAAGGGGGTTGGCTCAAAACCCAATTCGCGCTGGGCTTTGGCAATGGAAACTGTCCAATCTTGGAAGACGTATAAACGCAAATTGATGGGATAGAAGGGTTCCCGCCCTGTGTAGCGAGAAATAAACGTCCATGCGTGGGCCAAGGCCAGCACCCCCCAACGGGGAATGTTCATGCGCCAGCGGGAGATACGAGCCAAATCGCTGACGACATCATTACCTTGGTTGTGGGTGAAGGTGTGCCCGCAAATGTTGTAAATTTCCCCCACACGGCCGTGTTGCATGGCCAACAAAATGCCTCGCGCCACATCGGCCGCGTACACGGGAAAAATGACATGCTTGCCCCCATCCACCTTAATCCGCCAGCCGCGCAGGGGTTCCTCGAAGAAGAGCCGATTGAAGGCGTAGCGCCCCCACGGCCCATAAAAAGCCCCCGGCCGCACAATGACGACAGGGGCTTGGCGGCTTTGGTGGAAGCTGAGGGCTAATTTTTCCCCCTCGAGTTTGGTGCGCTGATAATGGTCTTGGGGCTGGCAGAAGACGTTTTCATCTATGACCGTGCTGGGGGGAATATGGCCGACGACGGCGATGGTGGAGACGTGGACGATGCGTTGAATACCTGCTTGCACGGCCGCTTCTAACACGGCCGCTGTCCCCTCCACATTGGTTTGCCAAAAGCCCGGCAAATCTCCCCAAAAGCGAAATTGGCCAGCGGCGTGAATGACGGCCGTACACCCCTCACACGCCGCCCGCACGGCCGCATAGTCCGAAATGTCATTGGCGTAGGCGAGTTCCACGTCATGCTGTTGCAAGAAGGTGACATCACTGGTCGGCCGTACCAAGGCCCGCACAGGGTAGCCAGCTTGTCGCAGAAGGGGGATGAGGTGGTGGCCGAGAAATCCTGTTGCACCAGTAACCAAAACCATAATGGGGTACTGCCTGTGGGGAAGATAGAGGGTAGAGATAGAGGGGAACAAGGTCGGTTCGTCTATCGTGTTTCCTCTATTTCTATCTCCCTCCTCTATCTTTTTAAGCTACAAAAAAGGCGTAAAGCGCAGAACGGCCGTGGGGGATGGCTACTCTGACGCTTTACGCCGGTGGCGTAATGCCCTAGGGGGGAATCGAACCCTCAACCTACGGATTAGAAGTCCGGTGCTCTGTCCATTGAGCTACTAGGGCGGTGAGCGTAATTCTAATGAGTGGTTAGAGATGCGTCAAAAAAAATTACGAATTACAAAGTACGAATTACGAAATTTACTTCGTGCTTCGTACTTCGTCATTCGTACTTTACTCAAACACAGGCGTAATGCCTTGGTAGATGCGCGGGCCGTTGAGGGTGCGCAGGACGACATCGGCACTGCGGCCGAGTTGTTGGGCAATCTCATGGGCGGTGAGCGGCCGATTGGCGTTGGCCATCAGCACACAAAAAACAGCATCTACCAGCGACGAACGCTGGGCAAAATCGGGAGGGAGTTGGCTGAAATAGGTTTGGACAACATACTGAAAGCCATCTACACGAGTGACTTCGCCTGTGTGCATATCTACCAAATCCACTTCGTGGGCGTTTGGGTCTAAATGGATATTGTCCATGCCTAAGGTTTGCAGACGGTTGACCAAATAACTGCGTAAATCCAAGGTGGATTGTTCCCACCAACCATAATCAATGTGGAATTTTGTTTCTTCGGTAACTTGCCGAATAGAGATATTGCTAATTTGGGGGCGCGGATTGTTTGACATAATGGTTGACCTCTAGTTTTGCCACTTTTGGGGGTTAAACAGCCAATATTGGTCGCCCACTGTTTGGAAGGCGGGGTGGCGGATCAGTTCGGCAAAAATAGCACCGGGGGTGGTGCGACGGAGCATGTTCACCGCACTGTAGAGCGTCTTGGCATGGACGGCGTTTTGGGGGCCGCTTTCGCCCAAGCTGGGCATCATTTGCGCCAGTAGGCTGGCGAGGGTGCGCCGCTGGTTTTCGCCACTGCGGAAGAGCAAATCCACGGCCGTGGTCTGCTCGGTGGAGACAATGAGCAAATCGTCGTAATCACAACCGACGTTGCGCTTGTCCAAGTGAAAGGCGAGTTGGCCGTTTTGGATACTGCCAAGGCGCACCCATTCGCGGCGTGCCTTCGGCCGTCGGCTGTAATCAATGTAAACCACGCCGGGGCGCGGGCCAGCAGACACTTTGAGATAGCCGCCCACGGGGATGTCGTTCGCTTCATACCAGTTGGTCAGGCCACCCACATAGCGCCCCTCGGCCGAGACCCATGCGGGGATTTCTTCGCCTGTCTCTTTGTCTACCAAGCTCACCAATTGGCGGGGGGAGATGCCAAGGGGAAAATGCGGCCGTATCCGCGACGAAAGGGGCAATGTGCCGGCCGCGCGGTGGGGATAGGTCAGGGTAAAGGTCACATCGCGGGGAACCGTGGCCCATTCAAACTCAGACCACTCATCATCCAGTTCCCGCTCCAGTTGGTGCATTTGCGAACCAAGTAAAGCGCGGTCGTAGGCATGGGGTTTGTAGGCGAGGCGGTCGGGGATTTCGCGCACATAAGCGGGTTCCAGCCGACGCAGGAACCAACTCACTCGTCCCGGCGGGGCTACTTCGTCAAACCGGGCATCGTTGAGCAAGGCATAGTTGAGCGAGAATTCTTGCACTTCGGGCAAGATATTTTTGGGCATATCCAAATGCACCAAAATCTCGGGGGTGGGCAGGGGGCCGCCGCCGCTAATTTCCAGCACAGCTTCGGAAAGGTGCAAATGGCCAATGTTGATTTCGCCCATCAGCCCGCGCACAAACCATTGGCCAGCCAAGCGAATAAACTCGTTGTTTTGCTCGAGCACGGCCGAAATGCGCTCATTTAGAAACTCGCCAAATTGCTCATAAAGCGCATCGGGGTCTGGCTCTTCCAGCCGAATGCTGTCCATGCCCTCGCCACGGTTGAGGGGGTGCTCAACCTCTAGTCCCGCGCTGAATTCACGCGCTTTACCATTCAGATTGACGGCAATGACTTGGAATTCGCCAAATTGGGGGTTCGTTCCCTTGCGAAGCTCAGTCACCTCGGCATGGGCAAATTGCAGGGCGGGGAAAACCAGCTTGTCGCCGACTTGGTATTGCTTGCGGGGCTGGTAAATAATGCGCCCTTCCATGCGCGGCTTGAGCTTGCTTTTCTCTTCGGCAATGCGGTGGTTGATAATAACTTGGGTGATTTTCTCAATCGGTTGCGGCCGTTCTGCCTCCAAAAAATAGTTGTAAATCTGTTCAATGTCACTTTCCGTCAGGGAAAGGTCTGGTGAAGCCCAGTATTCTTTGGTCTGGGTATACATCTGTGTCACGGAGTTCTCCTACGCTGGGGGGGGAATTGGCGAAAGGTTTGGGGGATTGTGCTTCTTGTGGGAAATACCAGCCCAGTTCCAAACTGGTATTACAAACCATTTGTGTTGGGTAACGATTGGTCTTTAACCTTTTCATTTTACCACCCGCCCTAGGGGGGGGCAATGTGAGTAATTCGGTGGAGGTATGTTTCATTTGCGTTGCCGCTTATTGGGGGGTGGCTTTTTTTGACACGAATTTCACCTATGACACGAATTTTTGCCAACAAAAAAGCCCTTCTCAGCGAGAAGGGCTTTTTAGCTTACGGCTTACGGCTTACAGCTTTTTAACCACCGTAATACATCACAAATTCTTGGGGATGCGGCCGTAGGCGCACTTGGTCCGCCTCAATCCGCTTGATGCTGATATAACTCTCAATCAAATCGGGCGTAAACACCCCACCTTCCAACAAGAAATCGTGGTCCGCTTCCAGCGCGTCCAACACATCATAGAGCGAACCCTTGACGGTGGTCACGTGTTTCAGGGTCTCCTCCTCGAACAAATCTTGCTCGGAGGGCGCACCGGGGTCAATCTGGTTCTTGATGCCATCCAAACCAGCCATGAGAATGGCGGGGAAGGCCAAGTAGGGGTTGGCCAAGGGGTCGGGGCAACGGAATTCCACCCGTTTCGCTTTGGGCGAGTGGGAGTACATGGGGATGCGGCAAGCGGCCGAGCGGTTACGAGCCGAGTAAGCCACCACAACTGGTGCTTCGTAGCCGGGAACCAACCGCCGATAGGAGTTGGTGGTGGGGGCGCAGAAAGCGAGCAACGAGTTAATGTGCTTGAGGATGCCGCCGATGAAGTACAACGCCATTTGGCTCAGACCCGCGTATTCGTCGCCCGCAAAGAGGGGTTGGCCATCTTTCCACAAGCTCATGTGGGTGTGCATCCCCGAGCCGTTGTCGCGGAAAATGGGTTTGGGCAGGAAGGTGGCCGTTTTGCCGGCCGCCTTGGCCACATTTTTCACAATGTATTTGTAGAGCTGAACTTGGTCGGCCATTTTCAGCATGTGGTCAAAGCGCATGTCAATTTCGCATTGGCCTGCGCTGGCCACCTCGTGGTGGTGAACTTCGACGTTAATGCCCGCATCAATCATCGCCCGCACCATGTCGGAGCGGATGTCTTGCAACGCATCAATGGGCGAAACGGGGAAGTAGCCACCTTTTTCGGGGACTAAGTGACCCAAGCCGGGTTTGCCTGTGTTCCACCACGCCTCTTCGCTATCTACGCTGTACTGAGAGGTGTTTTGGCTGGTGCTGTAGGAGACTTCGTCAAAGATGAAGAACTCCGCTTCGGGGCCAACAAAGACGCTATCGGCGATGCCTGTGCCCTTGAGATACGCCTCCGCCTTGGCGGTGACATAGCGGGGGTCGCGGGTGTAGGCGATGCCCGAGAGGGGGTCGTAGACGTTGCAAATGACGCTGAGGGTAGGGTATTTGCCAAAGGGGTCGAGGAAGGCGGAGGTGGGGTCGGCCTTCAACACCATGTCGCTGTTTTCAATGGATTGAAAGCCGCGAATGGAGGAGCCATCAAAGCCCAGCCCTTCTTCGATGGCTTCGTCAATGTCGAAGGCTTCGACGGGCAGGGAAAAGTGTTGCCATTGACCAAACAGGTCGGTGAATTTGATGTCTACAATTTTGACACCATTTTCTTCTATCAGGGCGCGAATATCGCTAGGGGTTGTCATTCGGTTCATTCTCCTTCTAAAAAGTAGTGGTTTTGGGTCGTTACTGGTTATTCGTTATTGGGTTATTCGTTATTGGGTTATTGGTTATTGAAGGTTGTTGACCAACGACCCAATAACCAATCACGAGTAACAAATAACCCGCTTATGCTGGCACGGCCAGACCGCGCCGGATGAAGTCGCGGGTCATACGGCCGCGCAAATCATCGCTGTTGGCCCCAAAGAAGAGGCCGTAGCGGGCTTCGTCTGGCCGTGGTTCGAGAGCCAGCCAAACATTGCCCGCGCTATACACATCTACCAATTGCCCGCTGACGGTGAGTTGGCCTTCGGGCTTGAGTTCTCTCTTGAGCCGATCCCAATAGGTGGGCATCAGCCGGTCGGCACGGAGGTCGTAGCGGTCGTGCAGACGGCCGTCCGTCTTCAACAACTCGGCCACCAAATCGCGCAGAACGAGGACTTCACGGCCGTTCAGGGTCACTTCGCGCTGGGCGTTGACAGCATAGGTGTAGACCGTCTTGCCAGCGGGGGATTCAAAGACGGGCGACCAAAAATCGGTTTCGCCACTGACGCGCTTCTTGAGGTAGAAAATCGGCCGCAACAAGCCCAGCGTCTCCATATCCAGCCCGCGCACATGCAATTTGTCGCTTAGCCCTTTTTCGCCCAACACATTGGTTTCATGCAGATAATCGGTAAGGTACTCGCGCACCTTGGCCAGCTCGACATGGCGGAAGACAGGGCCGCCGGGGGTGGTGGCCATCACTTCGTGGCCAATGGTGTAGACGGGGTAAATTTTCTTGGCTCGCCGAGCCACAAAGACGTGGCGGGGCAAGCGAGCGACGTTAATGAGTTGGTAAAGTAAATTTTCGAGGCGGGGGATGAGTCCATCGGCCGTGTTGGCCTTGGCCAAAAAGCCGCAAACCTCAGCCTGAAAACTCTTTGTCGTGCCCGTGTAAATGGCTTGCACGGGAACCTTGAATTGAGAAGGCTTGTGAATGGTCAAATCCGAGCTATCAATGTGCGCCACATAGGGCACTAGCTCGTTGCCTGCGTTGCGTTCGAGTGAGATTTTCATGGTGAGTTACTCGTTAGTTGGTTACTCGTTATTTGTTATTCGTTATGGGGTAGTCGGTAGGGCAACCCAATAACGAATAACCAGTAACAAAACCCCATAACCCCTAATCGCCCGATGGCGCGGAGGTGAACCCAAATTCGGGGTAGCTCACTGTGCCATGCTCGGAGATGTCCAAACCTTCCAACTCTTCCCGCTCGGTGACACGGATGCCCATGGTGACTTTAAGCAGGGTGAAGAGGCCATACGCGGTGGCAAAGGCCCAACCAGCCACGGCCAAGGTGCCGATGAGTTGGACACCCAATTGGGTGAACCCGCCGCCATAAAAGAGGCCGTTGACTTCACCCATCGCCGTGAGGGCGTTGGTGTCGGTGTAGGCGAACAAGCCCACGGCGATGGTTCCCCAAACACCGTTTAAGCCATGCACAGCCACTGCCCCAACAGGGTCATCTATTTTTAAGACCTTCTCGATGAGGTCGAGGCCGTAAATGAGAACGGGGCCAGAGAGAACGCCGATGATGAGTGCCCCAATGGGGGTGACATTGGCACAGCCAGCGGTGATGGCGACGAGACCCGCCAAAGCCCCATTAAGCGCCATTTCGGTGGAGGGCTTGCCCGTTTTCCACCAGTTGATGAGCAGGGCGGAAACCACGGCCGCCGAAGCCGCCAATGTCGTTGTAACCATCACATAAGCGATGCCGGGACTCATGCCCGAGAGGGTGCTACCGCCATTGAAGCCGAACCAACCAAACCAGAGGATGAACACCCCTGTGGCGGCCAAAGTGAGGCTGTGGCCGGGGATGACGTTGGTGGAGCCATCTTTGTTAAATTTGCCGATGCGCGGGCCGAGAACGAGCGCGGCCGCTAAGGCGGCAAAGCCACCGACGGTATGGACAAGGGTCGAACCAGCAAAGTCAATGAAGCCAAGTTGGTAGATCCAGCCGCCGCCCCAATGCCAGTGCCCCGAAATGGGGTAGATGAAAACGGAGATGATGATGCTGTAGATGAGGTAAGTGCTGAATTTCATCCGTTCGGCGACTGCCCCTGAAACGATGGTGGTGGCCGTAGCCGCAAACATGGCTTGGAAGAGGAAATCTACCCAGCTAAACGCATCCCCATCGGCAATGGCCAGCTCAGAGAGAAAGAAGTTGTCGGTGCCAATAAAGCCACCGGCCGAGGTGCCGTACATGAAGCCAAAGCCGAGGGCAAAGAAAAGGGGCACACCCACACAGAAGTCGAGCAGGTTCTTCATGATGAGGTTGGCTGAGTTTTTGGAGCGGGTGAAGCCGCTTTCGACAAGGGCAAAACCAGCTTGCATGAAGAAGACCAAAGCGGAGCCAATCATCAACCAGATGGTGTCTATTTGCACCACAATGGTGTCGGTAATTTCTTGGGCATAGGCGGTGCGGCTGAACATGCCAGCGGCCGATAAGCCCCAAACCCACCACGGCCAATCGTTTCACGGAATTGCGCGTTAACTTAAACATCTTTTTCTCTCCTTAAACCTAACTGTTAAAGAACGAAATGACAGGTTATTTGTTATTTGACAGGCCTTTAGGGTGCCTGTCACCGACCCAATAACGAATAACCAGTAACCAGCAACAAAAAAGATGCCTTCCCACCCCACTGGTTGTCCTGTATCAACCAGTGGGGGGAAAAGGCATCTTGGCCTAACAATGTAATTCTGTTGGGAGAGGTGGTAATTGCGCCACCTACTAACCTACCGCCTACTTTATCTCCCACGGGGCAATTGCACAAGTTGCATAATTGCTCAAATTTTGTTTGTGAGCTTTCGTGCAAGTTGACCAAACGGCCGTTGACCCATAACCCCCAAACTGGCCAAGACGAGGAGCGCGAAGAGGAAAATAGCCCATTGCGCAGAGGCGTTCGCTTCCGTGCTGAGCAATTGTAGGGCAACGGCATTTGGTTGTAGGGTGGAGTCGGCTTCCACAGACCCTGAATCACAAGCTGTATCGCCCCGATTTAGACCATCGGCACGCACCCCGCCGCGTTGATCCACCGAAACACCTCCATTGCAACCACTGGAACCATTGGGGACGCGGTTGATGGCGGCACTGCCACCACCGGGCATGTGGGTGTTGATATTACCTAGGTTGTTTTGCAATGGGCCGAGATTGGCCGCGGCCGTGGAATCGCTTGTTCCCCCACTGGGGCAACCCGTGACAGACCCCACAACGTTGTAACCATTGGAGGAAAGCCCCACTCCTGCACAATCAAGAGTGGCCGCACTGCTGGGGTTGGCATTACCTTGTACAATGCTGTTTTGGAGGGTGGTATTGCTGTTGGCATTGATGCCACCACCCGTGCCAGCCGCGTTGTTATCATTATCAGCCGTGTTATTGGTGATGGTGGAGAAGTTCACTCCAATTGTCCCAGTACCAAAAGTTTTGCTCAGACCGCCACCATTGCCATTGGCTGTGTTGCCACTGACTGTGCTGTTAACCAAACTGACGGCTGATGTATTGCCTGCAACGTGAATACCCCCGCCATCCGTGGAGGCTCCGTTGGCGGAAATGGTGCTAGATGTGACATCGAGAGTGCACCCATTACAACCAAGCCCCCCCCATTGAGTGCTAAATTATTGGCGATGGTGCTGTTAGTTATGGTTAAGACATGGTTTGCGGCTCCTGCATTTTTGATAAAGCCAACTGCCCCGCCATTGTTTCCTGTGGTGTTATTACTTATTTGCACATTGTTTAGCGTCAGGTTGGTGTTGCCTGTTGTGGTGGAATCTGAGGCAAAGCCACCTCCCATATTGGTAATACCTGCAGGAAGATTCCCCCCACGAATGGTGATGTCTGAAATGGCAACGATGAGGGTCGTACCAGCCGTTGTCACCCCATGGAATACACGGTCTATGCTGTTGGCATTGATGATGGTGGTACTTGCTCCTGCTCCATTGATGGTAAGATTCCCTGTGATGTCTAAATCGCCTGTGGCACCCGCATTTTCGCCAGTACCTGCAATGGAGAGGGTGTAGGTTCCAGCAGGCACGGTAATCACATCTGCCCCTGCCGCCGCGTTGGCGGCAATGATGGCTTCGCGCAGGGAGCAATCGGCATCACACGTGCCGTCGGCCGTATCGGCCGTTTTCGTCACCACAAACGTGGCGGCATAGGCAGGGCGGGGTGGGGCAGAAAAAAGGACGGCCGTGGCCAACAGACACACAACCCAAATGACACGATATAATTGGTTCATCACGATTATTCTCCATTCGCTGTTCAGCAAATCAGCCCTCAGTTTTTTGGCTGACAAGCTGACTGGCTGACTAGCTGACACACTTATGACATTAGAAACATTCCGCAAAGCAGATTTTGACCCACACCTGAACAGTTTGTTTCAGGTGCAATTGAGCGAGGGGGACGAGTTTGAGGTGACGTTGATTCGCGTGGATGAAATTCCCTTGCCCCCCTTCCGTTCGCCGTGGGCCACGGCCGAAACCCCACCCCAACGCCCGCCCTTCTCACTCACCTTTCGGTTCCCCACCCAACCTGCGCTTCCCCAACGCATGTACACCTTGACGCATCCCACACTGGGAACCTTGCCCGACATCTTCATTGCCCCCCTTGGGCAAGATGCACACGGCCGTTATTATGAAGCGGTGTTTAATTAGTAAGTAAGTAGTAAGTAGTTCCTCACTATTCACTACTCACTATTCACTCTATCCGCCCGATGAACCATCAAGTAATGGTGGCCATATAACCCTGCTTGCTGGAAGCCGAGCCGTTGGTAGAGGCGCAAGGCGGCCTCATTGGTGCGTAGCACCATGTAGCTGAGGGGGCGTTGGCTGGCGGCCGCTTCGGCCATGAGTTCGCGCAAGACGGCCGTGCCCACCCCTTGGTTGCGCCATGCGGGAGCCATTGCAATATCCAACAAACGCATCTCCTCTTGTCCACGCATGACATAGACATACCCCACAGGCTCATCTCCCGCCATAATCAGGTCATAATCTGCTTGCGGAAAGCGGTGCTGGTAATCCTGCCGCTGGGCCTGAAACTGCATAGCCACAAAAGCGGCTTTTTGCGCGGCCGACCAATCTGTCAGGGCCAGTTCTGGCTCGCGGGTGGTGTGGTAGATAGCCAACACCAATGGGTCATCGGCAGGGGTTATAGGGCGGGTGGTGATGGGGTTAGGCATGATAATGACAAAAAACCGTCGAGGTTTTCGAGACCTCGACGGTTTTAATGTAGTTCGAGCAGAGAGCCAGTTAGTTGCGGGAAGGGTAAATACCGACAAGCGCAATCTGGAAGTTGAGCGTCAGATAGGGTTGCATGTTGGTATGGGGCTGGCTTCCGCCCATGAGGCTGATGGCGGCGGGGTTGGCACTGGTATCGGGCTGTCCAGCGCTATAAACGGCCGTCGAACCAGTTGCTTCGGTGGCCAATATATGGTTCTCGGGATTGGCTTGGTCAGCCGTGCCCGATTGCACACCCAATTTGTGGTTATGGCTAGGCATTTCTGCCACGGTCAAGGTCACCGTTTCACTGCCACTGCTTTCCCCCAAGAGTAGTTGCTGAGACCGGGGCCACTGCCCATGTGAATGGCTGTACGGCCGCGCAAATCGGGCAAGCCAAACGTTGTGGATCCATTGCCACCATAGGTGGTGCCCAAAATAGAAAACAGGGCTTGGTTTTGAGCAATCGGCAACACTTGCCCATCACACAACGCATAGTCCCGAATGGCGAAATTACCGCCAAACATAATAATCTGACCAATATACGGTTCCGACATGTTAATCTCCTTGAAAACTGGGGATTGGGTAGAATTGCCGCTTAGTTTACAGACCCGATTCCTAATCGTCAATTGGTAATTGATGGGTTATTTTGGACGCGATACACGGCCGTTGGTGTGCGGAATGGGTGGCTGTAAAGCAGGCGTAGTTGGTAGATGGCCTCTATAAATGGCTCGTCTGTGGCGGGAAGTTGGTTAGGTTGGTAAAAGCAAAAAACCGTCGAGGTTTTTGAGACCTTGACGGTTTTAGGGTTGTTCAGGCAGAGAGCTAATTAGTCGTTGCGGGAAGGGAAAATACCGACTAGCGCAATCTGGAAGTTGAGCGTCAGATAGGGTTGCATGTTGGTATGGGGCTGGCTTCCGCCCATGGGGCTGATGGCGGCGGGGTTGGCACTAGCATCGGGCTGTCCAGCGCTATAAATGGCGGTCGAACCAGTTGCTTCGGTGGCCAAGATATGGTTTTGTGGGCTGGCTTGGTCGGCCGTGCCCGATTGCACACCCAATTTGTGGTTATGGCTAGGCATTTCTGCCACGGTCAAGGTCACCCGTTCACTGCCACTGCTTTCCCCCAATTCATAACTGGAGAGACCGGGGCCACTGCCCATGTGGATGGCTGTACGGCCGCGCAAATCGGGCAAGGCAAACGTCGTTTGCCCATTGCCACCATAGGTGGTGCCTAAAATGGAAAAAAGCGCCGAGTTTTGAGCAATTGGCAACAGTTGCCCATCACACTGCGCATAGCCCCGAATGGCGAAATTACCGCCAAACATAATAATCTGACCAATAAACGGTTCCGACATGTTAATCTCCTTGAAAACTGGGGATTGGGTAGAATTGCCGCTTAGTTTACAGACCCGATTCCTAATCGTCAATTGGTAACTGATGGATTTGACAGACATCATTTTGGAGGAGGGTAAGCGTCTCCCAGATGGTTTGTTTTGTTCAACCGAACGGCTAAAACCGTTATTACAAGCCTACGACTAAAGTCGTTCCTACACACCTGAACAGTTACATTCAGATTTAACTTGTAGTGGCGACGTTAGCCCTTTTTTTAACCATAGAGCACCGATTTTTCTCGAGACCCTTTGCGCTCTTTGCGTCTTGGCGACTTTGCGTTAAAAAAAACGCAATAACGCCATTTGTTCAAGTTAAAAACTTCGCGATCCTAAACGACTTGTAACTTGTAACCTGCAACCCAGTTTATGGCGAAAAACCCATGACACTAACCAATTTGCTGTTCCAAATTGCACGGATGGCTGGAACCATGTTAAAAAAGAGCCAACGATTCTGGTGGTACGTGGCAACGGCTTTAACCGCTTGATTGGGTCAATGCCACCAATCCACAACTTATTGATGACTATAAGCCTGACATTTTTTACCACTACCCCAGAGAAAATCCATGAAACTTCAACTCCTGCACGAGGCCATTGAGCAAACCACGGCCGACACCCTCATCATCAACCTCTTCGACGATGTCACCACCCCCAGCGGCGCCACAGGCGCGGTAGATGCCGCCCTCGGCGGAGCCATCAGCGAACTGATTGCCAGCGGCGACCTGAAAGGCAAAGCGGGCGAAGTCGGCGTGCTTTACCCACGCGGCGCCATCCCCGCCCAGCGCGTCCTCGTCGTCGGGCTAGGCCCCCGCGCCAAGTTCGATGTGGAGCAGGTGCGCCGCGCCTCGGCCGCAGGGGTGAAACGCGCCGCCGATTTAGGCGGCCGGCAAGTCGCCACCATTGTCCACGGCGCAGGCGTGGCGGGGCTGGATGTGGCCACGGCCGCCCAAGCCACCCTCGAAGGGGCGGCGGCCGTCCTCTACCAATACCGCGCCACCGCCCTCGATGACCTCGGGGCACGGCTGGCCACACACGGCGCATGGGCGCACGAACACACCCCCGCCGAAGGCGAATTGATGTTGAGCGTAGTCGAGGTGGCGGCCGAAAAATTGGCGGCCGTGGAAGCTGGCTTGCGCGTCGGCACGGCCGTTGCCCAAGGGGCAGGGCTGGCCCGCGATTTGGTCAACTTGCCGCCCAACATCGCCACCCCCGCCGCACTGGCCGAGGTGGCCCGCTATTTGGCCGAACGCCACGGCTTCCGCGCCACCATTGGCGATAGGGCGTGGGCGGCCGAGCACAAGATGGGCGCGTTTTTGGCCGTCGCCCAAGGCTCGGCCGATGAACCCTATTTTATTGCCCTCGAACACGACGGCGCGGAAGAAGCGGCCGTGGTGCTGGTCGGCAAAGGGGTGACATTTGACACAGGCGGCATCTCCATTAAGCCCAGCGACAGCATGTGGCAGATGAAGAGCGACATGGCTGGTGCGGCGGCCGTGTTGGGAACCATGCACACCGTCGGGGCGCTCAAGCTGGCGCGGCATGTGGTGGGGCTGGCTCCCTGCACCGACAACAAACCCGATTCGGCCGCCTATCGCCCGGCCGATGTGATTACGGCCAGCAACGGCAAAACCATCGAAATTATCAGCACCGATGCCGAAGGGCGCATGATTTTGGCCGATGCGTTGGTCTTTGCCCAGCGCTACACCCCAGCGGCCGTGATAGATTTGGCCACCCTGACGGGGGCGTGTGTCATTGCGTTGGGAGAGGATGTGGCGGCGGGGATTTTCTGCAACGATGAGGGGTTGCAGGGGCGGCTGACGGCCGCTGGCCAAGCCACTTTCGAGCGGTTGTGGCCTATGCCCCTGTGGGATGATTACCGCGAGAAAATCAAGACGGATGTGGCCGACATGAAGAACAGCGGCGGCCGTTATGGGGGCGTGGGAACCTCGGCCGTCTTTTTGCGCGAATTCACCGCCTACCCGTGGGCCCATCTCGACATTGCGGGGATGGCTTACAGCTCTCAAGCCCAACTCGGCGGAGCCAAGGGCGCGACGGGTTTTGGCGTGCGCCTGCTCATCGCCTATCTGCGCAACTAATTGGAGAGGGGGAGGAAGAGAGGAAGAGAGTGCTAAGGCTCTCTTCCTCTCTTGCTCTCCCTCCTACGGTGTGCTGATTAGCGGCAAAAAGACTGCTTTCAGCCCAAAGTTGGCCGTTACCGTCTGCGCCTCCTCAACCGTAACAATACAAACGGGAGCCACCCCACTACACGCCCCGCTCCAGCCGCGAAAAGCAAACCCCGTATCGGCCGTGGCCGTTAGAGTCACTTCCGTGCCAAAATCAAAATCGGCCGTGCAAGTCGCCCCGCAATTCAGCCCCGCAGGGGTGCTGGTGACAAGGCCACTGCCCACCCCTGTTTTGGTGATGGCCAACTCGTATTGGTTCAGCGTAAAAGTGGCCGTCACCGTTTGGCTGGTGTTGAGTTCGAGGAAGCAAGTGCCTGTGCCGCTACACACCCCGCTCCACCCCACAAAATTGGATTCGGCCGTGGTTGTCTCGGCCGTCAAGGTCACTATCTGCCCCACATTAAAAGGGGTGGCACAGGTGGTGGTGCAATCCACCCCAGCGGGGGAGCTGGTGATGCGGCCGTGGCCTGTGCCGGCAAAGACGGCCGTCGCCACCGAAGCGGGGGGCGACTCATACGCCCCCATGTCAATGGCCCCATTTTGGATACGCACATTGCCCGCCACATCGAACGGCAAGGGATTGAGTATTTGGAGGCCCTTATCTACCGCAGGGGAGATGAGCTGGAGTTGAAAATCACCGGCCGTGGTCGGCACTTCAGCAGGGTCAATCGGCTCCTCAAACAAGGGGTTGCTGGCGATATTCTGGCCGTAATCCACCCCCGCATTGCTCGCCCAGCCAAGGCCACTGCCGCCGCTCCCTTGTACAAGGCTGAAGCGCACAAAGGGCAAGCTGTCGGCACTGTTGTCTAAATTGGCCGTTAGCGTTCCCAGCCCACTCGCATCTTCGTTGTGCCACGCAATGCTGTTGATGAGGTTTGGCTCACTCCCTTGCCGGTTGGCCATCCCGCCCCCACGCACACCCGCCCAATTGCCACTCAGGGTGATATTCACCAGCTCTGCATTGCCGCCTGCGTTGAAGATTCCGCCCCCGCTTGCGCCCGCCGTGTTGCCTGTGATTAAGGCGTTGTACAAGGTGGGGGCACTTTCTGTGCCACTCAGCAAGCCGCCCCCATTCAGGAGGGCTGAATTGCCCTGAATGATGATGTTTTGCAAACATGGGACTGCTATTTGAGGAGATGTGTAAGCCGCCACCATAATGAGCGGCATTGCCGCTGATGGCCAAATTGGCCAGTGTGGGTTTCGCATCGTCGAGGCGCAAGCCGCCGCCGCAGGCACTGGGGCACACAGGGTTGCCTGTGCTGGCATTGCCTGCGGTAATGGTAAAGCCATCGAGGGTGGCATTGTTGATGAACTCGGCCGTGACCACATGGGCGCTGTTGGTTCCTGTCAGGTGGGCGGTGGTAGTGACCACCCCATGACTATCTGCTATATCATCGCCACCTATGTCGCCGCTCAAGACGGTGACATTGGCCACCCAATCGCGCTGGGTGCGGAGGGTTTCGGTGGCGGCAAAACCCCCGTAGAGGGCGACATCGCTGAGGAGGTGGAAGCTGTCATCGGCCGTGTTGCCGGGTGTGTACACGCCTTGCGCCACCCAAATTTCGCTTCCATCTATGGCCCCAGCCAGCGCGTCTTGCAAGTCGGTATAAGCGTTGTCCCAATCTGTGCCATTGTTGCTTCCTGTGGCGGCATGGTTGACATAAATAAGGCCACCCCCTGCCTGCAAGGAAGGGGTGAAAAGGGTGGTGAGGAGCAGGAGGACGGCCGTGGCGGCCAAAACAAGAGGCGGGCGTGGGGTGGTTTTCATGTGGTCTGGGGCTGTGAAAAGGGTTGGGATGGGTTGCGAGTTACAAGTTACAGGTTACAAGTCGCTTGCCACTTGTAACCTGTAACTTGTCACAAAATTAGCGGCAAAAGGCGGGGGCTTCTCGAAATTCGACGGCCGTAATGCGCCAGCCAATGTCTAGTTGGCGCAAGGTAATGGTTTGGGGAATGAGTTGCGTGCCTGTGCTTCGCACGGCCGCGCCCGTAGCCTTGTCAAACACCGCCGTAGACCAACGCTCACAACTATCCACCTCAATTTGGCGGTTGCTGATGAGGCGCACATCGGCCAGATAGCTATTGTAATAATCAAAGGTGGAGAGTTGCACCTGCCCCTGCTGGTTGAGCAGGGTGATTTGCTGTTCGAGAAGTGCCAGAACATCGGCCGAGAGCACGGGGGCGGCCACGGCCGCATCCCCTGTCCGCAGGGCGCGAATCTCCAAGCGAATCGCCTCGCTTAGGTACTGGCTGACTTGCTGGACTAATTCGGCCGAAACGGCCGCTTGTTGGTCGGGGAAGAAGGGGTTTGTGCTCGCCCGAATCTCATCCCCGTCGTTCACGCCATCCTTGTCCATGTCGGGGTCGAGCGGGTTCATGCGGTAAAGCACCTCGAGGCCATCGGGAACGCCATCCCCATCGGTGTCGCGGTTTTGGGGGCCTGTGCCCGTGATGTAGACCTCTTCGGCATCGCTCAGGCCGTCGCTATCGCTATCCACATTGGTGCTGGGGGGAACTTCTGCGCCCGCAGGAGGGGTGGTGGGGGCCTCGGCCGTGCTATTCACCCCATACAATTCTGTGACACCCGCAATATCATCCGCACTGAGGGTGCGGTTGGGGCCAGAATAGCTGGCATACATGATGGCGCGAGGGTCGCGGCTGTGCCCCAAGCCCAGTACATGCCCTATTTCGTGGATAGCCACACTGAGCAAATCCACATTCTCGTTCAGGCTATTCACCCACCGTTCGGTGTTGTCAAAATGGAGATAAACCTGTTGCGGGGCGAACGGGTTGGGGAAGGTGGCGTGGGCCAACACGTTGCCGGGGCCATCAAATGGCTCGATAAAGCCATAATCCCCTTCATACCACCCAATTTCAATGTCGGCCGCTTGCCCTGACCCCACCTCGGTAAAGGTGAGCGGGGTGGCGGCCGCCCAAATGGCAAACGCCTCGCGCACCAGCTCCCGCTCACTCTCGCCCGCGAGCTTGTTGGTGCTGTTGATAAAGCTGTAGGTCAGGTCGTATTTGTGCCATTTGGAGATGGCGCGAAATTCGGCCACGGCCGCGCTCGTGTCTGCTTCGTCGGGCAAATTGTCGTAGCGGTAGGTGATGGCTTCCGAAGTGGCGGGGGCGGCCGTATTGCACGCCGCACTAACCAAGGGCAAAAGGAGCAAGAGGGAGAAAAGAAGGTGGCGCATAGCAATGAGCAATGAACAAGGAGCAATGAACAAAAGGGGTGTTGGTGAATGTGAGCCAATGGCCAATGACCAGTGACCAGTGACCAATGCCATAGCCCAGCGAACGGGGTAAAATCAAGCCTTCCTTATCCTCCTTTGTCTTTCGCTCTTCATCCTTTCTTATGGAACTTCTGCCCCAATTCAATTTTTGGCTCGAAAGGGAGGGGGAGGTGGCTCTCTCGTTGTGGCGCATTCGCTTGCTGGAAGCCATCGGCCGCACAGGCTCCATTAGCGCGGGCGCGGCCGAGATGGATGTGCCTTACCGCATTGCGTGGCAAAAAATCCACGAGATGGAAACCCGCCTCGGCCGCCAACTGGTGCAGACGCGCACGGGCGGCCGTGCGGGGGGTGGGGCCTCGCTCACGCCGCTGGCCGAGGGGGTTATCGGCCGTTTCAACCAACTCAGCCAAGAGCTAGACGACCTCCTCCAAACCCGCTACAGTGCCCTCTTTGGCGACATTGACACTGGTTTGCCAACTGAGTAAACTCCAGCGTTATGAATTTTCATCATAACGACTTTGGAGAATAACAATGAAACGCAATTTGTGGTCAATGACCTTGATGTTCCTGTTTGTGCTGGCGATGGCCAGTTGTGGCACGGCCGAGCCAGCCGTTTTGCGCTTGGCGACGACAACCAGCACGGCCGATTCGGGCTTGCTGGAGGCCATCTTGCCCGCTTTTGAGGAAGAAGCCAACGCCCGCGTGGACGTGGTGGCGGTGGGCACAGGGCAAGCGATTACCATTGGGGAAGCGGGCGATGCGGATGTGTTGCTCGTCCATGCGCGAGCGCGGGAAGATGCCTTTATGGAAGCGGGGCATGGGATAGCCCGCTACGATGTCATGTACAACGACTTTATCTTGGTGGGGCCAACGGCCGACCCCGCTGGCGCGGTGGGCATGGGCACGGCCGCCGAGGCCCTGACGGCCATCGCCACGGCCGAGGCTCCTTTTGTCTCGCGGGGCGACGACAGTGGTACACACACCAAGGAGTTGAGTTTGTGGACGGCCGCCAATCTGACCCCCGACCCAGCCAGCATGAGTTGGTATCAGGCGATTGGGCAGGGGATGGGCGACACGCTGACCTTTGCCAATGAAACGGCCGCCTACACCCTGACCGACCGCGCCACCTATTTGTCCATGCGCGACAACTTGCCCAACTTGGTCATCGTCGTCGGCGGCGAGAGCATTGCCGAAAATGGGGATAGTAAACTGCTCAATCCGTATGGGGTCATCATCGTGAACCCCGACAAAGGCAACATCAACGACGAATTGGCGGCCGAGTTTGCCGCATGGCTGACCAGCCCCGAAACGCAAGCCGCCATCGCCCAATTCGGCGTAGAAGCGTTTGGCCAACCCCTGTTTTATCCAGATGCAAGTGATTAGTGGTTAGTGGCTAGTGGCTAGACCAGACCACTCGCCACTAAACCACTAACCACTTCCCTCCCCCTATGGACATTCTTTGGCAAGCCATTTTTGATGCCCTACGCCTGTTGTGGGCGGGGGATGCGGCGTTGGGGGGCATTGTTTGGCTGACTTTGCGCGTTTCGGGGGGGGCGTTGCTCATTGCGGTGGTGTTGGGCGTGCCTGTGGGGGCGTGGCTGGGGTTGCGTGAGCGGGTTCCGCTGGCGGGTTGCCTGCTCCCGCTCATCTACACGGGCATGGGCTTGCCGCCTGTGGTGGTGGGGCTGGCCGTCTACCTGTTCATCTCCAATCAGGGGCCGCTGGGAGATTGGCGCTGGTTGTTCACCCCCACAGCTATGATTGCGGCGCAGACGATTATCGCTTTGCCGCTGGTGGTGGGGCTGGTGTTAACGGCCGTGCGCGGCGTAGACCCGCTCATCCCCCTGCAATTGCGTTCGCTGGGGGCCACGCCGTGGCAGTTGGCGTGGCAGACGTTGCTGGAGGCGCGGTTGGGGGTGTTGGCGGCCGTGATTGCCGCCTTTGGAGGGATTATCTCCGAAGTGGGCGCGGTCATGCTGGTGGGGGGCAATATCGAAGGGGAGACACGGGTGCTGACGACGGCCATCGTGCTGGAAACCCGCAAAGGGAATTTCGCCCTCGCCCTCGCCCTCGGCTTTATTTTGCTGGGGCTGACTTTTGTGACGAATGTGTTGTTTCATCGCTTGCAAGGCGAGAAGTGAGCAGAGGAGCAGAGGAGCAGAGGAGCAGAGGCTCACCCACCACTAGCCACTAGCCACTAACCACTAACCACTATGTACCAACTAACAAACGTTACCCAGAGCTACAATGGCCGTGAGGTGCTATCTGTGCCCGAGTTGGCCATCGGCCGAGGGGAGATTTTGGGGGTGATTGGGCCGAGTGGGGCGGGCAAAAGCACCTTGTTGCGCTTGCTCAACTTTTTGGAGTACCCCACCACGGGGCACTTGCGCTTTGATGGCCAACCTGTAACGGCCGCGCTCCCCCTTGCCCAACGCCGTCGGGTGACGATGCTATTTCAACGCCCCGTGCTGTTCAACCGCTCGGTGGTGGCCAATTTGGGGCTGGGGCTGGCTTTGCGCGGCCGAGAATTGCCCCCCGCCACGGCCGAGCAATGGCTGGCGCGGCTCGGCTTGGCCGAATTAGCCAATCACGCCGCGCCCACGCTTTCGGCGGGGGAGGCGCAACGGTTGGCGCTCGGCCGTGCCCTGTTGGCCCAGCCCGATGTGCTGTTGCTGGACGAACCCACGGCCAATTTGGACCCCGCCAACGTGGCCGCTATCGAGCAACTCATCCAAGAGCTACAGGCGGAGCAAGGGTTAACGGTGGTATTGGTGACGCACAACTTGTTTCAGGCGCGGCGGCTGGCGCACCGTTGTGGCTTGTTGTGGGGGGGCAAGCTGTTGGAAACGGCCGCCACGGAGCAATTCTTCACCAACCCCCAGAAAAGCGAAACGGCCGCTTTTGTAAGCGGCCGTCTTGTCTATTAGGTTACTCGTTATTCGTTCCTCGTTATTGGTTATTGTGCCACACCAACCCAGTACCCAATAACGAATAACCCAATAACCAATAACTTCCTAAACCACCCATTGGTTCATCCAGCGGGCAATGTGTGACAGCCGCGCCACGCGCCGGTCGGTACGGCCGCCACGGGAAAGGCCGTGCGATTCCTCGGGGAACAAGATGAGTTCGGTGGGGATGCCGCGCAATTTGAGGGCGACGAAAACCTGCTCCCCTTGCTCCTTGTCGCACCGCAAATCGTTCTCGGAGTGGATAACCAGCGTGGGGGTTTGCACGTTGCCAATCAGGCTGATGGGCGACATGCGCCAGTAATCTTCGAGGTTGTTCCACGGCTCCCCTTCCAACCCGACAAGGTGCTTGACCCCCCAGTTGAAGTCGCTGGTGCCGTGGAAGCTAATCAGATTGCTGACCATGCGTTGGGAAGCGGCCGCCTTAAACCGATGCGTCTTGCCGACAACCATCATGGTCATGTAGCCGCCGTAACTGCCGCCTGTCACACCCATGCGTTCGGTGTCAATGTATGGTTTGCTGGCCACCAAGTCGGTCCAACTCATCAAGTCGTCGTAATCCACAGTGCCCCATCGGCCAGAGATGGCACTGCCATGTGCCTCGCCATATCCTTGCCCGCCGCGTGGGTTGCAGTAATAAACGACATACCCTTGCGCCACCAAGTAGTGGAATTCGTGCATGAAGGTGTTGCCGTATTGGGTTTGGGGCCACCGTGGATTTCCAAAATGGAGGGGTATTTTTGGCTGGGGTCGAAGTTGTAGGGGGTGTGAATCCAGCCCTGCAAATCGTTGCCATCTTGCCCTTTGAACCACACTTCTTCGATTTGCCCAAATTCTCGTGCTTCGAGAATTTCGCGGTTGACGGCCGTGAGCGGCCGTGCCTTGCCCACTGCCCATCTCGCGCAACCACACTTGCCCCGTGCTGGTTGGCTCGAGGTGGATATAGGCCAACTTGCTCTGCGCCTCATCCATGCTAAATGCGCCATTCACAAAGCCATCCTTGACGACATAGCTCAGTTCCCCCTCGAGCGTGAGACGGCCGAGGTGGTCGCCGCCGTGGCGGGCAATGGTCACGTAAATGGCTCGCCCATCGGCCGCCCAAATGGGGGATGTGAGGGGTGGCGGGCTTCCAAAATCGCCAGAGGTATGGTTGCTACATTCGATATCGTGCTGAACGGAGAGGTTTTGCGCTTCGCCCCCGTCGGCGGGCACAATGTAGAGGCAGGTGTTTTGCCACCATTTGCCGGGGCGCAAATGGGAGCCGAGGTAGGCAATCCATTGGCCATCGGGCGAGTAAACGGGGTTGGATTTGCTCCCCTGATGGGCATCAAGCTTTTCTATCTCCCCTCCTTCGGCGGGGATGCGATAAAACTCGTCGGCATCGAGTTCATCAAAATAGCGGTTGGGGTGGCGGTTGGAGATGAAGAGGATAAAACGGCCGTCGGGCGACCATGTCGGTTGCGTTTCGTCAAACTCCCCGTCGGTCAGTTGCTTGGCTTCGCCTGTGGCCGCATCCACTGTCCAGATGTGCCAATTTTCTTGGGGGTTGTAGGTGGCTCCATCCGACCGATAAAACACGTCGGTGATGTGGCGGGCGGTGACTCCGAGCTTTTTCTTGTTCTCGTCTTTTTCGCGCTCTAACACGGCCGCGTCGGTCTTGCGGAACATCATTGCCAATTTAGAGCCATCGGGTGACCATGCGAAGCCACCGAAATGCCCTTTCAGGTCGCGGGTCAGCGGCCGTGCCTCGCCCCCGTGCAGGGGGATGAGGTAGATTTGGGCTTGCTTTTCGTCGCCCCGGTTGGAGACAAAGGCGATGATTTGGCCATCGGGCGACCAGTGGATGTTGCCTTCGCTTTGGTTGCCGTAGGTGAACTGGCGGGGCTTGCCCTCGGCCGTGTCCACCAGCCAAATGTTACTGTACTTCTTCTCGGTGGGGCGGTCTACGCGCTGGAGCGCATAGGCGATGTGGCTCCCCGTGGGGGCAATCTGGGCACTGGTAATCTGTTGCAGGTCGTACAGGTCTTCGGCCGACCACGGCCGTTTTGCGAGAGACATAAGCACTCCTTGTGAAATAGGGGGTAGAAAAGAACAGGGCAACGCTCAGGGAGTATTGCGAACTATTTAGGAGAGGTAGATAGAGGGTAGAGATAGAGATAGAGGGGAACATGGTTGTTTTGCCGACTAAGAGAGCCTCTATCTCTATCTCCTATCTCTATCTGTCTTGTTAATTGTCGGCCAAAATTACAATGCGGTCGGCGGCCGAAAAGGTAATGGTTTGGGCTTTTTGGGGGTTGACTTTGACCCCGTAGGAAGCGGCCGCGTTGTGCGCTTCGCTATCGAGGCGGTAACCAATTGCCACCCCTCCTTGCCGCCGCGCCGCTTCAACGACGGTGTAAAAATTAATGGGAGTTCCCAGTTGCACAAAATCGCTGGCGGGCTTGAGGTAAATCTCAGCCCCTTCGGGGTCGAAGAGGTCTTGGAAGACGGCCGTTAACTGCTTGTTCTCCGCCACCTGTGCCAGCATCAAACTAATCAGCCTGTCGCTGATGATAAAATCGTCAGCTTGCGTCGCTTCCGCCAATTGTCTGTTGCGGGTGTCCAACATCTCACTGACAATGGAAAAAGGATTCCCATGAGCATCGCCAATCGCTCGCAAATAGAGCAACGTCACCAGTGTCAGAGCATCCGCCTTTTGCACTTCCATCGTGTCCGAATAACTCAGCACAATGACATAATTGTAGGTTTGCACCTGCAAAGCATCCAGCGTCTCTCGGTCGTTGGTGTCGCCCAATTCGTAGTGAACTGTTTGGTTCTCGCAAGTGGGCAGGTCTGGGGCAGAATTCCAGCCCTCTATTTCGGCCATCACGGTGACGACGGAACCGGGTGCCACATAACTATCTAATTCTCTAATAATGGTAGGAGCGCGTTCGTTCCAGCCCAAAATGAGGGTGCGCACTGGCTTTGGCTCGGATAGTTTGGCTGTGCGAAGGGCTTGCTCGGCAACGGCCGATGGGGGCACGGCCGTTAATTTAATCGTGTCATCATCTTGGGCAATGACAATAACTTGGTCGCCCGCCGCCAAGGTGGTTGGCATGGGGGGATTGAGCTGAATACGGCCGTCCTGATAGCCAATCCCAATCACCGTTGAATCCGCATAAGCCAGCAACACTTCCCCAAATGTCTTGCCCACCAATTGCGGCTCATTGTGAAAATAAATTTCATCGCCACCAAAATCTAACAACTCGGTATAAACAACCGATAATCCCGATTGGCGACAAGTTTGGGCGGCAATTCGGGCAATCAAGTCGCCTGCTAACACCAGTTGCACATCATTTCCCCCTGCCAACCGCGCCACTTCCATATTCTTGGCATCCCGAATAGCGGCCACAATATGGTAAGGTTGCGCCTTGCGCGAGCCACTCGTCAGCGCCAAAATGGTCTTAATCACATGAATATCGGGCGCATCGTCCTCAGGCGATAAGATGATGATAGCCCGCGCGGAGCGGGGATTCACCATTTCAAGGTCAGTCATGTCAATCGGGCTACCCGTTCGGCAAACGATGCGAGTGCGCCCAGTGTCCCCCACCCGTGCCCGAATTTCATCCTCCATCTCCACCTTATCATGTTCGCCTAAAATCGTGATACAGGTATAACGCTGGTTGGCGTTGGCAATGACCAGCTCCGAAATGACCATAAAAATTTGGGGCGACCAGCCCAAAATGACAGTATGCCCCTCTTCCGCCACAAAAGAACGCCCTTTGCGGAGTTGCTCCAATTTGCTCTCTAGACCAGTGGTAAAAATACCAATCAAAATGCTAAAAACGAGAATACCCCCAATGGTCGTAATGAGCATCGCCAGCAAAAACTCCCACGGCCCTGTATCGCCACCGACTGCCCCCGCATCCATTGTCCGCATCAGCCCAACCCATAACAGTTCGCCAAAAGAGCGATTGGCCTCGTCTATTTGGGTTAGGTAGACGACGATGCTAACCGCAAAAATGACAACGGCCGAAATAATAACCAACCATGCTATCAAGGCGATACTGCCTTTAGACATGGTGTTATCAAATTGATAATGTAGGCGCTCTCGTCGAGTTATTTGTCTCATAGTTTCGTTATCCTCTAACTAAATTTCCCTACTCAAGTTTGTCGAAAATCAACGAGGCCTTTGGGAACATCTAAAGACCAGCGCAAAATTTGCTCAGGGCAGATTCTCTAATCAGAAACGCCCTAAAAGTACAAAACCCTTAGGGTATATTGATTAGCAAGTATTTCATAGTGTCCTTTTTCTGGCACTGAACTATAAGTCCCCTGTAAAACACACCCCTTGCAAAGCCACCCTCTTTGTACAGTTTAGCGCAAATTCCCCCTTTCGCCCTCCCCACCTCTACGATGGCTCGGCGCAAGGAATCATTTCTGCCGAGCTTGCCACGCCACTCTTTTAGCCCCCACCTGTTGCCAGTCAACTTTACATATGTTAATATGTGGCAGATTAAGTTTACATATTGTTTAGAATGGTGAGATAAAGTTGCCCTTCGTCATCTTTATTACCCTCCTCAATGATAAATTTCCCCCAAACTACGCAGGTAAAGGAATGTAATTATGGATAGGCGTCGCCTGATAGTTCTGGTTGCTCTGGCACTTGGTTTAATCCTGATTCTGTCCGCAGTCGCCTTTGTTTTCCTTGGCGGTGGCGAATTCAGCAACCCATTTGCCGACCCACCCACCCCCAGCCCAGTTCCCCCAACCATCACCGTTGAAGCGGGTCAACCTACCCCCGTCGCCACAGCCATCCCTGACCAAACTTTTGTGGAAGTGGTGGTTTCCGTGCAAACAGTTCCCCGTGGTTTTCGTATGACCGAGGCGGAGTTGACGACGGAAATCCGCTTAGCCGAAGAGGTTGGGGCGGATGTTATTACCCGGCTAGAGGATGCCGTGGGTTTGTATGCTCGTACCGATATTTACCAAGGGGAAACGTTGACATTTAGCGCCTTGGTACGGGAGATGACCGTTGCTGGGCAAAACGAATTTGGCCCCTCGTCGCTCATTCCGCCCGGTTATGTGGCTATGTCTGTGCCCATGGATCGGTTGGGCAGTGTCGCTTATGGGATGCGTTCGGGCGATTTCGTGGATGTGCTGATTACGTTTATCCTCTTCCAAGTGGATGAGCAGTTCCAAAGCCGCCTCCCCAATGATGCAACCTTCTTCTTAGAACAAGAAGTTGAAACAGGCGAGGCTCCTGCCACCGAAGGGGGCGACCCACCCACCGAGTTGGTGCCGTTTATTTACGTATTGTCCCCCTACGGCCGTTTTGAAATCCAGCCCGATGGCAACCTTGTCCATGTCAGCCCCTCTGAGCCAACACAACGGGGCGTACATGTTTCCTTCCTCATTCAGAATGCACGGGTTATTCAGGTTGGGCCATACAATGTGGCCATCCCTGTGCAATTGCCCACCCCCACCCCCGACCCAGAGAACCAAGATGGGGAAACTCAGCAAGTTCAGCAAGCTCCCCCACCGCCACCCCACCACCTGATGTGGTGCTCATCGCCTTGCCGCCGCAACAACAGCTTTTCCTGAAATATGCTGTGGAATCCAATTCGGTGGTTGATTTTGCCTTGCGCGGCGTGAATGATGGCGAATTGTATCCTGTGGATAATGTGACCTTTGAGTACATTATTCAACGGTTCAATGTGGAAATTCCCCGAATTTCACCTATATCATTAACACGGGCGACAACATGTTCCAAAAGGTGGAATCGAGTGCCAGTAATCCTGAATTGATTGTCACCATCACCCCTACGCCTGAAGCGATTGGTGGGGAGACAACGCCATAGAACGCATGATTGAGGTGTGGGTATCATCAACCAGCACCTATAACTTGGAAAGATTGATAAGGTTTCTGCTATGAGTGAATTCACCAAGCGATTCTCGCGCAAAAACATGCTTGTCGGCAATTGGGTTCCTCTGGTTGGTGGAATCTTCCTCGCCTCCTTATTGGCCTTGTCGCCCGGCCGTGGTCTTTCGACAACTTCTCCCGGCTTGCCCCAAATGGAGCCGCTGGCCAGTGTAGCCCAGCAAGAAGATGGCGAAGAAGGGCAAGCCGCCGAAGGCGAACAGCAAGCGGAAGAGACCCCAGAAGGCCAAACAGAAGACCGTATTGTCGGTTTGGTCGAGGTCGTTGTGGCGGCCGTGGACATTCCCCAAGGGGAAGTGTTGCGCGAGGAAATTCTAACGGTTGTACAACGGCCGTCGGATAACATCGCCGTGCGCGTGGGGGTCACTGTCAGCGACCCCGCCTTGCTCGTTGGGCAAATCACCAAGACACGCATCGAAAAGGGGCAAGCTGTTTTGTCGCCGATGGTTGCCCTTTCGGCCACCGACTTGGCCAGCATTGGCTCCGACTTATCCTTGTTTGTAGACCGGGGCAAAGTTGCCCTCGCCTTCCCCATTAGTCGTTACTCGGGCTTGTCCTATGCCAGGCGCCCCGGCGACTTTGTGGACGTGATGATGAGCTTTAACATGATTGAGCTGGATTTGGAATTCCAAACAGCTTTGCCCAATCTGTTGGCACGGGTAGATGAGGCGGCCTTGGAAGAGGGTCAACCCTTTTTGTTCCCCACGACGACCAGCGGCCGTTTAGAGGTCATTGCCGAATTGGGCAATGCAGTTGTCACGATTACGCCTAAAGGGCTGTTACAAGGTGGTGTGGGCGAGAGTGAAACGGCCGAACAAGGCGACACGGCCGGGGCTTCCCCCACGGCCGCCACCACAGGCGGAACAGAACTTCTGCAACGGCCGCGCCGCGTCACCCAGCTCACCGTCCAACAAGTAGAAGTGTTGTGGGTGGGTACATGGGATAACCCAGACCTCAGCGTGCTCACCCCCGAACAACAAGCCCAAGGTGTTGTTTCCAAACAGCGGGGCGAATCGCAACCAGATGTGGTCATTCTCAGCTTATCGGTGCAAGATGCGTTGGTGCTGAAATGGGCCTTGGAAGAACCCGGCGCTAAATTAGACCTCGTGCTTCGCTCGCAAGGTGACAACGCCCTCTACTTCACCACCAGTGTCAGCTTGCCCCAACTGGTCGAACAAGCGGGCCTGAGCATTCCCGAGCCAGCCCAATTTGATTTGCAACCCCGCATTGATGGGTCGAGCATCCCCCGCTTGCCCCCACTTTCCCCAGAAGATACGGTTCCTACACCCGTCCCTGAAGGGCAGTAGCAACGCTTCGCTCTAGCTTAAACAAACGCCAAGCCCCCAGCCATCCGCTGGGGGCTTTTTTTATACCTATTTTGGTATCTTCCCAGTAAGTAGTGGCGCAATATATTGTTCCATTACTTTCACCTCAGCTGGGGTAGGTGAAAAACCAGTTAGTGCCCCGATTATTGAGAAGATACCTATTTTGAGATGAGAAGGAATGAGGAGATTTGCCGCTCGTGCAATCCTAAAATAATTCTCTTTGCTCCGCTCCACCTTCTTCTCGTTGCGCTTTGCGGAATGTCAGCCCGCCCCGCGATAAATCGGGGTAGCGGGGAGCTTCTTGACCAGCCAGCAATCCTTCAATGGTCAAAATTTGTATTTTGGGGAATGCGCCGTATTTGAGCGATTCATAGAACCCTGCACTGGCCGCCTCCGCCATCATAGGTTTTGTCGGCGGTGTAAGGGTTACAAACAGGCCAATTTGCGCCTTTTCTCGCTCTACCGTGTTCTTCAAGTCAGCTACCATCGCCCGTCCCACATTTTTGCCACCCTTAACCGAAACAACAATCTTCTTAGCACCACCCTTGTCGTCTTGAAAATAAATAAGCCCATCAATTCCTTTATCGGACCCTTTCTTTTTGCCCTTGTAAGGTTGAGCATCCACCAGCGCACAAGCCCACCATTGGAATTCGTATTCGTCACGGCTAAAGAGGTCTTGTGCCCCCGCAAAATCTTTGGGGGTTCCCAATACCTCAAAAGGCAAGGCGGGAAAGGCGTTTTTCATGCGTTTTTCGATGAGGTGGATGGCAAGGTGGGTGATGTCTATGCCAATCCAATCACGGCCGAGCTTTTGGGCGGCATGAACGGCCGTGCCACATCCACAAAATGGGTCTAGTACCACATCTCCGGGGGTGCTACTTGTCTGGATAATACGCTCCAGCAAGGCCAATGGCTTTTGGGTGGGATAGCCCAAAAACTCCTTCCCACTCGGTGGGGTAATGTCACCCCAATCATTCTGCAAAGCTACGCCGGGCATTTCATCCAAATACCGCTTGTAACGAGGCACTGCACCGGGGCTAGGTTGTACCACCCGCCCTTCCTCAATAAGTTTGGCCATGTTTTCTTTGGAATAACGCCAATGGCGAGTGACACCCATCACTTCATATGAAGGATTGCCTTTAGATGCGCCCCCCGGTCCTGTCAAATTGTCCAACTGGTACAGTCGCCCCGTCTCAGGCTCGACATGGCGGTACATCTTGCGAACATACTCTTCGTTATAAGTCGTGTATTGCTGGTTCCACTGCCACTCATCCGATTTGGTATAAAAGAAAAGGATGTCGCGGATGTTGCCGTACTGTTTGCGCCCTTGTTTGGCATCACTGTGCGCGGCCGAGCGTTTCCAGCTAATTTCGGTGCGATAGTTGGTCTTCCCAAAGACCGCATCCAACAAAATTTTCAGGTAATGGCTGGCGGTTGGGTCGCAATGGAGGTAAAGGCTTCCTGTTGGTTTGAGAACGCGGTGTAACTCGAGCAGACGGCTGGCCATCATGGTTAGATAAGCCATCATGTCGTTTTCTTTGAGAAAGCGGCGAAAGGAATCAAGCATCTCCGCCACATCCGTGTTGGGCTGGCGGAGCAATTCGTGGTATTCGTGCTCGGCTTGTTCGCCCCACTGCCATGTGTCGTCGAAGGCAGTAATTTGGGCATCGGAAACTTGCCCAGTAGGGGTTTTAAAGAAGAGGTTATAACCCCGTTTGCTGTTGAAAGGCGGGTCTAGGTAAACCAAATCCACGCTCTCATCGGGGATGTGCTGGCGTAGGATAATTAGATTGTCGCCAAAGTAGAGTTTGCTCACAATTAGCCTCTGCTTATTTATGGAACCGATTTATTTTTCCCGTGAACGAAGTATACACGAATCGAATCGAGGCGTGATGTGGGAGATGTTTGCCTAAATAAAAGCCAGCTAGAAACTAGCTGGCTTTGAATGAATGAGGTTATGGTCTGGCTCTATTTCCGCAAGCGGCGGGCGACCAAGATGAGGGCGAGTAACCCCACGGCCGCTAACACCCCTTCCCAGAGCGAAATACCCGTTTGGGGCAATGTGCCACCACCTGTCCCGGCCGTGCCACCCGTACCAGTCCCACCACTTCCGCCTGTCCCACCAGTGCCGCCCGTACCACCAGAGCCACCCGACGAGGGTGTGGCGGTATTTAAGCCACCAAAAATGCTGGTTGCGGCCGCGTTAGGGGTTCCCTCATCTCCACCTTCCTCCCCTTCTTCGCCTTCCTCACCCTCCCCTTCAGCGGTGGCTTCCACCGTTGCCGTCGGCGATGGGGTCGCAGTCATGGTTGGCACAGGGGTGTTGGTGGGGGGTAAAGGCGTGGGAGTATTGGTCGGCGCACTGGCCGTCAAATCCATAGATTCAACGGTTAGGGCGATATTCGCATTGTAGGTTCCGATGGCCTCGTTGGTGGCCGAAATGCTCGTTGCCTGCGCGGCCGTTTCGCTATCTATGGCCACGGCTGTTCCCTCTTCTTCGGGTTCGCCCACGCCAAACATATTAAACGCCGCATAGCACAGCAACGAAATCAGCAGTAAGCCTATCAGGGAGCCAGCGGCTAACACAAACGGCCGATTAGACCGCCCGCCACCACCTTCTTCTAGGCCACCGTTAAATTCATCTTCAAAATCATCAAAATTATCAGCCATATCGCTTCTCCTCAGCGTGGGCTTGATGATAGCCCAGCATGGGGGAGGATGTGTAATTAATAATTAGTAATTAGTAATTAGTATCCTCGGAATTTATCTCCACTCTTTATCTACTATTATGTCAAATACTCAAGCCCATTATCTTGTAATTAGATAATTATGTCAAGATTCTCATGGGGCACGAACACAATTTGGCCATCGGGCAAAGCCACATTGGCCCCTAGCGCATGGATACCCACGGCCGTTGCTCGCGGCCGTTTGTAGATACCCACCACCGTACCAACTCGTCCAATATGGGGCGGTGTGAGCAAACGCACCCGCTGGCCACGGCGCAAAGCGGCATTATCAGGCATCTCCTCCACATCGGGCACATCATTTAATTTGGGGATGATGAGTTGCGGCCGTTGCCCGATTTGGGCACGGCCGAGCAAAGAAGCCTCCCGCCCCTCATGATCACGCAACAAATCAAAAATCAACTTGTTCATCGGCCGATTGCCCACCCCATCGGTCACAAAAATGGGAATGTTAAATGTTTTGGCCGCCTCATACACCTCGGCCGAAACAGTACCCACAATAAAGCCCCGCACCCCATACTCCTCCCCAATTTCCACCGACTTAATCTGGTCAAGATGCCCCGCCACCACCATCGCTCCACGCGCATCATAATAATCGGTTGTGCTAGGCACACCCTTGGCCGATTTCACCAAAACGCGAATGCCACCTGTGCCCTCGCGCCCCGAAGACCACACCCCCTGCACCAATGCGCCCAACGTAGACACCTTCACCCCCCAATTGGCAATGACGGCACTCACTTTGCCCGGCACCATCGCCCGCAACTCGGTTAGCCCCGGTTTGCGCTCAAACAGCACATACCCATGCCGCACTTGGGTGATAATGCCCGTAGTGGGCGCAAAAATTTGGGTGGCACGGCCGAGACCCCGCTTTTTCACCAGCAACGGATCCCCTTTTTGCACCATTGTGCCCTCGTGGGCGACGAGGTACTTTTCGACTTCGGCCGCAGGAACCCCCAACGCCTCGCTGGCCGCAAAAGCCACCACCCCCCGATGTTGCTTGGCGCGAGCCACCACCTGCACGGCCGAGACCTCTTGCCCCTCGCGCACCAAAACCTCCCCCGCAATGGGCAAACGCCGCTCGATTTCGATTTCAATCATCGGCCGTACAATTGTCGTTGTTGGAAAAATATCCATAACCGTATACAAAAGTGCTGAGTTGAAAGTGCTGAGTTAAAAGGTAGACCTCACTTTTAACTCAGCACTTTTTACTTTCTACTCGTTTTATCCACCCGCATCCCACAGCCATTGGCGCATTTGCAGGCGTTGGGATTCAAGGTCATTGGGGTTCATGGGCAACGGCCGTCCACGGGCATCTATCACCAACCCCACCTCGCCCCCGTGAATGGTCAGCGTTTGTTTCTTGCCACGGCCGAAACCTGCATCGAACCGCTTCTCGGGGCGCAAGGTCAGGGTCACTTCCTCGCCATAGGGCAAGGGGATGACCTCGAGGGCGCCCCACAAAACTTCCACTTCATATTTGCCTAGTCGCTCCGATTCCAGCGTCAGGCGCAGGGCGGGCTGAGCCAACGCCCCTTGCCCCGTGACCACCACCACCCACCCCCAATCGGTGAGCGGCCCTTGCTCTAAAATTTGCACGGCCGCTGTGGGATAATGCCGCGCCATATAGCCCAAGGCTGGCAAAACGGGTTGCATATCGGCCGCCACCGCAAAAACACCCGTCGGTTGCACAGCATCCAGCACCATTAGCACCGCTTGGGCGGGGTTGGGCTGGCGGGTGAGCGGTTGGCCACCCACGACCAATAACTGGAAGCGTGGCGGCCGATTTTCGGGCCATTGCCATGCGCTCGATGTTTTTACCACCGCATAGCGCAATAATTCCCGAATAACCGCCTGCGAAATGGCCAATTCCCGATGAGTAGAGGGAATGAGGCGCGGGTAAAGGGCTTGGTTGTGGATATATTCGGCCAGTTCTTCGGGGGAGCTTTCCTCAACCAACCAACGCTGAATTTGGGCAATGGAGGAGCGGCGCAACAGGTTATCCATCCCCCGCCCCACCCCGAGTTCGCTGTAAACGGCCGGTTGGGCTTGCGCCTCATCGGCCAGCATCAGCGAAACAGTGTCACTACCCACATCCACCATAAACACCCGTCCTTTGATCAGCGAAGCGAGGTATTGCCCCATGAATGCTTGCATTTGCACGGCCGGTTGAGGGATGTGTTTGCCCCAATTTTCTAGCCCGCGCAGGGGGCGGATTTTGGTGGCCACATACAAATCGTGCAACACTCGTTGCACATCTTCCACCTGCTCGGTGTCAATTTGCGGCCGTACATTTTCGGCCATATGCACATTCAACGAGTTGGCCAGCCGCTCCTTCACCGCTTCGCGCAAAAAGCTATTGCCCGCATAAATCACCTGCGGCCGTTCCTGAATGGGCAACTGCATCGCCCCAATGCTCACCTCATCAATCAGCCGCAAGACATGGTGGCTGTCCCCGCCATCCGTCCCCCCTGTCACCAAAATCACATCGGGGCGATGATACCGAATCGCATCAATACGTACCTGCGGCGTGCGTTGGTCGGCCAAGCTAAACTGTTCGCGGGGGGCGGTGTAGGTGCTATGCAACACCCGTTGGGCACTGCTCAAACTCACCTCGTCCAGCAAACCCACCACAATGGCGTTGAGCGTGCCCGCCGCGCTCAGGGTCAGCCCGAAATAATCTACGCCTTGCTCATCGGCCGTGGCTGGGGTAATCAACTCACCCTGTTCATCTAACAACACCCGGCGCACATTCTCGCCCAATTGGTCAATGGCCAATTGCACCCCTGTTTTGAGGTTGTCGAGGGTCGTGTAACTGTTTCCCTGCCCGACAAAGCGGTGTGCACCATCCACCACATCAAATAAAAGGGCGGTGGTGGTGGTGTAGCCACAATGTGCCAATAACAGCACGCGGGGAAGGGAGGTGTCGGACATACGGAATGGTGAATTGGGAATTGTGAATGGTTAATTGTGAATGTGGGCGCTTACGGCCGTTTTTGCTCATTGCCCCTTGTTAATTGAGTAACGCAAGGTATTGGCTGATATGCGCCGTGAGCAAAGTCAGGCTGGTGGTGAGGGCGGTGGCGAAGAGCGCCCCAAAGGTGAGCATGAGCACGGCACGACCGATGCCCCCGCCCAGCATCCGTTGCCCAAAAGTGGGTTGGGGATTGTCCTCCACGGTGGGGCGCACCATAAACTGAAAATAGAGCAGGGTGCAAACGGTCAGCACGGCCGAGACCAACCCCAACTCGGGGCGCAGTTCCCTCCCAGCCGCTTGCAATTGAAGCCATAACGTGCCCAACAAACTGCCCATCAAGGCCACGGCCGCCCCAATGCCCACCAAAACGGCCGCCGCCGCATTGCTCAACTTCGTGGCCGTCGGTTTGTAGCGGGGGATGAGGAGCAACAAGCCCAACAACAGGGGCACAACCGCCAACGCCAACCCCAAAGGCAAACTCGCTTGGGGCAAGCGAATAATCGCTTGCCAAATCACCTCGCGGAACACGACCACGGCCGCATATGCCGCACTCACCCCCACCAAAATGTGGATGGCCAGCCGATAAAAAGCGTTATCGCCAAAAATATAGCTATAAACGCTTAGTGTCAGGAGCAGACCGATGATTAAACCAAGGGAATCGGGCATGGGAATTGGGAATGGTGAATGGGTAATTGTGAATTGTGAATCATTTCGTACTTCGTAATTCGTACTTCGTAATTCGTATTTTTTTTGCGTCTTTGCGCTAAAACAGCCAAGGGGCTGAGAATGAGAACGGCCAGAGCCAGCAATTGCGCCAAGGTTTGGCTTTGGCGTAGCTCTTCGGCGGCTGGGCTGGCTTGGGTGTTGGCGGCCAAAACGGCCGTGGAGGATAAGCCACCCAACAACCCATCCAATTGCCCGCTGGTCAGGTAGGGCTGGGCGGTGGGAGCCACCGCTTGGGGCACGGCCGCTAAAATCGGTTGTGCCACCTGTGGCGCCACCTGCTCCATCCAATCTTGCAAACTGTCGCGGTCACCCGCCAGCACCAACACGGCCGCGATGGGCGGCACATTGCCTACCCCACACGGTTGCCCATTCAGGCAACCCGCCAATTGGCGCAAGCCCAACGCCTCGCCCGGAACATAGCCGAGCGAACCCGTCAGCGGCAATCCCTCAAGCAGGGAAGCGGCCGTGGCCATGCCTGTGGGGTATTGGCTCATGGTCACAAATTCGTTGCCATTTTGGGCGAGTTGGGCCAACAAAAGTTCGGCTGAAGGGTCTAACTCCCCCGCCAATGCAGGTGTGTAATCAAACACCACCAAGATGGTTTCTTCTTGCAGGGTGGCCAGTTGGTTTTCGAGCTGGATGAGACCCGGCGCGGCCGTGGGGGGATTGGTGGGAATCACATTGGGGAGGAGCAACCCGCCAATGACGGCCGCGAGGAGCAACAGCCCCAACAGCATTTGCGCCCAATCCACCCGCCGTTTGGCCGTCGGCGCATCGCTGGGCGTGCCCAACAATTCATCCAGCGCACTGGTAGTGATGGCTTGCCCATTTTGGCGGGTAATGTGGCGCATCAGCGCCACTTGTTCGGGCTGGGTGGCGGCTGGAGATACGGCCGAGGGCACGGCCAACAAGCCGCCCACAGCACGGGCCACGGGCACAACCCCCATCAAGCCCGCCAAGGGGCCACTTAGTTGCTTTTGTTGCAAACTCGGGTCGGCCACGCCCATGTCAAAGCGCAAATCATCACCTGTGATGCTGGCCGTTGTCTCGAGTAACTCCTCTTCGTAATCGTCAAGATCCGCCTCAAGGCCATCGGGCTGGCGCAACGCCTCTAGCTCAGAGAGGATTTCTTCATCAGCCACTGTGTCCGCTTGCTCCCGCAAATTGCTCACCATTTGGGCAATATCGGTCGTAGAACTTTCTTGCTTGGGTGATTTGGGGCGGCTGGTGAAGACTGTCGTTTGTAACGCTTCGTCTAGCTCGCGGCTTCCCGCGCTGGCGGCCGTGTCTGTGTCATCTTCTAAATCGGCTCCTTGGAGCCATGCTTGCCTGTCGCGTAGGGCAGGCATACTGCTTGGCTCAATCGTCTCATCGCCCAACGCTCCCAGCCAATCGAAGTTGCTCTCGTCGCCATCCTCTTCGGCCGTGGCCGCTGGAGCCGTTTCCTCGCCCAATAAATAGGCAAATTCATCTGGCTCGGCGGGTAGGGCGGGTGCTGGCTCTTCGGCAAAAACATCTAGGGGGTCGGCGATTGGCTCCTCGGCCGCTTCTTGGCTGGCCATCCAATCTAAATCGGGGAGCGAACTTGTGCCAAACCCACTCAAATCCCATTCTTGGTCTCCCCCCTCATTGGGCAACCCTTTCAGCAAATCGGTGCCGCCAGCCAGCCCTACCTCGAGTTCAAGACCCGCCAACCAATCATCATCAGTGGCGGCCGAAGCCATATCGGCCGAGGGCAAATCGCCCAACCATGCCGCATCGGCGGCGGCCGTGCTGGGAATCAAAAATGCGTCGTCGTCGTCTTCTACTTCTGCTTCCAAACCCAACCCAAGGTCACTCAGCCACGCCGAGTCCTCGTCGCTAGGCAAAGTTGTTGGCTCGGCCGCGCCCAAATCGGTTAGCCAGCTATCATCGCCCATTGCCAGCGAGGGCGAACCAGCGGCCGTGCCCAAGCCGCTCAGCCAATCATCCTCCACCTCATCGGCCGCAGGTTTGGGCGATGAGCCAGCGGGGCGGAAACCCAACTCCAACTCATCGGTGGTGGAAAGTGGGGCGCTAATCCACGCAGGCAACACATCGGTGCTGACGGCATCTTCGTTGTTTTTGACATCGGTCAGCCAGTCGGGGAAATCCCCTTCGACCACCTCTTGGATAAATTCTTCGGAGACATCAGGCGTGTTTTCGAGGAGTTTGTGCGCCTCTTCTTTGCTCAGAGGGGTCATCAGCTCTTGCGGCATGACCTCTTCCTCTTCTTCTTCTAGCCAGCCAAAGCCATCATCCTCTTCATCGTCACCCTTCGGCCGCTTCGGCTTTGCCACCCGCCAGCCAATCGGTAAAGCCCGTGCCGCCGCTTTCTTCGTCATCATCTGGCCCCGCAAGGAGCCAATCGGGGGCTTCGGGTTCGGCCGTGGGGGTTGGGGCAGGTGGTTGGATGGCCTCGAGGTGGGCGGGGTTTAGCCAGCCTGTAAAGCCCGTGCCGACTTCTTCTTCCGCCTCGTCTTCCTCGGGTGCGGTCAATTCGCCTGTGTCTAGCCAATCGGGTAGTCCACGGGATGCGGCACTGGCGGGCCAATCGGCCGTGGCTTGCGGCTGTTCGTCAATTTCCACTTGCTCCAAAACGGAGGGGTTTAGCCACCCTGTGAAGCCCGTGCCGACCATTTCTTGGCGCAAAGCATCGGGGTCATCTTCCTCTTCGGCCGTGTCCCCCTCCAGCGACAACCAGTCCAAGTCATCCTCAACATTATTTTGGGCGGGGCTGGATGCCGTTGGTTTGGTGGAAGATGGCTCCTCGGCCGCCAACCCTTGCTCGCTCAACCAGCCTGTAAAACCTGTTGCCTCACTCTTCAGCCCCGAACCACCACTGGGCGATTCATCTAGCTGAATGGGTTCATCCAGCAAATCTTGTTCGCGTAACCAACCTGTAAAGCCAGAAGAACTGGCGGGTTGTTCATTGCTGGGGGTGGGGGCGGCCGTGCTGGGGCTGGGCGCATTCAGCAACCAATCGGGTAAATCTTCGTTTTCCCGTTCGCGTCGTGGTGCAGGGGTAGGGGCGGCGCTCATGCCCACTGCAAAAGATTCATCTTCTTCAAGCTCGTCCTCAAAATCCACATCGCGTGGGTCGAGTTTTTTGCTTTCTAACCAGCCCGTAAACCCCGTTCGGCCGCTGTCTTCCGAGATAAAAGTCTCGTTGTCTATTTCGGTCAGCCAATCGGGGGTATCGTCTTCTATCTCGGGGATGGTCGGGCTGGGAGGAGGGGCGGCCGTTTCGGGCAGGGTCTCAGGGGTGAGCCAGCCCGTAAAACCCGTGGGGGCATCGGGGACGGCCGTCTCTTCTTCTAAGCTCAGGTCGTCCATCGCGCTCAACCAATCGAGGGCTTCATCTTCGACTGGTTCGATTGGTTCGTTGCTGGCCACGGCCGTGGGGATGGTGACAAGAGGCGGTGGGGGCAGTGGGGGTTCCACGGCCGCGACTGGCTCATTCAGCCAATCCAAGTTGAGCGCACCCAACTCGTCTACATCGCTCACGCCACCCGTCGCTTTCAGCTCATTGAGCCAATCCGAAAGCCGTGCTTCATCTTCGGCCGGCACGGCCGCTTTTTTATCCACGCCCGTCTTGAGCCAATCAGGCAAACTGTCTGGGTCTAGCTCCCCCGTTTCGCCGGGGTTGCGTGTGGGCAGGGAAAATGCCCGCGCAGGGGGAATCAGTGGCTCTATTTCTGGCTCCACGGGGCGATTGGTCAGCGGGGCTGTCGCTTGTTTAATCAGCCGCGTGCCACAATTATCGCAATAAAGCAGATGCAATGGGTTGCGATGGTAACAATTGGGGCAAATAATGTGCGTGGCGGCTTTTAACGAAGCCCCACAGTTGCTACAAAATTTGCTTCCACTTTTGTTGGGCGAGTGGCACTCGCGGCAGATAATTTCGTTCATTTGTTATAGGGCTGGTCAATTCCAAGTAAAAGGCGCAGGGCGACCAAGAAACTACCTAAAGCCACACCCAGCAAAATGCCGCGCACCCCTGCGGCCACCACTAATATATCAAATAGTTGGCGGATAGGGTCTAACAAAGGTGCTAAGACGGGTAAGCCCACCCCTGTTAAAAGCACAAAAACGGCGGAAAGCCAGAAAAGAGCCATCCAACCCGTCCGTTGCCGTTGCCACAACCGCCAACTGGCGGCGAGGAGGACAAAAGCGAGCAGAGAAGCCACGGCCGCTTCCAACGGGGCTTGCACAGTGTCAAAAATCTGTTGCACGGCCGAGGGGCGGATAACGGCCGCGCCCAGCACCACCCACATGCTCAAAACCAAGGTCAGGCTATAGATGTTGCGGTTTTGGGTGGCGCGGCGCAAATGCACCCGCATCAGATTCACCACCCCCATCAGCAAGGCAAAGGCGGCTAAAATGCCGCCCCATTGCAACAACAGTTGGCTGAGGGGGGGGTAAAAGAGCAATCCCGCCAGCGCGGCCAGCCCAACAGGTACAGCGAAAATGGCAGGAAAAAGACGAGACATGAGGGGATTTAATTAGTAATTGGTAATTAATAATTGGGTAAATAAGAGAGGGGAAAGGTGGTCATCAGCCCAGCAGGCGCAAGATGGCGAAGACGAGGATGGCGAGGATGAGGGCGGTGCGCCACAGGTTTTGGACGAGGAGGCTGGCGATTTGGAACGGCCGTTTGTGCAAAGCGGCTCCTGTGGCCAACATTGTCTCGCCCAGCAAAACATGAGGGGTATAGGCGGTGGCGATGGCCATGCCGAGTGGGTCATCGCTTCCCAGCACTTGCACCACATTGGCTCGTGCCCCTGCTTCGGCCATGAAGGCCATTTCCACGCCAATATGGCCCAGCACGGCCGAACTGCCGATTTCCCCATGCCGAATTAAATCGCCACTGCCCACCGCATACGCATACGGCGCATTGCTCGGCGCCACAAATTGGGCACTGTCAATGGGGTATTGCGCCAGTCGGTTGGCTTGCACATAAGCAGATTGGATGCTTTCTTGGGCGATGGGCAACAGTGTCGCATCGCCCAGCGTGACCTGTGGTGGAATACCGCCGAGGGAACTCCGTTTGGCGAGGGCATCGAGCGCTTCTTGGGCGGCCGTGCTGGCGGGCAAATGCCCTTGGTGCAAACTGCCCCGCCCCAGCCCCACGTGTACTTGGCGGCCGTTTTCAATTGCCTCCCCCGCCTGCCGCGCTAAGACGGCAAATGGTTTGGAGGCAACCAATTGCAACCCTTGCCCACGCACGCGCCGCACCTGTGCAACCAATAAAATGAGGGTTACGGCCAGTACGAGCAGAATGAGGAGGGTTTCGAGAGGGAGGGGCATGGTGAGGTAGTGTTCCGTAATTAGTAATTAGTAATTAGGAGGTACTTATGGCCTGAATACTGATTACTGGTTACTGGTCGTAAGAGGTGGGGAGATGATTATTCCCTCAATTGGGCCGCTTCTTGCTCTTGGAGTGTTTGGCGCAGTTGCGCCACGGCCGAGGGGTTTTCTAAAAATTGTGCCCACTTGCTGGCCCAATCGGCCGCGCCAAACAGGCCAAGGGCGGGTTGCGCCACCCACAATAGCTGACCCCCAACAGGGCAAATGGCTGGCCAACTTCAAGGGCGAAGAGCGCGGCCGTGGTCATTCCCCGTTGGTTCAATTCGTCGGCTATCGCTTGGGCATCCATAGGGCAATTAACAAGGAGCAATGTTCAATGAACAAAAATGGCTAAATTAGCCACTTATATCACGGATTTAATATACATAATGTCGAGTATAGCATGTTTGTATAGGAGTGTAAACCGCATGAAGAGGAGCTTTCTACCTCCTTGTTTTGGCACAGACCTAGCAGGTCTTCAAGACCTGCTAGGTCTAAAAAGAGCTTCGCTACCAATTAAATGGCAACTGCCGCCCCACATCGGGGGTGATTTTGTCGGCGCGGATGAGGAGCAGAACGCCGTTGACATCTTGGGTGCGGGTCACGCGCAAACCCGTTTGCTCGATGAGCTGTCGCCAGTCGTCGGCCGTGGCCAGCCCCCACGCCAATGGCCCCCACCCCAACCAATACAAAGGGGTTCGCACAGGGATGGCCAGCAAGAAATGGCCACCGGGCTTCAGCACTCGGCTCACCTCGCGCAACAAGAGCAGGCGATCTTCCATGCTTTCGATATAGGGCAGAACCTCGTGCATGGTGACAGCCCAGATGGTGCGGTCAGGTACGGGCAGGAGGGTGAACTCGCCCGTTTGCCATGTTAGGCGTGGGTCGCGCACGGCCGAGGGGGCTAATTCCCGCTGGCGCAAAATAGTTCCAGCGGCCGTTAACTGGGGTGTGTAAATATCCAATACGGTCAGATGACCCACCGAAAGATGGCGCACCAAGGCCAGCGCATCCCGCCGCTCTCCCAACTCGACATGCAAAAGGTGGTCTTCGGCTTCCAATTGGCCAAGGGCAAAGAGCATATCGGCTACGGACAAGTGAGGTGCGTCAAAACGCTGGTAGGCCAGCCACAGCGATGTGCCCGCAAAATAGGCCACACCCAAAATGCAGGCGAAACTCAGCAAGAGCCAGCCCGCCACGGCCGTTTGCTCCGCCACTACCGCCAACCCCAAAGCCACGGCCGCCCCACCGCCAATCAAGCCGACATAAAGCGGCCAGTTGAGGTACATGAAGCGTGAGGTTCCGTGGAGGCGCATGGAGGGGCAGGGGGGCAGAGGAGCAGAGGAGCAAGGGAGCGAGTGACCACTAACCCCTAGCCACTAACCACTAACTCTGCAATTTGGGCTAAATTGCGGCCGAGGTGCAAAGTATACACCGAGGCTTGCATGGTAAGCCGCTCCAAAAGGGCGATGTGGCCGTTGGTGGTGGCCGCATCCCAGCGGTCTACGCTCTCCTCCAGCAGTTGGGCAAGGGCAACCGCGCGATTCAGAGGCTCTACATGGCTGGTGGGTTGGTCGGTGATGTGGGGGAAGAACAGTTTGCGAATGGGCACGGCCGGTGCCGCCGCCCCAAACCGCGCCGCCGCAAACCAGATTTGGCGTTGGGGCACAGCCGCCAAGCCCAACAGCCCCAGCAAACGGGGCAACAGCCCAAAGGTGGGCGGCCGAATGGAAACCAGCCCCGGCGTGGGCAGGGCAAACACCCCGCTCGGCCGTTCGGTCAGTAGAGGGGCATCGTTGGCTAACAACTGCCAGCCCTGCGTGATGAGGTTTAAGCCCGTCGTCGTCTTGCCGCTCCCCGACCCGCCGATGAGCAAGATGCCCTGCTCGGCCTGCCATGCCGCCCCGAATGCATGAACCATGTAGTGGCCGTGGCGGCGCAAAAAATAGGCCAGCACCACCAGCAAAATATCTTCAAAACGGCCGCTGGCGACCATGTGGGGGGTGGCCAAAATCTCGGCCGTGGCTGGCTCCCCTCGGCCGAGAGCTGGGCCATGCCGCCCTCGGCAAACCACAACAGCGGGGTGGCTCCTTGCGCATAAACGCTCAAGTTGCCAAAGGATGCCCCCGCAAAACGGCCGTCTACAAACAGGGGCACGGCCGCTGGTGGGGTGGGTAGCTCCCCCACGCCAATGTGCAAGCGGATGGTGGGATTGGGGATGGGTTCGGCCGTCTCCCACCCCGCCAACAGATACCCCAAATACCGCCCCACGGCCGCATCCGCACTGTGCCACCCCACTGAAATAGCATCCGTTAGGCGAATGAAGCGGTCATTTGTCATTTGTTACTCAGAGTGCAAAAAGGACGAATTACAAAGGACGAAGTACGACAGACCTCTAGTAATTTCGTACTTCGTCATTCATACCCCGTCCTTTGTTCACGCACTCAGCACTTTCTACTCTTCCAACAGGCTTTGCAACGCTTGGTCAAAGGTGGCATAGGGCAATGCCCCGACGACGAGTTGGCCATTGACCACAAAGCTGGGCGTGCCTGTCACACCGACGGATAGCCCTTCTTGTAGGTCGGCTTGCACAGCTTCGGCGTATTGGCCGCTGTTCAGGCACTCATCAAAGGTGGCCATATCCAGCCCTAGTTCGGCCGCGTACCCGCTGAAAAAGGTAGGGGCATCGTTACGGCCGCTCCAATCCCCTTGCCGCTCAAACAAAATGTGGTGCATGGCCAAAAATTGCCCTTGCTCATGGGCACAACGCGCCGCTTCGGCCGCTTTGGGGGCTTGGGGATGGTTGCTCAGCGGGAAATCTTTGAAGACGTAGCGCACCAACCCCTTGTCCACATAGTTTTCTTGGATGAGGGGGAAAGTTTCGGCAAAGTGACGGCCGCAGAAAGGACATTGGAAGTCGGTGTACTCCACAATCGTAATTGGCGCGTTGGGGTCGCCCACACTGGGGGATTCATTGGTTGGCACTTCGATAGGGGCTGTAGGGCCAGCAGGGGCTTGGGGAGCTTGTTGTTGGGCTTGCTGTTGTTGCAATTGTTGCAAGTAAGCGGCCACTTGGCTGTCATAAGCTCGGCGGAAGAGGCTCTCTAATTCGTCCGTCTCAATGGCACTCACCACCGTATCGAACAATTCATAGGGTTGTGCGCCCGAAATGAAGTAGCCGTTGATGTAAAAAGCGGGGGTTCCGCTCACTCCAAGGGCAAACCCTTCGTCTACGTCGGCTTGCACGGCCGAGGCATACCGCCCACTAGTCACACATTCGCTGATTTGTGCGCCATCCAGCCCAATTTCGGTGGCCAACTGGGCATAAATGGTGCTGGCGTTGGCTCCTTGGCCAGACCATGCGCTTTGGTTGGTAAAGAGGGCATCGTGCATGGCCCAATAGCTGGTTTCGCTTTGTTCGGCCGCGCAACGCGCCGCTTCGGCCGCGCTTCGCGCCTCGGGGTGGATGTTATCCAGTGGGAAATCCTTAAATTCGTAGCGCACCCGCCCTGTCTCAATCATCTCGGCCATGAGCGTGGGCATGGTTTCGGAGACATGGCGGTTGCAGAAGGGGCATTGGTAATCGGAAAACTCAACAATGGTGATGGGCGCATCCGCCTGCCCCAAGGTGGGCACTGTGCTGACCGCTAGCACGGCCGGCTCGGGCATCTCAAACGGGGGAATTTCCACATCGTCGGGCACGGCTGGGGGGGGGGCGGCAATGGATTCGCCAGCGGCCACTTTGGCCAATGCTTGGCGGAAATCGGCTACAGGGACGGCTCCTACCAAGGGTTGCTCATTCAAGAAGAAGGTCGGCGTGCCACTGACCCCGCGTTGTTGGCCCAGAGCCATATCGGCTTGGATGGTCTCGAGGTGAGCGTTGGTGTCTACACAGTCATCAAAGGCGGCTTGGTCGAGTTGGAGTTCGGCCGCGTAGCTCTTAAAGACATCGTTGGGTTGGTCGTTGCTCCATTGCGCTGTTTGGGCAAAGAGCAGGTCGTGCATCGCCCAAAAATACTCCGCACCTTGGTCGCCTGCACACCGCGCCGCATTGGCGGCGGGGAGGCCTTGAGGGTGGAAGCTGAGGGGGAAGTCGTAAAAGACAACCATTGCTTCGCCGTTGGCAATGGCCTCTTGCTTGATGATGCTAAAAGTATCCGCGTTAAAGCGGGCGCAGAAGGGGCATTGAAAATCGGAAAACTCTTCGATGATGACAGGGGCGTTGATGTCGCCCATGTAGTAATGGCCGCTATCGAGCCGCCCCATGGCCAGTTGGCCATTGCTGGCGGCCGTGCTTTCGGCGACCACCAGTTGGGTGTCGGCCGTGTCTGCGTTCCCCTCATTGGTTGCTTCTGGCGCGGGGGCAACCTCTTCGGCAAGGCTACTGTCCGTGTTGGAGGCGGCGACCTCAAGTTCTGTTTCGGTGGCGGAGGGGATGGGGGAGGTGGGGCCGCAGGCGATGGCGGCCGTGGCCACAAGGGCAAGGAGCAAAAGTAATAGGCGAGTTTTCATTGGAAGACCTTTTCAATGAGCAATGAGCAATAAGCAATGAACAATCGGCAAGGGGCAAATTGTTGGGGGGTGGCACGAGGTTTGTATGGAGGGTAATTTTCGGCCGTGTCTGGCAAACGGTCAATGCTTACCCCCAACTCTTACTCTTTGCTCATGGTTAGGATGGGTTATTGGTTATTGGTTGAGATGTGCCATGACCCCATTTGTTCATTGCTCCTTGTTCCTTGCTCATTGTCGCACGCGGTACACCACGCCTTCATTTTGGCTAAGGATGTATAGCTCGCCTTGGACATCTTCGCCAAAGCTGGCGATGCGGAAGTTGGCACGGCCGACCTCGGCCAAATCCCACGCCCCTGTGCTGGGGTTGGGGAACAGCCGCCAAATCGCCCCTGAGCAATAATCGGCCAAGAAATAGTTGCCCCATAGGGCGGGCACGGCCGTGCCCCGATACATGTAGCCCCCCGTCACCGAGCAATGGCCACCGCTATGGCTGTATTCAGCAATGGGCGCGGTGAGGTTGGGTGTGTTGCAATCATCCAAATAGCATTGCGACCCTTCGTAGATGCGCCAGCCGTAGTTTTGGCCACCAATGCCAGCGGGTTGCCAGCTAATTTCCTCCCATTCGTTCTGCCCCACATCGGCAATAAACAAGTCGCCCGTCAGCTTATCGAAGCTGAACCGCCACGGGTTGCGCAGGCCAAACGCCCAAATTTCGCCGCGCACTCCATTTTGCCCCACAAAGGGGTTATCGTCGGGAATGGTGTATGGCTCTTGGTTCACATCAATCCGCAAAATTTTGCCCAGCAGGGATGCCCCGTTTTGGGCGTTGTTTTGGGGGTCGTTTTGGCTCCCGCCATCGCCCATGCCAATGTAGAGATAGCCATCTGGCCCAAAGGCGAGTTGGCCGCCGTTGTGGTTGCCGTAGGGTTGGGGAATCGTCAGCAGGATTCGGCCGCTGGTGCTATCGGCCACATTGGGGTCGTTGCTCACACCGTATTCGGCGATGATGGTTTCGCCATTGTCGCCCGAATAGTTGACATAAAAACGGCCGTTTGCCCCATATTCAGGATGAAAAGCCAAGCCCAGCAAGCCTTGCTCGTTGGCACTGTCGTTGACAATGTTGGCGATATCCAAAAAGGGCGTGGCCAGCACTTGCCCATCTTGGATGAGGCGGATTCTGCCGGGCTGTTCGACGATGAACAGCCGCTCATCGCCTGCGTGGGCGAGGCCAACGGGGGTGTCAAAGCCGCTGGCAATGGCCTCCCACTGGATGCTGGTGGCGGGCACGGCCGTTTGCGGCGCGGGCGATGGTTCCATTGTGGGGGCAAGTGGGGTAGGTGGCACGGCCGTGGGCATTTCCGTAGGGCTGGCGGGGGGGGCAGGGTCGGCGGCACGGCCGTGGGCGTGGGTGGTTCCACCACGGCCGTGGCTGTTGGTGCTTCTTCGTTGCGCTTCGATGGGCACAAATTCGGCCGTGGGCGCGGCCGTTTGGCACGCCACCAAACCGAGCAGAGCAATTAGTAACCAGAGGCGGTTCATAGCGTCTCCTGTGAAAAGTGAAAAGTGAGAAGTGAAAGAAAACGGCCGTGTGGCTTCTGCCACACGGCCGTTTTGTAACCCTAACAAGGGTAAAAGCCAAAAGTTCCGAGAGAGAGTTAAGGAAGTAAGACGTGAAAAGTAAAAAGCAAAGTTTGCTTACGACAACACTTTTTACCTTTTACTTCTCACTTCTTCTCACTATTTCTCCACCTTCAAACCCCGTGGCCCGACATAGTTGCCACGCGGCCGAATGAGACGGTTGTCGGCCAACTGCTCAATCACGTGCGCTGTCCAGCCCACCACGCGGCTCATTACAAACAGCGAGGTGAAGGTGTCCATGGGAATCCCAATCATGTACAGCACAGGTGCGCCATAATAATCCACATTCGGGAACAGGTTGCGTTCGATGAAGTATTCGTGGTTGCGGGCCAATTTTTCAATGTCGTAGGCCAGTTCAAACCAGTACCCTTCGCTCGTTTGGTTGGCCATCTTTTGAGCCAACGGCCGCAAAATCTTCGCCCGTGGGTCTTCCACCTTGTACACGCGGTGGCCAATACCCATCACCCGCTTGCCTTCGCCCAAAACGCGGTTGAACCACGGCTCGGCGCCCTCTTTTTGGGCTTGCAAGAACTGCTCCATGGCCGCTTGGGTCGCCCCACCGTGGGATGGCCCCTTCAGCGTGCCAATGGCACTGGTCACGGCCGAATACAAATCGGCCAACGTCCCCGTCGTAACCCGCGCCGAGAAGGTGGAGGCGTTAAAGCCGTGGTCGGCCAGTAAAATGAGGTATTTGTCAATCGCTTGGACGGTTTCGGGGTTGGGGTCTTCGCCTGTCAGCATATAGACGAAGTTGGCGGCGTGGCCCAAATCGGTGCGGGGGGCGATGGGTTCACGGCCGTTGCGGATATTTTGCCACGCGGCAATGATGGTGGGGATTACGGCCGTGAGGTGAATGGCCTTCTTTTGCACTTCGGGAATGGTGATATTTTCGGCATCTGCATCCTCAAGGCTCAGGGCGCTGACGATGGTGCGAAGCACAGCCACGGGGTGGCCACCTTTGGGTAGCCCCTTCATGACGGCCAACATTTCGGCCGAAAGCTCGCGCTGGCTGGCCAATTCCGCATGGAAAGCGGCCAACTCTTCGCCGTTGGGGATTTTGCTGTACCAGAGTAGGTAAGCAACCTCCTCAAACGAACAGTTCTCGCCCAAGTCGAGAATATCATATCCGTGGTAAATCAATACGCCATTCACGCCATCCACGCTACTGCGCGAAGTATCGGCGACAACAATACCTTCAAGACCTTTGCTCATGTTGGAAATCTCCTATGATAATTTGGGTAGCGGTCAGTCATCAGCTTCTAGTTGGTGCTGATTAACCGATTGGTAAGTTTTAGTCGCCTTAACAAGATAAGACGAATATCTAATCAAAACAATCACAATGAACTGGTGGTGTGCTTCCTCCCCGTGAATTATAGCATCATTTGGGATGCTACAAGGGAACAGGGGCAAAATATGACCCCTCTCCTATCCTCTTGTTTGCGGTTGCCTGTTAGGCACGCCTTTCCCCATCTAGTTGTCTGCCCCACCCCCAGCCACCCACGGCCGTAGCCATGCCTGCACCTGCGCGGGGGAAACGGCCACATCGGGCGGGGTGGGGTTGGGGATTTCGCGCAAACAACCTGTGGGGGCATCATCTACACTGGCGATAACGCTTTCGGCGAGGATGGCGGCGGTGCGTGCCTCGCGCAGGGTGGCAGGGATTTCACGGCCGTATTCGGCCAAAATGGTGCTGGGTTCGCCAGCGGCCGTGCAGATGGTGCGGTAGGCGGGGCGTTCTTGGCCAAGGCACAGCACAAGGGCGAGTTGGTCGGGTTGGGTGGGTAGCCATGCGGGCAAAACGGCCGTGCTATCGGTCAGCAAGCGGCCGTCGGCCAATTGGCGAAAGGCGACGACGGGGTTGGTGGTGGGTGTGTTGGGTTGGTAGGCGGCGGCCGAGGCCACCCCTTGCCCGCCACAAACAGCCACGGCCGCATCTAGGACAGCGGCCGTGCCCTGCACCCCCGCCAAACTGCGCCACGCCAGCACCGCAATCAGCCCCACTGCACAAATCGTAAAAAGCAAGAGCGGCAACGCTTGCCAAATGGCATAACGGCCGCGCTCTGGCTCTTGGCTAAGGTCAGACATGGGGGTGTGGGGAAAAGTGCTGAGCATAAAATGCTGAGTGCTGAGTGAAACACGCTCAGCACTCAGCACTCTTTACTTCTCGAGTTCAATGCGCGTGCCATCGGCCGCTTCGACATAGAGTTGACTATATTGCCATACGCCACCTTGTTTGCTGGCCACCACATGGAGCGTCCCATTTTGGATAGAGCCTTCCAACGGAACATTAAAATTGGCTTCACCCGAGTCGTTCTCCACATTAATTTCTCCGTCCATCATTAAGCCCGGCGTGACGGGGGAGCCGAGAACATTGGCCACCTCGGTATTGGTTGAGGCTTTGGCGATTGCGTCAATGTAGACATCGCTGGATTGAATGGCACTGATGGCGGTGTAAAAAATACCCCCCACACAGAGCGCACCAATACAGCAGAGGCCGACAAAAATGCCGCCAATGATGAGAAAGATACGGCCGTTGGAAGACTTCTTCGGGGCTTGGTTAAAATCGTTGTTCATTCGTTTGTTCTCCTTGGGAAAAAGAAAGTAGAAAGTGCTGAGTGCTGAGTGCTTAGTTGAGCGTTACTCAGCACTCAGCACTTTTAACTCAACACTATCTTATCACGTCTAAGCCGCCCATGTACGGCCGTAATGCTTCGGGAATGCGAATTGAGCCATCTTCTTGCTGGTTGTTCTCGATGAGGGCAATCATCACCCGAGGCAGGGCGAGGCCGCTGGCGTTGAGCGTATGCACAAACTCCAGCTTGCCATCTTCCCGCCGAAACTTGATGTTAGCCCGCCGCGCCTGAAATGCCTCGCAGTTGCTGGCCGAGCTGACCTCGAGCCACTCTTGGCAACCAGCCGCCCAAATTTCTACGTCATATTTTTTGGCGGCCGCAAACCCCAAATCCCCACTGACAATATCAATAATGCGATAGGGTAACTCGAGGGCGCGGCAAATATCCGTGGCGTGTTGGATGAGCGTTTCTAGCTCGGCGTAGCTCGTTTCGGGGGTGGCAAATTTGTACATCTCCACCTTATCGAACTGATGACCGCGCTTGATGCCGCGCACATCCCGTCCAGCGCTCATTTTTTCGCGCCGAAAGCAGGGCGTGTAGGCCACGTAGTTGATGGGCAGTTGCGCCTCGTCCACGATTTCGTCGCGGTGCATGTTGGTGAGGGCGATTTCGGCCGTGCCCAAGAACATGAAATCCTCTTCCGCATCTTTGTAGATGTTGTCGGCGAATTTGGGCAGTTGCGCCGCCCCCTCGAACATGGCCGAGCGCACCATAAAGGGCGGGTAAATTTCGGTGTAGCCGTGCTGGTCTACATGCAAATTGAGCATGAATTGGATGACCGCCCGTTGCAGACGCGCCCCCCAACCCCTTCAGCACATAAAACCGGCTCCCGCTCAGGCGCACGCCCCGCTCGAAATCAATGATGTCGAGGTCGGCCGCTAAATCCCAGTGGGGCTTCGGCTCAAAGGCAAATTGGGGAATAGTGCCCTGCGCTTCGCCCGCCTTGTTGTGGCTGTCATCGGCCGCGATGATGACGCTCTCGTGGGGCATGTTGGGAACCCAGAGCATTTTGTCGCGCAGGGTGGCCTCCACTTGGCGCAAATCCTCTTCCAACACGCCGATGCGTTCGCCGATTTGGCGCGGCCGTTCTTTGGCTTCTTCAGCGGCCGCATTGGCCAGTGCCACCTCGGCTTGCAACTCGTTCAGCGGTGCGCCGCTGGCTTTGGCCTTCTCCAGCCGTTGCTCGAGTGCCTTCAGTTTGCCCATCATCCCGCCAATCTCTTTCGAGGTGACATTGCGCTGGCGGCGTAGCTCTTCTAGCTCTTGCAAAATGGTGCGGCGACGTTCGTCGGCCGTCAAAATCTCGTCAATAGGGGCGTTGGTGTCGTTTAGTTTCACCAACTGTTCTTTGACCCAGTCGGGTTTTTTGCGAATTAAGTCAATGTCTATCATGGGGTTCCTCGTTTTAGTCGGTTTAGTCTGTCAGTCAGTTTCAGTCGGGCTGTGGGTTACTCTTTTTCGCGGTCGCGGATGATGAAATAGGCGGCCACGGCCGTGACCACAATGAGAACGGCACACCCTACGCCAATGATTAGGAAGCTTAAACTCATCAAACAAATTCTCCTTGTGAAGAGAGATAGAGGGTAGAGATAGAGATAGAGGGAACTTGGTTGTTCAGCCTACCAATGACTTTTCTATCTCTATCTCTTGTCTCTATCTTTATGAACAAAAAAGCCCCCAATCGTTCCAAGACGAGAGGGGGCTTCGTGGTACCACTTGGATTTGTGCGCGGCCGTTTTATACGGCGACACACCTCAAAAGCGTTAACGGGCAGACCCGGCCAACCTTATGCGGGAGGAGCAACCTTTGTGGTTGCCCGTCGCTTTCTCGGTCAGCAACTCCAGAGTGGATTTCCCGCACGCGCCGTGTTGGCTTGCACCAGCCGCCAACTCGCTGTCATCGTGCTTACGGTACTTGTCTCTTTCGCAGTTATTGAGTTATTAGGTTATTCGTTATTGGGTTACTGGTTATTGGTGGGTAATGAGTCCCCAATAACGAATAACAAGTAACGAATAACCTGATTATAACGGCCGTTTTTAGTAGCGCAAAATGGCGCCGATGCGGCCGAGTCGTTCGAGGGCGGGATTGTCGGCAATGACTTCAACATGGCCACCTGTGGCCAAGGTGCGGTTGACGGCCGCTTCGACCACATCGTCTAGCTCGCTGGGGTCGCCCGCCGCTTCGGGCTTATCAATGAGCAGGGTGGGGGAGAGATAACCTGTGGGGTATTCGTAGCCTTGGGAGCGGTAGCCATCGCTGATAATGAGGGTTTGGATGCGCGACTCAAAAACGGCGTGGAGTGTGTCATCTAACCCTGTCACCGCGTGGCCATTTTTGGCGGTGATGGTGACCAAATCTTCGACCATTTTGGCTTCGCGCACGGCGTTGGCTTCGTGGAGCAAAGCGAGTGTTTGCTGGCGTATTTCATGCTCGGGGGCATCCATGTCACTAGCGAAGGTTCCCGCCAAACACGCTTGCAACTGTTTGGATAGGTTTTCGCGTAGGTGAGCTACGTTTTCGGCCGTGCCGCCTAGGAAGAGCCGCCGAATGGGGCGGGTGGCGAAAAATTCGGCCGCTTCTTGTCCTGCCTCGCGCATATTGCGCAAGATGGCTTCTTGCTCTTGGCGAATGCCATCATCGCCGCCGCGTGTGCCCACCGCCTTGGAGCCGCCCCCCGATTTGAGCTTGCGCACGTCTTCGCCAATCGTTCCCCCATGCCCTTGCAATTCACCCAGATGGTATTCGAAGAAACGCGCCCCGAGTTTGTCTACGAGGATGACCCCGTATTGGGCGTAAAAGTCGAGCAGGTGGGCGAGGGGTTTGACATAGGGTTTGGTTGTGGCGCGGATGCGGTTGCGGAAGGCCACGGCCGTGGGATAGGCTCGCCAAAAGTCGTGGGTGGCGCAGGAAAAGAGGGCTAACCCCGGTTTGCTCCAATCGTGGGCATGGTCTAAGTACCGTTCGATGGCGGCGGCATCGGCCGAATCGGCCGCACCTACTTCGCGGAGCAAGCTCCGCACCCGCAGTTTGAGTGCCTCTCGCGATTCTTGGCTCGTATCTGTGCTCAGATATAGGCTCAGAACTTTGGCCTCGCCTCCATCAAACGATAGCAATTCTTGCAAATTGGCTTGATTGAACATCACCGCCTCCAAGTATGGAACTGTAAATGAACGGTTGCGGCCGATTGTGCGTATTGCCACAACCTTCTGCTTTGGGTAAAGGCCACCGCACAGTGGCTAGGTGAAATGCGTATTTTCATTATAACCGATTATCGGTTGTGTAACAGAGGGGTTGTTTGGCAGAGCGCCCTCTCTCTCTTTATACTTGGCTGGTTTGGGGCTGGCATAGGCGATAGTTCTATAGTGGCTCTAATTTACTAGTAGAGGTCGTGGCGCAATCTATTGATTACGCCACCACACTTGTTGTGCCATCTTTCCCCACTTCACCATTCACATAGGGGCACAATGGTACTTGTTAAGTGCCGCCAAACCGCATTTTCTTTACCCATTTGGCCGCTGAATCTGCGGGAGAGTCGCATGAGCTTAGAACATCAATCGGGTCTGCCTGTCAATCCCCCTGCTTGCTTTCGCAATGGTTGGCGCCGTTTGACATTGTTTTTTATGAACAATGAACAAGCCAAACCACTACATCCTGCTCATACGGTATTTATCTTTGCCCGCTTGCAAACCCCGCCACAGGTGGGTGATGATGGAGAATGGCTGGCCACGGCCGCCTACCGCGCCCTCCCCCACCTTGCCCACACTTACCGCACCTATGTCTATGATGCGTCTCGGCTAATGGTGCGGGAGGGCCAAATCCACCCCGCCCCCGACCCTGCCCACCACATTCGCCTGCTCTACGACCCCTCTGCCCCGGCCGATTTTGCGCCGTTTGTAGCCTATTGCATGGCCAATGTGCCCCGCTTTGGGGAGCCGCTGTGCATTCGCTACACCCCCCACGGCCATATGCACCTCTGCTTTAACCATGCGTTGGTGGATGGGTTGGAGATGGTTTCGTTTATGAACCAATTGGCCGACTGTTTGGCGGCCGAGGGGTTCACTTTGGCCGAAATTGAGCCATTGATGGTTGACCCTTTGGGCGAGTACCACTATTTCCATGAGTATTGGCCGCTGGAACCAGAAGCGGCCGAAGCGGCTGTTTACCACCGAGCCGTGTATGAATTGGGGGTGCGTTGGGGGGTGCAACACATTAACCAACTGGTGGCGGGGGATGTGCCCGAGCGCAAGGTGTCGCTGGCTGGGGTGCGGTTTACGGCCGATTGGAATGCCTTTTTAGAGCGCAATCGGGCGGCTATCGGCCGTGGCAAGCGTTGGCGCAATTTGTTTGGGTTTTGGAGTTGGTTGCTGGAGCGGGGGTTGCAATTCCCACTGGTGTTGTATCGCTGGGTGGCGGAGTGGGGCTGGCTGGAACGGGGCACACGGCCGTGGACGACGGGCAATTTGCAAGTTTCGGCTATGCGGATGGCTGTGCCCCGTTTTTTGATGTTCCCGGCGCGGCACCCCGCACAGGGGCGGGCGGTGGTGTTGGGGGCGGTGTGGTGGAAGGAGGGGCGGCCGTGGGTGCAGGTGAGTGGTGTGACGAAAAAACCTTCAAGGTCGGGGAGACCTTGAAGGTTTGGGGACGCTTTAATGCACCAACGCCTCACGCGCTGTGTGCCCCATCGCCACAAACATGGGGCGGCGCGAGAAAGTCTCGTGCTCAATCTCTTTCATGGTCAGGCTGAGTTGGACTAGGGAAGATTCCGCTTTGACCACAAAATCGGTGGGGATGAAAAACGAGTCGCCCAAGGCGGTATTGGCCACTTGCAGGTAGGTGGCGTACAGCTTGAGGTCGGGGTTGATTTGTGCAGTATCGGGCTGGCGATAAAGGCAAATTGCTTGGCCGAGAAGGGCATCATCGGCCGTGTACACAGGGCTAAGGTGGGTAATGGTGGGGGTATTCATAAATCCTCTTATGAGCTGGTTCGTATTTCAGCTTGTCAGCTTATCAGCCGTTTCAGGGCTGTGACGGAGTAACAATGGTAGCTTCATTGTACTCCTACCCCGAGCGTGTTGGAAGAGGCAGATGAATGATTGCGCGATTTATCTCCGCCAAAAGAAGATGTTGACCACCACAAAGGTGATTACCCCCCCCAAGAGCATCCCCACTGTCAGACCCCACAACTCGAGCCAGCTATTAATCACCACCTGTTTGGGGTCGGCCGGGTCGTATAGCAATTCCACCTCATCGCCCACGGCATAGCTGGGTGGGGAACTGTAGTTGGAACTGCTGTAGGTGTGTCGCTGGTCGGCCGCCACATACTCCACAATGGGGGCATAAACAGTACTTCCATCCGAATCCGACTCATCCAGCCCCACCACCACCCCCGTTGTCGTTTCCCCATTTTGGGTTAGCTCCCAGCTTTGCCAGCCAAAATAGCCCGCCACCCCAAAGAAAACGAGAGCCATCAAATTGAGCAAGGCCCATGTGCAACCCTGTGTCATGCGGTCAGAACAAGAATCGGATTGGTTGTGAGTAGCCATAAGATTGGAATTTGGGGAGATTGGGAGAAATGGGTGTGGTTCATTTGAGTTGAAAATCGTTTATGAGAGATTCTTTTTTAGACACGAATTTCGAATGCCGGTCCAAAGTCTTGGTTGGAATGTGGAGATTACCTGTGGGGTCTTCAAGACCCTCTAGGTTTGGTATTCTGTGGGTTAGACCTATGGGGTTTGGGAAACCCCGCAGGTCGAGGTAATCAACCAACTCAGATGAACCACACCCATTGTCAATTATCCATTGCCGCTTGTCAATTCATCACTCCCCAAATAACTCTGCGAACCAATCCCGAGCCTCGCTCGGCCGAATAAACTGCCCCAGCGAGTATGCCTCCCCCAGCCACACCTCATAATGCAAATGAGCATCCTCCGTCTCGCTCTCTTCCGAGGCGGGCGTGCCCGAATTGCCCACCCAGCCCACCACCTGCCCTTGTGTGACCACATCCCCCACCTGCAAATCTGGGTCAATTCCTTGCAGGTGCGCGTATCGCCCCACGGTGCCATCTCCGTAGGCAATCCAAAGCTGACGGCCGCGATAAAAATCGAGCGCATCGGGCGGTGTGTAACCCGCCGCCAGCGACGCTTCGCGCTGGTCGTCATACACCCTTGGGGTGGGCTGGGTGTAATCGTGGGTCGCACGAATGATGAGGCCATCGGCCGCCGCCCGCACCTCTTTGCCCGCACTCCAGTAAAAATCGACCCCACCATGCACCCCCAACCGATAATGGCGCGGCGCACCGGGCATTTGGTTTTCTCTGCGGGGGAGTTGTGCCCCTTGCACGGGCCATAAACGGGGGGCAAGGGCACGCCACAACTCAGGGTCGTGGGGTTGTGACCCCACCAGCGGTGTGCCGCCTGTCAGCCACTGCGTTGTTTGCGGCCGTTGCCAAAAATAGAGCGCATCCCGCCCCGCCAACACCAACTCCGCCCCATCCCCGCTCACCCAAAAGGCGGAAACGGTAATGGGCAATGGGATTTCCGCCACGATTTCTCCTGTGCGTGGGTCGAATTGGGTCAGCCGTGCGCCCGCATAGTCTAGCACATAGACGGCCGTGCTGGTTGCCCGCACTTGGCGCGGCTGGCGCAAATCGGCCGCCACAAAATCGCTCACTTCTTGCCCCGCCTCGTAAAAAACGAGCCGCGCCGTGGCGTTGGCCCTGTTTTCCATCAGCACATAGGCGTGGGAAACCCCCTCGGCCGTGCGCCACAGAGCCATATCCACCAGCGTTTCATCGCTGGGCAACAACCAGCCCCTGTCGGGGGTTGCCCCCGCCCCCACTTGGTAGCGGAAGCCATATTGGTAGCTGGCATCGAGCAGGTAACGGTCTTGCTCCACCGTCTCGAGGGCGATGTAGTAATGGGTGGCGGTGGTGCCACTGGGACGGCCGTATCTATCCAGCGACCACGCGGCCGTGGCTGGTTCATACCGATACACATCTCCCACCCTATCCAGCACCAACACCCCCGCTGGCCCTGCCACCAAATCCAGCGGTTCCATGACGGTTGTGCCGCTAATCACCTCGTTCGGCGCCAGCAAAGTCGTCGGGGGGGCGTTTTCAGAGAGGGCCAGAAGACGGCCGCCATCGAGTAGGTAAAAAACGCCCTCGTGCTGGTCGAGGGCAAGGGGATGGATAAACAGGTTTGCCTCAAAACACCATTTGCCCCACAGGTCGGGGGCAGGGGAAAGACAGGCCGGGGTGGGGATGGGCGTGGGGGATGGGGGCGGCTCGGGTACGGCCGTGGGCACAAAGGGTGTGGAAGATGGCTCGGCCGTGGGTGGGGGCAGGGTTGGTGTGGGGGAGGGGGCGGCCGTGGGAGCGGCGGCCGTTGCCACAACAAGCACAGGTGGCGGTGGGGTTGGCCTCGCCGCAGGCGTACACGCGGCCAGAATGAACCCAACAAAGGCGAGGAGGGATATGAATTTAATGAGGTGGGGCATGGGTGGGGGGAGATAGAGACGGGAGATAGAGATAGAGGAAACACAAGACATGAACCAACTCGTACCCCCTCTATCTCTATCTCTATCTCTACCCTCTATCTTTAATAAACCCCTGCAACACCAACAACTCCGCATTTAGCACCGAGCCGCTGGCCGCACCGCGCAGGGTGTTGTGCGTAATGGCCATAAAGCGAATGTGGTTGACAGGACACGGCCGCACCTTGCCCACCGTCCATGCCAACCCATTGCCCGCGTTGCGGTCGAGCCGGGGTTGCGGCCGATTTTCCTCCGCCCGATAAATAAACACCTTCTCGGGCATACTCGGCAACTGGCGCACCAATGGGTCGGGTTGCCAGTTTTGGAAGAGGGCGATGGCTTGCTCGGCCGTGGCCTTCTCGCGCAACTTCACCGACACACTGCCCAAATGGCCGTCTATCACGGGCACGCGGTTGGCTTGGGCACTGACCACAAAATCGGCCAGCTCGATTTGGCCAGCGGCAAAACGGCCGCACAGTTTGCGCGGCTCCGTCTCCAACTTGCCATCTTCCCCGCCAATGTGCGGAATCACATTGTCCATAATGTCCAGCGAGGCCACGCCGGGGTAGCCCGCCCCCGAAATGGCTTGCATGGTCACGACCACGGCCGATTCCAGCCCATACGCTTGGTGCAAAATTTGCATGGGCAAGACAATGCTCGTCGTGGAGCAGTTGGCGTTGGCCACCAAAAACCCTTGCCACCCATATTGGGCTTGTTGGTAGGGGATCAGTTGGCTGTGGTCGGGGTTCACCTCGGGGATGAGCAGGGGGACATAGGGATCCATCCGATAGGGGGAGGCGTTGGTGAGGACGGCGTAGCCAGCGGCCGCAAAGAGCGGTTCTAGCTCTTTGGCCTCGGCCGTGGGCAGGGCCGAAAAGAGCACGGGCACATCTAAATGCGCCCCCGGCTCCGTCGGCAAGACAATCATCCGCGCTATGTTCTCGGGCACATCCCCATCGAGGAGCCAATTGACCCCTTCGCCATACGGCCGCCCCACCGTGCGCGCCGAGCCTGTCACGGCCGCAATCTCGAACCACGGATGGTTCACCAGCAGTTGCACAAATCGTTGCCCCACCGCGCCCGTGGCGGCCAAAATCCCAACAGGTATCTTTTGGTTACTCATGGTTGTATCTCCTTTGAAGCCGTAAGCCATAAGCCATAAGCCATAAGCCAGATTGCTTACGGGCTTATGGCTTACAGCTTATGGCGAAAAAAAAGCCACCGCCCACAAATTGGGGCGATGGCGGTTTTTTATCGCGGTTCCACCCAATCTTTGACACGTTGGGGGGAAGGATGAGGGACTGGAGATGAGCGAGACTTCTTACCTCTCACTTTTTACCTTTCACCTCTCATTTCTCACAACGGTATCCTCGTTGGGGCCGATAACGGGGCCAGACGGGGGGGAATACTCGGCCGTGGGGCGTTTCATCCCGCCACTCGCGGGGGGTTTTGGGGAGTATCTGGCTGTGTGGCTTTCAGCATCTGCCACACTCTCTGGGACCGTATCATGGCTTGGTTTATTTGTGTATTGGTGTACTGGTATATGGCAATACACGAATACACCATTAAGCCAATAGACAAAATGCCAGATTATGACTGTGCAAGGTCTCAATCCTTACTCGTCCCGCTCAACGTGTTGGGGATATGGATGGTTGTGTGGGGAATTATAAAAAGGGCGGGGAAGATGTCAAGGGGCGAGTTACTCGTTATTGGGTTATTCGTTATTGGTCGCGCCAGTACCCAATAACCAATAACGAATAACCAGTAACCTCCTACACCCCAGCCGCCACCTTCACGGCGCGGGCAATGCTATCTTGTGGGCTAACTTTGACCTGCACATCCTCAAACGTGCCATCGGCCGCGATGACAAAGTGACTGCGGATGATGCCAAAGTAGGTTTTGCCATACATGCTCTTCTCGCCCCACACCCCATACGCTTCGGCCGTGCTATGCTCGGGGTCGCTGAGCAAGTTGTAGGGCAAGTTTTGCTTGGTGCGCCACTTGGCCAAATCGGCTACGCTGTCGGGGCTGACCCCTAGCACGGTGGCGTTGTGTTCTTGGAAGAGGGGGAAGTTATCGCGTAGGCCACACGCTTGGGTGGTGCATCCGGGCGTGTCTGCCTTGGGGTAAAAGAAGAGGACGACGCGACGGCCGCGCAAATCGGATAATTTGGTGGGTTGCCCTTCGTCGTTGAGCAGTTCAAAGTCGGGGGCGGTATCGCCAATTTGGAACATAACAATCTCCTGATTTTGGATTTTAGATTTTGGATTTTGGATGGGTTGGTGAGCCAACCACGTTGTTATGGTAGGGCGATTGTCTAAACAAAAGCTAAGTGGGAGCGCATTTACCGCTCAAACGGGTCAATTGGTTTGAGGTAAGCGTGGGCGTTGAGGGTGCGGCGCAGTTCAAATTGGGCGAAACAGGCGACGACATCGAGTTGGCCGAGGTTGGCGAAGTTGAGCCGCTCCCACTGGCCACGGCCGACGCGCACACTGTACAAATACTCATCGCCCATGTGCCCCGTTTGCTGGCTAACGCGCTGGGAAAAGGCGGAACAGATTACCGTTTGCACTGTGGGCAAACAGGTAAACACCTCGCCGATGAGCCGAAAGCCGACGGCGTGGACGTGTTGGGCGTAGTCGCGGCGCAGTTGGGTGGCCGAGCGTTCTTTGAAGGACACACGCAATTCGCGCTTGTTCACGGCCGCTGTTTGGCTGGGCAACTCCTCAATTTCGGGCAAATCCACATCCAGCCAGACAGTTTCGCCATCCTCGGCCAACTCAAACGAGATATTGGTTTCGCGGGGCCAGAGAAGCACGCCAAAAACGGCCGTCAGCAAATCTTGCATCGCCTCCCGCTCGTGGTCGAGGGCGCTGTCGTAAGCGGCCGTGATACGTGCCCACTGTTCGGCCGAGATATGGCTTCCCTGTGCGCCATAATCGGTGCGGTCGAGTTCGTCATCGGGAGCAGGGGGTGGTGTGGTGCAGGTTGAGCAGGGCGGCCGAGGCGGCATTGTAAGCCTGTGCCTGTTCGTGGAGCCACGCCTCAATGCTGGGGCGGTTTTCCTTTTGCACCCGCTCTATTTGGGTGGGGGTGAGCGGTTTTTCGGCCGTGTCCCAATAACTCACTGTGCCATCTTTTTCAAGGGTCAGCGAAAATTCGGTCTCTTCTTGGGGGATGGGGTCTGGGCGAGAGACGGCCGACCAGCCCGCGCCCAACTTACTGCGATACGAAAGCCCCGTACCCGGCAAGCCCACATTGGCATACGTGCCCTCTTTGCCCAGCGTGAACGAAAAGCCACGTGTGCCAATGGTCAACCCTGTGAGGCCATTTTTGCCCACATTCAGCCGAATACCCGGCGCGATTTTGATAGAACGACGAAAGCGAAATGACATGGGGAAATCCTTGGGGAAAGTAGTGAGAAGTAAAAGGTGAAAGGTGAGAAGTCGTTCACGTTTCACTTCTCACTTTACTTTCACTGTCTGTAAATAGGGTTGAAGCCCCTGCCTTTAGGCAGGCCGTTTTAACCCCACGATAGATTTGCTGTAAACTGAGAGCATGAGTTATCGCAAAGGTTCCCACTCTGTTTACGATATTAAGTACCACGTAGTCTGGACTACCAAATACCGTAAAGCTGTATTAAGGGAAGTGGCCAAACGATTGCGTGAATTGGTGCGTCAAACATGTGCCACAATGGATATTTATATTTTGAGTGGTCATGTCGCTAAAGATCATGTGCATTTATTGCTATCAGTGCCCCCGAAAGTATCGGTAAGCGAGCTAATGCAACGACTGAAAGGTCGAAGTAGTCGGATAATGCTACAGGAGTTTAATGAGTTACGTCGCCAATTTTGGGGACAACACTTGTGGGCCAGAGGCTATTTTGCAGCAAGTAGTGGTAACGTAACGGACGAGGTAATTCAGCAGTATATTGAATCGCAGGAGGGCATAACAGATGTTGATGATCAATTTAGTATAGGGTCAACATAGAGCGTTGGATAATGCCTTCAGACGACTTTCAGTCGTTTTCCAAGCTACCGGCTTTAGCCGGTAGTAGTTGACTTCCCGTGACGCAGGGGCAACACGACATGGAACGTGCTTCCGGGGAGCTTTTGCTCATCGTGCCCTTCGCTTTCAACCCACAAACGGCCGCGATGCGCCAGCACAATCCCCCGTGTAATGGCTGATCCAGCCCCTCCTGCCTCCCTTAAATTTTATCTGCCCTGTCGAGTGTAGAGCCACTTCCCCCGTCTGATAAAATCATAAAATTAAATCTTGGTCGGCAGGGTCAATGCCAATGCCCGTGTCTTGGATGGTTCACTTCCACGCCGGGCAGGCCAATCCATTTCGGTGGGGTTTCTGCCCATGTTCGGTCGTCGAGCGGGTAATTGGCCGCCGTCGGGCGTTATTTGATGGCATTCACCAGCAGGTGGTACAAGATTTTCTTCAGGCTGTCCTCGTCCGGCCCAGCGGGGGCAACGCCTGCACCTCGCGTAATGGTCTGAGAGAGTTGCCGTTGGCTGGAAAGTCATTCCGCAAATCGCTAAAAACGCGGTTGATGAGGTCGAAGAGGTGCAACTGGCCCGTGGGTAGATTTAAGGTACGGGCCGTCTATCTTGGCCATATCCAACATGCTATCCACGATGGTGCAAGCGCACCGCACCCCGTGTAAATGCCAAACGAGGCTTTGGTGGTACTCTGCTCGGGTTGCACGGGCCGCGTCATTCATCAAAATTTGGCTATACCTTCTTCAGCACCGTAATCGGCGTGCGCAACTCGTGGAGGCGATGATGGTAAAGCTTGATTTGGTGCGATCCAGTTGTTCCAGTTGGGTATACGCCTCCTGCAAGGCATGGGTGCGGTTTTTGCACCGTACTCCATCTGCTGGCTAAAGCGTTTACTCCGCTCGTAGAGACGAGCGTCTCGAGAGCCGGCCGCTTGGGCGGCAAATGTTGTCGCCACTGTAATTTCCGCTTCGGTATACGGTCGCACATCCAGCCGCCATCGAAAGAATCCTAATGACCTCGCTTTCGCGAATGAGCGGGCAAGCCCAGCCACGAACTGGGGTTGCGAATGGCCTCCACCCCGTTTCCACGCGCGGGGTATTCGTGTTCCACGTTGGGAACGGGCCAAGGGGTTGGGTGCTGTAAATCTTCACAAAAACGTTGTCTTCTTCGTCGCTTTCGATGGGCACACGGGTGTTGGGGCGCTGGCCCTCGCCTTGCCATAGCCCCGCGCCGCCACAACTCCACCCGTGCTATGCCGAAGCATCACGGCCGCCCGTCATGGGCAATGATGGAAGCCAAATAATCGAGAACAGAGTTCAGTACCTCGTTAACTGAGGATGCTGGGTCAGCGATTTGCCCACCTGTTGCAACGTTTCGGCCAAGGCGCGTTGGGTTTGTTCACCGGGGTATAGGGTGGCGTGCGCAGGGCGATGTCTAACTGGTCGGCCAAGGCTTCGAAGACGGGCAGTTCGGTCGGCCGTAAAACGCATCCAAATTGTCGTTTCTGCATATCCAACACGCCTAGCAACTCATCGCCCACCTTGAGCGGCAGGGCGAGCGCCGGAGCGGGAGTGTGGCCGTGTTTTCCAGAGGGTGTAGAAGCGTATATCCTGCGAGACATCGGGCACGAGGGCGGCCGTTTGCGTAAGCCGCGCCACCCAGCCGATAATCCCCTTGCCCCACGCGCAAAGTCAGCTCTTGGGGAGGCGGCCGTTAAATCCTTGCCCTGCGCTGGCTGGAAGTGCGAATGTGCTGGCCCGCTTATCCAGTAAAAAGATGCCGACGTAATAATAGCCATACCGTTGGCAGATAATGTCAGCTACTTGCTCCAACAACTGGTCTGTGTTCAGGGTTAGGCGATGTGTTTGGCGACGGCGATGTTGGTTTCGAGTTGCAGGGCGAGGCGGTGACGTTCGGCCGTGCGCTTGGTAATCAACGCTTCCGCTTGTTGGTCGCGCAAACCGGGAGTTGGGGGCTCCCTGTGTTAAAAAACGGCCATATGCAGCTAATTCATCTTGGCCTGTCAGATGGACTTGATGCTTGGTACTGCTATTCGCCCATGCCCCAGCCCCTTGGTTGCTGGGCAACGGCCGAGCAATGCTCTGGGTGACGGTGATGGCCAGCAGGGTAGCCACGGCCACGGTGAAGACAGCCGCTAAAATCGTTGTGGTAAATACCAATTGTTCGGCGCGGCAATCCGCTTCGCACAGTCGTTAACCGCTTCGCTGACAATGCGCACCGCCATTACCGCCACCCTCGGCTGTGCGAATCACCAAATCACGCACT
>JADJSZ010000031.1 GCA_016711405.1 Candidatus Hadersleviella danica | reverse complement strand
GCTGGCTTGCGCTCGGTATTTGGCTACAACTCGCTGGTGCTGGGGGATTACGAGGCGTTTACCAACTCTGTGCCAGACCCCCGCGCCACGCAGTACGACATTTTGGGCGCAGAATATGTGGTGGCCACCGTGCCCCTCGACCAATTCACCGAGGGAGAGGCGGGCTTAACCTTGCTGGCCGATACGGGGCAGGGATGGGTTTACCAACGGCCGAACGCCCTCCCCATCGCCCGCTTGGTATACGAGGCCGAAATCATTCCCGAAGTAGATGCCGCCATTTTCCGCGTCCACCAGCCCGATTTTGACCCCGCCCAAACGGCCGTCTTACCCACCCCACCCGCCTGCCAACTGGGGGGGATGGGGTCAGGCACGGCCGAAATCCTTGCCCACACCGCCACCTCATGGCGCATCCGCACCACCAGCGACACGGCCGCCCTACTCGTCCTGAGCGAAAGCGCCTACCCCGGCTGGCACGTGTGGGTGGATGGGCAAGCGGCCGAGTGGCAAACGGCGTATGGGGTCATTCGCGCCGTCTGCGTCCCCGCTGGCCAACATGAAATCACATGGGAATTCTCCCCCCGCATCTTCCTCTGGGGCGGCCTGTTTTCCCTCCTCGGCCTAATCGTGCTGTGGGTCGCATGGCGCAAACATAACGCCCCTGCTTAACAAACACATCTCGTTTCTGGTTTTTTACTCGTAAAGAGCGCAGATGTTTCCCTTAGCATTCCTTCCGCATTTCCTTCCACGATGAAACAAGGTTTGCCCATCAACCAAGTGAACACTCAGTAAAAGTTACCGCCCCCTACTTCCTGCCCTTTGGGTTTTATGTTAAAATCCGCCCAACATCAACCACAGGCCAGTCGTGAGCCACAATACAAACTTGAATCGTGAAAAGTGAGAAGTAAAACGTAAAAAGTGTTGTTGGCCGTCCATCACTTTTCACCTCTTACTTTTCACCTTTTACTATCCCCTACCCCTACTTTCACCCCAAGGAACCATCCTATGAGCGAAGACCTAAAACGCATCAGCCGCACTCTGTCCATGACCGAGCTATTCGTAGACCTCACCCAACCCCAACTCGACCTCATCGCAGGCATTGCCGAAGGGCTACATTACGAAGCGGGCCACGTCGTGTTTGAAGAAAACACGGCCAGCGACGAGTTGTATGTCATTGGCAAAGGGGAGGTAGAGATTTTGGTCAACCCCGGCTTTGTCAGTGCGGATGAAAACGTGGAATCAGTCGTTATCGCCACCCTCCGCTCGGGAGATGTGATGGGCGAAATGGCCTTGGTAGACCAAGGGTTGCGCTCCGCCACCGCCCGCGCCAGCAAACCCGAGACTTTCCTCATCCGCTTGCCCCGCCCCGCCCTCATGCATTTGTGCGAGGAACACCCCCAATTGGGCTTCGTCCTCATGCAAAATCTGGCGGCCGACCTCGCCCTCAAAATCCGCAACACCGACCTCACCCTGCGCCAATACCAGTTGCAATTGATGTACAGCAAGAATGAGTGATAAGTGGTGAGGGCTAGTGGTTAGTGAAGAAGCCACTAGTCACTTACCACTAGCCACTAACCACTTATATGAAAATCGGTCTCATCACCGCATGTTACCACCCCGTACTCAATGGGGTGACGCGGATGGTGAGTTTGTACAAGACACACCTCGAAAAAGCCGGGCATGAGGTGACAATTTTTACTTTGGGGGCCACGGGTGAGGGAGCCTTGCAGGAACCAAATGTGGTTCGCTCGGCCGCGTGGCCACTGGCCCACACAGGCTACGCCATCGCCCCCCCGCTACAACACGGCCGCCCAACACCAGCTCTCCCAAATGGATATTCTCCATTGCCACCATCTGGTGATGAGCCTCGAATTTGCCGCCCGCTACGGCCGTGCCCCCATTCTCTACACCAATCACACCCGCTACGACCTCTACGCCAACGCCTACGGCCGCACCTTTCTGCCCCTCGTACCCGAACAACTCGGGCAACGCATGGCCGATGCGCTCATGCGCCGCGCATGGCCCGCGCCTCACCAACTTAGCCGATGTGGTCATCTCCCCCTCCGCCAGCGTGGCCCAAATTATGCGCCAATTTGGGGTGACACGGCCGATACGGGTCATCGAAAACGGCATCGAACTAGAACCATTTTGGCATCCCGCCGCGCCCCTTTCCAAAGCAGATTTTGGCTTGGCCGCTGAAAACGTGTTGCTGATTTATGTTGGCCGTTTGGCGCGGGAGAAAAACATCGCCCAACTCCTCGCCAGTTTCGCCGAGGCGCACCGTTAACAGCCCCCACTTGCGCTTGCTCCTCGTGGGGATGGCCATTCGCGGCCGAACTCCCCCGCCGTGCGGCCGAATTGGGCATCGGCCAAGCCACCCTGTTCGCAGGAGCTATCCCCTTTGACGACGTGCCCAACTATCTGGCGGCGGCCGATGCCTTTGTAACCGCCTCCGTCAGCGAAGTCCACCCCCTGACCGTGATAGAGGCGATGGCCGCAGGCTTGCCCATCGTCGCCACCACCTCCCCCGGCATTGGCGAATGTGTGCCGCCTGAGGCGGGCTACCTCGTCGCCCACCCCACCCAACTGGCCACGGCCATTGGCCAAATCGGGCAATCGGCCGCCCTGCGCCACACCCTCGGCCACGCCGCGCACGCCGCCAGCCACCGCTACGCCATCGGCCGCACCGTCGCCCTGACTGTCGAACTATACGAAGAACTGCTGGCGACAAGGGACATGGGACGCGGGACAAGGGACTTTTCACTCAGCACTCAGCACTCAGCACTTTTATGACCAAACGCTCGCCAACAACTCTCGGCCGCTGGGGGAAAGTGTGGCCGCGACCTACCTCGAGGCACATGGCTTTGCCATTGTCGCCCGCAACTGGCGTTGCCCCTATGGCGAAGTGGATTTAGTGGTGCAACAGGGCGGGCGAGTGCATTTTGTGGAGGTGAAGACGCGGCGCGGCCGTGGGCATGGCCTGCCCGAAGAAGCCCTCAACCCGCGCAAAGCGGCTCATCTCACGGCCGTGGCTCAAACCTATTTGGCCGAGCAAGGGTTAGATGAGGTAGACTGGCAAATAGACCTCATCGCTGTCGAGCTAGACCCCCACGGCAAGCTCCTCCGCTGTGAGCATATCCCCAATGTCGTCCAAAGCAGTTAGTTTTTTTCCTACTGATTCAAGGAGTAAACAGATGAACGACCTCGCCCAAGTAGCCCCCGCCTTTATCGAAATGGCACACCGCATTGTCTGGTGCAGTGCCACCACTGTAGACACCCACGGCCGTCCCCGCTCCCGCATTTTACACCCCATTTGGGAATTAGAAGGCGACCAACTCGTGGGCTGGATAGCCACCAGCCCCACCCCGCTCAAACGCGCCCATCTAAACGCCAGCCCCTACATCTCGCTCAACTATTGGGATACCACCCAAGATACCTGCGTGGCCGATTGCCGCGCCACATGGGTCTTTGACGACGAGATGCGCCGCATGGTGTGGGACAAATTTGCCACCGCCCCCAGTCCTGTTGGGTACAATCCCGCCATCGTACCCGTTTGGACAAGCCCCACGGCCGATGCCTTTGCCGCCCTGCGTCTCGAGCCGTGGCATGTGCGCGTCTTCCCCGGCACCGTCCTCATGGGTAAGGGCGGGCAGGTACTGGAGTGGCAAGCGTGAGGGGAGAGGAAGATAGGAAGAGACTGACCGACTGATAGACTGAAAGACTAACAAGGAGAACCCATGACCCCATCCTACGGAAGCCAGAGCATGGTTGACCGCCTGCAAAGCGTGATTGTGCGCCGACCCGATGCCGCATTTGGCACGGCCGACCCCGCCACATGGCACTACACCAGCCAACCCGATTTAACGGCCGCCCAAGCAGAACACGCCCACCTCGTCAGCCTCCTCACGGCCGCTGGCGCCGAAGTGGTTTACCACGATGCCCCCCTCCCCGACCATGCCGATGCCATTTTCGTCCACGACCCCGTGCTGGTCACCAACGAAGGGGCGATTATTTTGCAGATGGGCAAGCCTTTGCGGCGGGGGGAAGAGGCGGCGCTCGAAGCCACCTTGCACAAAATGGGTGTGCCCATCCATTACCGCCTGAGCGGCGAAGCCACGGCCGAGGGGGGGGATTTGCTCTGGGTAGACCAGAAAACATTGGCCGTCGGCCGTGGGTTCCGCACCAACGAGGCGGGCTTGGCCCAGCTACGCCAAGCCGTTCCCGCCGATGTCGAAGTGGTCAGCGTGGATTTGCCCTACTTCCAAGGCCCCGAAGCGTGTTTGCACCTCATGTCCTTCATCAGCATCGTCGGCCACGATTTGGCCGTGGTCTATGCCCCCTTCATGCCCGTCCCCTTCTGGCAACTGCTCGAACGGCGCGGCTTTCGCTTTGTGGAAGTGCCCGAGGAAGAGTGGGTCACGATGGGGCCAAATGTGCTGGCTCTCGCCCCCAACGAGTGTGTGCTACTCGAGAACAATGTCATCACCAAAGCGCGGCTGGAAGCGGCCGGGTGCATCGTCCACACCTACAAAGGGAACGAACTCTCGCTCAAAGCGGAAGGGGGGGCAACTTGCCTCACCCGCCCCGTGTGGCGGAAATAGTGCTGAGTGCTGAGTGGGTTACTCAGCACTCAGCACTATTAACTCAGCACTCAAAACACGGCCGTCGGCCGTGCCCTCGGCCGACCAGCGGCCGAAATCGTGCGGGTTGTACAAGCCCAGAGCCAGCGTATACGTGCCCGCTGGCAAATCGGCGGGCAGGGGGATGGGGTGTTGGTCGGTGATAATGGTGTCGGGTTGCCACACAGCCACAGGATAGCTCCCCAGCACAGGCGGCGCATCCCGCTGGGCGGCAATCTCGCCCGCCCCATCGAGCAGATGAATAAACACAGTGGGGTACGCATCGGTGGGCACGGCCGCGTGCCAGCGCAAGGTCAGCACGGCCGTTTCCCCCGCCACATAGCTCGGTTTGTCCCATGCGGCCGTCAACAACTCAACTCGCCCCGCTGTGTCGGGCGGGGCAAAGGTGTGGGCGGCCGTTTCGGTGCCGTCGTAGAGGGCCAGCCAGTCGGCACGGCTCTCGAGTTGCGGCCGTACCCAATAGGCCACCACCTCCTCAGGGGCATCGGCCAACGTTTGCCCCGCCAAGCTCGTCTCGAAAACCAGCGTCGTCGCTTGCCCCGCCCACGGAGCCAAATCCAGCCCCACTTCCCGCTCGCCCGTGCGAATCGTCGCCTCTTCGCTCAGCAACACCGCGTCGCCAAGGCGCACCATGAAGCGCACATGAGCGTCCGAGGCTTGCCAGCCCAGCCGCAAACGGCCGTTGAGCGGCACCACCAGCGGCCAACGCACGGCCGAATCGGCGGGCACACCAATCGCCCCCAAATCGGTTTGGGTGATAAAACGGGGTTCGGGGTGGCGTTCGGCCGTCCACAAGGTCAGATTAAAATCATCCACCACCCGCCACTCATCGGGCACGGGCACGGCCGCCACCCCCAACGCATCCCCCCCCACCACCCAATCCACCCCCTGCGGCCACAGCAACAGCCGCCCACTGCCCAATTGCCACGCGAGGAAGAGCAGGAGGAGGGAGGAAGTAAGAAGTAAAAAGTGAGTAGTAAGTAGTAAATTCTCTTCTCTCCTCTGCTCCCCTGCTCCCCTGCCCGCCTGCCCCCCCGCTCCCCTGCCGCCAGCACCCAAAACACCCCACTCAGCCCCACCACGGCCGTCGCCAGCCACGCCACGGCGTTGCCCTTGATGGCTTTGTATTGTTGCAGGCGCAGGCGAAACGGGGCGGGCAATAGCTGTTCGGCAAGGGCTTGCAGGGGGTGGCCACGGCCGTAAGTCTGCACAAACAAGTTGGCGGGGCGGCGGTATTCGTTCAGCAAGAGCGAGCCGCCCAGACTGTCGCCGCTGGTGGCGTAAAAATAGGCGGGTTTGGCGGCCGTGGCCTCGGGCGCGGGGTGTGCGGCCGTGCCGCGCCAGTGACCCATCAGCAACAACGTGAAAAACCCTAGCCAGAGCAGGGCTAGGGGGATTTTGGATTTTGGATTTTGGATTTTGGAGAGGGGAGTGGGGCGTTGCATGTGCCCAATTGTAGCAGTTTTTTAGGTGGCTCCCTCGATAAATAGCAGGTGCGACGCACTTGGGAAGTGCGTCGCACCTAGAGGTACTTGCTAAAAGCCAAACATATCGCCCAATGTATCCCGCAGGCCACTCAGGAACCCTTTTTCTTTCTGGGAGATGACCATTTTGTTGCTAAACGTGGCCGAAAGTTGCTCAAACAGCTCTCGTTGCTCCTTGGTCAGCTTCTTGGGGATATCTACGCGCACAATAACGTGCTGGTCGCCACGGCCGCTTCTCTGCAAGCGAGGCACACCCCGGCCGCGCAAGGTAAACTTCGCCCCCGACTGCGTGCCCGCAGGAATAGCCAACTTTTCTTCGCCACTGACTGTGGGAATGGTAATTTCATCCCCCAACACCGCTTGGGCGATATTGATATCCAACTCGAGGTAAATATCGTCCCCGTTGCGCTGGAAGTATTCATGTTCACGCACATGGACAACCACGAACAGGTTGCCCGGAGGGCCGCCATTCGCCCCCGGCCCACCCTCGCCCGAATAGCGGATTTGCATGTCGTTGCCGACACCAGCGGGCACTTTAATCGTGAAGGTCTTGCTTTGGTTGATGATTTTACGGCCGTTGCACGTCTTGCACGGGTTGACAATTAATTGCCCCGTGCCACCACATGTCGAGCAGGTGGCCACGTTGACAAATTGCCCCAAGATGGATTGTTGTACCCGGCGCACCTCGCCCGTGCCATTGCAAGTGGTGCAAGTGATGGGCTTAGAATTGGGTTCAGAGCCGTTGCCGTTGCAGGTGTGGCAGGTGGTGGGGCGAGTGATGTCCACTTTTTTTCTACCCCTTCAATGGCTTCGTGGAACTCAATGGTCAGGTCGTAGCGCAAATCGTCGCCCCGCCGTGGCCCATTGCGCCGCTGACGGCCGCCGCCAAAGAACTCCTCGAAAATATCGCTCATCCCTCGGAAGCCCGCCGCATCGGCGTTAAAACCACCGCCCCCACCACCTTGGAAGGCGGCATGGCCATAACGGTCATAGGCGGCTCGTTTTTGGTCATCCGACAAGACTTCGTTGGCCTCGTTGATTTCCTTAAATTTATCGGCCGCGCCATCTTCCTTGTTCACATCAGGATGATATTGCCGCGCCAAACGGCGAAACGCCTTCTTAATTTCTTGGGCATCGGCCGTGCGGTTCACGCCGAGGACTTCGTAGTAGTCTCGTTTTGACATAGTGTTTTGAGAAGAGAGAAGAGAGAAGAGAGAAAAGAGAGAGTGAGTGCATTTTCTCTTCTCTCTTCTCTCTTCTCTCTTCTGCTATTACGCCTCTATAAATTCCCCATCAATCACATCCTCTTGCCCTTTCGGCTCCCCTTGGGGGGCGGCTTGTTGGTAGAGGGCAACGCTGATTTGTTGGAGGGCGTTTTCGAGGTTGAGGACGGCCGTGCTTAGCCCCGCCACATCATTGCCCACCAGAGCGGCACGCACAACTTGGCTCTGTTCGGCGAGGGTTGTCTTTTGCGCGTCGGTTAATTTATCCCCGTTTTCTTCCACAAACTTATCGGCCTGATGCACGGCCGCCTCCCCCTTATTATGCGCTTCCACCTGCTCCTTACGGGCGGCATCATCGGCCGCGTGTTGCTCCGCATCGCGCACCATCTGCTCAATTTCCTCGTCCGAAAGGCCGCTGGTGGCCACGATTTGCATCGTCTGTTGCCGCCCCGTGGCCTTGTCCGAGGCGCTGACGTGCAAAATGCCGTCGGCGTTGATGTCGAAGGCGACTTCGATTTGGGGCACGCCGCGTGGGGCAGAGGGAATGCCATCTAAAATGAATTTGCCGAGGCTTTTGTTATCGGCCGCCATCGCCCGCTCCCCTTGCAAGACATGAATTTCTACTTGGGCTTGCTGGTCGGCGGCCGTGGAAAAGATTTGGCTTTTGCGGGTGGGGATGGTTGTGTTGCGTTCGATGAGGGGCGTGGCCACGCCGCCCAATGTTTCGATGCTGAGGGTCAGTGGGGTCACATCGAGCAGGAGCACATCTTTGACTTCGCCACCCATCACCCCACCCTGAATGGCCGCCCCAATGCCGACGACTTCGTCGGGGTTCACGCCCTTGTGAGGTTCACGGCCGAAAAACTCCCGCACAGCGTTTTGGATGGCGGGCATCCGGGTCATGCCCCCCACCAACACCACTTGGCTGATTTGGTTGGTGCCCAGTTCGGCATCGCGCAACGCTTGGCGGCACGGTTCGATACTGCGCTGAATGAGGTCGGCCGTCAGTTGCTCGAATTTGGCGCGGCTGAGGGTCAGATTCAGGTGCTTGGGGCCGTTGGCATCGGCCGTGATGTAGGGCAAATTGAGGTCGGTTTGGCTGGTGGTGGAAAGCTCTACCTTCGCTTTTTCCGCCCCTTCGCGGAGCCGTTGCAACGCTTGGCGGTCTTGGCGCAAATCAATGCCCTGCTCCATGCGGAACTGCTCGGCCGCCCAATCCACAATGCGCTGGTCAAAATCATCCCCACCGAGGAAGGTATCCCCGTTGGTGGCCAGCACCTCAAACACGCCGTCGCTCATATCCAGCACCGAAATATCGAACGTGCCGCCCCCTAAGTCGTAAACGGCGATGACTTCTTCTTTGTCGCTGGCCAACCCATAGGCCAAAGCAGAAGCGGTTGGCTCGTTGACGATGCGCAGAACTTCCAGCCCCGCAATTTTGCCCGCGTCTTTGGTCGCTTGCCGCTGGCTGTCGTTGAAGTAGGCGGGCACGGTGATGACCGCTTGGGTGACAGGCTGGCCCAAATACGCTTCGGCATCTGCTTTGATTTTTTGCAGAACCATCGCCCCAATTTCGGGGGGGGAGTAGTCACGGCCGTTCATGGCCAGCCGCACATCCCCGTTTTCCGCCCCGTTCACATCATAAGAGGCGTGTTCGATGGCGCGTTGCACGAGCGGGTCATCGAATTTGCGCCCCATGAACCGCTTGGCAGAATAAATGGTGTTTTGGGGGTTCACCACGGCCTGACGCTTGGCCACTTGGCCGACGAGCCGCTCGTTGTTTTTGGGGTTGATGGCCACAATGGAGGGGAAGGTACGGCCGCCTTCCGCACTCGGAATGACCACCGCTTCCCCGCCTTCCATCACGGCCGCGACGGAATTGGTCGTGCCAAGGTCAATGCCAATGATTTTGCCCATGAGTTCTCCTGAGAAGCCGTAAGCTGTAAGCCATAAGCCTTAAGCTAAAAGCCTCGTATGTCCTAGATTTAGATGATTAACCAAGCCCTAAAGCAAGCTTACGGCTTACAGCTTATGGCTTACGGCTCTTTACGCCGCCACCACGACCATGGCGGGGCGGATGACCCGCTCGCCGATGCGGTAGCCTGCTTGCAGTTCGCGGATGACGGTGTCGCTTTCGTATTCGGCCGATTCTTCGCGCATGATGGCATCGTGTAGGTTGGGGTCGAACGGCTGACCAACAGATGATATCCGCTCCGCCTGAATGCCTTCTAAAATATTGGCCAACTTGCGCTGAACCCCACGCAACCCATCAAACCAGCTCAGGCCAGCTACTTCGGAGGGCACGCTGGCCATGCCTCGGTCAAAATCGTCAATCATGGGGAGCAATTTGCTCACCAAATCGACGGTGGCGTTGCTGTAAGCCATTTGGGATTGCTTCTCGAACCGCTTGCGGGCGTTAGCCAAATCGGCCAAGGCGCGTTGCCACCCCTCCAAATTGCGCCCTGCCTCTTCTTGGGCGGCGATGAGCAACTCTTCGATGGTCGGTTCTTTGGGTTCGGCCGTTTCAACGGCCGTGCCGTTATCTTGGACTTCTTCGGGGATAATTTCGTCTTGTGTGTTCATAGCTAGATAGAGTGTAGAGATAGAGGGAGATAGAGGGAAGATAGAGTGTAGAGATAGAGATAGATGAGCGGCCTGTAGGGGCAACCCTTGTGGTTGCCCCCCTTGGGTTTGGATAGGCTTTGGGTAGGCACAAGGCCTACCCCTACCATTACTCCCTCTATCTCTATCTCCCTTCTCTATCTTCTAATTCCATTACCTCGTCAATAATGCCCATGTCCCCTTCCAAATCGCTCACAAGGGGAGGGCTGATGTAGTAATCATGGACAAAGTTGGTCATTAAATCGGCCACGTAGCGGACGATGGAGATGTTACGGCCGTAAGGCATTCGCGTCGGCCCAATGACCGCCACTGCCCCAACCAACTCATCCCCCACGCCATAGCGCGAGAGAATAATTGAACAATGCTTGAGTTCTTCCCAGCGCCCTTCGCCACCAATGACCACTTGGATACCCCGCTCGTCCAGTTCGCTGGCCACTTCCGAAAGCACGGTGGCTAAGCGCGAACGCTCTTCAAGCAGGTGCAAGGCGGGGCGAGTGGCCTCGTCTTCCATAATATTGGTAATGCCCGCCCGGTAAACATTGCTGAGGGCGCGTTCGTCGGCACGGCGCATGGTGTCGAGCAGGAGGGTGGTTACTTCTTGTTCCAACACCCAATCCAGTTGGCTGAGGCGGGCTTCGATTTCGGCCGAAGTTTGCCCATCAAATAAGGCGTTGAGTCTATCGGCCGCCAAACTAAGCCGCCCTTGGGGCAATGGCTCGGCCAACGTCAGCATCTGCTGTTTAATATCGCCGCCGTAAAGGACGAGAACCATCAGCACCAGCCGCCCTTGGGTGGCGATGAGTTGCAAATGCTTGAAGCGGGATTGGCGCGGCCGTGGGGCGGTGATAAAACTAGCGCTGAGCGAGGTGCGGGCGAGAACGGCCGTGGCCAGCCGCATCCATTGGTCCAAATCCAGCCGGGCTTGGTGGAATTGGTGCTGAATCATCTGTTTCTCGTCGCCGGGGAGCTGATACTCGCCCAACAACCGCTGAACAAAGTAGCGGTACCCCTTTTCGGTGGGCACGCGCCCAGCCGAGGTGTGGGGCTGGATGAGCAAGCCCAACTCGTCCAAGGCCGCCATTTCATTGCGAACAGTGGCAGGACTCATGTCCAAGCTGTAGCGCAAAACGAGCGTTTTGGAGCCAACCGATTGCCCCTCCTCAATATAGGAGCGGATGAGCAGACCCAAAATGTATTCTTGCCGCTTGGAGAGACTCATAGAAAGTTATTTGGTTACTCGTTATTTGTTATTCGTTATGGGGGTTGTGTTGAATCAGAAGTAACAAGTAACCAATAACGAATAACATTTTTTGGCACTCGCACGAAAAGAGTGCTAACTTGAGCGGGAATTATATTAACATGGGCAAAAAAGCACGTCAACTGGTATAACGGAGGTTTAATGAGATAGAGGAGAGAGGAGAGAGAAAAGAGAAGAGAGACACTAACCACTAACCACTCGCCACTAACCACTAACCACTACCATGAAACCACGACATATTCTTCTAATTGACATTGATGGTTTGCGCCCCGATGTATTGCGGCAGGCGTTGGCGGAGGGGAGCGTGCCGCACATTGCGGGGTTGTTTGGCGGCCGTGAATTGCCCCGGGGGCTGTTCATGGAAACGGCCGCGCCCGCCCCGAGCATCACCTTTTGCTCCCAAGCGAGCCTGTTTACAGGAGCACACCCCAGCCAACACGGCATCCCCGGCAACCAATACTTCGACCGCTTTGCGCCCCAGCAACAACCACGCCACTTCGCCTTCGACGTGGGCGACACTCTCGCCGTGGACGATGCCGTGATGGTGTTTACGCACGGGCTGGCCAGCCAACAACTGCGCGTGCCCACCTTTTATGAAAAGATGGCCAAACAGGGCTGGGAAGCGGTGGTGGCGGGCAACATGTACGCCAAAGGGGCACAAACGTGGCTCAAACCAGACCTGAGCAAATTAACCCGCTTTATCAAGGGCAAAAATCTGTTTGGAATGAGTTCGGCCGAATACGACCAACACATCGTAGACGACGTGCTCGCCTATCTGGCCGAAAACCCCCTGCCCCGCATCCTCACCGTCTACTTCATGGGCGTAGACCACGACTCCCACAAATACGGGCCAAACTCACAATTGGCCGCGCTCAAAGTGGTGGATGGGCTGATTGGCCAATTGTGGGCCGAAATCCAGCGCAAAGCAGAAGGCTCGGTGCTGGTCAGCCTCTTCTCCGACCACGGCCAAATTGAGGTTCTGCCCGACGACCAGCACTCGCTCAAACTCGGTTTCCCGTTTGACCGCGAAATGGCCGTCTTTTTCGATGCGCTGGGGCTGGATGTGCATGATTACCCCGGCGAAGACCCCGCTTGCGATGCGGTGCTGGCCTTGAATGGGGGTTCAGCGGCCGTTTATCTCCATAACAAAACGGGCCATTGGTGGGATGCACCCGATTTCGAGCGGGATGTGTTGCCCATCGGCAAGGCGTTTTGGGAGGCGCACCAGACGGGCAAATATGCACCCGATTTGCAGAACGCGCTGGCGGCCGTGCTAATCCGCCAAGTGGACAAAGATGGCTGGTATGGGGGCTACAGTGCCCTCACCCCAGCGGGGGAGTTGGTGGATTTGGCGACATGGTTCGCCAGCCAACCGAGCGGCCTCTATCTGGACCCCGTCAACCGTTTGGCCAATTACGCCAGCCCCAACACAGGCGATATTTTGCTCCTGAGCAATTACGCCGAGCAGTATTACTTTGGCGGCGAACTGACAGGGATGCACGGCGGGCTACATCCTGCTGATTCGCGGGCGACGCTGGTGTATGGTTGGGTGGGGGTGAATGGGGAGCGGTGGGCAGAGGGGCGCGGCCGTATTGAGCAGGCGATTGCGGCACGATGCGCGGCCGAGGGCGGCCGTTTGCCCAATGTGGTAGATATGTTGACAGGGGTGGAAGCGCTCTTGGGCAACTAATTTTTGTCGGCTTTTTTCTAACCGCGGAGAGCGCAGAAGGCGCGGAGGTTTGTCTGAAATTCCTCCGCGTTCTCTGCGCTCTCCGCGGTTCAATAAGTTTTATCTGTCAATCAGCCGCCTCACTTCCGTTCAATCCTCATTGGAAGCGGTTCGGCTTGGAGACGCACCCCCGGCTTGACGCGTAACGGTTGTGTGCCGCTATAGGAGAGCTGATACCGCTGTAAAATCAGTGGCACAATGAGATTCATCTCCAACAAGGCCAACCCATCCCCCAAACATTTGCGCGGGCCAATCGAAAAGGGAGTAAAGGCGCCGTGCGGCCGTTGGGCTTTGGCCTCGGCCGTGAAATGGTCGGGGTTAAACGCTTCGGGCGTGGCCCAATAGCGCGGGTCGCGGTGCAGGGCGGCCACATTGAGGAAGATTTGTGTCCCAGCGGGGACGTGATACCCCCCAAAATCGTCCGCTTTGTCCGCTTCGCGGAGCATGACAAAAACGGGCGGCCGCAAACGCAAGGTTTCCAGAATGACCATATTGAGATAGGGCAAGCGGCTGACATCGGCCGCTGTCGGCGGCCGTCCCTGCAACACCGTTTCCACCTCATCCCGCAACCGCGCCTCTACTTCGGGATGGGTGGAGACAAAATAGAAGAGCCACGTCAGACCCAGAGCCGTCGTTTCATAGCCTGCCACTGTCAAATCACCCAAATGGTGGATGATTTGCTCAAGGGTGAACGCTTCCTCCCCCTCTTTGGCCTCGGGGTCAAAAATCGCCAACAACATATCCAGCAAATCGTGTGGCTCGGCCGTCTCTTCCCCTTCCATCCGCGCCAAAACGAGCCGCCATGCCGCTTCTTCCGCCTGCTGGCGCAAGCGGGCAACGCGCCGATGAGCAGGAAGCGGGAGCCACAGCGGCCAATGAATGAGTGAGGTCGCCCGACGAAAGCCAAAATCCATGTACGCATCCAATGTTTGGCGGAAAATGTGGGCATCCCCCTCCGACCCTGCATACAATAATTTGGTGATGAGGCGTATGGTCAGCGTGCGAAACTCATCCCCGACATCGGCAAGGTGGCCGCGCTCCCCCCAATCGGCGATGAGGGTGTTGGTTTCTTGCACAATCGTCTCGCCAAAAGCGGCCAACCGTTCTTTGTGAAACGGGGGTTGCATCAGCCGCCGTTTCCACAGCCATTGTTTCCAATCTCGCGTTTGAGTTAGGTTGGGGGGGGTTCCGCGCCGTTTGGTATCGGTTAGATAGCGAGAGCGCAAATAGGTGTAGGATTGTTGCGCCAAAATGCGGTCTACCCACGCCTCATCGCTGACAACCCAGAACGCCCATCCCAAGGGCAATTGCAAGCGGGTGACGGCCGCGGTACGGCCGAGAGCCAGCCAAAACCCAAATGGGTCGCGCCGAAAATGTAGGTAATGGGCCACGGCCGAACCAGCCGCAATGGGGGGGAGTTGGGGTGTTGCGGCCGTTTCCAAATGAGATGTTTTTTTATGGGGGAAAATAGTCATGGTGACCTCTAAATGAAGGGATGTAACGCCTTTATCAATCTCAAGCATACACCGTTATGGGTGGCCAATACCTCCCCCGAGTGTCCACAACATTACGGAATTCTAACCAATTCGTTTTTAGGCGGTGTTCTTAATTGGGTGACAAAACGGATTGAACCGCAGAGGCGTAGAAAGCACGGGAGAAATTCCAGAGAATCTTTGCGTCTTTGCGCCTTGGCGTTGAAAGAAGACCTGCTAAATCCATTTGTTCAGGTTAAAAACTTGGCGTGCCTATACAAGTTGCACAAGGTGACCTCCTGTTTTTTCGTCACCGCTTCATTTTGCGCCCTATCCCCTGTGTGGTAGATTCATAAGTTGGTCATTTAGACTCGATATCTGTTCAAATGGAGAAGAACAAAGATGAAGAAACAAACCTTTTACTCACTTTTATGGTTGCTCCTTGTGTTGGCACTGGCCGCATGTAGTAGCGAAACCCCAGCGGCCGACCCCACGGCCGTACCCGACACGGCCGCTGAACCCACGGCCGCGCCAGCTGAAACCGACCGCGAACCGTTCACCATCGGCCTCATCATGGTTGGCCCCCGCGATGACCGGGGCTGGAACCAAGCCCATTGGGATTCGGTTGAATACGTCGCCGAAAAAATGGGCGCGGAAGTCGTCTGGTTCGACAAACTCAACCCAGCCGACAACCCCGACCTGACCGTGGAGCAGGTGGTGGATGATTTGGTTGCCCAAGGGGCCGACTTGATTATTGCCAACTCGGCCGAGATGCGCGAAGGCGCCACCAACGCCGCCAAAGCCCACCCCGAAGTCTATTTCATCCACGCCTCAGGTGATGCAGTGTTGAACGGCGATGCCCCCGCCAACCTGAGCAACGTGATGGGGCAGATGGAATATGGCAAGATGATGGCGGGTTGTGCCGCCGCCATGACCACCGAAACAGGCCAACTGGCCTACTTGGGGGCGCTCATTGATGCGGAAACGCGCCGTTTGGTGAACAGCGCTTATTTGGGGGCGCGGTATTGCTGGGAAAACGTGCGTGGCAACGACCCGGCCGACCTCAGCTTCCGCGTGGTCTGGATTGGCTTCTGGTTTAATATCCCCGGCGTGACCCTCGACCCGACCCAAGTGGTGAACGACTTCTTTGATGGTGGGGCGGATGTGGTGCTTTCGGGTATTGATACCACCGAAGCGATTGTGGTAGCGGGGCAACGCGCGGCCGCTGGCGAAGCCGTTTTCGCCGTGCCCTACGACTACGAAACAGCCTGTGATGTCTCGCCCGAAGTGTGCTTGGGCGTGCCCTACTTCAATTGGGGGCCAGATTACCTGCGCTTTGCCCAAGCGGCGCAAGCCGGCACATGGGAACAGCAATGGCTGTGGGTTAGCCCCGATTGGAGCGACATCAACAACCCCGACACAAGCATGATTGGTTGGGTGGATGGCCCTGCGCTGGGGGATGAGGCCAAAGCGGCCGTGGCCACGCTCATCGCGGGCTTCGCCGATGGTTCCATCAACCTCTACACAGGCCCGCTCAACTACCAAGACGGTTCCGAATTCGTGGCCGAAAACGCCACCGCCTTAGATGAGCAAATCTGGTACACCGAACAATTGCTGGAAGGCATTGACGGCGTTTCGGAATAGAGTGATGAGTGGTTAGTGGCGAGTGGTTAGTAGGGGTAGGCCTTGTGCCTACCCCCCTAGCTGGGCAACCACAAGGGTTGCCCCTACTCGCCACTAATCACTAATCACTAGCCACTAACCACTACCTCCCCCATGCAAGTTCAACTGCAACACATTCACAAACGATTTGGGTTGGTGCAGGCCAACCGCGATATTTCATTGACCGTGGAAGGCGGGATGATTTTGGGCTTGCTGGGGGAAAATGGGGCGGGCAAAAGCACCTTGATGAAGGTGCTTTCGGGCTTTATCACGGCCGATAGCGGCCAGATATTGCTCGACGGCCGTGCCACCCACTTCACCTCCCCCGCCGATGCGTTGCGGGCGGGCGTGGGGATGCTCCACCAAGACCCGCTCGACTTTCCCCCCCTGCGCCTGCTGGAAAATTTTATTTTGGGGCGGGATAGCCAGCTGGGGCAACGGCAAGCCGAGGCGGAGCGGGATTTCCGCGCCCTCTGCCAGCAGTTTGGCTTCGACCTCGACCCGCAGGCGTTTGTCTCCGATTTGAGCGTGGGGGAGCGGCAACAGTTGGAGATTGTGCGCTTGCTGTGGTTGGGGGCGCGGACGCTCATCTTGGATGAGCCGACGACGGGCATTTCGGCGCCGCAAAAGGTGAAGCTGTTTGCGACATTGCGCCAACTGGCGGCCGAGGGCAAGAGCGTTATTTTTGTTTCGCACAAGTTGGAGGATGTGGAGGCGTTGTGCCACCGCGTGGCTGTTTTGCGGCAGGGGGCGTTGGTGGGGGAGACGGCCGCGCCTTTTTCGGCCGCGCATCTCATCCAACTGATGTTTGGGCAGGAGATAACCGTGCCTGAGCGGCCGTCTGTGCCCCTTGGCCAGCCTTTGCTGGAACTGCGCCAGCTTTTGGTGGGCGATGGGCGGATGCAAATGGGGCCGCTCGACCTGACCATTGCGGCGGGGGAGGTGATTGGGCTGGCGGGGCTGGAAGGTTCGGGGCAACAGTTGTTGATGCAGGCGTGTGCGGGTTTGCTCGCGCCGCAAGCGGGGAGATTGTGGTGGAGGGGGTGCAGTTAGCTCATCAACCCTACGGCCGTTTCCTGAACGCCCGCGTCGCCTTTTTGCCCGCCGATAGAATGGCCGAGGGGCTGGTGCCGGGGCTGACCATCGCCGAACATGTGGTGCTGACCCAGCACAGGCGGCAGGTGGATGCCCCGCGCCAATGGCGGATTGATTGGGGCGCGGCCAAGCAGGCGGCGCGGAGCCGCATCCAAGCGTTTAACATCAAGGGGTGGCCCGAGACTCCTGTGGAAACTTTGTCGGGGGGCAACCAACAACGGGTTTTGCTTTCGCTGTTGCCCGACCCGTTGCGGCTTATCATTATGGAACACCCAACGCGGGGGTTGGATATTGAATCGGCACAGGCGATTTGGGGGATGTTGTTGGAGCGGAGGCGTTCGGGCACGGCCGTTTTGTTCAGCTCGGCCGATTTGGATGAGGTATTTCAGTATAGTGACCGCATCGCCGTTTGTTTTGATGGGCAAGTAACGGCCGTGCTTCCCACAGCAGAAACATCAGTCGAAGAATTGGGTTATCTCATTGCGGGGAAGGTTCGGGCAGAAGGCTAGTTCGGCGAAGTAATGACAAAGTAAGCTTACTTTGCCATTACTTCCTGTTCCTCTATCATTACTTCTCGATACTTTGCCATTACTTCTTGCTCCTCTGTCATTACTTCTTGCTTCTTTATCATTACTTCTTGCTCCTCTACCATTACTTCTTGCTCCTCTACCATTACTTCCCGTTTCTTTATCATTTATTCCCGTTATTTCCTCGTTTTTTGTCCTATGTCAGCGCATTGTTTGGCTTGTGGCGCAATTTGGACGGCCGACGAAACATGTCGCGGCCGTTTTGAGGCGTGTTTGGCCCTCGAATACGAACACCCCCGCGCATTTGGGGCGGTTCACCACCTCACGGTGCTGTGCTACATGCTCCAACACAACGAATACAGCCGCGAGAGTTGGTTAGAGGCGCGGCAGATGCTTTTCGACTTTATGCACAACAATGTTTTGCCCGCCGAAATGCGCCAACGCAACCGTTCGCGCATGGATAGCGGCCGACGCACAACCTCTATCACCCGTGCCCCCAAGCTGGCCGAATTCAGCACGATTGTCTGGTCACACACCATCGCCCAAGTGCGGCTAGACACCCCCGAAATTTATTGCGCCGATGTCCAACAATGGGCGGCGGCCGTCCTCGCCGATACTGCCAGTAGTCAGTAATCAGTCTCTCAGTCTCTCAGTCCCTCAGACCCTTACTCTCTTTCTCCTCTGCCCCCCTGCTCCTCTGCCCCCTGCTCCCTGCCCTCCCCTCCCCCCTCCCTATGCGCTACGCCTTCCCCCTTCTCCCCCTCATCGTCGCCCTCGCCGTTGTCTCGGCCGTCATCTTCGCTGTCGGGGCTTCGCCCACGGCCGTGTTGGGGGCGTTGTGGACGGGTTCCGTCGGCACGGCCGTCAAACAAGCGGATACGGCCGTGGTTTGGGTCTCCCTCGCCCTCTGCTCAGCGGGTTTGCTCGTCACCTTTCGGGCGGGGCAGTGGCACATCGGCATGGAGGGGCAAATTGTGTTGGGGGCGATTGGGGCTGTGTGGGCCAGCAGGTGGTTCGATTTGGAAACGGCCGTGCCTGCCCTCGTCATCCTCGCCATGCTCGGCACGGGCATGGTGCTGGGCATGGTGTGGGGCATCCTCATCGGTTTGCTCAAAACCTATGGCGGGGTCAACGAAATTTTTGGCGGCTTGGGCTTCAACTTTATCGCCACCTCCCTCACCATCTACCTCATCTCCAAGCCGTGGAAACCAGCGGGCACAAGTTCCATCACGGGCACACAACTCCTCCCCGACAGGGTGTGGATGCCCACGTTGGATGGCTTGCGGGTCAGCCCCATCAGCGTCGGGCTGGCCGTGCTGGTCTGCGTGCTGGTCTATCTCGCCCTGACAGGCACTGTGTGGGGGCTGGAACTCAAAGCCATCGGCCGCAATCCGCGCAGTGCCTTTGTGATGGGTATCCCCACGACACGGCTCTTGCTTTCCGCCTATGCGGTGGCGGGTTTGTGTGCGGGGTTGGTGGGGGCGTTGCTCGTCTCGGCCGTGCGCCACCAGTTGGTGGCCAACATTTCGGCCGGGTATGGCTTCTTTTCCATTTTGATTGTGTTGCTGGCGGGGTTTCGGCCGTGGCTCGCCCCCCTCGTCGCCCTCTTCTTCGCCGCCCTCAGCATCGGTAGCTCCGCCCTGCGCGTCGGCCTCAACCTCGATTCATCGCTGGCAGGTGTCCTCCAAGGCGTTCTCGTCCTCGCCTACGAATTTGTACAGGGCCTGCGCCAAAAATGGGAGACGCACCGCCTGCGCAAGCAGGTCAGCTAGTTAGCTTGTTAGCTAGTCAGCTTGTCAGCTTGTCAGTCTCTCAGTCTCTCAGTCGCTTGCTCTCCTCTGCTCCTCTGCTCCTCTGCTCCCCTGCTCCCCCTCCCCCTATGTCCGCCCTCCTCACCATCTTCTCCCTCACCACCCTCAGCTCCGTCCTCGCCTCGGCCGCGCCCCTTATCTTTGCCAGCATTGGCGAAACGATTAGCGAGCGGGCGGGGGTCATCAACCTCTCCGTCGAAGGCTCGCTCATGCTGGGGGCAATGGTCGGCTTTGCCGTGGCCAAGACGACCAACAGCTTGGTGCTGGGATTTGGCGCGGCCATGTTGGCGGGGGCACTCATGGCCCTCATCGTGGCCGTCGGGAGCATCACCTTGCGCCGCGACCAAGTGGCCATTGGCTTTGTGTTGGCCTTGCTGGGGGTCGAGTTAAGCTCGTTCTTCGGTGTGCCCTTTGTGCGCCAGCCGGGGCCGTCCGTGCCGCCCCTGCCCATCCCCCTCTTAGCCGATATTCCCATCGTCGGCCCGCTATTCTTCAACCAAGACATCGTCACCTATCTCAGTTTTGCCCTCATTATTGGGACATGGCTGTGGTTTTATAAGAGCCAGCCGGGGCTAAAACTGCGCGGGGTGGGGGAACGGCCGTCGGCCGCCTTCGCCCGTGGGGTCAATGTCACCCGCTTGCGCTACGCCTACACCTTAATCGGCGGCGCACTGGTGGGCTTTGGGGGCGCGGCCTACTCGCTCCACGTCGTCCTCGGCTGGAGCCACCGCCACACGTCGGGGCTGGGCTGGATTGCGCTGGCCATTGTCATTTTTGGGGGATGGCATCCGTTTCGGGTCGCTTTGGGGGCACAGGCTTCCTGCGAAGCACCCCCCGCTGGCCTCGGGGCACATTTTGAGCAAGAATAGGTAATTGTGAATTGTGAATGATTAATTGTGAATTGTGAATGATTGGCCAAGGAAGGGGGAAAATTGCCCCACCAACACCCAATAACCAATAACGAATAACCAATAACCTCCCCCATGACCCAAACCACCGACCCCGACCTCATCCCCGGCTTCCGCCACGTCCCCCGCACGGGGGTCATCTATGTCATGCACCGCGCTGGCTTGCGCGGTTACACCCCCGACCACCCCGAATGGGCCAATCTCGGCCAAGGCGCACCCGAAGTGGGGCACATCGAAGGGGACATCGAGCGCATCAGCGAGATTCGCATCAACCCCCTGCGCCACGAATACAGCCCCATCACGGGCGAAATGGCCTTGCGCCAAAAGGTGGCCGATTTGTACAACACGCTTTATCGGCAAGACAAAGAGTCGAAGTACACCTACGAAAACGTCAGCATTTCGGGTGGCGGCCGTGTCGGCCTCACCCGCGTCGCGGCCGCGCTCGGCAACATCAACATGGGCCATTTCCTGCCCGACTACACCGCCTACGAAGAGTTGTTGAGCGTCTTCCGCGCCTTCATCCCCATCCCCATCCTGCTCGAGGCGGAATCGGGCTATCGGGTGATGATTGGCAAGCTCAGAAAGGAAGTTCTCGGCCGTGGCCTCAAGGCATTGCTCCTCAGCAACCCCTGCAACCCCACTGGGCAAATCATCGAGGGCAACCAACTGAAGGGATTGGTAGACATGGCGCGGGAGTTCCACACCGCGCTCATCTTGGATGAGTTCTACTCCCATTACATCTACACAGGGCCGAAAGGCTACCCCAAAATGGTTTCGGCGGCCGAGCATGTCCAAAACGTAGACGAAGACCCTGTCATCATCATTGATGGCCTGACCAAGAATTGGCGCTATCCCGGCTGGCGCATTAGCTGGACACTCGCCCCCAAGTCGGTCATCAATGCCATTGCCAGCGCGGGGTCGTTCTTAGATGGTGGAGCCAACAACCCGTTCCAAGAGCATGTCTTGCCCCTGCTGGAACCCGAGCGCGTCATCCAAAAAACGGCCGCCATGCAAACCCGTTTCCGCGAAAAGCGGGACTATGTTCTGCAACGCCTCTATGCAATGGGCATCACCGTAGATGCGGAACCCGAGGGGACGTTTTACGTGTGGGCTAATCTGAGCCAGTTGCCCCCTCCGCTGAACAATGGCTTGGATTTCTTCAAGGCGGGCTTGGAAGAGCAGGTCATCACCGTGCCGGGCATCTTTTTTGATGTGAACCCCGAGAAGCGGCGGGAGTACGGCCGTTACCAAAACTACGCCCGCATCAGCTTTGGCCCCGAGACAGAAGTCCTCAAGCGTGGCTTGGATGCCTTCGAGCGCATCATCGCCAAACACCGCGCCTGATTTTGGGTGTATTGGTATCGTGGTGTATTGGTATATTGGGGTCGTGGGACATATCAATATACCAATACACAAATACACCCCTACACCAATCTGTTGCCCAACTGCGCCTGCACCAATTGGGCGAGTTGTTGCTCGGCCGCTGGCTCGCCCTGACCGTGGAGCAAGACCCGCGATTGGTGCAAAAGCTGGTAAACGAGGTAATCGCCCGGCTGGTCGGTGGTGGGGAGCGGGGGAAGCGGCCGTTGTTGCTGGTGCAACTCGCGCCACAGATGGCTCACCTCTTGCAAGACATTAACCGCTTCGTGGGGCAACTGGTGCGCCACGGCCGCCCGCAACGCCTGATGGAAGCTATTTTGCGCCCCCACGGCCGCCCCCTCTGCCCGCGCCACCCGGCCGAGTTGCACCCACGCCCGCACCTGCCCCACCACCTCATCCAACCCAATTTGCATCGTCAGGCAATCCTCGAATAGGCGGCGGGCACGGCCGTAATCGGCCGTGGCCACAGCCACGAGGCCGAGTTTGTGGAGGCAAGCGGCCGTGCGCCGCTCATCGCCAAAGGCGCGGTGCAAATGATTCGCCTCGCCATAACAGCGGTGCGCCTCGCCCCACTCGCCCACCGTATAGGCCACATCCCCCAGCGTTTGCAAACAGAGCGAAGCACTCCACGAATCGCCGACAAGGCGGGCAAGGGCGAGCGCTTGCTGGCTGTAGGCACGGCCGCGAGCCATCTCCCCCTCCTGCGTAGCCATCTGCCCCGCGAGGCGAAAAGCCAAACCCGCCCCCCACCAATCCCCCTGCGCTTGCGTGGCCGATAAGCTCTGTTCGATGTGTGCCCATGCCCGTTCCCGCTGGCCAAGGGCGTGAGCCACGGCCGCGCCATACGCCGCCAACGCAGGGGCTGGCGCAATGGCCAACCCTTGTTGCAGGAGCAAATGCGCCCCATCCGCCTCGCCCAGCCCAAACGCCAACCACCCCTGATAGCAGGCCAATAGCCCCGCCAAGGCGGGCGGGTAGCTGGCCCATGCAGGCTGGGTTTGCGCCAAGAGGGCGTAGCCAGCGGCCAACTCATCGGCAATGAGGTGAAAATGGAACAGCCCCGTGGCCATCTGTGCCAGCACGGCCGTTTCCCCATGCGCCACCGCCCACCGCCACGCTTGCCCCCCAATTGGGGCGTTCGTCTTGCAAAATGACCATCGCCCCCGCCAAGTTGCCGCCCCGCAAAGCGGCCGTCTCCCCTGCTACCAATTCCGCATAAAAATAGGCCAGCCGTGCCCCTGCCTCGGCGGGGGGGATGAGTTGTGGCGGAGCCAAGAGGCGGTAAACGGGCGGGATGTGGTAGCGGCCGTCGGCCAGTTGGGTGAGCAGGGAGCTATCCCACAGGGCGGCCCATGTGGGCAGGGCAAGGTCGGCCACGGCCGTGGCGGCGGCGCGGGTAAAGCTGTGCGGAAAATGAGCCAACGTGGCCAGCGCGGCCTGTGGCGCAGGGGCAAGTTGGTTCCAACTCTGCTCAAACGCGGCGGGCAAGTTGGATTCGGCCAAGAGATGGCGGCCGTTGTGGCGCAATTCGGCCGCGATGGCGGCACAGGAGAGGACGCGCACCCAACTGGCCGCTTGCTGAATGGCCAAGGGATTGCCCCCCAGTTGGCGGCAAATCTCCAGCACGGCGGGCATGGCGGTATCCCGCAAGGGGGCGCTGGGATTCACTCGATTGGCTACGTGCAAGAATAATTGCGCGGCGCTGTTCTCGGCCAAATCGGCGGCCGTGGTGGACAAGCCGCGCACGCGCCACAAATGCGCCTCGGCCAGCGGCGGCCGTTGGCGGGTGGTGAGCAAAAGCTGGCTGGTGGGGGCAATGGCCAACAGATGAGCCAGCAAGGGAGCCGAATTCGGCAGGTGGTCGAGGCCATCGAGGATGAGCAACCACGGCCGCTGGCCAAGCACGGCCGAGACAGCGGGCACGGCCACCCCCGAGGCACGGCCGAACGCCTCCCAAAATGAGTCGGCCGTGGCCACATCGGCCAACGAGACCCAGAGCGGGGTGCGGCCGAGGGGGGGCTGGTGCGCCAATTGTTGGGCGAGGGCGCTTTTGCCCACCCCCGCTGGCCCGAGCAAGACAAGGGCACGGCAATCGGGTTGGCGCAGGAGGTGGTGCAGGTGGCTCAGGTCGGCCGTGCGGCCAAGCAAGGGGAAGGGGGCGGGGATTGGCTGGGCGTGGGGGCGGGCTGGTTGGCGGCGGCGATTTCGCGCCGCAGTTGTTCTGTTTCGGCCGAGGGAGGCAGTCCGAGTTCTTCTTCTAAAATGGTTTGGCAACGGCCGTACTGCTCCAGTGCCGCCCTTTGCTGACCCATCCCTGCCCACATTTGCATCAGTTGGCGGTGCGCTTCTTCGCGCCACGGCTCCATCGCCAATTGCCGTTGGGCGTATTCCCGCGCCAGTTCCCACTCTTGCTGGCCAAGGTAGTGGGCGGCGAGGGTGTAGAGCAGAGCGAGGGCGTGCTGGTGCAACCGCTCGCGCCATTGACGGAGCCAGCTTTCCAGTTCGGCGCAGTCGTCGAGGGCGAAGCTGGGCACGAGTTCGCCCTGATATAAATCGGCCGCTTGGCTTAATTGGGCGAGGCAGGTGGGGCAGAGGGGCGCGGTGGGGCAATGGCCGCGCACGGCCGTCAGCAGAGCATGGAATTGCCCCACATCCACCCAACTGTCGCTGGCCGTGTTCAGTTGCAAGCTCTCTTCGCCGATGAGCAAATGGTCATCGCCCAGAGCAAGGCGCAAGCGATGCACCGTTTGGCGCAGGTTTTGGCGGGCTTTTTTGTCGTTGCTTTGCGGCCAGAGCAAGTTGGCGAGGGTGGCGCGGGGGTGGGCGGTCGCTGGCTCGAGGGTGAGGTAGAGGAGCAGGGCGCGAACTTTGCTGGCGCGGAGGCCAGCGGCGGGGTGGCCGTCCAAACTCAGGTGGAAGGAGCCAAGCAGGGTCTGCGCCAGATGAGCCATACGATTTTGGAGTGGAGATTTTGGTTAGTGAGGTACGATGTGCTTTTAGAGAGCATTGCATCTTAAGGGGTAGATGGTAGCAAAATTAGGGGCAGAGGAAAAGGTGAAATAGACATTAGAGTGTAGGAATAAGGTGATTTTGGAAATGGCCTAAGTCCGTACACCCCAATCGCCTCTGCTCAGACTATTGACAACCACACGAGCCTAGGATAATATCCCGCTTCGTTCGGCCACAAATATGGGCCTGTAGCTCAGATGGGAGAGCGCTACAATCGCACTGTAGAGGTCAGGGGTTCGAATCCCCTCAGGTCCACCTTAGCGATTTTGGATTGAGGGTTTTGGATTTTAGATTGTCCGCCCTCGCCAAAGTTCTTTACAATCATATAATTTCTTAAAGGCAATGAGCAGGAGTAGTAACCACGCTCCCCCCCTCCAGAGAGTTGCGCCAAGGCTGGAAGCGCAACAAAGTTTAGTGGTGAACTCGCCTGTGAGCCGCATTGGTGAATAGAGTGCTAAGTAGAAAGTGCTGAGTGCTAAGTAACCCATGCCGTTTCGCACACGTTACGTGTTAGAGTGGATGGTTTTCAACGAACAAAAAACCAAAATTTGCATTTTGTGCATTGTTCATTGATAATTGCAAACTGTCTTGGGCCTGTAGCTCAGTTGGTAGAGCGCTTCAATGGCATTGAAGAGGTCAGCGGTTCGAGTCCCCTCAGGTCCACCAAGCATAGATACCATCAAGCAGAGTGGTACCACGGAAGCCCCTTTCGTCTCTGAACGAAAGGGGCTTTTTGTTACTTGTTATTCGCTACTGGTTATGGGGTTACTCGTTATCCCAGTACCTCAATAACCCAATAACAAGTAACCCAATAGCGAATAACGACTATGAAACCGATTGAGATATCTATCCCACCAAGGCATATTTTGGGGATGAGCGAAGGCACGGCCGACGGCCGTTCGTTTGCCTTGGGGGTTCACCGCACACGACTTACCCAGCCCATGTGAATAACATGGGCCACAAAGGGATAAGGCATTGCTGAAGATGATTCGGTGGTGAAATGTGTAAAGTAAAAAGTGAAAAATTAGACGGCTAAAGCCGTTACTATGAACGGATATAAGAGAGAATAATCGCATGAGCCAGAAATACAACGCCCAAGAAATTGAGAAGAAATGGCAAGCAAAATGGGAGGCGGACCAACTGTATCGGTCAAAGGTGGATTGGGATAAGCCCAAGCATTATGCCCTGACGATGTTGCCCTACCCCAGTGGCGATTTGCACATGGGGCATTGGTTCGCCATGACCCCTTCCGATGCCCGCGCCCGCTATATGCGGATGAAGGGCTTTAATGTGCTGTTCCCGATGGGGTTCGATGCGTTTGGCTTGCCCGCTGAAAATGCGGCCGTGCAACGCAACATCCACCCGTGGAAATGGACTTACGCCAACATGGAAACCATGCGCGAACAGATGAAACGCATGGGTGCCATGTTCGATTGGGAGCGGGAGGCTTTCTCCTGTGACCCCCACTATTACCGCTGGACGCAATGGTTCTTCAAGCAGTTCTATGAGGCGGGGCTGGCCTATAAAGGGGAGGCGATGGTCAACTGGTCGCCCACCTTGCAGACAGTGTTGGCCAACGAGCAGGTCATTGATGGCAAAGATGAGCGCACGGGGCAACCCGTTATCCAAAAATTGATGAGCCAATGGTTTTTCCGCATTACCCAGTATGCGGAGGAGTTGTTGCGCTATGACAACATCAATTGGCCTGACCCGATTCGGTTGATGCAGACCAACTGGATCGGCCGCTCCGAAGGGGCGCGGGTGGTGTTTGTAGCCGACACGGCCGCCCAACAACCTATCGAGATTTTCACCACCCGCCCCGACACGTTGTGGGGGGCGACTTTCATGGTGTTGGCTCCTGAACATGCGCTGGTGGATGAGCTGACCACGGCCGAACAACAAGCGGCCGTGGCCGATTACAAAGCGCAAACCTCTAAATCATCCGAGATTGAGCGCACGGCCGAAAATCGGGAAAAACAGGCGTGTTCACGGGCGGTTACGCCATTAATCCCGTGACGGGGCAACAAGTGCCCGTGTGGATAGCCGACTATGTGATGGTCAGCTATGGCACGGGGGCGATTATGGCCGTGCCCGCCCACGACCAGCGGGACTTTGAGTTTGCGCGTAAATTCGGCTTGCCCATCCAACCCGTCATCCAGCCCGAGGGCATGGCCGAGCCGATTGCGGCCGAAACCATGACCGAGGCGTATGTCGGGGCGGGGGTGATGGTGGCGAGTGGGCCGCTGAATGGCACGGCCGTCAACAACGAAAAGGGGCGCAAAAACCCGTCCGTTTCGGCCGCCATTGATTACGTGGAGGCGCAGGGCGTTGGCAAAGAGGCTATCAATTACCGCTTGCGGGATTGGTTGGTCAGCAGACAGCGGTATTGGGGTTCCCCCATCCCCGTCATTTACCGCGCCGATGGCACCATTGAGTTGGTTCTCGACGAGCAATTGCCCGTCATTTTGCCCGAAGAGGTGGACTTTATCCCCACAGGGCGCAGTCCACTGACTTACCATGAGCCGTTTTTCCAAACGACGGACAGCGAGGGCAACCCTGCCAAGCGGGAGACCGACACGATGGACACCTTTATGTGTTCCTCGTGGTATCAGTTCCGCTATTTAAGCCCGCAATACGGCCGTGGGCCGTTTGACCCCGAGGAAGCGGCTTATTGGTTGCCCGTGGACACCTACACAGGCGGGGCGGAACACGCCACGATGCACTTGCTGTACACGCGCTTCTTCAACAAAGCGATGCGCGATTTGGGGATGTTTGAGGAAGCGGCCGAGATTGCGCGGGCACACGGCCGTGATACGACCACCTTGTTCGATGAACCCATGATGCGTTTGCGCAACCAAGGGCAAATCTTGGGCGAAGAGCGGCAAGGGGATTGGTTGGTGGCGACAGGGCGTTGGGAAGGTGACAAACTGTTTGCCGACCATGTGCAGGTGGTGGCGCGGGGCACGGCCGCTCCCGAAGGCAGTGTGGTGGGCGAGTTGATGCGCCGCACCGAGAACATCTTGCACGTTTCCCAGCCCAACGGCACCGAGACGATTGTTGAAGTGGCCGAAGGGGCGATGGTGGATATTCCCGCCATTGCGGGCGAGAACAGCTTTAACCAATTGAAGCACCATCTGGAAATCCAGCGCATGTCCAAGAGCAAGGGCAATGTGGTCAACCCCGACATTTTGGTGGCGCAATATGGGGGCGACACGGTGCGCGGCTACATCATGTTTGCCTTTGATTGGCAACGGGGCGGCCCGTGGAACAGCCAAGGCATGACAGGCATGACCCGCTTCTTGTACGATGTGTGGGAGTTAGGCACGGCCGACTATGCCCCCGCCACCGTGGACGACTCCGCCAACCGCGCTTTGCGCCGCCAAACGCATCAAACCATCCAAAAGGTGACGCGGGAGATGGAGGGCTTTTCGTTCAACACGGCCGTGGCCGCCTTGATGGCTCTGCGGAACACGTTGAAGGAGGTGGCCAAAGCGAACAACGTCACGGCCGAGGCGTGGCAGGAAGCGGTGGATACGCTGTTGCTGTTGTTGGCTCCCATTTGTCCGTTCATCACGGAGGAGTTGTGGGCGCAACGAGGACGGCCGTATAGCATTCACCAACAAGATTGGCCCGTGGCCGATGCGGAAGTGGCCAAGGACGAGACGATAACGTTGGTGGTGCAGTTAAACGGCAAGGTGCGGGCACGGGTGGAGTTGCCCGCCGACGTGTCAGAAGCGGATGCAAAAACGGCCGCGCTGGCGGCGGCGGCCGAATTCATGGGCGGCAAGGAAGCCCGTAAGGTGGTGGTCGTGCCCGGCCGTTTGGTCAATATCGTGGCGTAAAGATAGAGGGTAGAGATAGAGATAGAGGGACTCTTAGTTGGCTGAACAACTACGTTTTCCTCTATCTCTATCTCCCATCTCTATCTATTCTTAATGAAATCCGCATACCAATGGGCGCTGTCTTTGAGGATGCGCTCTTGGGTGGCGTAATCCACATGCCACAGGCCAAAACGTTGGAGGTAGCCTTGCCCCCACTCAAAATTGTCCATTAGTGACCATGCCAAATAGCCAGTGAGGGGCACGCCTTGGGTGATGGCACGGGAGACGGCCGCCAAATGGGTCTGGTAATACTGGGTGCGGAGCGGGTCGTGAACGCGGCCGTCCACCACCTCATCCGCCAGTGCCACCCCATTTTCGGCGATGTATAGCTCCTTCACCCCATAGGTGCGGTGAACCCACCCCAAAATTTCCTCCAACCCCTCGGGGTAAAATTCCCAGTTCATCGTCGAATAAATCGCGCCTTCGTTGCGCACCTCCCGCGCATGGGGGAAGGGCAACTCGGGGTCGTATTCCACGAGGGCACGGGTGTAATAGTTGATGCCCAAATTGTCCAGCGGTTGTTGGATGAGGGCATAATCCTCGGCCTCCACATGGGGTACGAGCGGGCCAAACCCTTCCCACACATCGGGCGGGTAGTGCCCCTTGAAGAGCACATCCAACAGCCAGCGATTGAAGATGCCGCCGCCCATCTCGGCCGCCCGCACCGTCAGGGGGTGGTCGTTGGCGGGATGATACGGCTTCATGTCCAGCACAATGCCCACTTTGGCCGTTTGGGTGTGGGCGCGGAGCCGTTGCACGGCCGCCCCATGCGCCAGCATGAGGTGGTGCGCCACCTGCAAGGTCAGGCGCAAATCGGTCGCGCCGGGGGCGTGCCGCCCCTCGTAATGGCCGACAAAGGCGGCGCAACGGGGTTCGTTGAGCGTGGCATAGGCGTGGACGCGGTCGCCAAAATGGCGGCCGATGACCTCCGCATATTCGGCAAAGGCCCACGCCGTTTCGCGATTGCCCCAGCCGCCTTGGGCTTGCAACGGGGAGGGCAAATCCCAGTGGTAGAGGGTCAGATAGGGAGCGATGCCTTTGGCCAGCAGGCCATCCACCAGCCTATCGTAAAAGGCCAACCCAGCGGGATTGATACGGCCGCGCCCCTCGGGCAAAATGCGCGGCCATGCCACCGAGAAGCGATAGGCATTAAAGCCCATCTCGGCCATGCGGGCGATGTCGTCCCCGTAACGGTGGTAGTGGTCGCAGGCGACGCGGCCGTCGGAGCCATCCCGAATGTTGCTGGGGGTGGCGCAAAAATCGTCCCAAATGCTCGGCCCACGGCCGTCTTCATTTACTGCCCCCTCGACTTGATAAGCAGAGGTGGCGGAACCAAAGTGGAAATTTTTAGGAAAGTTCATGTTGAAGTGGTTAGTGGTGAAAAAATTACGACGTAGTGACGAAGTACGAAATGATTAGGTGACAGTACTTGCTGACTAGCTTAATGACTGTTGATAGCTAAAAGCTCTCCACAATCATCCCCACCAGCACCTCTAACGGCAAGGTGCAATCGAGGATGGTGGCGGGTTCGGTGGCTGGGTCGGGTGGCTCGAGGGTGGCCAGTTGGCTGTCGAGCAAGGAAGGGGGCATGAAGTGGGTGCGCGTTTGTAGGCGTTGGAGGAGGAGCGGCCGTTCCCCATGCAGATGAAAAAAGTGTAGCCCCGGCGAAATGGATAGCAAGGTTTCGCGGTAAGTGCGGCGCAGGGCGGAGCAACTGGCCACAGTTAGGTGGGTTTGGCGGCCGTGGGCAATGGCACGGCCGACATCGGCCAACCACCCTGCTCTGTCTGCGTCGGTCAGGGGGATGCCTTGGCTCATTTTGGCGATGTTGGCAGGGGGGTGTAGCTCATCGCCTTCGATGAAGATGGCATTGGGCAGGGCGGCGGCGAGGGCACGGCCGAGGTGACTCTTGCCGCACCCGCTCACACCCATGATAACGAGGCCGGGAAAGGACATGGAGGGCAATCTACTGGGTTACAGGTTACAAGTTACAAGTCCCCCATTGTAAAACGATTCACCCAATTATCCCACTGCCAGCCGCCCCAAAATGCCCCGCCCAATTTATTGACACTCACTCTTTTTTTGTCTATTATCTTTGTAAGTTCAATAAACAAACATTTTCCACCGACAAATAACCAAATGCGCTACGACGAAAAAGTGACCCAAAACCAAACCAAGCGGCACAACAAACGGCTCGTCCTGCGCACCATTTTCGAGACGGCCGAAACCAGCCGCGCCGACGTGGCTCGCGAAACAGGCCTCACCCGCGCCACCGTTTCCAGCGCCGTGGCCGAACTGATGGAAGAGGGGTTGGTGGCGGAATTGGGTCTCGCTCCATCAGGCGGTGGCAAGCCTCCTACCAAGTTGCACGTCCAGCCCAACGGCCGTCACCTTATCGGCGTGGACTTGTCCAGCGACATCCTGCAAGCCAGCATTTACAACCTGCAAGGGCAAGCGGTGCGCCGCGCCAGCCTGCCCCTCACGGCCGCCGTCAACGGGGATGAAGCCCTCGCCCATGTCTACCAACTGCTCGACCAACTCATCGAGCAAGCGCACGCCCCCCTGCTGGGCATTGGCCTCGGCACACCCGGCGTGATTGACGCAGAGCGCGGGGTCATTCACACGGCCGTCAACCTCAACTGGCACGACTTGCCCCTGCGCGATTTGCTCCAAACCCGCTACCACCTGCCCATCCACATCGTCAACGACAGCCAAGCGGCGGCACTGGCCGAATACACCTATGGCTACGGCCGCCAAGAAAGCGATTTGGCCGTGGTCAAAGCAGGGCGGGGCATTAGCGCGGGCCTCATTTTGGATGGGCAACTTTACCACGGCCGTTTGCGTTCGGGAGCCAGCGAAATTGGACATGCGCGCATCGTCGAAGAATACGGCGAAATTTGCACCTGCGGCCGGGTCGGTTGCCTCGAGACAGTGGCCAGCAATCGCGCCATCTTGCACATGGCCCGCCACATTGCCCAAACCAACCCCCAATCAACTCTTTATGCGTTCCGCCACAACCTCGATGCGCTCGATTTGGCGGCCGTGTGGCAAGCATACCAAGTGGGCGATGCCACCCTACACCCCATCACCCACCAAGTCGGCCGCGCCCTCGGCCGTGCCATCACCCACCTTGTGGCCAGCCTCAATTTCCCCTCGTCGTGCTGGCTGGGGATGTCGTTCACATGGGCGCACCGCTCCAACAACTCATTCAAGAAGAGGTTCACGGCCGTCTCCTGCCCACCCTCGCCGCCCAAACCCGCCTCGAACTGAGCCACATCGACCCCGAAAACGTCCTCCTCGGCGCGGCGGCGCTTTTACTCACTCATGAATTGGGTGTGGTTTAGCTGTCAGCATTTCAGCTTCCGGTCAGCTTACGGCTAAAGCCATTCCGCATTCACAATTAACGATTCACCATTCACAATTCACAATTCCTCTCCCATGTTGGCCATTGGCATTGATTTAGGCGGAACCAAAATTGAGGCGGCACTGGTTGCCCAAACGGGGCAAGTGTTGGCCACTGTGCGACGGCCGACCCCGACCGAGAGCGTTTCGGCCGTCGTCAAAGTCTTGGCCGACTGTGTGCGCCATCTGCAAAAACAAGCCCCCGCTCCTGTGGAAGGCATTGGCCTCGGCACACCGGGGCAGGTGGATAGCACGGCCGGGATTGTGCGCCGCGCCACCAATCTAGGCTGGGAAAACGTCCCGCTCCACGCCCTGCTGACGGCCGAATTGGGCGGCAATCTCCCCCTCTTCATCCAGCGGGATAGCGCGGCCGAATTGTTGGCCGAACGGTATTTCGGCGCAGGACGCGATTGCGCCAATCTGGTTTATTTGAATTTGGGCACGGGCTTGGGCGGGGCGGCGTTGGTGGATGGCCATCTCGTGGTTGGCCACACCTTTACCGCCTCCGAAATTGGGCACATTGTGCTAGACCCGCACGGCCGCCCCTGTAGCTGTGGCTTGCGCGGCTGTGCCGAAACGCTCGTTTCGGGCACGGGCTTTGTGGCCCACACCCGCCAATTACTGGCCGCTGGTCAACACGCCACCAGCTTGGCCGAGCCATTTACATCGGGCATGGTCTTGCGGGCGGCCGAGATGGGCGACGAATTGGCCACGGCCGTCGTCAGCGACACGGCCGCTTGGCTGGCGCAACTCGTGGCCGCTTATGCAATTATTCTCAACCCCCAGCGCGTGGTCATCGGGGGCGGCTTCGGCCGTGCCGCCTTCCACCTGCTCATCCCCCGCGTGCAAGCCGACCTGCCCCATTTGGTGTTGGCCAGCAACCACGCCGAGCTAGAAATTGTCCCCTCCCAACTCGATTCCAGCGCCCTCGGCGCGGCGGGGTTGGTGTGGCAGGGGCAAAAAAATTTGCTCGAAACTTTGTTTAAGGAGAGTGCAAAGTAGGGGTAGGCCTTGTGCCTACCCAACCACAGCATTACCAAAAATTAGGGCAACCACAAGGGTTGCCCCTACCACAAGGAGAAACACCCACCAACAACCCATCCCCCACCCCACTCCCACCCCATGATGCACAAAGCCTTTGGGCGCACGGTTGATAGCGAGCACACCCAAAGGCTGAGGAGCAACGGCATAGCTCGGCCGAAGCTCCAGAATGATAGCACATCTTGTAGGGGCAACCTTTATGGTTGCCCAGCCCCAAAGGCGACCACGAGGGTCGTCCCTACGATACCTTTCAGGAGAAGAATGTGATGAATAAGTTCTGGTTAACCCTTGTTGTTTTGTTCACCCTTGCGCTGGCCGCTTGTGGTGGCAGTAGCACCCCCGCGCCTGAGGCCACGGCCGAACCCGCCGCCGAGCCAACGGCCGAAACTGTGGTTGAAGAGCCTGCGGCCGAAGACCCTACCGCTGAACCCGTTGTCGAAGAAGCCACGGCCGAACCTGTCGCTGAAGAACCTGCGGGCTCCTTCCTCGAGCAAGCCAAAGCAGGCGATTTCACAGGAAGCACCGTAACCGTTTTCGGCAAATGGACCGAAGGCGAAGGCGAAGCGTTTGTGGCCGCCCTCGAGCCATTCGAGACCGCCACAGGCATTGATGTCCAATACGAAGGCTCCTCCGAGTTCGAGACCCTCATCACTGTGCGGGTGGAGGGCGGCAACGCCCCCGACATTGCGGGCTTCCCGCAACCGGGCTTGCTGGCCGAATTTGTGCGCGGCGGCCATGTGCCCGACCATGCCAATTTGGTGGATGTGGATTTGCTCAACGAACAATACAGCCCCGCATGGATTGATTTGGCCACGGTAGACGGCCAACTTTCGGGCGTTTTCTACCGCGCCAGCACCAAGAGCATCGTTTGGTATCCCGTAGAGGCGTTTGCCGAAGCTGGTTATACCATTCCTACCACTTGGGATGAGCTAATTGCCCTGAGCGACCAAATTGTGGCCGACGGCGGCACACCGTGGTGCGTCAGTATGGAACATGGCGGCGTGACGGGTTGGGTGGCGACGGACTGGATTGAAGATGTGTTGCTCCGCACGGCCGAACCCGAAATTTACGACCAATGGGTGAACCACGAGATTCCCTTCAACCACCCCGCCGTGCAAAACGCGGCCGAGATTGTGGGCGACATCTGGTTCAACGAAGATTATGTGTACGGCGGCACGACGGGCATCCTGACCATTTGGGTGGGCGACACGCAAACCCCCATGTTCGACGAGGCTGGCCCACAATGCTGGATGCACCGCCAAGCGGGCTGGATTCCCGACTTTTGGCCAGAAGGCAAAGTAGCTGGCGTGGATAGCTCCTTCTTCTACCTGCCCCCCATCGACCCCGCCTTTGGCAACCCCGTCTTAGGTGGTGGGGATGTGTTCGCGGCGTTTAACGACCGCCCCGAAACGGCCGCTCTGCTCCAATACCTCGCTTCGGCCGAAGGCGCCGAAGTGTGGGTGAAGGCGGGTGGCTTCATCAGCCCCAACCGTGATGTGCCCGCTGAGTGGTATGGCAACTATGTAGACCAAGCCCAAGCGGACATTCTGCAAAACGCCACCACCCTGCGTTTCGACGCCTCTGACCTGATGCCCGCCGAAGTTGGCGCAGGCACGTTGTGGACAGGCATGGTGGATTGGGTGAGCGGCACCGACATTGAGACGGTGTTGCAGAATATTGAAGATAGTTGGCCGACGGAATAATAGTGGCAAGTGGTTAGTGGCTAGTGGTTAGTGAAATGCTCACTAACCACTAACCACTAACCACTAACCACTGCCATGACCACCTTCACCACCAAACTAGACGAATCACGGCCGTTGCGGGCGTTGTTGGCGACGGGCACGGCCGTGGCCCTCTTCTTCATTCTGCGCTGGAGCCTTGCCTTTATGCGCCAGAGCGATGCCCCCAAGGGGGTGGTCATGCTGGTGGCCTTGGCCGTAGGCACGCTAGGGGTGTGGGCATTGTTTTGGATGGGCAACAGCTTGATTGGCCTCTTGGGCCACAAGTGGCAAGAGCGGTTGTTGCCCTACCTCTTCATCGGCCCTGCCATTGGCCTGTTGGCTGTTTATCTCGTTTACCCCGTCTTCAACACAATTGGCCTAAGCCTGACCGAAAATGTGGTCAACATCCCCAACACCCTGCCCGCCGAGGTGTTAACGGCCGACAACCGCGCCGAAGCGCTGGCGGGAACCCTCCGCCAAGCTGAGTTTGGGGGGTATTGGGTCAATGGGGAGTCGCTGGAGATTGCCACGGTGCGCACGGCCGACCAAACCGCCCTGCTCATCGTGCGTGGACAGGGGGATGAAATGACCATCACCCCGCTGGGCTGGCACAACTACACGTTTGCCTTCACCAGCCCCGAAATGCAAATCGCCTTTCGCAACAACGTTCTTTGGTTGTTCATCGGCACAACATTCAGTGTCGCATTGGGGTTGCTAGTGGCCACTTTGGTTAATGGCTTGCGGCGCGAGGCGGTGGCCAAGTCGTTCATCTTTCTGCCGATGGCCATCTCGTTCGTCGGTGCCAGTGTCATTTGGCGGTTTGTGTACGCATGGCAACCCGCAGGGCGGCCGCAAATCGGCCTTCTCAACGCGCTTGTCACCAGCATGGGCAGTGACCCCATCCCGTGGCTGATAGACAAGGCATTTAACAACTACGCCCTCATCGCCATCATTGTGTGGGTGCAAACGGGCTTTGCGATGGTCGTTTTGTCGGCCGCGCTCAAAGGTGTGCCGCAAGAATTGCTCGAGGCGGCGCGGATTGATGGGGCAAACGAGTTCCAAATTTTCTTCCGCGTCATCGTGCCCGTCATTCGCGGGGCCATCATCACCGTTAGCACCACCATTTTTATCTCCATCCTGAAGGTGTTCGACATTGTGTATGTGATGACCAGCGGCAAATTCGACACAGAAGTGATTGCCAACCGCATGTTTGTGGAGATGTTCAACTTCCGCAACTTCGGCCGTGCCTCCGCCCTCGCCGTCATCCTCCTCCTCGTCGTCGTGCCCATCATGGTGGTTAATATCCGCAATTTACGCAAGCAAGGGATTAATAGCTAGTCAGCTCAGCAGCATTTCAGCTAGTCAGCTAGTCAGTCGCTCAGTATTTCGTTCCGCAATCCGCATTCCCCATTCCGCAATCCCATGACCTCTTCCCGCCTCCGCCAATGGCTCGACCTCGCCCCAGTGCGCATCGCTGTCGTGCTGATTTGTGTTGTTTGGACATTGCCCACGGTGGGCATGTTGATTAGCTCCTTCCGCAGTGCCAACGACATTCGCACGACGGGTTGGTGGACGGTGTTAGCGCACCCATTTGAAGTGTCGCAGTGGACAATGGCCAACTACACGCAAGTTCTCACGGCCGATGGCATGGCCAACGCCTTCATCAACAGCCTGATTATCACCATCCCCGCCACGGTGATACCCATCACCTTGGCCGCCTTTGCCGCCTACGCCTTTGCGTGGATGAAGTTCCCCGGCCGTGATTTGCTCTTCGCCATTGTCGTGGGCTTGCTCGTCGTCCCTCTGCAAATGTCGCTCATCCCCCTCTTGCGCCTCTACACGGGGCTAAACCTGAACGGCACATTTCTGGGCACATGGCTGGCGCACACAGGCTTCGGCCTGCCCCTCGCCATCTACCTTTTATATAGCTACATCGCCCAGTTGCCGCGCGATTTGTTTGAGTCGGCCGCGATTGACGGTGCTTCCCACTTCACCACCTTCGTCCGCCTCGTTCTGCCCCTCTCCGTGCCCGCCATCGCCTCCTTCGCCATCTTCCAATTCCTGTGGGTCTGGAATGATTTGCTCGTCTCGCTGGTCTTTTTGGGAACCAGCGAAGAGGTCATCATCGTCACCGCCCGCCTGACAGCAATGGTCGGCAGTAAAGGGGAGGCGTGGCATCTGCTCACGGCCGGGGCGTTTATCACCATGCTCATCCCCCTGACGGTGTTCTTCGCCCTGCAACGCTACTTCGTCAGTGGGCTTCTAGCTGGTTCTGTGAAGGGATAGGCTCGTAGTGGCGGCTTTAGCCGTTACAAACTCAGCCCTCCCAAAACGCACAGGTTTTATACGAGTCAGTCATTAACGGCTAAAGCCGCCACTACAAACCTTATGGATATGTTGGTGAAACTTTACGAATTGCCGCCGCTGGAAGCAGAGGTGGCGCGGCTATCGGCCGCTGGCATTCGCCTCAATCGGCCGTTGGCTCCCAACGCCTTCCAGCTTTTGCGCTGGATAGAAACCACCTTCGATGCAGGCTGGGCGAGCGAGTGCAGTGTCACCCTCGGCCGTCAGCCCGTGGCTTGTTGGATGGCGCACCGGGACGGCCAAATCCTTGGCTTTGCCTGCTACGACGCGACGGCCAAAGGCATGTTCGGCCCGATGGGGGTGGATGAGACGGTGCGAGGGCATGGCCTCGGCCGTGCCCTGCTCATCGCCACCCTGCACGACATGGCCAGCCAAGGCTACGCCTACGCCGTGATTGGCGGCGTTGGCCCGGCCGAGTTTTACACGCGCACCGTGGGGGCAACCCTCATCCCTGATTCCACCCCCGCTATTTATCAGTGGATGTTGGCAGATGGTGAATAGACTCCCCTTTTTAACTTATAGCGACAGGGTAGCTCTGTTTGTCACTGTTGGGAATACCCAACGCCTCGGAAATGGCGCAAAACCCTTTTCCGCTGCCAACGGCTCGCTTGATCCGACAAATTTTGCCACGGCCGCAATCACGAATGTGATTGTGATGCTGGCATAAACTCATTGGGCAAAGTAAAACTCTATCTCTTGCCCCCGGTTGACCCATCATTTTTACCGTAAAACTTGCCATATTGAAAAAACAACAACCAGAAAATCAAACGCACCAAAAGATTTCTCTTTAACAGGAAAACCCCTACAGTCAGTTGCAAATCGGCTTTTACTTTAGCGAAGACAACTTCCCCCTTGCAAAGTATGATTCGGGTAAGACCAACGAATTAAATCGTACCCTTCGTTATTGGGCTTGTTGAAAATATTTCGCCGCATGAGATAACCCCTGACGGATATTCCGCACCTGCTGAAAGCAACGGCAATCTTGGTATCTCTGGAACTGTTTCGCTCATATCAACTCGATTAAGTGGCTTGGCTGCCCGTTGGGCGGCAATTTCGGCAAAACGGTGGGAATGGAGGCATCACCTGCCCATGCCCCATGCAGTTGGCGCAATAAAACCAGCTTTTCCGCCACCGAAAGTTGCGCGGGCTGGGGCTGGACACGCACCCACACGGCCAGTGCCCTCCCGCAACCCTACGGGGGCAATCAATTCAATGGTGTTCCCTCGGATAATGCCTTGTAATTCAACCATCTTTACCTCCTGCTTCCCTGCCAAACCAAATGCCATTTAGCCAGATTGTAGCATAAACAAAAGCCAACTCATCTCCCCAACAGGTGTTTGGCGGCTAAAGCCGTTACTACAAACACACTCCCAAATCTAAAATCCCCAATCCAAAATGACCAACGCCCACCTCATGCTCGCCTTCGAGGGCACGGCTCCCTCCCCTGCCATTTTAGAAGCCATCCAGAACCACCACCTCAGCGGGGTCTCCCTCTTTCGGCCGCTGAACGTGCAAAACGCCGCCCAAGTGCGCGAGCTGACGGCCGCCCTGCAAACGGCCGCCCGCGCCGCTGGCCTCCCCCCCCTCCTCATCGCCGCCGACCACGAAACAGGCCAACTACTCGGCCTCGGAAGCGACCTGACCAACTTCCCCGGCAACATGGCCCTCGCCGCCATCGGCGATGCCGCCCTCGCCGAACAAGTCGGCCGTGCGATGGGTCTCGAAATAGCCGCCCTCGGGGTCAACATCAACTACGCCCCCGTCTGCGATGTGAACAGCAACCCCGCCAACCCCAGCATCGGCATCCGCGCCTTGGGCGATAACCCCCGGCAAGCGGCCGAACTCGCCTCCGCCCTCATTCGGGGGATGCAAAGCGCGGGCATCGCTGCCACGGCCAAACACTTTCCGGGGCTAGGCGAAACGGCCGTAGACTCCCACCACGCCGTGCCCGTCGTGCCCCACACCCTCGGCCGCCTCGAGACTGTCGAGTTCCCCCCCTTCCGCGCCGCCATTGGCGCGGGGGTCAAAATGATGATGACTGGGCACGTCGCCCTGCCCGCCCTTGCCGAACAACCCGACTTGCCCGCCACCCTCTCCCGCGCCATCCAACGCGATTTATTGCGCGGCCGTCTCGGCTTCGAGGGGTGCTCATCAGCGACGCAATGGAGATGGGGGCGATTGCCCAAGGGATGGGGCAAGTGCTAGATGCCATCGCCGCTTTGCGGGCAGGGGTAGATTTGCTCCTGTTGAACAGCGACACGGCCGTGTGGCAACTCTTACAGGCGGGATTAGCCCAAGCGTCCAGCCGGGGCTTGCTCGATTCAGCCGAATTAGCCACCAGCCAACAGCGCATCCACGCCCTGCAAACTTGGCTCGGCCAGCAACCCCAGCCCAACCTCGAGGTCGTTGGCTGTACCGCCCATCAACAACTAGCGCGAGAGGTGGCCACCCGCGCCCTCACCCTCGTGCGCAATGAAGCGGGCCTGTTGCCCCTGCGCCTCCCCCGCGAGGCCAAAATCGCCGTGGTCATCCCCCAACCCATAGACCTGACCCCCGCCGATACCTCTTCCTACGAACAGCCCGATTTGGCGGCCGAATTACGGCCGTTCTACCCCCATATCACCCAATTCACGCCCTCCCATCACCCCACGGCCGACGAAATTAGTTCGCTACGCGCAAAATTAGCCAATTGCGACCTGCTCATCATCGGAACCATCTCCGCCCACCTCAACCCCGCACAAGCCGAGATGGCACGGGCACTGCTCGCCCTCGGCCGTCCGACCATCACCGTCGCTCTGCGCACTCCCTACGATTTAGCCACCTACCCCGAGGCGCAAACCCACATCTGCACCTACAGCCTGCTTCCGCCCAGCATTTCTGCGCTGGCCGAGGGGTTGGTGGGGCGGGTGGGTTTTGCGGGGCGGTTGCCTGTGGGTTGGGCAGAGGAGCAGAGGGGCGGAGGAGCAGAGGAGAGGGGCGCGTGACGAATCCGCAATCCGCAATCCGCATTCCGCATTCCCCATTCGCCATCATTGGTGGAACCATCTACACCCCTGACGAGGTCATTGAAAGAGGAACCATCCTCGTGGAGGAGGGGCGCATTACGGCCGTCGGACATATTCGCCCCCCTGCCCGCTGGCCCGTGGTGGATGCCACAGGGCACATTGTCGCGCCGGGCTTTATAGATTTGCAGTTGAACGGAGCGTTTGACCACGACTTCACGGCCGACCCAACCACCATTTGGCGCGTGGCGGCCGAACTCCCCCGCACGGGTGTGACCAGCTTCCTGCCGACCATCATCACCAGCCCGCCCGAGACAGTGGCACAGGCGCAAGCGGTGTTGGCGGCGGGGCGGGGCGACGAAAAAGCTGGGGCACGGCCGCTCGGATTACACATCGAAGGGCCATTTTTCAACCCTGCCAAAAAGGGGGCACACAACCCCGCCCTGTTGCGTTTGCCTTCGCCAGCGGCCGTGGCCGATTGGCGGCGCGAAAGCCACGTCTGGCTCGTCACCCTTGCCCCCGAATTGCAAGGCGCACTGGAGACCATCGCCGCCCTGCGCGAACAGGGAGTGGTCGTCAGTGCGGGACACTCGCTGGCCAGTTGGGAGGAAGCGCAAGCAGGTTTTTCGGTGGGAGTGGGGTACGGCACACACCTCTTTAACGCCATGCCCCCCCTTGACCATCGCCAACCGGGGTTGGTGGCGGCGTTGCTGGCCAGTTCCGTGCCCGTCGGCCTCATTGTGGATGGCCACCATGTCCACCCCGAGATGGTGCGCTTGGCGTGGCGGCTGAAAGGGGGGCAACTCAATTTAGTGACGGACGCAATGGCCGCACTGGGAATGCCCGATGGCACCTATCACCTTGGCTCACAACTCGTGCAGGTGGCCAATGGGCAAGCGCGGTTGGCTGATGGCACGCTGGCAGGCAGTGTTTTGGCTCTAGATGAGGCGGTTCGCAACCTCATCGCCTATACGGGCTGTTCGCTAGGCGAGGCGTTGGCCACGGTGACGAGTGTGCCAGCGGATTTGTTGGGGGTGGGGGAGCAGTTGGGACGGGTGGCAGCGGGTTATGCGGCCGATTTGGTGCTGTTGGATGAGGGGTTGCAGGTGCAAAAAGTGTTTTGCGGCGGGGAGTCAGTTATAGGGAAACCTTCGAGGTCTTGAAGACCTCGAAGGTTTAGCTCACGCATTAGATAAAAGCGGCGGGGGAAACCCCAAAGCGTTCGGCAAGGGCGCGGATTTGGCGGATGTTTAGCTCCCGCTGCCATTAAGAATTTCGGAGACCACACCTTGCGAACCGATCTCTGGTAAATCCGCTTGACGCAGGGCATGTTCTTCCATTAGATAATGCAACACATCTACCCCACTGCTGGTGGGCAAGGGATGATTGATTTGTTCATACGCTTCGATGAGGACGCCCAACGTATCGAGCAGTTCATAGAGTGGGTGGCTCTGTCCATGCCCACTTCGTCGAGCCATTCGTTCAAGCGGACGATAGCTTGGTCATATTCTGCTTCGTTGCGAATGGCAAACACAGGTTGAACCGCTTGCCAATGAGTTGTCAATTCAGGTAGGGGCATGGTCATGGTCATATTCATCGTTTCCCGCTCCTCTATCATACTCGGCATGGGTTAACACATGCCGAATGTACACTTGCCTCGGTTGAAATGAATGGATGCAATCAGGCGGTATTTGTTACCGCCAATGTTAAAACAATCACATCATCAACTAAATCAGCTGAGGGGAAAGTTTTCTGTAAATCACGCCAACTACCAAATTCGGTTGTTTGCATGATGCGATACCATCGAGCCAACGCTGTTTGGCTATCGGGATAACGCTCCCAAAACTCACGCAACATTTTCTTGGAGATGATGTGCATAAATCTCATTTTATCTCAAAAAGAGATTAAATCAACAGCCAGTTAGAGGGTGCAATGATGAGAACAACATGTTAGAAGAGACCCATCTATACCGAGAGATACACGAACAACCTCGCTGTGTTGGCGGAGTTATTGGCGCAGGAGCAGGAAACGGCCGCCTCCCTCGCCGCCACCATGCGCCAGCGCGACATCCGCCAAGTGTGGATTGCCGCACGGGGCACCAGCGACAACGCTGGTCGCTACGCGCAATATCTGCTGGGGGCGTATAATGGCCTGCCCGTGGGGCTGACCACGCCGAGTTTGTTCTCGGTGTATGAACGGCCGCCCCATTTCCCGCCTAATTCGCTTGTGTTGGGCATTAGCCAGAGCGGGCAAAGCCCCGACATTGTGGCTGTGCTGGCCGAGGCGCGGCGGCAAGGGGCACTGACGGCCGCCATCACCAACCGCCCCGCTTCGCCGCTGGGGCAAACGGCCGAACACACCCTCGCCCTGCACGCAGGGGAGGAGCGGGCAGTGGCGGCCACCAAAACGTACACGGCCGAACTGCTGGCCATCGCCCTGCTGAGTGCCCATTTGGCGCAAGACGAGGCGCAGTTGGGCTGGCTTGGGCGCGTGCCCGAACTGGTGGGACAGGCGTTGGTAGCCAACTCGGCCGAGGAGATTGCCGCCCTTGCCAGCCGCTATCGCTACATGACCCGTTGTGTGGTGATTGGGCGGGGGTTTAATTACGCGTCGGCGTTTGAGTTGGCGCTCAAGTTGAAGGAGCTGACTTATACGATGGTGGAGCCTTACAGCAGTGCCGACTTTTTGCACTA
>JADJSZ010000030.1 GCA_016711405.1 Candidatus Hadersleviella danica | reverse complement strand
GTGCCCCTGTTTGGGAGAGGGTTACGGCCGTGGGGGTCGTAAATATCGTATTGTCAAATGGCAAATCAGGGGCTGTTGCATCACCACTTTGATCTCCCCCACCATCCTGACTAATCCAATTAGCTGTATTGTAAATTTGTGTTCGATAAGCAGATGCGGTGCTTTGGTTATTGCGTGCCCCTGTGTAAATAGCGATGTCAGCATCAGCATCAAATGGAGCCATTTCAAAAGCCGTTGTGCCTACTGTTAGACCTGTACCTGTTAATGTGCCACCTGTACTTGTAATGAGGTTTGTTTGCAATAGCCCCCCAGGAAGCAGATGGTGTACCCGCTGTACCAACGTAAGCAAAAATAGCATCCGTCGCTCCCGCTATATCAAAATTTCCTGCACGGGTTGCCGCACCTGCTGATGCGGATATATTGACACTACTTTGTGCATTATTAATCGTTACTACAAAACCCGATTGATAGGCCACATCGGCCGTCCATGTAATAACTCCTTCACCCGTATTCATGGCGGCTCCAGTCCATTCATTGTCATCAAAGAAACGATCTGTCCTGCATCAATGTTTTCAAAAATGACAAATGAAAATGCATCAGCCACATCTGCATTGAGGGCAATAAAGGCAATATCGCCGGGGCCATCTAAGGGAGCGGCATAGACAGGCTGATGTCCTCCAACAAGGGTTCCTATAAACCCTAATAGCGACAGTAAAAACGTAAAGCGAGCAAAACTCTTCATGAACTTTCTTCTCCTTGGTTGTGATGTTGAACGAGTTGTTGGAAGTGCCGTTTCCTTGGGCATAATTCCCCCAGAATCATAGCCAACGGCCGTGCATTTTCCATCCACAATTCACCCCAAAACGGTTAGAAAATGGTTGAAAACAAAAAGCCAGAGGCGTTACCACCTCTGGCTTTTTACTAACAGCTAATAGCTAACAGCTAACAGCCTACGGCTTCATAATCAGCGGCAAATAAATGCCATAGGTTGGGGCAGGAACCACAACCACCAGCACACTGGCCGAAGCGGCATTGTTGGCGGCACTGGTATCGTTATCGGCCGCTAGTTCGGCACTGTTCGTTAACTCCGTACCATCCGCAAACCCTTCCACCAAGCGCACCACAATCGTGATGGTGCCACTTTGGCCGGGGGCCAGTTCGGGCAACGTCCACACAAATGGGTCATTGTCTTCCTCGCTAAAGGGCAAGGTCGCTTCAATTGAAACCACCTCAACCCCCGAGGGGAGCGTGTTGGTCAACACCAGATTGGTGGCGGTGAGGGAGCCTGTGTTGCTAATCGTCAACACAAACTCGACCGTCCCGCTCAACACAATCGTGCTATCGCTGACACTCATGGCAATGCCAACCTCGGCCGTGGGGTGATCATAACGGGATTATCCACCGTCACATTGGCCGAAGCGGTGTTGTTGGCCGCGCTGGCATCATTGTCGGCCGAGATTTCGGCATTGTTGGTCAACACAGTGCCATCGGGCAAGTCGTTGTCAGCCAACATCGCCACCACCGTGATGGTTCCGCTGGCGCCCACCGCCAAATCGGCCACTTCCCACACCATCGGGGAAGTGCTGGTTTGGGTCACGACCAAGTCGGTGGTATAGGTCAGCACGGCCAACCCTGCGGGCAACGTATCCGTCACCACGACATTGGTGGCTGTGGTTGCGCCTGTGTTGCTGATGTGCAAGGTGAAGCTCACCATGCCATCGGGCGCGATATCTCATCTACGGCCGTTTTGGCAATGCCGACTTCGGCCGTGCAAGGGTTATGCTAAAGTCCAGCCCAATAATCACAGGGTCGTGGTCAGAGGAGCGGAACCCACTGGGGCTATAGAAGATGTTAATTTGATTCGCTGTCTTGAACTCGACATTGTAATCAAACACAATCGGCTCATCGGCGTTGATGTGCCACTCCACAGCATCGGTCACAAAGGGCAACAGTTCGTCGCTGGCCAAGCCGTGGTCCAGATAACCCCATTGGCCATCAAATTGGTAGCCATAGGCGTTGATTCCGCCAAAGTAGGAGATGAGGTTGGTATACCCCGCCGCCTCAATGGCCATAATCGGGTCTTCCTGCGCATACGAGTTCAGGTCGCCGATAATCAGAGAGTAGTCGGAGCCGCTCCCTGTGGGGTCGGTGGCCAAGTAATCTACCAACGCTTCGGCCGCATTGGTGCGGGTCACATTGCAGTTGCCTTGTCCATCGCCCATGTCGGGGTCGCCCACATCGGTACAGGCCGAGCCTTTGGATTTGAGATGGTTGACGGCCACGGTGAACCGTTCACCACTGCTATTTTCCTCAAATGTTTGGATGATAACAGGGCGGTTTTTGGTGTCGTCGAAACGGCTATCCACGCTATTGTCGAGGATGGCGTATGCCCCCACGGGGGTGACAAGGGCGGGTTGATAAATCAGTGCTTGTTTGATGGCATCTGTGCCAATCACGCCTGTGTCAATGTAGTCATACACGTCTGCCCCAGCCACCGCATTGAGGCGGGTCACAAGGTCAATGACGGCTTCGTCAGTGGCGTGGTTTTCAATTTCCATCAGGCCAACCACGGCCGCGTCAATCTCCACAATCGCATTGACAATCTTGGTGTATTGCCGTTGGAATTCCAACGCGCTATCTGCTCCACGGCACTCTTGGTTGGCCAAGGGGCCACAGATGTCGTTGGTGCCATCATCCAGCGTGGAGAAGTAGTTGAGGACGTTGAAGCTGGCGACCTGAATCGTTCCACCAACAGCAGGAACCGTCTCTTGGCGCACATTCACGGCCGTGATGCTCACGGGTTGGGTGGGTTGGAGCCGGTAATCATCGGCCGAATCGGTATTGAAATGGTCAATAACCCCAATCACTTGCCCCACCGCATCGCCACCGCGCAGAGTATTGGTGTAGCTCAACTCGGGCGCGGGGTAAATCATTGGGTCAGGGTTTTGGATGGCACGGCCGTCATCGAGAGTGATGTAACTGCGGTTGTTCAGGTCTTGCAGGGCATTGGCGGGCGCACCGGGGGCAACCACATTGGTGGGCTGGGCCAACAGATGGGTGGCAAGGCGGATTTGCCCAAAGCGGCCGAGGCGGAAATTATCGGTCACAACCAAATCTTGCACTTCAATCAGCATCCCTTCGTAGGGTTCCCATGTGCCGCCACTGGCCAAGGGGAGCGTGACCAGCGTGGGCACAATGGCGTTGCCTTGGCTACACAGGGTCACAGTCGCGCCCGTGAGTTCGGTCAGGCCGCTAAATTCAGCCACCGTGCCCGTCACACGAACCAAATCGCCCACACTGACAGGAGTACTGTTGAAGATGAAGATACCTTCGGAGGTGGCAGGGTTACTGTCTTGGTCAGCCACTTCTTCTTGGATGTGAAAACCATTGAGGGTGGCTTGGAAATTGCTTACAACCACGGCTTGGACGGTGACAACGTTGCCCACAATGGGGCTGGCATCGCCACTGCCTTGGACTTGGTGGATAAGATGGGTGGGTGCGACGGCGCAGGCGGCGGGCACGCCGACATCGGCCGTGGCCCGAGCTTCGTCATCTTCCGCAGGAGCGCCACCCAAATTGCCGGGGGTCGAATCGAGGTCTTGTTCGTTGGCGGCTTCAACTTCTGCGTCAAAGGTCAGCGTTGTGCCCGTTGTGCCCACGCGCACGGTGGCGTTAATGGTGCAACTCACGTTTACGCCCACAGCAAGCGAACCGACAGTCCATGTGAGCGTGTTGCCAGCGGCGGTTGCCCCACAACTGTTGCTCACGTTGTCAATTTCGGTGGCTGTATCGGGCAAATAGGCATTCACCACCACCCCTGTGGCCGTCATGGTCGCCGAAGCGTCGTTGTTGAGGGTCAGGGTAACGGTGATGGTCTCCCCTTCGTCGGTGATGACAGGGGTGATGGCGGCCGCTAAAGCGAGGTCAATCCCTTCCCCGCACAAGTTTTCGGTGCCAGCGGAGGGGGCATATTGCCCATAGGTAGTGGTGTTGCGTGCGCCGCCTGTGCCATTGGGGCACCGTTGGTTGGAATCGTCGGCTGGTGTGCCGTTGTTCGATTCGTTCACTTGGGGTTGGCCAGCGTTGAGCAGAACCAGAAGGGCGGGGTCATCCGCATCGGCCGTGTCATACACAATGGCATCAACCAAGTTGGCGGTGGTAACGGCCGAACCAACGGGGAAATCGGTGGCACTGGCTTGGTAAAGCGCGGCCGCATCTTGCCCATTTTGGATTAAATCGGTGTCAGGGGTGACATCCAAATCGCAATTGGGCACATTGGCCGCATTGCCACACAGCACAAAGTAGCCGTTGCCATCGGTGGTTTGTCCATCAAGGTCAAAGGCTTGGTAAGAAAGGTCATTGCTTCCGTTATAGAGAACAACCACCAACCCATCTAAGGGAGTGTTGCCCGCCCCACCATCATACAGCTCGATAAATTCGGCCGCATCCGTTCCGGGCGAGTCGGCATCCAACTCGTTGATGATTACATCGGGCAGGGTGGGGCCAGCCACGCTGATAACCCCTGTTTGGTCGAGGCTAAAGCCGCCGCCCGCGACGTTGCCGTCTAAGTCGCCGTAATACCACGCGCTATGGGGGTTGCCTGTGCCCCAGTTGCCGTTGTAACGGGTGGTGTAGGAGAACACGCCGCCAAGGGTGGGGGTGATGACCCCTTGGAATTGATCGTTATTTCCGAGTTGGGCGTTAAAGTCCATCCCGAACCACGACCAACTGGCGGGGTTGGTGCTGTTGCCATACCCCACTTGGGCTTGCAGACCGCGCCCTTCGCCCGTTGGGTTGGTGACATTGTTGATAAACAGTTGCCCCAAGACATTATCGCTGGCCGTGCCAACGGTGCCTGTCATGCTGGCGGGGGAATCTAAATTGGCCCAGCCGGAACCACATGGCGGTAATCTTGCTGGGTGGCAGTTCCCACCACACTGATGGAGCGGTTGTTGGTGTTGAGCCAATCCCATTGTGGGGAGCCGTCATCCACAATGTATTTGTATTCATAGGAGGTGCTGGGGATGAGGCCAACGACAGTGTAGGTGTATACCCCTGCGCCTGCGTCATTCATTTGGACGGGAGTCCAGCCGTTGAACGCTCCCGCAAGCCACACCGTTTCGCTCATGGCCACAACGCCTTCCAAATCGTTATAAACGAAGGTGACATCGGCCGTGAGGGGGGCGGTGGAGAAGGTGAAGGTGACATCGGCCGTCATGGTCAGGCTGTTGCTGTTGCTGACTTCGGCCGCAAACACCGTGCCTACGCAATCGTCGCCATAATCCAAGGCCACGCTGGGGGTGATGGTGTAAGAGGTGGCGGGGGTGGCACTGTGGGTGGTGGTAATGGTTCCACCCGTGGTGCAGGTCAGGTCAAACCAGTTGGCCGTAACCGTGACGGGTTCGTTGAAGGTCACGCCAACGGTGGTGGCCACGGGTACGTTCGTCGCGCCATTGGTGGGGGTGGTGCTGGCCACGCTGGGAACAGGGGGACCACCACATACGTTGACTGTACCGGGGGTGGGGGGATATTGGGCATAGGTGTCGGTGGTTTGCGTGCGCCACCTGTGCCATTGGGGCAACGTTGGTTGGAATCCTCTGCCGAGTTGACACTGCTCTCATGGACTTGGGGTTGACCCGCATTGAGCAGAACGAGGAGTCCGCATCATCAGCATCGTTGGTGTCGTAAACGATGGCATCTAAAGGTTGACCAAGGTGACGGGGGTGTTAAGGGAAGTCGGCCGCGTTGGCATTGTAAAGGGCGATAGCATCTTGCCCATTTTGGATTAAACGCATTGGGATGACATCCAATCTCGCAATTGGGCGTATTGGCGGCATCGCCACACAGCACAAAGTAGCCGTCGGTATCGGTGCTTTGGCCATCAAGGTCAAAGGATAGGTAAGAGAGGTCGTTGCTCCCGTTGTAGAAGACCAATACAAGGCCATCCAGAGGTGTGTTGCCGACACCACCATCGTATAGTTCGATAAATTCCGCCATCTGTGCCCGTGAATCCGCCTCCATCGTGATAGTCACAACGCTTCCGCCTTGGGGGGAAGCGGCCGAGACTGGGGCAACGTGCAAGTTTGCCAACAACAACCAAACGGCCGCGAGGGCGGCCGTACAGGTTAAAAGAAATCGCAATTGTCTCATCTAAAAATACTCCTGTTAGGGGTTCATTCGGTAAAAAGTAAAAAGTAAGAGGTAAAAAGTGGGTCACGCAGACCCTCTCACCTTTCACTTTTTACTTTCTACTTCTCACTTTCTACTTCTTACTCACATCCGCGCCCCCATCCACCACCCAACACGCTTGGGCAGGAAAGCTAAGGGTGACGCGGTCGCCGATGTTGGGGGGGATAAAGAGCCGCTCATTAAAGAGGTCGGCCGAAAGCTCCGTCTCGCCAATGGCAATGGTCAGCCGCACAAGGGGGCCGAGGAAAGAGCGAGTGATGACTTGGCCTGTCAGTTGGTTTTGGCCTGCTATCTCCCCCAAAGCCAGTTCTTCGGGGCGCAGGGCAAGGCGCACGGCCGTGCCTTGCGGATAATCGGCCGCTTCGTTCACGGTGAGCTTTTGCCCGAGCAGGTCACATTCCCCCTTGGTTGGGTTGGTCAGCACGGCCGTGAACAAGTTCAGTTGGCCGACAAACGTGGCCGTAAAGACCGTCTTAGGGAAGTTGTAAATCTCAAAGGGCGTGCCCACCTGCTCCATTTTGCCTTGGTTCATCACCACAATGCGGTCCGAAATGGAGAGCGCTTCCTCTTGGTCGTGCGTCACATAGACGGTGGTAATGCCCAACTTTTGTTGGATGGCGCGAATCTCTTCCCGCAAACTGACCCGAATTTTGGCATCGAGGGCTGATAATGGCTCATCGAGCAAGAGAACTTGCGGCCGAATGGCCAACGCCCGCGCCAGTGCCACCCGTTGTTGTTGGCCACCCGAAAGCTGGTGGGGGTAACGGCCGCCAAACTCCTCCAAATGAATCAAACTCAACATCTCTTTCACCCGTTGGTCAATCTCTGGGCGGGGTACTCGCGCCAATTTCAGCCCAAAGCCGATGTTGGCGGCCACGCTCATATTGGGGAAGAGGGCATACGATTGAAAGACCATGCCCACGTTGCGTTTGTTGGGTGGGGTGGTGGTCATGTCACGGCCGTTGACCAAAATGCGCCCTGCGGTGGGTATCTCGAACCCCGCAATCATGCGGAGCGTCGTCGTTTTGCCACAACCCGATGGGCCGAGGAAAGAGATAAACTCCCCCTGTTCGCCGATGAGGTTGAAGTTTTCGACGGCCGTGAAACCGTTCGGATACACTTTGCGAATGTTGGTTAGTTCGAGGAAGCTCATGGGGGGGGAAGTGGTTAGGGGTTAGTGTTTAGTGGTTAGTTTGGTAGCTGGTGATTCATAGCCAGCGGCACTCGCCACTAGCCAATACTCACTAACCACTTATCGTGGCCCGCCGGCCGTGGGGGCATGGCCGGGAGTACGGCCGCGTGAGCCGATAAACTGAATGACGACCATCGCCAGCCATGTCAGCGCAAAGGCCATAATGGTCAATGCGGCCGGCTCATAGGCGCGGTCTTGAATGAGCAAGGCCAGATAGGGGCCAAATGTTTTGCGGGCCAAAAAGACGGCAATCGTAAATTCGCCCAGCACAATGGCAAAGGTGAGAAACGCCCCACTGAGCAAAGCCACGCGCAAATTGGGGAAGATAACCCACCACAAAATCTGCCCCCAATTCGCCCCCAGCGATTGCGCCGCTTCGGTGAGGGTGCGCACGTTAATGGCGCGCAGACCCGTGTCTACGGCGCGGTACATGTAGGGAAAGGAGAGAACGGTGTAGGCACAGACGAGCAAAAAATTACTGGTTAATTCGTTGGTGGTCAGAATAAAAGGCGGCCGACTGTAAACGCGAATAAGGCCAAAAACCAAAATGACCGCTGGAATGACAAAGGGCATCATGGTCACAAATTCCACGGCCGAACGCGTTTTGGGCAAACGCAAATTCACCCAATAGGCCGTGGGCACAATCAGCAACAAGCTAAACGTAATCGTAAATAAGGCGACTGTCACCGAAGTGAGAAACGAACCAAAGGCAAACTGCCCATCCACGGTTCCCCCCAAAAATTTGGGGTCGGCCAACACCAACTCATAGGCGCGTAAACTATATTCCCCTCGCTGGGCGCGAAGCGAAAACATAAACGTGGCATAAAGCGGCACAAAAAAATACAGTGCCCCCAGAGCTAAAATAAACCACGAAAAAACCTTGTTGAAATTAATTCTCATAAGTGGTTAGTGGTTAGTGGCTAGTGGGGAGTCGCCAGCGGCACTAGCCACTAGTCACTCGCCACTAACCACTCAGCTAAGCCATTGCTCGGTTTTGCGTTGCAACCATGTGTAAGCGGCAATCGAAATGGCCATGATGACCACCATGCCCATCGCCAAAGCATAGCCAAGGCCGGGGTCGCGCAACACATCCCCCCGAATTTGTGCCCCAATGAGAATGGTGACGAGGTTATAAGTGCCACCTGTCAGGGCAAAAGCGGTGGCGTGTGCCCCAAAGGCGTTGCCAAACAGCAAAATCATCGTGCCCAGAATAGAGGGGGCGAGGATGGGCAAGGCGATGTGCCACCAGTATTGCCATGCGCTGGCACCGAGATTTTCGGCCGCTTCACGCCACTCTTTTTTAAGCCCTTCCAATGCTGGGGCAATAATCAAAACCATTAAAGGGAATTGGAAATAGAGATAGGTCAGGCTCAACCCCTCAAATGAATAAAGGCTAAAACCCTCTTGGTACAAATTAATCCCCAACGAATCGCGCACCCACCCTGTGACCATGCCTGTGCGCCCCAGTGTGGCGATAAAGGCAAAGGCCAATGGCACACCCGCAAAATTAGAGGCCACCCCTGAAAAAGTGAGCAACGTGGTGCGAATACGGCTGGGCAATTCGCCCATCACCACCGCATAGGCCAGCAAAAAGCCAAAAATCCCACCCCAAAACGCTGTTACAAAGCTGATGCGCAGACTCCGCCAGTAGGCTTGCAGAACAAAATCTTGGGTTAGGCGAGGATAATTCCCCAGCGTGAAGTTGCCCAACGTATCTTGAAAACTGCCCCGCAATAAATAAAAAGTGGGGGCAAATAAAAAGGCGAAGGCAAAAGAAAGAAGGGTAACAAGCCTAGCCAATTGAGATTCAAGCGGCTGACCCATGTGGAGCGAGGGGGGGTAGGCATGAGCGGGAAAGGGAGAGGGAGCGGTGAAAAGTAAAAAGTGAAAAGTAAGAGGTTGGTACCTTTTACTTTTCACTTTTTACTTCTTACGTGGCTTCTATTCGGTCACATCAGCCCCGACGATGCTATCCCAGTCGGTGGTGATGACGGTTTTGGCCGCATCCAATTGTTCCAGTGTGGGGAATACCGCACCAGTTACATCGGGCAGTTTGGCCAACATGTCGGCTGGAATTACCCCACGGGCGAGCATGTCTTCGTAGCGGATGGGGTGGCAGTACCCTTTCAGCCAGATGAGTTGCCCTTCGTCGGAGTAGAGGTGTTCCATCCACAACTTGGCGGCGTTGGGGTGGGGCGCATAAGCGCTGATGGCTTGAACATACACGCCACCAAAACGGCCGGAGGCAGGCACAACGACTTCAATGGGTGGGTTGCCGTCCAGCGTATCACGGTCGGTCAGCCCCAAGTAAGTCCAGTTGACGACGATGGGGGTTTCGCCTTGGGCAAGTGTTCCTGTCTTGGCAATGACGGGGACAAAGTTGCCCGCATCGTTCAATTGCTTGAAGAAAGTCAGGCCAGCGCTGGCATCATCTAAGCTGCCACCTGTGGCCAAAGCGGCGGCATATACCGATTGGATGGCTTGGTTGGAAGAGCGGGGGTCGCCTGCCAAAGCCACTTGGCCAGCATATTCTGGTTTTAACAAATCGGCCCAATCTTGGGGCACGTTTTCGACCAAATCGGTGTTGACCGAGAAGGCCAACACGCCGTAGTAGTCGCCGTACCAGTAGCCCTCTGCGTCTTTGACGCTATCGGGGATGGAATCCCAAGTGGCGACTTTGTAGGGTTGAATCAACGATTCGTTTTTGGCTTGCAAACCAAAGGCAAACCCTACGTCGAGCACGTCGGGGGCTTGTGGACCGGGGTTGTCCATGTTGGCTTTCACAGCTTCGAGTTCGTCGTTCGAGCCAGCGTTGGGGTCTAGTTCGTTGACTTCGATGCCGTATTTATCCTTGTAGGATTGGATCATTTCGCCGTAGTTGCACCAATCATGGGGCAGAGCGATGGTGGTGAGCGTCCCTTCGGCTTGGGCGGCCGCAATCAATTCGGCCATTGGGTCGGCTTCGGTTTCTGTGCTGGGGGCAGTGGTGGGCGCGGCCGTTGGCTCAGCCGTGCCTCCACAGGCGGCGACGAGAGCCATCGCCAACATGAATAGCACAAATTGCCAATGTGAACGGGTTTTCCAAAACATATCTTCTCCTTTTGACAGTGACTAATGGTTACTGAAACACTTGGCAAGTATAAACCTTTTTACACCGTTGCAAAAGGGGGGCGGTTAAGTCGGTGTTAAAGGTGGGTTAAGTTCTCTTTAAAGAGGGGTATTTGTCATTCGTCATTCGTCCCTTCGTCCCTCGTCCTTTATCCAGCACCACCACAAACCCTGCCCCCCCATCTACCCGAATGCGTTGGCCTGTGTGGATTTTGCGCGTCGCTTCCAATACCCCCACCACGGCCGGGATGCCATACTCCCGTGCCACCACCGAACCATGTGTCATCAGTCCGCCCACTTCCATGACCAAACCCGCCGCATTGATAAACAGGGGTGTCCAGCCGGGGTCGGTGAAGGGAGCAATGAGGATTTCGCCGGGGTTTAGCACCTCGCTGTACGGGTCGGTAATTACACGGGCAATGCCCTCCACTACCCCCGCCGACACGGGGCTACCGATGAGTGCCCCAGCGGGTGCGTCCACGGCCGCATACCCCACCGTTGGGATTTCTCCCTCGCTGGAGAGAATGCGGGGTGGGGTGAGTTGTGCCCAGCGCCGTGCCTCTTCCTTGCGCGTAGCCACTAGGCCATGCACCTCTTGGGTGGGGTTTGCCAACGCCTCAATCAGTTCGTTGAGACTCAAATGCCACACGTCTTCGCGGGTTGTTAAACGGCCGTTGGCCACCAGTTCATCCGCCCCTTGCCAGATGGCTTGTTTGGCCAACCACAGCAGGCGAATGAGCGCAAACTTGGGGTGCTCGCGCACGGCCATGAGATGGCGTGAGACGCGCATCAGGCGGCGCACAAGTGGCAAGCGGAGCCATTTGCCTGCCCCGCGCACGGCCGCCACAATGCGTTCGGCCGCCGCCTCCCTCTCGGCCGCTAACTGGGCATGGTAGTGGCGATGTTGCCCCATTTGGCCGCGCTGTAAATTGCCCACCACCACCTGTAGCAATGCATTCCGTATTGCGCCACGAACTGGTTCCACGCGGCCAAGAAGGGGGCACTGTGGGGGATATCGGCGGCCGTGCGGATGATTTCGGTGGCAGGCAGGTCTCGCCGTTGCAGATGGGCAATCAGGGCGGGCACATCTCGCGCCGCGTCGGCCACATCGCCCACGGCCATGTCCATTTCGGTGGTCACATTGCCGTGTAAGCCCCGCCCCAAGGCGGCTACATCGGCGGGGGCGACCAGACCATCCACCAACCGCTCCAGCAATTTGGTGGCCAGCATCCCTGTCGCAAGGAAGGGGGCGACTTGTAAGGCCAAATCTATAAAAATGTGGCCCAACCGCTGGCGCACGATGCGTAAGCGGGGCAAGCCCGGCTCGGCCGCTTCGACTTCTTGCTGGACGGCCGTCAAATTCTTGGCGATGAGGGCTTCTGCTTTTGCCAACCCTTTTTCGGGCGGCCGAACCCATAAGTTGAGCAAGACACGGCCGCCAATTGGCCCCAAATAACGCAGGAGGGTGCGCGTGGCGGCGCGTTCGCCGTGGGGCGGGGTAAATTCGGGGCGGTTCATCAGCTCTTGCAACGGCCGCACAAACAGCGGGTCGGCCACACTGAGCACACGTGGCAATGTGCGCCCCATGAGTGGGTGGCGCAAGAGAGGGGTTACATCGGCATAGACACGGCCACCTGCCGAGGGCAAATAGGGGTTTTGCCACACGCCTGCGGGGCGGCCAAAGGGCAAAATGAGGGCGATGATTTCTCGTCCCATCTGGCTCATCGGGTCGGTCATCACTTGCGCATGGCCAAAACTGAGGTAGATGTGCAGGCCATCTTCAGGTGGTGGGGCTGGCTGGGGCAGGGGGAAGAGCGAGGTAATGGGGCGCGATTGGACGATGTAAAATTGTCCATCGGCTAAAGCCCACTCGATGTCTTGGGGACGGCCGTAATGCGCCTCGATTTTGGCTCCCCATTGCGCCAGTTCCACAATTTGCGCCTCGCTCAGGGCGGCTTGATGGCGTTCCGCCTCGGCGACGCTAATTTGCTCGGTGCCGCCATTGGGCAGGGAGCGGATGGCCAGCTTTTTCTCCCCAATTTGCTGGCGGAGGATGCGCCAATTCCGCTTGTCCACATGGTACAAATCGGCCGTGACCAAGCCCGCCACCAACGCCTCGCCCAGCCCAAAGCTGGCATCTATGGCGGCCGTGTGCCGCTGGCCTGTCATGGGGTCGGCCGTGAACAAAATGCCCGCCACCTCTGGCTGAACCATCTGTTGCACCACCACCGATAGCGCCACGTGGCGGTGGTCAAATTTGTTTTGCTGGCGGTACAAAATGGCGCGGTCGGTGAAGAGCGACACCCAACAGTCACGCATCTTGGCCAGTAATTCGGCTTCGCCGCGTATATTTAGGTAGGTATCTTGTTGCCCCGCAAAGGAGGCGCTGGGCAAATCTTCGGCCGTGGCACTGGAACGCACGGCATAGGCTTTGTCGGTTCCCAATTCGCGCCACGCCGCTTGCACACCTTCGGCCACGGCGGGCGGGATGGGCAATTGGCGCAACTGCTCCCGTGCCGCCTCTCCTATTTGGCGCACTTGTGCCACATCGCCCACGGGGATTTGCTCGAGTTGGGCGTAAAAATCATCCAAGTGGGGGTGGCTGGCCATGAAGGCGTGGAAAGCGGCCGTGCTGACGCAAAAGCCCGGTGGCACGGGAAAGCCAGCGCGGGTCATTTCGCCCAAGTTGGCTCCTTTGCCCCCCACGCGGGGTAAATCAGCGGCCGTCAGGTTGTGGAAAGGGATGGCGAACATGGGGAATTGTGAATTGTGAATTGGGAATGGTTAATTGTGAATGAAGGCTGACTAGCTGACTAGCTGAACTGCTCCCCCAATGAGTTGGTAAGAGCCGAAGAGGAGCAGAGCCACGGCCGAGAGTGCGCCCAGCCACCAGCGGGCGCGGGGCGAAAAGGCGCCGACTGTGCCAAAGAAGAGAATGAGCAAGGCCAAGCCGCCGACCAACATAATGTACATGCCGAGCAGAAACAGGGCGGCGTGTCGGCCGCTTTCGCCCCAGCCCGCCAGCAAAATGGGGCCGCCGACAGTGCCCCAAAACAGATATGGATTGGGATTGAGCAGGTTCATCACGGCCGCTTGCCAAACGCTTTGCTGTTTGGCGGGGGGCGGGGATGGGGTTGTTGCGGTTGTAGACGGCCGTTCTTCTAGTTGCCCCAAACTCCGCCAAGCCATCACCCCCAGATAGAGGATGAACCCCCCACCAATGATTCGCATAATCATCATGGCCAGCGGCGGTAATTGCGTGAGAATCAACACCACCAGCACGATAATAGGCCCATCGCTAATCAGCGGGGCGAGCGCGGCGGGCAGGGTGCGCCGCCACCCATTTTGGGCCGCTTGGGCTAAGAGATAGGCTTGCAATGGCCCCGGCTGGGCGGCGGCGGGAAAGCCGAGGGCAAGACCTTGGAGGAGGTAGGAAAGCATGGGGAATTGTGAATGGTGAATGTCTAATAGTTAATTGTTAATGGGGGTGTTTTATTTGAGTTGAAAATCGTTTATGAGAGTCTTTTTTTTAGAGACGAATGACACGAATTTCACGAATTGGTCTCGAAAAATTCGTGTCATTCGAATTCGTGTCTAAATTCTTGGCTGTTCTAACCGAGATGAAACACACCCATTGTTAAGTGCTAATTGACTTTTCGGTTGCCCAAAACTGTCGGGCAAGGGTTTGCAGGGCAGGCAAGTCGAGTTGGGCTAGGAATTCGGCGGCCGCCACGGCCGTGCCAACCTCTTTTTCGCGCCCTCGCCACCGTTCATTTCGCCCCCACGCCGCTAAAACGGGCCAGCTCGTTTGCCACTCCGCAAAGACAAGTTGGGCGATGGGAACCTGCTCCAAAATACCCGATTGGTGATAATCACGTTCGGTTTGGGCACGGTCATAGGGCACACGCACAATTTCGGCCGACCAACGGCCGCTCTGCCACACCAACTGGGCGTAAGTTGCTCGGGTATCACCGTGGTCACACAACGTACCCGTCGCTCCTGCATTGATGATGAGCGTCTCATCGAGTTGGCGCACAAAGGGGAAATGGGTGTGCCCCGTGACAAACACGGCCGGGGCGGGGGCAATTTGCGACCGCACCTCATCATCGGGCGAATGATGCCAAATGCCGTATTTAGTTCCTCGCATCGAGGCATGAATGACGCGCACCTCGCCCCCTTGGGGGTGGTGGATGGTGTGGCTAAGGGGCAAGGCGGCTAAATGGGTGAGGGCGGCCGTTTCCATTTGCTCAAATGTCCAGCGCGAAAGGTCGTGCGGGTCGTCGGCCGAATAGCCGGGCAAGTATTGCACGACGTAATCTTCGTGGTTGCCTCGCGTGGCCAGCCAACCCGAATCGGCCATTTGCTGGCGCACAAAGGCCCAGCACTCAGCGGGTTTGGGGCCACGGTTTACAATGTCGCCATTGACAATGACGACATCGGGACGCCATGTGTGGATATGCTCGGCCGTGGCTTGCAAGGCAGGCCAATGGCCGTGAACATCGGATAAGATGGCAATTTTCATGGGGTAAAAGGGGTTAGGGGTGATTATTTATTCGGTCATGGTTCAAGCTATCTTTACAATTTCGGACTTGGGACTGGAGACAAGGGACTGGAGTTCACAAACGTCCCAAGTCCTTTGTCCCCAGTCAAAATTTGTAAAGATGCTCTCTCGGGGACTGCGAACTATGCCTTTATTCGTTATTATAAGTGGCTGGCTACCCAATAACGAATCTCACACACCAAGGATTTCCCCTCCGAGGCAAAAAAATAGGTGGCAGGTGCATCGGGCGATGTCCTTGCCACCTCGGGAGGGAGCCTACAAATACTATAGCAAACTTTGTCATAGAATGCAAGGTTTTTGTGAGAATTGGGTGAAATTGGCGGATATTGGCTATTTGCTCTTGAAGAGGCGGACTACCCCACAATCAATCACAAATAAATAGGGTTTCTCTCCTGAGGCAAAAAAATAGGTGGCAGGTGCATCGGGCGATGTCCTTACCACCTTGGGAGGGAGCCTGCAAATACTATAGCAAACTCTGTCATAAAATGCAAGGTTTTTGTGACAAATTTGTCATAATTGTGAGTGTACTCATAGAGGGTGTTTTTCCGTTTGGGCGTTCGCCCAAACAGAAAAAAACCCTGTAGAATAGCCGAGCCGCCGCAGGCGGTGAGGCATCTAATTCCACAGACGCAAGACGCAACCCTACATTGACAATTGTCCCTGCACCCGCCACAATAGCCGCCATGATAGCTGAGTGGCAAATACGCGATTTACTAGCCTTGGTACGCCAACGTTACCCTACATGGGAGGGGTTTGACCATCCCGAATTTGTTGTTGACGAAATAGCCCCCAAACGCGCCTTAGCGCAACGGGCACAAACGGAGTTGGGCAAAGGGGAGTTGCGCCGCATTTTAGAGACGGCCGCTTACGACACCCTCATCGAACGACTAGAGCAACTGGGCAAAGCGAGCAACCTGCTTTCGTGGCGACGCGAGGCAGATTTGGCCATTTTGTACCAAGCCCACCTCGATAAGTGGCAATTGGCGGAGCAAGTGCGCCAATTGCTGTACGACCCACGGCCGTCGCCCGACAAAATCCACCAATTCAGCACCTTTTGCCAAGCGTATCATTTGCCCAATCGGTGGACATTTCCCACCTATTTTATGTTCTTGGTTCGGCCGCACCGCGAGGTGTTTATCAAGCCGCGCCTCGCCCAATGGTTTTTGCAATTTATGGGCATGGGCGAGGTCTACACCAGCACCCCCTCGGCCGATATGTACGAGCGGGTGAAGAAAAATTACCACGGCTTGCGAGCGGAGTTGGCCGAATATGGCGCGGCCGACATGATAGACATCCACAGCTTTTTGTATGTGGCGCACAAGCAAAGCGAACAGGCTACGGCTGGTTTAGATGTGCGCGGTCATGTCGAACTCGAGGAAGCCATCCCCCCCCTTTATGATGAAGCGGAGGAGCCAGTGGCCGCCTACGCCGTGCAGGAATCGGCCGCCAGCTACGCCATTCCCACCATTCAGCCCCCTTATTCACTGGCGCAATTCGCGGCCGAAACGGGTCATGCCCCTGCCCAAATTGGGGAGTGGACGGCCGCGCTTCAGCGCAAACAGCAACTCGTTTTTTACGGCCCGCCGGGCACGGGCAAGAGCTTTGTGGCGCACAAACTCGCCCAGCACCTCATCGGGGGCACGGATGGGTTGGTGGAGGTGGTGCAATTCCATCCCGCTTATGATTATGTGGATTTTGTGGAGGGGCTACGGCCGCGCACGGTGGCGGGCCAACTGCATTATGAATGGGTAGACGGCCGTTTGCTCGACTTTTGCGGCCGTGCCCGCCAGCGGCACGGCCCCTGTGTCTTGCTCATTGATGAGCTGAACCGCGCTAATTTGCCGCAAGTGTTGGGGGAACTGATGTATTTGTTGGAGTACCGCCAGCAAGAGGTGCGGCTGGCCAGCGGCCGTTCATTCGCCCTGCCCGCCAATCTCTATCTGGTGGCGACGATGAACACGGCCGACCGTTCCACCGCCTTGGTAGACCACGCCCTGCGCCGTCGCTTTGCCTTTGCCCCCCTCTTCCCCAATTTCGACCTGTTGCGCCATTACCACCAGCACCACGCCACGGGTTACAACCCCCAGCCGCTCATCCATGTGCTGGCCGACCTGAACCAAGCCATTGGCGACCCGCACTATGCGCTGGGGTTGAGCTATTTTATGCGGCCGAATTTAGCGGCTGAATTACCCGCCATCTGGCGCATGGAAATTGAGCCGTACCTCGAGGAATACTTCTTCAACCGCCCCGACCAATTGGCCGCATGGCGTTGGGAAGTGGTGGCCAAACAAGTTGGGTAATTGTTGTTGGGGCATGGTTCAGGCAATTAGGGACTGGAGACGGGGGACTGGGGACTTTAATGCGCTCAAGTCCCTAGTCCCCCAACCCCCCTTACGCCAAACCAGCCACCGTTTCCCCAAAAGCCAGCAACGCATCCACCCGCTCTTGGCTGGGAGCCTCGGCATAGACGCGCAGAACAGGCTCTGTGCCCGACGGCCGAATGAGCAACCACGAGCCATCCGCCAAGTAGTATTTGACCCCATCCAGCGTGGCCACCCGCTCCACCGCCACGCCTGTGATTTCGGCGGGCGCGTTATCCACCAGCAACTTCACCATTGCCTTCTTGGCCACGGGCTGGCGCAGTTTCATATCGGTGCGGCGGTATTCGGCGGGGCCGTATTTGGCCAGCAGGTCGTTGATGAGGATGTGGAGGGGACGGCCGTAATACGCCATCACCTCCAGAATGAGCAAGCCCATCAACACCCCATCTCCCTCGGGGATGTGCCCCGCAATACTCAGGCCGCCGCTCTCCTCGCCACCCATCAACACCCCTCCTTCCATCATCAAATCGGCGATGTGGTTAAATCCGACGGGGGTTTCGATGACCTCGAGGCCGTGTGCCTCGGCGATACGGTCTACCATGCGCGTGGTCGAGACGGTGCGCACGACTTTGCCCTGCCAGCCCCGCTTTTCTATCAGATAGCGCAAGACGAGAGCGAAGATGCGGTGGGGGTCTACAAAACGGCCGAGTGCATCCACTGCTCCAATTCGGTCAGCATCCCCATCGGTGGCCAGCCCCACATCCCAATGCCCCCCCTGAATGGTGGACATGAGTTGCCCCAAATGCTTTTCGATGGGTTCGGGATGGATGCCGTTAAAGCCGGGGTTCATCTCGTGGCGAATGTTGTGCACATGGCTACGGCCGCGTGACAACACCTCCCCAATCACCCCCCCGCCCCGAGCCATACATGCCATCGGCCACGATATTTAGCTCGCCGCCCGACAGAATATCCAAATCCACCAAATTGCTCAGGTGGGCGTAATACGCCCATGCGGGGTCGAACTTTTTGATGAGGTTCTGGGCTAGTGCCACGTCTAAATCCAGCAGGCGGGGCTGAATGCCCTCCTCAGCTTGTTGCTGGATGAGTTGCTCGATGTGGGCACTCGTGGCGGGGCTGGCACTGCCGCCATAGGCCGCTTTCAACTTTAGGCCGTTGTAACGGGGCGGATTATGGCTGGCCGTAATCATCACCCCGGCCGTGGCCTGCTTTTCCACAATGGCATAGCTCACGGCCGGCGTGGGCGCATCCGCCCGCGAGAGCCATGTGAAGATGCCATTGCCCGCCATCACCCGCGCCACCTCGGCCGCGTATCTGTCCGACAAAAAGCGGGTATCGTACCCGACCACCAAACTGGGGTTGGTTGGGTTTTGGGCTAACACATAGGCGGCGATGGCTTGCGAAACCAGCCGCACGTTCTCAAAAGTAAACTCTTCGCTAATTACGGCTCGCCAGCCGTCGGTTCCGAACTTGATGGGCATAGTAGGTAGTGGTTAGTGATTGGTGGTTAGTGATTAGTGGGCGGCTTTTCATTCCGCATTCCACATCCCCACTCAACCCCACTTAAAATGAACAGTAAATCATTCACATTTGTCCCCGTTGGCCCTGTGTTGAGCAGGGTGTGGGGCAGATGGGCAAAAAAAGAGCCACTGTCGTGGCGGTTTAAGAAGTCTAACGGGTCGAGACCCTGTTGTCGAGCGAGGCGCATCGTCTCGCCTGTGGCGATGGCTCCCGCCGCGCCACTGTTGCCGTCGTCGCCATCGGTGGCAAAGGTGGCCACGGCCGCGCCCCACACCCCTTCCAACGCCATCCCCGCCGCCAGCGCCAACTCTGTGTTGCGCCCCCCTTTCCCAGTGCTGTCGCTCAATGTCACCGTTGTTTCGCCGCCTAAGATGAGGCAGGTGCGGGGGGCGGCATTTTTGGCCAGCGCGGCGGCCATCTTGCCCACCTCTCGCGCCTCCCCTTCCAGATGGGTGGTCAGCAAACGGGTTTCCCAACCCCAGCCCTGCGCTTCTTCGGCGGCGGCACGGGCGGCCGTGGACACATCGCCCACCACAACGGCCGTGCGCGGGCTGGAGGCCAAGGGAGTTGGTTTGACCAGCAGGGGGGTGAGTTCGGCCGTGAGTAGGCCGTGCCGCGCCAAAATTTCGCTGGCTCGTTCGGGGGAGGCGGGGTTGGGGATGGTCGGCCCACTGCCGATGAGGCTCAGCGGGTTGCCCACCACATCGCTCAAAATGAGGGTGATGCAGGTGGCGGGGGCGGCGGCGCGAGCCAAGCCGCCTCCCTTCACCTCGTCCAATTGTTGGCGCACGCTGTTGAGTTCTTGGATCGTTGCCCCGCTGGCCAGCAACGCCTCGTTCAGCGTTTGCCAAGCGGCCAAGGGCAGGCGGGGCTGGCTAAGCAGGGCGGATGTGCCGCCCGAGATGAGGCACAGCACGGTGTCGTCGGCCGTGGTTTGGGCGAGCATCTCCAGCACGGCCGTTGTGGCCGCCACACTCGCCTCATCGGGCACGGGATGCCCCGCCTCGAACAAGCGCAGGGGGTATGCGCCCTCAGCGAGCGGGTGCAAGCTGTGCCCCCGCTTGGTAATGACGATGCCCTCATGCAGGGCATCGCCTAAAATATGGGCGGCGGCGTGGGCCATGGGCACGGCCGCTTTGCCCGTGGCCACCAGAAAGAGGCGGCCGTGGCGTGGGTCAAAGCGGTGGCGGCCGAGGAGCCACACTTCCCCCTCGCGGCGCAGGCTGTGGCGGGTAAGGTGGTATGGGTCAACGGCCGCGAGAGCCGCGCCAATCAGCCGTTCGATGGGTTCGCGCAAGGTGGGAAATTGCATGGTTGAATTGTTAAGGTTAAAAGTTACAAGTCGCTTCTTACCTGTAACTTGTAACTTGTCCCTGCAACCCACTAATCCAACGGTGTGACGCGGTAATAATCTATGCGCCATGTCGAGTTGCTATACTCATCCGTTGTGGCCCCAATCCCAAAATAGGGTTGGTCGAGGTAGCGCAGGTCGCTATAGGTAAAGCGTTGGGTTCCGTTCACAAAAACCTTAATCCCATCGGCACGTACCTCATAGCGATAGGTGTTGAAATCGGCAGGATTTAGACCCGGCAAGGTGACTTCATTGCTAGAACCGATGTCGCCGAACCGTTTCATCGGGCTACCTGTGCAAGTGGGGCACCATACCAATTGATCTACCCGCTCGAACAGCATTTTGACCCCATTGTGCAAAATAATGTTGGCGAAATAGAACCGATTGAAGCAATCAGTGTGCTGGTAAACCGTTTCTAACGTGCTGTAATTGATACAACCTGCGGGTTCAGGCACACCATTCCAGTCGCCGCCAAAAATAGCCCCAGCGGAGATAAGATTGCCCGGTTGGGGGGTTTGGATGCGGTATTCGATGGCATAAGGGGGTGCAGGAGCCTCGACCAAGGGGCTGGCAATGCCCCAATCGCGGGGGTCTTCGATGCGAATGACGTACCAGCTATGGCCAAAGCCGTTTTGGCTGTTTTCGTAAAACCCGTTTACTTCGTTGATGAAGGTGGTGCGGCGGATTTTCCAGTTGCTGACATTGTCGGTGAACTCATCTTCATAGGCACTGACGACGCGCACGGTGTTGGACCAATCGCCAATGCGCGAACCGGAGATGGGGCGCACGCGATAATAGGTGACTGGTTGTGGATGGAAGCGGTGCGTTGTACGGCCTGCGAAGTTTGCGTGCCGGGGTTGAGGGTGGTCACGGCCGCGAAATCGGCCGTTTGCGACTCCTGTACCTCGTAGCTCAAGCCTGCACTCCCACCTGTCCACGAAAGCGTCCAACTGTTACTGCTGTTGGGGCGGGTGGTGGATATTTCCAGCACGGGGGGAGAGGGGTTACAATAAGCGGCAGATACGCTTTTGAGGCGCTGGTTAGCACAGTCACGCTATCTTCCACTGTCACCGAATCGCCCGTGCCGACGATAACCGCCTCATTGGTCAGCACCGCGCCGATGGGGGCGCTGTTGCCCACTTGCGGCGGAGTAGGAGAGGGTCACGGCCGTGGTCGCACTCACCCCGCCTGTCCAGATAAGCGATTGGGCGGTGGTGGTAAACGTGCCAGCGGCCGTGCTGGTGGGTGTGCCCACCAAGGTCAGGTGGGTGGGGAAGGTGTCTGTCACGGTCACATTATCGTTCAGTGTGCCCGAGTTGCTGATGACGAGGGTGTAGTGGATGGTTTGCCCGCGCCGTGCCCCTGTACGGCTGGCTGTTTTGCTGGAGCCGCTGTAGTCGGCCGTGGCATCTATAATTGCCACCGTGGCTGTCCGGCTGATGTGGGTTGAGCCGCCCACAATTTCGACGGTGTTGGTGATGAGCGAACCGACGACGGCCGTGGTGGTGACTTCGGCCGTGTAATAGACCATCACACTCTCCGCAGGATTCATCGCGATGGAACCCGTAATGACATTGCCCTCGCTTGATACCACCCCAGCCGAGGTGGATAGGTTTAACAAGGTCAATTCGGCAGGCAGGGTGTCCGTAATGGACACCACCACAGGGGTATTGCCTGTGTTGTGCAACGCCACCGTATAGGCGACGATGCCCCCCGCAATAACCTCGTTTTGGGCGGCGGTTTTGGTCGAGGTGCTTAAATCCTCGGCCAATAGTTCCTCTTCGGCCGCTTGCGTCATTTGCGCTGTGGCCAAGAGCAACACGGCCGCCAAACAGAAGCTCCCCAATCCCCACCACAACTTGTTTAATCGTTGTTTCATGTCAGATAAGTGCATTTTTGCATTCGTTATTCCTTTCCTCCAGATGAGTGAGTTTGGTTGTACAACAAAAACGCAGGGGTGTGCCCTGCGTGAAAGTTTTTGGATTATAAAGTTCGCCAGCGTGAGCCAGAGCTTGGGAATAGTAACGAAGCGTTAACGTTCCGTCAAAAACTCTTCCATCGAATTAAGCTGATCCCCTTCGTTTAGGGCGCGGGTGTATCGGTGGGGAGCGGTGTGGCCGTTTCAGTCGGTGCAGGGAGGGGTGTGGGCGTATCCGTTGGCGGCGGCAAGGGGGTAAAGGTGGCCGTGACGGGGGCAACGGGAGTGACGGTGGGTGTGGCTGTTAGGGTGGGAGGCACGGCCGTGGCACTCGCCGTCACGGTTGGGGTGGGGGCACGGCCGTACTCGTCGGTGTCACAGGTGTCGCCGTGGCCGTGGGTATCACAGGTGTTTCGGTCGGCGGCGGCGGTGGTGGTTCCGTGGGTGGCGGTGGGGCGGCGGCGTTTCCGTGGCGGGCAGGGGTGGCAAAAGATGGCTCGCCCTGCCACCAAATAGGGGCTGGTCAGGCAATTGGCCTGCATAACAGCATACACCGTCGTGCCCCGACTGGTGGCCAACGAGTACATCGTCTCCCCTGCATTGACGGTGTAGCGCACCCACCACGCGGGCGGGCCACAGGGCGGCCGTGTGGGGGGCAACGGCGGCAAATAAATCTCTGTGCCCAGATAGATAATGTTATTGGTCAGGCAATTGGCCTGCCCAATTTCCGCTACCGTTGCCCCCGAAGCCAGCGAGAGCCGTGCCAGCGTATCCCCCACCTGCACCACATGGGGAATCCACCCCTGCGGGATGTTGCCACAGGAGGGTTTGGGCGTGGTGGGCGTTTTGGTAGGTGGATTGGCGGTGGGGGACTGGCGACTAGGGACGGGGGACGGGGTGGCCGTGATAATTTGGACTTCGCCGGGTGTGGGGGACTGGGGACTGGGGACTGGGGCTGAGGGACTGGGGACTGGGGACTGGGGCGTAGCGGTGGCGGTGATGAGGATGGCCACGGCCGTTTCCTCTCCCCCATTTTCCCCATCCACCAACCGCCCCTCCTGTTGCGCCAAAAACAGCCCCAGCCAAACAGTGGCCAGCACACTGCCCACAATCAGCAGAGCCACCCACGGCTTGCTGGCGAGAGAAGAACTTTCTTGGCGCATGATGGGAATCTTTGGGGAGCAGGGGAGTAAGGGACTGAGAGACTGAGAGACTGAGACTGGCTGACTAGCTGACTAGCTAAATCGGCAACAACACATAAAATGTACTCCCCACCTCTTCCTCGCTTTCCACCCAGATACGGCCGCCGACGAGTTGCGCCAACTGGTGCGCTTGCAACACGCCGGGGTCATCGCTCAGGCCGGGGATGCGGCCGGAGCCGTTGCGGCGCACGCGGGGATTAAACACAAACGGCCGTAATGTGGCTGGAATCCCCACCCCGCCATCCGCCACCGTCACTTGCACAAAATTGAGCGGTTCGGGGTCGGTTGGCTCCTGCCACTGGCGGGTGCGGGCGGATAGAGTGATACGGCCGTCCGCAGGTGTCACCTTCAGCGCATTGGCCAGCAAATGGGCCACAATCCGCTGAACGACATCGGCGGGCAAGGGTAGGGGGGGCAATCCTTCGCTGACCTGCACCTCCAGCACCACCTGTTTTTCGCGCAAGTGGGGAAGCAGGTCGCTCACGGCCGTTTCCAGCGTGGTAGCCAAATCAATGGCGGGCAAATCAGCCACAGGCGGGAGCAATTCCGTCTCCCCGTGGGCAATTCGCTCCAGCAAGCTCTCCATTTTGCTGGTGCTGGCTTGCGTTTGCTCCAACAAATTGCGCTGTTTGGGGGTCAGCAAACCCATTTTTTCATTCAGGAGCAGTTCGGTGTAGCCCGCCATCGCCGCCAATGGCTGGCGCAACGCCTCCCCCACCCCTGCAATGATGCTTCGCGTGCTGTGGTCGAGCTTGGTTTGCCCTAGTTGCGCCTCGAGTTGTTGGATGCGCCGTTGGGCTTGTTCCAGTTCGGCCGAATAATGGGTGATGGTCAGCATGACCCATTCGGCGCTCAGCCCCACCTCGCCCGCCGAGGCTAGAGCCATCGCCTCTTCTGCTTGGCGCAAACTTTCGCGTAGCGCAGAGACTTCGTCCTGCAAAGTGGCCAATTGCACTTGGCTGGGCTGGGTGCGCCACTGCTCCCGCTCCGCTTGCAGTTCGGCCAGTTCCACCTCTCGTTTGTGCAACGTTTCTCGCGCCTCTTGCACGTAATCGGTTAGGGCGAGGGTACGGCCGATGGCCTTATCGCGCTCGGCCGTTAATTCGGCCACTTGCTCATCGTGGGCGGGGGTGGGCAAAAGGGTTGGGTGGGTGAGGGGGGGTGGCGCGGCTGTTTCCAGTTGGCGCACCTGAGCCAACGCATAGGCAATGTGCCGCCCCAAGTGGGGGATAAGCGACTTGTCGTCGGCCGTCCACGCAGGTGTGTTGGGCGGCCCGCCGAGGAGCAACACGCCCACTTGCTCTTCGTTTGGCCCAAACAACGGCTCGATGAGCATCGCGCCTTGGTTGGCCAACCCCAACTCTTGGTAGAGGGCGAACAGTTGCCGCGCCCCGAGGCCGTTGGGGAGCAGTTCCACGGCCGTGCGTTGGCGCATGGCAAGTTGGATGCCCGGCCACTCGGCCGTGTTGAGCATCCATGTGCGCCCGCCGCGCAACGTATCATCTTTTTGCCAGCTTACGGTGGCCAGCGCGGTGGGGCTTTCCCCAGTGAGCGTACCCACGGCCGCAAAATTTGCCCCCATAATCCGCGCCGCCAAATTGACTGCGCCGTGTAGGACGGTGCGATTGTTGGGTTGGCGCAACATGCCGCTGGCCAAATCGAGCAGAATGGCGAATTGTTCGCCCAGCGGCCGTGTGCCCCACTGGGAATCTAGCACTTCGGCGAGGGTGTGGCGGTAGGCCAGCACGGCCAGCAGGGGCATGATGACCAGATAGGAGAGGCGCACCCAATAGGGGCACGGCCGTTTCCAGCACCCCAGCCGCCACTGCGCCAATCCCCAGCAAATGGGCGAGGTGTGCCCCGCCCAGCAAGAGCAAAGCCAGCCCCCGCAATGCCCAATCGTGCGGCCGAGAGACCAAAACGAGGAGCAACCCCACCCCCAGCATAGCCAGTTGGGCGATGTTCCACGCGCCTGCTTGGGCGGTTTGGGTGTAGCCCACCCCTTGCGCCAATTGCGCCGCCCAACTCGGCCCCGCCAGCACATAGGCCACGGCAATGGCAACAAGGGCGAAGAAGAGCAGGATTTCACTTAGGCGGGGGGCGGCGGGGAGGGAGGGGACGAAGGCCCAGATGAGCGCGGCCGTGAGGGCCATGTCTAAGGCGCGTTCCAGCGGGGGCAACACAGCTAGCAAGTCGCTTTGGCTGGTGGTGGCCAGCACAAAGGCGAGCAAAACGCGCAGGAGGAAGATGAGCACGGCCGCGCCTGCCAGTCGCCCCGCAAAGGTGTCGCTCGGCCGTTGCCGCCATTGCCACAGCGACAAAGCCAAAGCCGCCTGCACCGCGAGAAGGGTCAGGATGTGGTAAGCCAAGTTGTCTGGCGTTTGGGTGACAAGGCGGATGGCTTGCTCGATGAACATGGGGGGATGTAGTGGCGAGTGGTTAGTGGCGTGATTAGTGGTGAGTGAACCAACGTGCGTTTTTCTCTTCTCTCTTCTCTCATCTCTTCTCTATCTTAGCATATCAGGTGGGGCAAAACATGGGTGTTAAATTTAGGTGGATTTTGCTCTTGCTTTGGGTTTGCTTTTTTCGTAAAGGGTTGGGGGCTGGGGATACGGGGCTGGGGTTAGAGGAGTGGAATGAGGTTTTTTGCCTCTTACCCTCATTTATAGATGGCTTGTTCACGGCCGAGACTTTGCCCGTCTAAGGGCAAAGTCTCGGCCGTTTTTATTGGAGATGAGTAGTGAGTAGTGGCGCAATAGATTGCGCCACTACTCACTACTCACTACTCACTATTTACTCCCCCTCTCCCCTCCCCTTACGGCCGCATTACCACAGGCAAGTAGATGGTTGAGCCAGCCCGTGCAAACGTCGCCGTCACACTGCGCCCCTCGCTCATCGTCACCACACAAGTTGTGGCCGTGCCCGTGCAAGCCCCACTCCAACCCACAAACACCGACCCCGCCTCGGCCACGGCCGTCAGCGTCACCGTGCTGTCCTCCACAAACGGAACCACACACGTTGCGCCACAGACAAGCCCCGCAGGGTCACTTGTCACCGTGCCTGTCCCTTCGCCCGCTTTGGTCACGGTTAGCATGGCCACCGCCTGCACATCCACCCAGAACTCCCAGATTGGGCTATAGCGTTGGTTGCCTGCTCCATCGGTCAGGAGCAGAACCGCCTGATACGCCCCTGTTTGGGTGAAGGGATACGCCACCTGCCAACTGTTGCCGGCTACTGTGCCATCCACGGCCGCACTCCCCCCATTGGGCAGAATCATCACCACCCGCGCCGCCGACAGTTGGCTGGCATCCTCGGCCGTGCCGCTGTTGAACAGGACGGCCGTATCGGCCACCAACACCACCGTCTCGGGCGCATCCATCTGTTCAATGGTGGGAGCCACCGTATCCACCCACACAGCTTGCGTATAGGGCTGGCTGGGGTTGCTCGCCCCATCAAACCCAATGAGGGTGAGGGTGGCGTTTTGGCCGTTGGCTGTGCTGGGCAATGCCAGTGCCCAACTCTCATCGGCTAAGACATCGGCCGTGGCACACGTTTCCACCTCTTCCACCACAAGACACACCTGCACCGTTTCGGCCGAACGCTCATCGGCCAGCGTCCCCGCCAACTCGGTTAGCTCGGCTTGGTTCAGTTGGCCATCCGCCAAAGCGGCTTGGGTCTCGGCCGAAAGAGCCAACACGGGGGCTGTCGCATCGGCCGTGACCTGCACGGGGTCGCTCCAACCACTGACGTTGCCGTGTATGTCCGTCGCTCGGCCGCGCAGGGTGTACTCATCCCCGTCGGTGATGCTCCCCGGTCGCCATGCACAGGAGAAGGAATCGGCCGTGCCACTGCTCGGCAGACAAATCACAATTTCGGTGGGCATGGGTTGGCGCAGGGAGCCGCCCGTTATCTCCACCTCAATCGAGTCCAGCGGCGATTCATCTTGGGCGATAGCCTTAATCGTGTTGGTCAATGGCCCCACATAGGTCAGCGCTATCAACGTGTCGTCGGGCGGGCTGGTGTCTACGGTGTAGGTCAATGTGCCAAGGGCGTATGGCCGATGATAGCTATCCGCCACTGTCACACTCGCCGTGCCATCGCCATTAACCGTGGCCAGCAGGGTCAGCGTGCCCGTCATGCCTGCGCCGATGTTGACGGCCGTTTGCGGGGCATTGCTCAGGTTCACCCCGCCCGTATCTGTCCCGCTCAGGGTCAGTTGGGGCAAGGCGGCCGTGCCTGTGTTGGAGTAGGTCAGGGTCAGGCTAATCACGTCGCCCACCCCCACCAGCGCGGCGGGGTCTGGGTCGGCCGTCAGGGCAATATCCAGCGGGGCATCCGCCCACACGCCAGCGGCGGGGATGAGGCCACTGCCGACGGCCGTCCATTCGATGTATTGCGTCCACGGCTGGGTGGTCCAATCGGGGCTGTTCTTGTCGGGCATGGTGGCCCACACCGTTGTCTCATCGGGCAGGGTTCCCACGGCCAGCAGGCGCACGGCCGTGGCCGCTGGGTTGGCCACGCCGAGGTCGCTCCACGCCAGCAAAACGTCGCTGGTCAGCCCTGCACTGGTCATTTCGACACTGTCTACAGCCGTCCAGAAGCCGCCAATGACGGCGTAGAGCGTGGCCGTTTGGCTTCCGCTCACCCGCACGGCGTAGTCGGCCGAGAAGGGCAACACAGCGGGCACATCCGCCCCAGCAGGGTTGAGCAGGGCTGTTGTGCCACTGCCCCCTCGGCTGAGGTAGAAGGTAATGTCGGCGTTGCTATCCACATTGACCCCGTGCCAGCGCAGGCGCAGGGCATCCTCGTTCCAGCCTGCCAACAGTTGTTGCTGGCCAAACTGCTCCGCCACCACCTGCCCCACTTGCTTGCCGCCGCTGTCGGGCCAGTTGGCCAAGGTGAGGTCGCCTATCACGTCGGGGGTTTGGGCGGTATCAAAGTAGAAGGGGCCGTTGGTCATGGCGGTTTGGTTGCCATTGTCATCCACGGCCACCACATGGCCATAGACGGCCGCGCCTTCCCCTTGGGTTTGGTCGTGCTGGCCTGCCCCAGCCCCATAGGGTGTCAGTGCCCCGAGGGTGGGGGTGGGCACGGTTGTCCAGCCCGCATATACCTGCACCGTACCGCTAATCACGGGCCAACTGAGCCGCGACTCGAGGTCGGTTATCAGTTCGGTGGGGGTGATGGGCGTGCCGTTGGTCAGGCTGGTGGCGGGGGCGAACAGGTCGGGCGGGGTCACATCGAGGATGAGATTGCCGCTGGTGGTGGTGGTGCGCCCTGCCATATCGGTGGCGCGGACGTTAATGGCCAGCGTGCCGCCATTGGGGTTGGTTTGTCCCAACGGGGCGAGTTGGTAGAACCACTCTTCGCCTTCCAAAGCCGCCTCTTGCCATGCCCCGCCGTTGATTTGCACTTCGACAAGGCCAATGCGGCTGTCATCGGCGGCCGTGCCGTGCAGGGTGTACAGCGCATTGTCCTGCAAGTTGGCTTGGGTGATGGTCTCGCTGACCATGCTGACGCTGGGAGCGGCCGTGTCCACATAGAATACACTGACAGAGCTGGTGGCGGTCACGCCATTGGTATCGGTCAGGGCTACGCTGAAGCTGTACACGCCTGTGGTGGCGGGTGTCCAGCCCACCGACCAGAACGCATCGAGGCCAGCGGGAGCTGAGGGGTGGGTGTCCAGCGGGGAGCCGTTGAGGAGGAGGACGGCCGTTTGCAAGCCAGCATCGGCCACCAAGCCCACTTCCACGGTGAGGGGCACTGTTTGGGTTAACACAGTCCCGCTGGCGGGGCTGAGAATCGCGCCGCTGAGGGTCGGCCGTTCGTGGCCGGGCGGGACGGGTGTGCCGCTGGGGGTGGGCACGGGGGTGGCATCGGGATTCTCCACCGACATGGCCACGACGTAGCTGGCGTTGCAGGGCAAGACTAGCCCTGCGGCCGAGCGAGCGACGAGGTAGTAATCCCCTGCCACGGTGGGGGTAAAGCTCACTTGGTTGACGTAGGTGTTTATTAAGGTTGTGCCGTCGCTGTCATAGAGGAAGAGCGTGATAGACGCATCGGTGCCGACGGTGAGTGCGTCGAAGGTGTAGAGCCGGTTGGGCACGGCCGTGAAGCGCATCCAATCCGCATCGGTGGTGGTGTGGAAGGTGCGGCTACCGCTGGTGCGGCTGGCTTGGTCGAAGAAAGCGGCCGTGCCAACATTGTTGTCTGGCTCGAACGCATCGGCCACGGCCAAACAAACCGTTGGCGGAGCGGTGGGCGTGGGCGTGGGGGTGCTGGTGGCCGGCGTGGGCACAGGGGTGCCATTTGTCGGTTGTGGGATGGGCGTGCTGGTGGGGGAGGGGGTGGGGGTGGGGTCTGGCGGGTTGCCATTGTCCACACACACTTCCAAACTCCAGCTAAACAGGTCGCCCGTCGTGTCGCCTGCGTCGGTATCATCTGGTTCGGGGAGGAAGTCGTCGCTGATGTACAGGGTCCAATCCCCTTGGCTGTTCAACCCTTCAAACGAGGCGAAGCTGTTCAGATTGGGTTGGAATGTGCCGCCATCGTTGGGGAATTGGGGTGGGACAAGGCCGGGGATGGCGCCATCGTCTAGCGAGAGATGGCAATCGGGGCCGCCACACCAGACATAGAAGCCCGCCTCGTCGAAGCTGAATAGATTGGTGAGTGTGCCATCGGGCGCACCCAGCCCAAAGTTGAGATTCCACAAGCCGCCATGGTCGAACACGATGTCGCGGAGGCCGACATGGGTGACAACGCCCGAAACGGGCACGTTGACGGTGGAACCAACCGTGGTCAGGTCGTCAATCGCCTGCGGAATATCGCTACTAGGGTAGGTGTTGCAACTCCAATTGTTAGGCAATGGGGTCGGTGCCGGCACAGGGTCTATCTGAATATCCACTTCGTAAGGCAGATTTTCTTCTGTTTCTTGGGAGTGCAAGCCAAAGGTAGAGTCCCACTCACATTGATGATACTGTCTATTGGATCGCGGGTACTGCCCCAACCACTCCCTGGAAATTCGATGAATATTTCCATGCCGGGTGAGAACGCGGGGATTGAGGCGTACCCGTTGCCCCACAACGACATCAAAACTGTAGAAGTCTACATCACTCGTTTCGCACAGCATGGCCGAAACGGTGGCAGAGGATAATGCGCCCAAATCAAATGGGTTGAACTGGTCGTCATTCGGTTCGTAGGTGTCAAGGCCAGAGCAGGCGGCGTTGACGCTGAGGAGGAGTTGGTATGGGTCGGTGGTGGGGGTGAGGGGGGAGTACCACACGGCCGCTTTCCACGTTCCGCTCTCGTTCAGGGTGATGCTATCGCCATAGGTGAGGCCAGAGCCGGGGAAGATGCCGTTGAAGTAACTGCCATCGGGTTTGTAGAACAGAACACGGTAGTTGGCGGGGCGCACGGGCATGTTAATGGTGACATTTTGCCCTATGAGACCATTAAAACTGTAGTAATCGGCATCGTTGGCGTAGCAGAGGGCGGCCGTGATGGGGGTGTTGTAGGTGATTTGCGTGGCCGAGCCTAGGGAGCCATTGCCCAAGGCACCGGGTGCGTCGTAGATGTCTACGGCCGCGCAGGGGTCGCCGGGGGGCAGTGGGGGGTGGGGTGGGGCGGGTCGCCAATGGTTACGGTGAGGTCGTAGGGGATGTTACTGCTGGTGGTGTCGCCAAACCGCTCCACCAAGATGTGGTAGGTGGCGGGGTTGCCTGTCTCGTTGAGAGCTGTCACGAACTCATCGGCCGTGCCGGGCACGTAGCTGGCAGACACCCATGAACCATTGAGCAGGAGTTGCAGGCCGTAGTTTTGGGGCAAATTGGTGAGGGTGGCCGTTATTTGCTGGCCGTCGGGCACAGAGATTTGATAGTAATCTTGGTTGTCGGGGTCGTTGGCGTTTTGGTCGCACAAAACGGAGTTAAGTGTGCCTGTGCCAATTGGGGCGGCCGTGCCGAGGCTGTTGTTTGGCTCGTAGGCATCGGTGCAGGGTTGGGCGAAGGGTTGGCTGAGACCCAAGGCCAAGTTGGAGGAGGGCACATCGAAGCCTGTGAGGAAGAACACGCCGGGGTCGAGGTTGCTGACCCCATTGTAACTGCCTTCTAGGCGCTGAATTTCGGTGGGGTTACTGCCATCTAGTTCGGCGCGGAGGAGGCGTGTGCCGCTGGTGTAGTAAAGCTCGTTTGCCAAGGGGCGCACGACAAGGCCGCGCACGGGGCTGGTGAGCGCTTCGACGAGTGGGGCGGCGTTGGAGCCGTCGCTGTTGGCCCACATGAGGCGGTTGCCAGCTGTATCGAGCCAGTAGAGCTTCTGCCCGAAGGGGTCAATGGCCAAGTCCTGAATGGTGCGGCCTTCTTGGGCGACGTAGATAACGGATACGGCCGTGCCATCCAGATTTGCCCGTTTAATGTGGGGTATTACGCGCCACTCGAGGAAACTTTCCTCCATCCAATAGACCCAACCACCGATAGGATCCACGACCACCGCTTGTTCACGCACAATGCCGGTGACGAGTGTTTGCACGTCGGAGCCATCGCCGTTGGCACTCATCAGCGAGGTGACGAGACCCGCTTCTGGTTGCATCCAATAGATGCGCCCTGTTGTCTCGTCTACAGCCAAGCCGTTGGCGAAGCGCAAGACATCGTTGGGGTCGGCATCGGCGATGACGATTTCGTGGCCTGTGCCATCGAAGTTGGCGCGAACGATGCGCTCGAAGAAATCGAGGATGTACATTTTGCCACGCACGGTATCGGCGGCGATGGTGTTGCCGCCGACGGAGCCATCGCCCATGAGGATGGGTTCGATGGTGCGGGTGATGGCATCCACACGGGTGAGGTGGCTGGCTTGGCTGTAGTAGATGTAGGGGGTGGCACTGCTGGGGGCGGGTGGGTCGCCGAGTTGCAGTTGGAAGTGGTAGGGGATGGCACGGCCGCTCAAGCCATTGTTGGCCACTGTTAGGGTGTACCAGCCTGTGCTGGCGATGGCGAAGACACCTTGTGTGCCGCCGCTCACTGTGCCGAGGGTGGTAATGGCCAAGTTTGCCCCGGTGAGGTTGATGGGGTAGTTGACGGTGAGTTGTTGCCCGGCCGTGGCAAAGACGCGGTAGAGGTCGGTGTCGTTGGCACTGCACAGGCTGGCGCGGGTGCGGTCGTTGCCAGTGAGGGTGGTGGCGAAGGCGGCCGTGTTATTTGGCTCTTGTGCGTCACTGCCCACACAACTTTCGTCTGTTACCAGCAGTTGGTATTGGTTGGTGGTGGGCACAAGGACGGGGTCAGAGACGGCCAGTGTCCAGCGGCCTGTGGCATTGAGGGTGACGAGTGCGCCGTAGGTGACGGGCGAGGGTGTGCCGCTGGGGTTGTAGAGGGTGAGGTGTAGTCGGCTGGGCGGACGGGCAGGTCAATGGTCAGCCGTTGCCCGTTTGTGCCATCGAAGCCGTACATGTCCACGTCGTTGTTGTAGCAGAGGGCGGCCGTGAGGGCTGTGCCGAGCGGCAAATCGGTTGCCGAACCCAACGTGCCATTGCCGCCGGGGGCAGGTGCGTCGTACTGGTCGGCCCAGTAGCAATCTGCGTCGCCGGGGTCGGGCGGTGGGGGCACATCTTCCACGGTGAGGGTTAGTGCGTAGGGAGTGGCACTGGGGTTGGGATAGCCAGTCATTACCAAAACGTAGAAGTCGGCGGGGACACCGCTGGTGTTGGTGGCGGTGGCGTATTCGTTGCTCAGCCCTGCGTTGTCGCTGAAGGCGACAGATTGGCCGTTGCTGTCAAAAATGAGCAGGCGGTAATCGGCGGGCAAACTGCCGAGGGTGACAGAGAGCGTCTTTTGGTCGGCCAGCGTTACATGGTAGTAATCGTCATCGGGCAAATCGCACAATGCGCCGCTGGTGACAGTGGTGGTGATGACGGTAAGCGGGGTGGCTGTGCCTGTGCTGTCGTTTGGCTCATTGGTATTGGCCAAGGCGCAGGGGGTGACGATGGGGTTGCCGTAGGCGATAACCAGCCCTGATTCGGGTGTGCCGATGGGGGTGAGCAGGTAGGAGCCGGGGTTGAGGTTGCTGGGGCCTTGGTATTGCCCCGACAGGGTGGCGATGGTGGCGGGCAGTGAACCATCGAGTTGGGCACGCATCATGGCGGTGCCGTTGGTGTAGAAAAGGCTGTTGTTGAGCGGTTGTAGGGCGATGCCGCGACTGTTGGCATCGAGACCTGTGACCAAAGCGGTGAGGTTTTGGCCGTTGGTGGTGGCGCGGAAGAGGGTTTGTTGGCTGGGGTCGAGCCAGTAGAAGGTTTGGGTATAGGGGTCGAGGGCGAGGTCTTGGATGGGGTTGGCGGCCGTGTAAACTGTCACCAGCCCATTCCCATCCAAATCCGTGCGCCGAATCGCCGCGCCTTCTGTCCAATAGAGATAACCCTGAATCGAGTCTACCAGCAGGGAGCCACGGTGGGCGTTGCCGGCTACCTGCACTGTGCCTGTGCCATCGCTGTTGCTGCGCATGATGAAGGAGGCGGTACTACCGGATGCGCCCGTCGGTTGGAGCCAGTAGATACGGCCGCTGGCCTCATCCACGGCCAAGGCGACGTTGGGCACGTTGACCACACCGCCGGGGTTGGCATCGTTGATGATGATTTGCGGGGTGATGCCAAACGGGTCGGTGCGGACGATGGCGTTGGCGATGAGGTCGTAGAAGTAGAGCCAGCCGCGCACGGGGTCAGAGGCGAGGGTGTCCCATGTGACACGGCCGTTGTTGATGAGGATGGGTTCGACGGTGTGGTCATCGCTTTGGGCGACGCGCACCAAGTGGCCGCCGTTGGTGTAGATGACGTATGGGGTGTCGGTGCTGGGGGCGGTGGGGGCGGCGAGTTGCCATTGGAACATGTAGGTTGCATCGGTGCCGCTGAAGGTGGGGTTAACCACGGTTACGGTGTACCAGCCCGCGTTGGTGAGCAGGAATTGCCCTTGGGTGCCGGGGGTGACACGGCCGAGTTCCGTTTGCCCATCGCCATAGAGGGTGAGAGAGCCACCAGCGGCCGTGGTGGGGTAGTTGAGGGTCAGTTGTTGATTTGCGCCGCTCTGGAAGGTGAAGAAGTCGAGGTCGGTGGGGCCGCAGAGGGAGGCGAAGACGCGGGAGGTGGCGGTGATGTCGGTTGCTTGCGCCGCGACGTTGTTTGGCTCGTAGCTATCGTTTTGGTCGCAAGTTAAATCGGAGACGAGGAGTTCGTAGGGTTGGTTGGTTGGTTCGAGGACGTTGTCGCGCACCAGAACTTTCCATGAGCCTGTCACATCCAGCGTGACTTGTTGGCCGTAGTTGGGGGCGGTGAAGGCTTGGCGGAAGGAGCCATTGGGGGCGTAGAGGAGGATGCTGTAATCGGCGGGGCGCACGGGCAAATCGAGACCGATGACTTGGCCGGCCGTGCCGTTAAAGCTGTAGTAATCGCTGTCGTTGTCGTAGCAGAGTGCGCCCTGTATGGCTGTGCCTACGGTGAGCGGGGTGGCGTTGGCGATGTCGTGGTTGCCGTCATCACCGGGCAAGTCTTGTGGGTCTACGGCCAAACATTGCGCGTCGGTGTAGCCGTTGAAGGGGGCTGTGCCGAGGGTGATGTTGAGGTTGTAGGGGGTGGGGTTGTTGACAGGTTCGCTACTGAACACGGTGAGGGTGGCGGTAACGGTGTCGGTGGGGTGGTAGTTGGCGGCCATGACTTGCTCGTCGGCCGTGCCTGTTTCGTTGCTCACATCTACGGTAAAGCCATCGATCTGGATAAACAGGCCGTAATTGGCGGGCAGGCTGGACAGGGTGGCCGTGACAGCTTGGCCAGCGGGGATGGCGATTTGGTAGACATCTTGGTCTAGGCCGAGTGATTCGCTGGTGGAGCGGCAGAGCGCGGCCGAGGTATTGCCCGCACCCAACGGGGTTGCCGTGGCGGAGGTGTCGTTTGGCTCATTGGTATCGGCCGCGACACAGGGGCTGGCGGCAAACGGGGTGCTCATGCCCAAGGCCAAGTTGCTTTGGGGTGGGTTGATATAGATGAAGGGGAAGACGAGCGGGTTGCGGTTGCTGACCCCGTAGTAGCGTTGGTTGCCCAGCCAAGTGATGACCGTTCCGTTTGTGCCGTCTAAATCGGCACGCAGGAGGTCTTCGTAGCTGGTCAGATAGAGGGTGTTTTGGAAGGGTTGGACGACGAGGCCACGGGTCGTTGAGCCGAGGTTGGTGAGGAGGGCTTCGACACGGCCGCCGTCGCTATCGGCCCAGAAGAGTGCCCCATACTCATGGGTGGGGTCGAGCCAGTACAGCTTTTGGGCGTAGGGGTCGAGGCTAAGGTCGCGGATGTCGGCCCCAGCGGGGGCGGTGTAGACGACTTCGACACCACTTCCATCGGGCTGACTGCGGTAGATGACCACTTGCCGCTCTTGGCTATCAAGCGCGACCCAATAGAGCAGGGAGCGCACGGGGTCGAAGAGCAGGCCGCGCTGGCCGTAGACGATGGGCACGACGGTTTGCACGTCGGAGCCGTCGGGGTTGGAGCTTTTGATGCGGTTGTAAATCAAGGTGCCGACTTCGTTCCAGTAAATGCGCCCTGTGGCGATGTCCACGGCGATGCTCAGGTTGGCATCTTGGGTGGGCATATTATCGGGGTTGGAATCGGCAAGGACGGTGAAGTTGGAGCCGTCGAGATTGGCACGGACGATGCGATTTTGCGCATCGTTGATGAAGACGTGGCCGCGCTCGTTGTCTATGGCGAAGACGTTGCCACTGGCACCGCCGTTATCGAACTGAATCGGTTCGGGGTTGGGGTCGCCGATGAGGGGGACGCGGACGAGTTCGCTGAGGGTGGTGTAGTAGATGTAGGGGACGCCGGGCAGGCTGGCGAGGGTGGGGGCGGCCGTGATGGTGCCGTTGACGGCCGTGTTGTCGTTGGGGTTGCTATCGGCCACGGTGCTGGCGATGACGGCCGTGGTGGTTAACGGGGTGGCCTCGGCCACAGAGACGGTGAAGCTGATGGCGAGGGTTTGGCGGTCAAAAGCGGGTAAGCGGCCGAGGTCACAATTGACAGTTTGCCCTGTCGCCAGACAACCCGCATCAGAGGTGGCGAAGGTTGCGCCCGTGGGCAGGGTGAGGGCAAGGTTGGAGCCATCGGCGGGCAAGCCGCTGAGGTTGCGCACGACGACATCGTAGCGAGCGGTGTCGCCGTTGAGCATGACGAGGGCGGGGGAGGTGAGGCTGACGGCCAAATCGGGCTGGGTTTGCACGGTTTGGGGCAGTTGCACCACGGCGAAGGCTGTCAGTTCACTGCTTTGCCGCGCTTGTGTGCCCACAGGGGCGGGGGTGTCGTCGCGGAAGGTGCTGAATTGGGAGAAGCCTGCGCCTTGTTCGCCGCGCACGATTTGTTCGCCGAGGGAGACGTAGACGGCCGTGCTGTTTGGCGCAACGTAGAGATTGGGTAGGGGCAACATCCGCAAGCTGGGGTAGGTGCTGTTCAGCTCTAAATCGCCCACGGTGGTGGTGGCACCGCCGAAGGGTTGGCTGTAAACGGCCGAGTCTGTCCAGCCAGAGGCCACGGCCGACCAGTAGGCCGTGCCACCAAAGGCGGCGACTGATTCAATGTCTATGCCTGCATTTTGGTCCACGCAGAGGGTGGGGTCTAAGCCCGCGCCCACATTTTGGTAGAAGTTGGCATAGGTACAGCCGGGGCCAGCCCCCGCAAGGAAGCTGGGCGAGGTACCATTGAGGGCTGTTTGCACCAGCAGGGAGTGGTTGAAGACGTTGACACCGGGCACGGGGCGGTCAAAGCGCAGGCGGCGTTCGCTGAGGATGAGCCGATTGTTGACCGAATCTACGGCGACATCGCCAATGTGGTGGTAGTCCCGATTGCCGCCGATGAAGCCCGTGTCGTCGGGGATGGCGTAGACGACTTGGGGCAAGGAGCCATCGAGATTGGCCCACCAGAGCTGGTAGCCTTGGCCCCAGTAGAGTTTGTTGCCGATGGGGTCAATGGCAATTTGCAACGCTTCGGGGGCGTAGGCGGTGAGGTTGTTGACGAGGCGGACGGGGTTGGAGCCATCCAGATTGGCACGCCAGATGGCGGCGGGTTGGGCGTAGTCGCCGCTGGTCATTTCGCCCCAATAAATGTGGCCACGGGGTTCGTCGAGGGCGATGTCGGTGATGATTTGGCCGGGCGGGCGAGGATGGTTTTGGCGGTTGGCGGGGTCGCTTAACACGGTGCGTTCGATGGCGTTGGGCAGTGTGCCAAAGGGTTTGAGGGCGTTTTGGCGTGTGCCGATGAAGGCGGCCGTTTGGGAGGCACGGCCGCCGCGCAATGGCCAAACGAATCACACGCTTGCAGGCTGATTTGGCTGTTTTGGAAGCCGTTTTGGGTGCAATCGGCCGCGATGGTGGTTAGTTTGCTGGTTGCTTGCTGGGTGAATTGGAATTCGATAGGGTCGGTTTCGTAGAGCAGTTGGTCGTTGGTGAGGTTGCAGACAAACGCATAATCGTCGGTGGTCAGGTTGGCATCGCGCACGGTGCCGATAAAGCGGGTTTGGGCGGTGTTGCCTGCGCCGCTGTAGCTGACACTCACCTCGAAGGAGGGGGGAGCTGTGTCAATTGGCCCGCGAAGTTGGGGCCATGTGCCTCGGCTGTCGTTGCGGTTGCCGATGGCATCGGCACTGCGCATGTCTACTTGGTAGTACCCTTCGAGGCCGAGGGGGATGGTGTAGGCCCATGTGGCTTGCAGAGGGTTGCCGCTGGGGATGAGGGTGACGGGTTGCCATTGGCGGTAAAGGGTGGGGGCGACGCTGGCGGATAAAGCGCCTTCGTAGATGATGACATCATCGAGCCGCCCTGTGAGGAAGGGCACAGAGGCGGCGGGGGAGTGGCCAATGAGCACGCCATCTTGGGTGGTAAAGGTGGAGGCGGTGGTGGAACTGCTAACGGCGAGTTGCCCATCCACATAGAGGCGGTTGCCGTTGGCTCCTAAGGTGTGAATGAGTTGGTGCCATTGGCCGTCGTTGTAGCTGTTGGTGACGGAGCAACGCACTTCGCGGCTGGAGCCACCTGTCAGGATGCTGGTGCAGACCTTGCCGCCATCGAGGAAGATGTCGCGGTCGTGTTGGGTGATAGTGGGGTATTCGCCCGAGATGGTGCTGAAGAGGCCGCAGTTGGCGCAGGTGGTGTTGAACCAGAGGGCGATGCTGAGTTCGGTGGTGGGTAGGGTGAGTGCATCGAAGGGGCGCAGGAGGTCGTCGCCGTCGAAGAAGGCGGCCGTGCCGTCTGTGCCAGCGACATAGCTGGTGGGGCAATCTTCGGCAAGGTTGAGGCAGTAGAGACGGGTGCGCTCGGTGCCAACGTTGTTGAAGAGGAGGGTTTCGGGTAGGTCGTTGAGGGGTAGGTGGAGGAGGGCGTTGTTGGTGGCGAAGACTGTTTCGGCGGGCACGAAGGCGATTTCGAGGGCGGAAACGGCCGTGTATGCATCTTGGACTGTGCCTGTTAGCAACGCGCCATCGGTGAGTTGGAAATCATCTTCATGGGAGAGGAGCGCGGCCGTGGGCGCTGTCATATCGATGACAAAGGGAATGACTTGGGTGATGACGTTGCCGTAGGGCAAGGCGTTGTCCCATGTGGTCATGGTCAGGGTGATGGGGCCTGTGGGTTGAGGGTCGCTGTTGAAGGCGAGGCTATCGAAGGGATAGGTGAATGACCATGCGCTGGTTCCCGTCTCGAAGGGGACGGTGACGGCGCGACTGGAGCCGATTTGGATTTGGATTTCGCGCAAGCCCGCCAAGGCATCACTGCTGTTGCCTGTGAGGGCGAGTGTCCATTGGCCTTCGGCATCGCGGCGCACGGTGCGGGTTTCGCTGGGGGCGAGGTCAATGGTGGAGACGGGCGAAGTGTCGTCTATGGTGACGTTGAAGCTGGCCGAGCGGGTGAAGCCGACGGCATCGGTGGCGCGGACGATGATGGGGATGTTGCCGCTGGATTGGTTGGGCACGCTGAGGGGGAAGGCCCAGATGCTGGTTCCTGTGGCGGTCATAAAGGCCCCGCCGTTGACGCTGACTTCGACGAGGGCGATGTAGGAGGTGGGGTCGCTGGCTTGGCCACCGATAATCACGTCTACGCCGGGTTCGACAAATTGGCCAGCGGTGAGGGTGGGTATGTTGGGGTTGTCGGTGTCAATGGTGACGCGGACGGGGTTGTCGAGGAGGATGTCGCTGTTGGGCACGGCCGCACGGCTGTTGCCAATGGGGAGGAGGTTGGCGGAGACGGCCGTTTGGATGGTGACATGGGCGTTGCCCGAGCCAGCGGTGGCGGTTTGGACGAGATGGGTCTCGGCCGTGGGCAGAAGGGTAAAGGCTTGGCTTTGGGCACTGCCCCCTAATTCGGTGGGCAGGGTGGCGGTGAAATGGCCTGTGGAGAGCAGGCTATCTTGCTTGAGGCCGTTTAAGACGGTGGTGGTGACGGGTGTTTGTGCCCCGAGAGCCAGCACCGCATCGGTATCGCCCAAGCGGGTGTAGAGACGCACGGGGGAATCGTTGGTGACGCTGGGGTGGAAGGGGTAGAGAACGGGGTCGAGCTGGTTGAGGCGGCGTTCGGCGCCATCGCTCAGGCCGTCGCCGTCGCTGTCGCGCTCGAGCGGGTTGCTGGTGGTACGGAAGGTGTAGCTGTTGATGGTGATGAGGTAGCCATTGACTTCTTGGCTGTCGGTCAGGCCGTCGCCGTCGGTGTCGGCGTTGTTGGGGTTGGTTTCGTAGCGGATTTCGAGGGCATCGTTCAGGCCGTCGCTGTCTTTGTCGGCAAGGGTGGGGCTGGAGCCGTATTCAATTTCGCGGCCGTCGGGCACGCTGTCGCAGTCAGTGTCCCAGAGCAAATCATTGGGGTCTTGGGTGCGGGGCAGGCCGTCGCCGTCCCAATCGATTTGGGTTCCCAGTTGGTTCCATGCGTAGAAGCCATCAATGGTGGGGGGCAAAACGTCGAGGTAGAACTGGGTGCTTAAATCGGTGTTGGTGGGGGATTGCAGGGTTTTGTGTTTGCAGACAGAGAACCAGCAGTCGTAGCGGGGCAAGGCCATGCCTGTGTTGAGCCAGAGGGGGAAGTTCTGGTTGATTTTGGGGGCGGTAAATTCGTAGACGGGGGAGGTGATGGTTTGGTATTGGGCGGCTTGCCAGAGCGTTTTGGATTGTTCGGTGGGGACGAGCCAGCCTATGCCGGGGGGGGACGAGGTTGGTGACGATGTCGTAGGGTTGGGTGGCCCACCAAGAGGACATCTCGAACCGTTGGGGGCGAATGGTTTGTTTAACGGGGCCGAGGGTGTAGCGGACGGTGGAGGAGCGCAAATCGGCATCGGTGTAGAAGCTGGAGTAGTGGTAGACGACGCTTGGTTTGGGGCTGTTGTGGCGGACGAAGGTGAGGAGGTCGGCCGTGAAGCGGACGCTGTTGCCCGAGACCAAGCCTTGGGCGGGGTTGGTGAGGGTGAGGCGCAAATCGTCTATGTTGACGATGGCGGGGTCGCCCGAGAGGTCTATCATCGCTTCGCCTTGGTAGATGAGGTCGGTGATGATTTGGGTGAGGGCGGCCGTAATCCCAATATCGCACGCGCCGCGCACGCCCGCCTTGCAGATGATGAAGGCGATGAGGTCGAAGACGGCGATGACAGCCAACACAATGGCTCCTACGACAGTGAGTGAGAGGAAGAAAAAGAGGACGAGGACAAGGCTTCCGCCGAATGTGCCCGCGAGGAGATTGTTAAATTCGGTACTGCCTACGGCGATGCCGCTAGATCCCCATGCGGCGAAGAACATGACCCAGTTGAGGACGATGCCGATGACGGCGCCGATGGCGGCCATTTTCGCGGCCGTGCTCTTAAGGGAATAAGTGGCAGTGAGGATTTTACCCGTTAGGGCTGGCCCCGAGACGTTGGGGTTGGCTTTTTTAACCACCGATGTTAAATCAGAGACGATGGTGATGGCATCGGTAATGGCCGAGGCGGCTCCGACGGCATAGGTGATGGCCTCGCCAGCGACTTTGCCGCCCTTGATGTTGAGGGCGAGGATGCCCGCAATGCCGGCAAGGGCAATGGCGGCATTGAAGGCCATGAAACCCCACTTGGCTTTGGCGGCACTTTGGTTCACGTTGGTTTGGAAATCTATCTCGATTTGCTGGAGTTGGGTGAGGAGTTTCGGATCTGCTATGCCGGATAGCTTGTTGAAGGGGATGTTGGTGAGATCGGATTGGGTGACGATGCGGAAGAGGTCGGTGATGGCCTCGCGGGGCATGGTGTAGATGCCGAAGATGGCGATGAAGCGCACGCCGAGGAGGTTGAGGGCATAGATGTAGGTGGAGCGCAAAGAAGCGTCGCTGATGTCTACGCCTTGGAAAAAGGTGGGATCCATCCGCAAAAAGCCAGCCGTGTTTTGGGAGGTGGGGGCGTTGTTGCTGATGGTGGCCGAGTTCCCATTGATGATGGTGACAACGGAGATGGTGGCGTAGAAGGCTTGGGCGTTTTGGAGTTCTTCTTCGGGGGTGAGTGGCCCTCCATCGTCGGGGGCGGCGTAGGTGGTGCGGATGTGGTCGGCGTAGTCGGCCGTGGGGAATGCCTCCCATGCGGCTTGGGTGGTGTTGTAGCGGTAGGGGGCGGCGTTGTAGCTGGCGTTGGCAATGACAGTTTCGGCCGAGAAGTCGAGGTTGAGGCTGTGGCCTGTCCACGCGATGGCGGGGTTTTGGGCACGGCCGTCTACGTTCAGGGTGCGCCAGCGGCTTTCGCGCACATAGAGCAAGAGCGGGGCGATGACACTGGTGTTGCGGAAGTGGGTGTTGAGAATTTGGGGCGCGAATTCGCCCCCAGCGCGGAAGGTGGCTTCGTCTTGGTGGGCAAAGGTGTGGGTTTGCACGCGCAGGTAATCGCCCACCCCCCAGCGTTGGCTTTCGGTGATGCCCGAGTTGGTGGGGTGGTTCCAGCGGCGGTAAATTTCGTTGATGGTGATGTCGCGACGGCCGTTGCCGACGCAATTCCCTTCGTTATCCACCAAGTCGCAATCCCGATTGACTAAAAGCGTTTCTTCGAGACCAAGACTCATTTGGACAAGGGCATCATCGTCGTTGAGGGCGGGGTCGAGGGCAGGGTCTTCGTAGACAATGGCCAGTTCTACGCCACGGTCTTCGCGCACGTTGAAGCCCGTCAGGAGAAATTCATCGGCATAGGCGTGCAGAATGGTGGCGCGGTTTTGGCCGATGCCATTGCCTTGGGCGATGATTGTTTTGGCTTTGTCGGGGTCGGCGTAGGATTCGTTGAGGACGTTGATGGCCCAGACCATGCGGGCTTGTTGGGGAGTCCATGTGGCCCCTGCTTGGTAGACAAGTTGGGCTTGGAAGGCGACTTTGTTGCCTGTGAGGGGGTCTTCGACAAGGTTAAGCGGGACGTAAAGGAGATAAGAGCCGTTGCCTTCGGGCTGAATGGAGATGCCGTATTTGTCGAGCAGGGCTTTGTCGGGGTTGCCGTTGCTGGTGCGGGGCAGGTTGCCGAGGTCGGTCAGGGTGATTTCGAGCATGGGCACGAATTTGACATCGCCGTTGGCATCGGGGGACATTTGGCAGTTGGTGCCGCCTGTTTGGCGGCAATGGTTGAAGAAGGTGGCTCCGTCCCAATCTTGCATGTTCCCTTTTTCGTCTTTGGGCCAGTTAAAAACGTTGAAGGCGTACCAGAGACGGTTGGGGTTGGTCGGCCGTAGTTGCATATCTACAAAGGTGTAGCTGTTGGGGTTGAGGCCGTTGAGGTTGAGCTGGAGCGGGTTGGCGTGGGTGAAGGTGACGGCCGTGCCATTGTTGGCTTTGCTGGCCACAAGGCGGGAAATATCCACCTTGTCGGGCACGCCGTCGTTGTCGTCGTCGAAGTCGTAGAGGTCGGGCGTGCCGTCGCCGTCACTGTCGAGGTTCCAACCAAGGCCATCGAGAACGCCATCTCCATTGCTATCGGGTTTGTTGGGGTTGCCATACCATGTTTGGCCGCCGAGGGAGAAGCCGACGATTTCGGTGCGGTCGTCGAGGCCGTCGAAGTCGGTATCTTTGCGTTGGGCGTTGGTTCCGAGCAGTTCTTCTTCAGCATCGGTCAGGCTGTCGCCATCGGAATCGAGGGTGGAGGAGAGGTCGGGGGCGGAGAGGGCGGGGGGAATGAAGGGGGCGGAGGCGGTGGGTTGCAGGAGGGCGCGAAAATCGGCCGAGGCTGTTTGCTCTTCTTGGCTGGCCTTAAATGTGGCCAGCTTTTCGGACGATGCTTCGGCCGTGCGGGCTTGGATGAAGGGGGTGGCCAGCATGAGCAGAATCATGCCGCTGGTGATGACGGTGTAGGTGTGGCGGCGCGGCCGGGGATGGACAAGCACGGCCGCGAATAACAAGCCTGTCCCCAGTGAGCCGAGGGTGGCGAACAATTCGCCCCAAGTGGGCAGGGGCAAACGGCCGAGGGCGGAGACAAAACGGCCCCACACGGCCGAGGGAGCGCTCTCGAACGCAGTAAATTGAATGTCTAAGACAGCTTCGGTGCGGTAATCGGTGCCGGGGGCGGCGGGGATGTTGAGCGAGACGAACTGGCGAATGGGCAAGCCCCGCTCATCTACCCAAAGTTCCCCCGTGCCTGTGATATCTTGGAGGTTGTCGGGCACTTGCAGGGCGGCACCAGCGGGGAGTTGGCCTGTGCGAATGAGATGTTGTTGGGAGGCGCGAACCAGCCGTTGGGCGTAGGCTGAACCATCGAGGTTGAATTGGTAGAGGGTGTGGGCGGGGTTTGTTTCGGCCGCGTGGCTGGAAGCCCCAATTGGCTCAATATCGGTGGCGACATCGAGAAATGCCAAAAAGTCCCCTTCGGGAGCAAAGCCAACGTTGAGGTCACTGCCGGGTTGCCACTGTTCGTCGCCGACGCGGGTTTCGACACGGCCGTCGGCGAGGCGCATTTGGTAGGCGGCTTGCTCGTCTAGGACATTGACCCCGCCGCCCCACAGGGCGAGTTGCAGTTCTTCGGCGCGGAGGTCGTTTTGCCCTTCTAAATAGAGGGTATCGGTTTTGCTAAAGCGGCCGATGTTGCCCACAGTAGGCAGGGGAATCGTTTTGCTCTCGATGCGAGCGGAAAAGTCGTAGCTGTCGCTTTGTTGGACGTTTTGCCATGCTTGGGCGACTTGCCCAGCGGCCGTGGCGGGCACGGCCGTTGTCCAGCCGATGGTAAAGACGGCCGTTAGCACGAGGGCCAAACCGACCCACAAGCTCATCCGCCCTTGGCGGGTGGTCCAAAAACGTTTTGTCATCCACTGTTTACTGTTCATGCCGCATCTCCTGACTACTATTTCGCAAATGTTGTTCGACAAAGGCCAATGCTGTGTGTAAATCGGCAAAGCCAAACCGCTCGGGGGAGCCGGTGGGTTGTAAGGAAACCCGCCAGCCGTGTCCTTCCTCGCGCCATACGCGCAAAAGATAAGCGTGGTAATCGCTTTGTTTGCTGTGGGGGTGGGTTGGGTCTGGCATGACGGGGGTCTGGGGTAGCGATGTTGCTGTGGGGGAGGGTAGGCACAAGGCCTACCCCTACCCTTTTGAGGAATCTAGCGCCGAGGGCAACCACAAGGGTTGCCCCTACGGTCTGCTTTTGACACATTGAGGGTTGATGGTTGCGTTAGAAGCATACGCATCAACTCTGACCAAACTCTGACCAAGTGGGGCACGGCCGAAACACGGCCGCGACAACAAAAGACCCCACGGGTTTGAGAAACCCGTGGGGTCTGTGGGGGGAGGGCGCATTTCGCTTTGTGTGGCTTGCCTATAATCGAGTTACGCTTAAAACGAAGCCAATTGTGCTTAAATGAAGCGACTTAGGCTTAATTATAAATCGGTTTTATTTAAGCGTAACCGATTTATGTATTAAAAGATAAGTAGATAAATAAAAGATTGGGATTTTTAAGCATAAGTAAACTATTTTTAAGAATAAATAAATTATATTGAAAGATAAGCTAATTATTTTTAAGCATGGGTGATTTACAAATAAAGGTAAGTTTATTAAACTTAAAACGAAGTGGATTCTGCTGAAAGTGAAGCGGGTTGAAGCTGGTTTTTTATTCGATAATGGCTCATCTTGGGGGAGATGAGGCAGATGTTTAGGAGGCAAAAGAAGTTATGGCACGGCGCAAGCGAGTTTCTAAGGTGGTTGCGAAGGCGCGTTTGAGGGCGGTTCTGCTGACATCTATCAGCGAGACGCTGGTATTGACGGAGGCATTGACGTTGGCCGATTACAAAACGCATATTGCGGCCGTGGAGGGCAAGTGGGCGGCGTATAACATGAAGCTGGCCGAGTTGGATGGGATGCTGAACGATTTGCAGGCGGCCGAGCAAGCTTTGAATGAGCATACCAAGCGCATGTTGGCGGCCGTGGGCGCAATTTATGGGCGGGATAGCAACGAATATGAGCAAGCGGGGGGCACGCGCCAGAGCGAAATCAACTATCGGCCGTCGGTGCCGAAGTAAAAGAGGGGTATATCTGGATCTCATCAGCAACTGAACTGAAGCAGAGTGATTGGCTATAATTTAATATCTATTTTGACGATGTTAGATTAGGTTGTTTGAGTGTTTCTTCCCCTCACCCCAACCCCTCTCCCCAAGGAGAGGGACAATGATGTTCCCCCCCTCTCCCCGAGGGAGAGGGGCAGGGGGTGAGGGCGGCTTTTCTCTTGAGAGGCTTGGTCATCTAACATGGTCAAACTATTTATTTTCGCCTAGCATCTTCGCCCATGCTGTTCCTCAAACTGCTCGGTACGCCCGTCATTCAGCTTGCAGAGCAACCCGTTGGCCATTTCCGCTCCGCCAAATCATTGGCGCTGTTGGCCTATCTCGTCATCGAACAACCGGCCGTGCATAGCCGCGCCAGCCTTATTGCGTTGCTGTGGCCCGAACTGCCCGAAGACAAAGCACGGCAAAATCTCTCGCAAACACTCACCCGCTTGCGCGATGCGTTGGGGGCGGTGGCGGATGAACTGCTGGTGGCCAACCGGCAAGCTGTGTGGGTGGCGGAAACGGCCGCCTTCGACCTCGATTACGCCACCTTTCACCAGCTTTTGGCCGAGGTCAAGCAACATCCCCACGAACAAACAGCCACTTGCCCCACCTGCCAAGCCAAACTAGCCCAAGCTGTGGCGCTTGTGCGCGGCTCCTTGTTAGATGGGCTAGAGGTGGACGAGAGTTACCCCTTCGAGGAGTGGCTGTTGCTGGCACGGGAACGCCTGCACGAACACTTGCTGGAGGCTTTGGCTGAGTTGGCCGAGGGGGCACTGGCTCGCCAAGCGTATGAAGCGGCCGTGGGGTATGCGCGGCGGCAAATTGCCCTCGAAGCATGGCGCGAAGCGGCGCACCGGCAACTCATCCAAGCACTTGCCCTGAGCGGCCAACGCAACGCCGCCCTCGCCCAATACGAAACATGCCGCCGCTTGCTGGCCGAAGAGCTGGGCGTGGAGCCAACGCAACGGACACAACAACTGGCCACGGCCGTGCGCGAAGGCACGCTCACCGCCAACGCCCCGCGCCCCGCCGCCCCCCTACTCAGCAACATCCCCCACGCCCTCACCCCTTTCATCGGCCGCGAAGGGGATTTAGCCGACTTGTTGGCCTGCTTCGTGCAGGAAGAAGCGCGGCTGGTGACGCTGACAGGGCCGGGGGGCATGGGCAAAACACGCTTGGCACAAGAGCTGGGGCGGCAGATATTGGCCAATCCGCCCCAAGATTGGCGGCTGGAAGGGGTCTGGTTTGTCTCGTTGGTTGGCCTTAGCACGGCCGAGGATGTGCCTGTGGCGGTGGCCAACGCCTTGGGCTTGGTTCTGCCCCGCCAACAGAGCGCGGCGGCGGCCGTTATCGAACAATTGCGCCCCCGCCATCTCCTGCTCATTCTCGACAACATCGAAACAGTCTTAGAAAGCCGCACATGGCTCACCCAACTGCTTCAAGCGGCGGGCGGCGTGCGCCTGCTCGTCACCTCGCGGGAGCGGTTGCGCCTGCTGGGGGAGCATCATTTCCCCTTGCTCGGCCTGCGCGTGCCGCCCGAGGAGGTGGGGCACGGCCAAGCCCTCGATTACGAAGCCAGCAAGCTGTTTTTGGACCGCGCCCGTCGCCTCTACCGCACCTTTCGGCTGACGGCCGAAAGCTGGCCGCCCATTGTGCGCATCTGCCGCCTGACGGGGGGGCTACCCTTGGGGCTGGAATTGGCGGCCACGTTGTTGGATGAGGGGGAGGTGGGGCAAATTGCGGCGCGAATTGAGCAAGATGCGGCCGTGTTGGCGGCCGATTACCCCGACATTGCCCCGCACCAGCGCAGTATCCAACTTGTCTTTCAACATTCGTGGGAGCGGCTGACCACGGCCGAGCAAATTACCCTGACGCGGCTGACTATTTTTGCCAGCGAATACTTTGGCCACGAAGCCGCCCTGCAAGTGACCCTTGCCGAGTGGCGGCAGTTGGCCGCGCTGGCGCGTAAATCGCTCATCCGCCCCGATGGGGAGCGGCGTTACACGATGCACCCGCTTTATAAAGGGCTGGCGGCGCAACGGTTGGCGGCCGAGGGGTATGATGTGCGCCGCGCCCATGCCACTTACTTTGCGGAGATGCTGGCGGCGGCCGTGCCGCCCACCTTCGACAAGCAAAAACATCTGCAACTGCGAACCCATTTGCCCCTGTTGCCCGATTTGCGGGCGGCGTGGGGGTGGTGCGTGGCCACGGCCGAGGAATCGTTGCTGGCTCTCTTCGCCCCACCCCTCTATCGCTTCCTGCGCGAAACAGCGCAACTGCAAGAAGGGCGCACCTTGTTCGAGCAAGCGTGGCACGCCTTGCAAACAAGCTGGCCCATTCCTGCAACGAACTGCCCCGCAACGCCTTTTGTTAGCCCATTTGGCGGCTCAGTTTGGCTTTTTCCGCCTTTTTTGTGGCGATGCGGGGGGGGCACGGCCGTTGCTGGAGCAGGCACTGGCCGAATTAAACGCTTTGCACAGCCACGATGAGGTGCGGGGCGATGCGCTCTCTGCCCTGACTGACCTGTTGCGGCATGTGGGTGAATACGAGGCGCGTTTGGCTCTGTGGCAAGAGGAGTTGCCCCTTGCCGAAGCCTCTGGCGACTCCTTGCGCCTGAACCGTGCCCTTGGCAATTTGGGCGAGGCGCTTTACCAGATGGGGCAATTGGCCGCCGCACGGGAAGTGTTTGCCCGTACCATCAAAACGGCCACGGCCGACACGCCCGACTACGACCTCGCCATCACCATTAACAACCTTGGGCTGGCCGAATTAGCCTTGGGCAACCTGCCCCGTGCGCGGGAACTGCTGGAACAAAGCTTGCACATCCGCCAGCAATACGCCAACACCTATCGCATCGCTTCGGCGTTGCGTTCGCTGGGCTTGCTGGCCGTGGCCGAAGGGAATTTGCCGCTGGCGGAAGCCCAATTGGGGGAAGCACTCGCCCAATACACAGCTTCGGGGCGGGTGGATGGCTTGGGGCCGACCCATTTGGGGTTGGCGCAGGTGGCTATGGCGCGGGGGGATTGGCCAGCGGCGGCCGAGCAAATTCGCACGGCGTTGGGCTATGCGGTGCAGTTGGATTTAACGGCGCAGGGGCTGGATGGGTTGTGGCGGTGGGGGGAGTATTTGTGGCGGGTGGGGCGCACGGCCGAGGCGGAGGAGCTTTGGGCGTATGTGTTGGGGCACCAGAATACCTCGGGCTTCTTGGCGCGGGAGATTCAGGCGTTCGCGGCCGTGCAGGGAGGTGGTGGTGCAGGCGAATGATGCGGCCGAACGCCTCAGTTGGCTCTCTTGGTTGCCCCACGATCTTTTTTTGAGTGGGCAAAAATAAGCGGCGTGCTTTCTTTCTGCGGAAATTGGCAGACGTAGTGGCGCACTATTGGAATTGAAAAGAATATAGCCCACCATAATATAGCTGGGGACAACGCCCCAGTTCGAACGATTTCAATTCAAATGAAATATATCCATTGGTAATTGGCGTAATTACCAATTACTATTTACCAATTTACCAATTCCCTACCCCCCCTCAGTGCCGTATGTTTTTCCAAACGCTCGAATACTCCAACCCCGAAATTGGGGAACAATTGGCCCAAGCAGGAGCCATCAAGCTCAAAGCGTATAAAGACGAGCAATTTGCATGGCTGAACGACAAGAAAGAGATTGTGGCCACGGCCGTTCACCAATTCCTCTGTATCGTGGGAACCACCTATAAAGATGGCGAAGAAGTCCGTTTTATCCGGGAAGACCCCAGCGAACCAATGGAAATTCCCGCCACTATCGAAATGGGGTGGGAACGCGCCCGCCAGTGCCAACCCGTTCAAGCCCCTGATTGCGCTTTTATCATGGCCAAAATAGATAACTCTTCGGCCGTTTTCTATGCCATGTCCCCCATTCGGTGGGGCGCACCCCCACCCCCCCCCCAAAATAGAGCGCACGCCATTCGATGAGCAATGCAGTGCCTTGGTTCACGCTTTTGTCCTCTGCGCCCGCGATATAGAAAGCATGGCTGGGCAAGAGGAGTACATCGGCCGTGTCCACCAATTCCAGCGCGATTTCGAGCAATTCCTGACCGACCACCCCAGCCAAAGCATCGGAACCTTTGCCGCCTATGTCTCCCGGCTCGGCATCCCCCACGGCCAAGCCCTCAACGATGTGATCATTATCAATAACCTCTACCGCTAAAGCATTGTAACTATTCAGATAGAGATAGGAGATAGAGATACAGGAGAACTCAGTTGTTCAGCCTATCGTGTTTCCTCTATCTCTATCTCTACACTCTATCTGAATAGTTACCCTCGTTTTTTATTTTTGGCCACCCACGGCAAGGAATTTTAGAGAGATGAAAGCCACCCGTTTAACCCTATCCGCATTGTTTTTTGTTCTGTCTCTACTCATCTTGGCCGTGGGGCTGGCCACGGCCGTGTTCCCCCCACCTGCCCACGCCGCCCCCACCGCCACCATCATCGTCAACAGCACGGCCGATACCGTGGTCATAGATGGGTTCTGCACCCTGCGCGAGGCGATTGTGGCGGCCAACAGTGACACCGGCACGGCCGATTGCACCGCAGGTAGTGGCCCCGATACGATTACCTTTAGCGTCAACGGCACGGTGACGCTGGGGAGCGAACTACCCAATGTGACCAGCCCCCTGACCATTCAGGGCAATGGAACGGCCAACACCATCATTCAGGCCAACGCCAACCCCAACACAGTCAACTACAGAATCATCCGCGCCACCACCGCCACGGGCAACCTGACCTTGAACGGTGTCACCCTGCGCCACGGCGGCAATTCTACCACCCCCCCAGATGGCGGCTGTGTTAGGGCTGATACGAGTGGACAACTCACACTGGTTAATAGCCTTGTGGAGAGTTGTTACGGCCGTTTTGGCGGGGGAGTGGGTGCGCTAAGCGCCAGTTTGACCGTGAGCAATACCGTTGTGCAAAACAACTTTGCCAACCGGGATGGCGGCGGCATAGATACGCAAGCATCGGCCGTTACCATCATCAATGCCACCATCACCAACAACCGCAACACCAATGCCACCAGCAATGGCGTTGCTGGCGGCATCACCAGCTTTGGCAACAGCAGTTTTAGCATGGCTGGGAGTGTGGTCAGTGACAACAGCCTGACCAGTGCGCTGGGTGGCAACGGTGGTGGCCTGTATATCGGCGTTTTTTCTGGCGGCACGGCCGTTATCAGCCACAGCATCATTACAGGCAATAGCTCTTCCCCCAACAACGCCTCGACAGACGGCGGGGGTATCTATTACTCAGGAAGCGACCCGCTCACCTTGGTCAACACGGTCATCGCCAACAACAGTGCCTCGGACAGGGGTGGTGGTATTTACAACGTCGCCACTGGCATACTCACCCTGAACAACGTTACTATCAGCGGCAACAGTGCGCCGAATGGGGGCGGCGGGTTGTATCGCAATAGTAGTAGCGCCGACCAGCTAAATAATACACTCATCGCCAACAATACAGGGGGCGACTGTGGGCGTAACAGCGGAACCATTAACGCCCAACACACCTTAATCGAAGATGGTCTAACCTGCATCAATGGCACGAACAGCGACAATCTCAGCGGCGACCCCGCCTTGAATGTTGACCTAACCTTGAGCAGTGCCAGTCACGCCATCAATGCGGGGGACAACGCCCTCATTCCCAGCGGTGTCAGCACCGATTTGGCGGGCAATGCCCGCATCCAGCAGGGCACGGTAGACCTTGGTGCTTACGAATCGGTGTTCATGACCCCCTTGTGTTTTACCGAATACACAGGGGATAACCGTAGCGATTTTGGTAGCCCCGACGCGCAAGCGGTGCGCGATGCGATTACGGCCGCCAGCCCCAGCGGAACCATCAAAATTGCGGGGGCGTGTGCGGGAGCCATCTTGGAAAGTGGGACAACCCAAGTCGCGTTCGTTAACAAAGCGTTGACCCTGATGGGTGGGTATGCCCCCGGACAGTGGGCCACCAGCGACCCCATCGCCAATCCCACCATACTGGATGCGCAGGGCGGCGGCCGTGTTCTCTATGCCACCAACCCACTGACACTTATAAACCTTACTTTGCAAAACGGCCTTTGGAACATAGCTGGGCAGAATGGTGGCGGGGCCTACTTTAGCGGTGCGGCGACCCTCTCAAATACCCATATTTTGAACAATACAACGACTAATTTTGCTGGCGGAGCCTATTTTGCCGCCACCGCCACCATCAGCGGCGGCTCTTTTCGCCACAATCAATCGGGGGGGTTTGCAGGGGGCTTCTGGGCAAATTCCACGCTCACCCTCAACGACACGCAAGTGCTGAGCAACACAGCCAATAGCAATGCGGCGGCTGGTGGCGTGGCTATCGGGTTTGCTACCATTAACAACGCACGCTTCCAAGGCAATCTTTCCCATGGCGGCACGGGTGGGTTTTATGCTTTTGCTGGTGTCAACGTGACCAATACGCAGTTTATCAACAACACGGCGTTGGCGGGTGGGGCTGGGGCATTGTATTTGCCCAATGCGAGCAACAGCCGCATTGTCAACAGCCTGTTTGCGGGCAATACTGCCAGCAACCCCGGCTCGGCGATGCAGATTAACACGAGTGGCACTGTCGAGATTATCCACACCACCATTGTCCGCCCATCCGTCGGTGGCACGGCCGCGATTAACGTTAACAACGGCACAACCACAATCAGGAACACCATTATCACCAATCACCCCATCGGCATTGAACAGACAGCGGGCACGGTCAACGAGGATTACAACCTGTTCGATGGCAACACCACCAACCTGAGCGGCGTGATTAATAGCGGGGGGAATTCGCTAAATGGTGCGCCCCATTTTGTGGATCCCGCCCATGACAATTACCGCATCGGCCCCGATTCGGCGGCCGTGGATGCGGGCATCAATGCAGGCGTAACGGCCGACTTTGATGGCGAAGCACGGCCGCAGGGGGCTGGCTTCGACATTGGCTACGACGAACTGCCACAACAGTGCGGCCTATCCACAGCGGTCAATTACAACTTCGACACGCCAGCGGCTACCCTCTTGTTCTCCAATTTGGGCAATATTCAGTGCGTGGCGGGCGTTTACATGCCGCGCCCCCACAGCAACGCCACAGGCACGCCCGGCGGGTCGGGGGTGGGCCACGACCATTTCTGGCAGATGGGGGCATGGGATAATGCGGGCGCACCCGCCACGGGCTTTGTGGCGCGGATGACCCTGCCGCACAGTGTCACGCCTGACAGCGGGGCGATGGTGTGTAAATATCCGGGCACGCAGGGCGGTTTTGGCTGGGATTGTTTCCGCACGGGGTCTACGGCCGGCACTGTCTGGCTGGATGGCATCACCAGCTTTTCGGATTGGGCGGTGGGGGATGAGGTGGGGCCAACGGCCGTGACCCTCTCCACCTTCTCCACTATGAACAGCACCACCCTCCCCCTGACAATCGTCGCCCTCCTTCTGCTCCTCCTGACCAGCACCGTTGGCTGGCTGGCGGTGAAGCGGCGGTAATGGGGGAATAAGTGGCGAGTGAGGTTATCCACGGCCGTGGTTGAGTGTAAGTGCTCGACCACGGCCCTATTGTTTTCTAGAACAGGAACTGCTGGAAACATAGCCACATTTTGCTATCATCTCTCCCATGCCCAACAACCTGCATACCTACCTACCCCAAGACCGCCGCCGCGCTTTGGCACGGGGCGAACAGTTGCCCGACCGTGCCCATGGCTCCGTCCTCTTCGCCGATATTTCGGGCTTCACCCCCCTCACTGAAACCCTGCGGAACTTGTTTGGCCCCCGCCGTGGCGCGGAAGAGCTAACCACCCACCTTAACACCATCTACACCGCGCTCATTGCCGAGGTGGAACGATACGGCGGGAGCGTGACAGGCTTTTCGGGGGATGCAATTACCTGCTGGTTTGGGACTGGGGATGGGGGACGGGGGACGGCCGCCTCTGCTGTGGCCTGTGCGGTGGCGTTGCAGGAAGCGATGCAGGTGTTTGCGGCGATTCCGTTGCCCAAGGCAGAGGTGGGGCGACTGACTATTAAAATTGGGGGTGCCACGGGGGAGGTGCGCCGCTTGGTGGTGGGGGATGAGGCGCATTATTGGCTGGATGTGTTGGCAGGGGAGACGGTGAACCGCACGGCCGAGGCCGAACAACTGGCCACCGCCCCCGAAATCCTGCTGGATGAACCCACCATTTATGCCCTCGGTGAGACCATCACTGTGGCTGAGTGGCGCACCAGCGAGGAGACGGGGCAACGCTTTGGTGTCTTGGGCGCATTTACGGGGGAGGTGGAGGTGTTGCCTGTTGCGCCATTGCCCGAATTGGCGGAGGAGGTGACACGGCCGTGGCTCGACCCGCTCGTCTATGAACGGGAAAAAACAGGCCACGCCCTCCTGCAAACTGATTTTCGCCCCTGTTGCGCTTTCTTTGTCCGTTTTACGGGCATCAATTACGAAGCAGACACGGCCGCCGACCAACTCAACCAATTTATTCGCCCCCTGCAAGCCATTCTCGCCCGCTACGAAGGAACCCTCTTAGACCTCACGTTTGGCGATAAAGGGAGCTATGCTTACATCAACTTCGGCGCACTGAGCATCCATGAAGACGATGCCCGCCGGGCGGTGAAAACCGCGCTGGAATTACAAGACATAGCGCGAAACCTCCCCTTTTTGCACCCGCTCCAAATTGGCCTGACCTATGGAGTTTTGCGCACGGGGGCGTATGGCGGCCCTAGCAGAAGGCATTATGGGGCGTTGGGGGATGAGGTGAATGTGGCGGCGCGGCTGATGTCCACGGCCGTGGCCGACGAAATTTTAGTCAGCGGCCGTATCCATGAACAACTGCGCCACAACTTTCTTTTTGGCTTTGGGCAACCACTCCACCTCAAGGGGAAGCAGAAACCCATCAATGTCTTCCCCCTACATGACGAGCAGACCCAACGCCCTATCAACCTGCCCGAACCCATCTACAACACCCCACTTATTGGGCGGGAAGCGGAACAACAGCAAATCACCGCCAAACTCACCCGCGCCCAACAAGGGGAATCCCAAATTGTGGCGCTGATTGGGGATGCGGGGCTGGGCAAATCCCGCCTTGCTTTGCAAACGGTGGTTCTCGCCTTTCGTCAGGGGTTCACCAGCTATGCGGGGGCGTGCCAAGCGGATGGTCTAAACAGTCCCTATCTGGTGTGGAAACAAATCTGGAGCCACTTTTTTGGGCTGGAGCCACATCAGCCCTCTGCCCAAAAAAGTGCTAAAGTGATTGCCAGCTTGCACCAGTACGCTCCTGAACGAGCCGAGGCGTTGCCCCTCCTTACTCCTCTGCTTGATTTACCCATCCCCGAAAACAGTTGGACTGCCCAATTGGAGCCAAAAAGTCGGCGCAGTGCGCTCCATGCGTTGCTGGAAGCGTGCCTGCGCCGTGCCAGCCAAGAGAACCCACTCTTGCTGGTGGTGGAAGATTTGCACTGGATTGATGCGCTCTCCCATGATTTGCTGGTGGAGTTGGCGCAAACCTTGCACCATTGCCCCATCTTCTTTTTGCTGGTCTATCGCCCGACCCCCCTGCCCCGCTTGCAAGCGCCACGGTTGGAAGCACGGCCGAATTACACCCCGCTTCACCTTGCCCCCCTGAATGAAAGCGAAACCCGCCAACTCATTGAGCGCAAGTTGAGCCAACTTTATACCAGCCAAGCGAGTGAGGTTGCCCCAGCGTTGGTGCAGGCGTTGTTGGCACGGGCGCAGGGAAATCCGTTTTACTTGGAGGAGTTGCTGAACTTTTTACACGGCCGTGGCCTTGACCCTCGTACCACTACCCTTTGGGAAACGGAATTACCTGAAAGCTTGCACGCCCTGATACTGAGCCGCTTAGACCAGTTGAGCACCAACCAAAAACGGACGATACGGGTGGCGAGTGTTATCGGCCGTCTCTTCCCCCTCTCATGGCTCATCGGCTACTACCCCACCTTGGGGGATTTGCCCCAAGTGCAAGCAGATTTGGCCGAATTACACACCCTCGATTTGACCCTGCTGGAAAGCAATGACCCCGAACTGGTGTACCTGTTTAAACACATCATCACCCACGAAGTGACCTACGAAAGTTTGCCCTTTGCCACCCGCACCCGTTTGCATGAGCAGTTGGCCGCTTATTTAGAAGAAATACACGCTCCGCTGGACAGCATTGCCTACCATTATGGGCTAAGTGAAAACAGAGCCAAACAGATTATGTATTACCACAAGGCGGCCGAGGCGGCGCAGAAAAATTTTGCCAACCAATCCGCCCTCGATTACTACGCCCATTTGCTTCCCTTACTGACCGATGACCTTGAAGCGCAACGGTTGGTGCAGATAGAGCGGGCAAACATTTTTAGCCTGATGACAGCATATGACCAAATGGCGGAGGCTTGTGCGGCGGTGTTGGCCTTGGCGCAAGCGCAGGGGGATGTACGAACGATTGCCGAGGGACATTACTATGTCGGTTTGGCGTGGGGTATGCGGGCCGACTCGCAGGCATTGGTGTGGTACGAAGAAGCGGAGAAGCTGTTCGCCGACCAGAACAACCTCATCTGGCTGGCGCGAATTGATAACAAACGGGCTAATTTAGCCGTCCAACAAGGGCGTTATGCCGAAGCCGAAACCCGCATTAGCCGCGCCCTCGACATTAGCGAACAGGTGGGGGATGCGCCGCTTAAAGCGCGATTGTTAGCTTTGCGTGGAACCATGCTCTCTTATCGAGGCGAGCATAATGCATCTTTGGCGATTCAAGCGCAAGCGTTGACCATTTTTCAGGAGTTGGATGATAAAGTTTCCCAAACGATGTTATTAAACAATATCGGGCAGGTTTATTCGATGTCTGGCTTGTTGGAGGAGGCGCGCCGCTTTTATGAACAAGCGGTGGCGTTGACACAAGTGACGGGAGACAAGCAACGGTTGGCCAATATCTTGAGCAATTTTGCTTTGTTGGCGCATGAAACAAGGGATTGGCCCCAAGCGGAGCTGTTGCTGGAGCAATCTTTGGTCTTGGCGCGGCAGATAGGCAATAAATATGGGGAGTGCATTGCCCTGCTCAATTTTGGCAATTTGGCCATAGACCAAAAGGATGCGACCATGGCGCGTACCATGTATGCGGCTAGTTTGGAGATTTCGCAAGCGATGGGCGACCAGAATAATTTGTTTTTTAGCTTGAATGGGTTGGCGGCCACGGCCGCACTGGCACAAGACCTGCCCCGCGCCGCCCGCCTCGCCGCCTCGGCCGAAACATTGCGCCTCAGCTTGGGCACGGCATGGGACACTATCGAAGAGCGAATTTACGAGGCGACGCTTGCGGCCGTCCGTCAGCATCTCTCCCCTGCCGAATTTGCCGCCGCATGGGCCGAAGGGGAAGCGATGACTCCGACCCATGCCGCCACCTATGCTTTAGAAGCGTAACGGTTCAGGGAATGAACAACCTGCACACCTACCTGCCCCAAGACCGCCGCCGTGCGCTGGCACGGGGCGAAAATTTGCCCAGCCGTGCCCACGGCTCGGTGCTATTCGCCGATATTTCGGGGTTCACCCCCTTCACCGAAGCATTGCGCCACGCCTACGGCTCCCGCCGAGGTGCGGAAGAGCTTACCAAACATCTGGATGCTGTCTATACCGCGCTGATTGGCGAGGTGGAGCGGTATGGCGGGAGCGTGACAGCATTTGCGGGAGATGCGATTACATGTTGGTTTGGGGATGCAGGACGAGGGACAGGGGACGGGGGACGAGGCACGGCCGCCTGCGCCGTCTGTTGCGCCCTCGCCCTCCAAACAGCCATGCAACCCTTTGCCCAAATTCCCCTGCCCAACGGGGAAATGGGGCGGCTGACCATCAAGATTGGGATTGCCACGGGGACAGTACGCCGCTTGGTGGTGGGGGATGAGGCGCATTATTGGCTGGATGTATTGGCGGGTGAGACGGTGAACCGCACGGCCGTGGCCGAGCAACTCGCCACCGCCCCCGACATTCTCCTCGACGAAGCAACTGTATACGCCCTTGGTGAAACCATCACCGTGGCTGAATGGCGCACCAGCAACGCCACGGGGGAGCGGTTTGGGGTGTTGGGGGGGAACACGGCCGTCATTCAGCCAGCCCCCATTCCCCTATTGCCCCATTTAGACGAGGAAACAACACGGCCGTGGCTCAACCCGCTGGTCTACGAACGAGAAAAAACGGGGCATCCCCTCCTTCAAACCGACTTCCGCCCCTGTGTGGCTCTCTTCATCCGCTTTGCGGGTATTGATTACGAAGCGGACACGGCCGCCGACCAACTCAACCAGTTTATACGCCCCCTGCAAGCTATTTTGGCTCGCTATGAAGGCACATTGATAGACCTGACCTTTGGCGACAAAGGGAGCTACGCCTATCTCAACTTCGGCGCACTCAGCCTGCACGAAGACGATGCCCGCCGCGCCACCAAAACAGCCCTTGAGCTACAAGAAACGGCTCGCTCGCTCTCGTTTTTGCGCCCGCTCCAAATTGGCATTACTTATGGGGTCATGCGGACAGGTGCGTATGGCGGTCTCAGCCGAAGGCATTATGGGGCGTTGAGCGATGAAGTGAATGTGGCGGCGCGGCTGATGTCCACGGCCGCACCCGGCCAAATTTTGGTCAGCGGCCGTATCCACAAACAACTTGCCCCAAATTTTCTCTTTGGTAACGAGCAACAAGTCAGCCTGAAGGGCAGAAGTGAACCAATTCGCCTCTTTCCGCTCTACGGCGAAGGGAAACAGCGCCCCATTCACCTGTCTGAACCCAACTACCACACCCCCATTATTGGGCGCGAGGCGGAACAACGCCTTCTGGCGGAAAAATTAGCGCTTGCCCAACAAGGGCAAGCCCAAATCGTCGCCATCATTGGCGAAGCGGGGTTGGGCAAATCTCGCCTTGCTTGGCAAGCGGCGCAACTTGCTTTCCAGCAAGGGTTTAGGAGCTATGGTGGGGCGTGCCAATCCGATGGCCTGAACACGCCGTATCTGGTGTGGAAACAGATTTGGACAAGCTTTTTTGCCCTTGATACCACCCACACCCCTGCACAACAAATCCACCACCTGCGCGAACAGGTGCGCCGCTATGTCCCCGAACGAGAAAACGCCCTGCCCCTACTCGGCCGCTTGCTCGCTTTGCCCATTCCCGAAAACAGCTTTACCGAAGGGTTGGAACCAAAAAATCGGCAAACCGCGCTTCATGTCTTGCTGGAAGATTGCCTGAAACAGGCCAGCCAAGAGGCTCCGTTGCTGTTGCTCATCGAAGATTTGCACTGGATTGATGCGCTCTCGCATGAGTTATTGGTGGCGTTGACCCAAGCGTTAAGCCGTTGCCCCATTTTCTTTTTGGCGGTTTACCGCCCCACCGATTTACCCCGCCTGCAAGCCCCCCGTGTGGAAGCCCGCCCCAATTTCACCCCCCTGCATTTGGCCGCGCTGAATGAGACGGAAGCGCGGCAAATGATTCAGGCCAAGCTGGCCCAGCTTTATCCTCGGCAAGGTGGGGATGTTTCCCCTGCGTTGGTGCAAAAATTGCTGGCGCGGGCGGAGGGCAACCCCTTTTATTTGGAGGAGGTGCTGAATTTTTTCCACGGCCGTGGCCTAGACCCCCGCCACGAAACCAATTGGGAAGCCGAATTGCCCGACAGCCTGCACGCCCTCATCCTCAGCCGCCTCGACCAATTGCCCCCCAGCCCCAAACGCACCATGCGCGTCGCCAGCGTCATCGGGCGGCTCTTTCCTGTCTCGTGGCTCATCTGCTACTACCCCGACTTGGGCGAACTCTCCCAATTGCAAGCGGATTTAACCCTTCTGCACGACCTCGATTTAACCCTGCTAGACCGCACCGAGCCAGAACTAGAGTATCTGTTCAAGCACGTCATCATCCATGAAGTGACCTACGAAAGCTTGCCCTTTGCCACCCGCGCCCGCTTGCACGAACAGTTAGCCGCTTATCTGGAAACACAAATAGCCTTGGCACCTCAGCGAAGCCTCGTTGCTGGATACCTTGGTCTATCATTATGGGCATACCGAAAATCTGGACAAGCTAATGGTCTACGGCACGAAAGGGATAGCGGCGGCGCAGGCCATTAGTGCCTTTGCCACGGCCGCGAATTACCTCACCCAACTGCTCCAAATCACCCCACCCGCTGACCCCGCCCATTTTTCCCTTGCGTTTGAGTTGGCGGAAACGTACCATCGCTTAGGCGATCACACGGCCGCGCAAACCACTCTTGCCCACCTGCCCACCATCACCACCACCCTCCCCACCAACCAAATTTTACTCCTGACGTTGCTTGGCGAGATAGCGGGGGACACGGGCAAGTATGAGGAAGCGCACACCTTGCTCACCCAAGCGGTCGCCCTTGCTCGTTCCCACAACGACGCGACCGTGTTGTGCCGCGCCCTTACCACCTTGGGCATGGTCTATAATCGGTTGGGGCAGTTGGCGGCGGCGCAGGCCGTGTTGCAAGAAGCGTTGGTCTTGGCCGAGCAATTGGGGAACCTAAACCGCAAACTCATCACCCTGCATGGCCTTAGTTGGGTCGCTTTTCAGCAAGATGATTTGCGAGAGGCGGAGCGGTTGGTGCAACAGATTTATGAGGAAGCGGCGGCCGTGGGCAATCGCGAGCGCATGATGGCGGCACTCAATAGCTTGGGTATTGCCGCGCACAAACAGGGGCAGTTTGCTTTGCGACAAGAACGCATTCGGGCGGCATTGGCCTTGGCACAGGAGATAGGCTCTAAACGGGGGATTGCCCAATCGTTGGTGAATTTGGCGGATGGTGAGGTGCGTTTGGGGCATTTGGCGGCGGGGCGGCAGTTGGCGCAGGAGGCGTTGAGTTTGGCGTTGCAGTTGGAAGCACGGCCGTGGGTCATTCAATCGCTCATCACCTTTGCCCGCTTGGCCTATGCCCAAGGCGAGCCGGAACGGGCATTGGCCTTATGGGGCTTCGCCCAAAGCCAACCCGCTTTTATGCACGAACACCAACTCGATTTGACCGAAACGTTGCGTTTGTGGGGCATAGACACGGCCGTGGCACAGGTCGGTTTGGCCTATGGGGCACAATTAGAGTGGCAAACTACCATCCAAGAGTTATTACAACCATCACCTTTCACCAATGAATAATCTCACCACCTACCTGCCCCAAGATCGCCGCCGTGCGTTGGCACAGGGCGAAAACTTGCCCAGCCGTTCCCACGGCTCGGTGTTGTTCGCCGATATCTCGGGCTTCACCCCCTTCACCGAAGCATTACGCCACGCCTACGGCTCGCGCCGGGGTGCGGAAGAGCTGACTAAACATCTGGATGCGGTCTACACCACGCTGATTGCCGCCGTGGAACGATACGGCGGAAGCGTCATCGGCTTCTCTGGCGATGCGATTACCTGTTGGTTGGATGAGAAGGACGGGGCGGCACCTCCCCGTGCCGTGGCGCTGCCGTCGCTTTGCAAACGGCGATGTTGGCGTTTATCGAGATTGCGTTGCCGAACGGGCAAATGGGGCGGCTGACCATCAAGATTGGCATTGCCACGGGGGAGGTGCGGCGGCTGGTGGTGGGGGATGCGGCGCATTATTGGCTGGATGTGTTGGCGGGTGAGACGGTGAACCGCACGGCCGTAGCCGAACAACTCGCTACCGCCCCCGACATTTTGCTCGACGAAGCCACCGTCATAGCCCTCGGCGACAGCATCACCCTGACTGAGTGGCGCACCAGTGCGGAGACGGGGCAACGTTTTGGCGTGTTGGGCATGTTTACCAGTACGGTCAACCCATCCCCCCTTTTACCCCTACTTGAATTGGATGAAGAGAGGACACGGCCGTGGCTCCACCCCCTCGTCTATGCTCGTGCCCAAACAGGCCACGCCCTGTTGCAAACAGATTTTCGCCCCTGCCTTGCCCTCTTCATCCGTTTTGTGGGCATAGATTACGAGGCCGACACGGCCGCCGACCAACTCAACCAATTTGTGCGCCCCCTACAAACCATTCTTGCCCACTACGAAGGGACGCTCATAGACCTGACTTTTGGCGACAAAGGGAGCTACGCCTACATCAACTTTGGCGCACTCAGCATCCATGAAGATGATGCCCGCCGCGCCGTGAAAACGGCTTTGCGCCTGCGCGACGTGGCGCAAACGCTTCCCTTTTGGAGCCATTGCAAATCGGCATTACCTATGGAGTGATGCGCACGGGAGCGTATGGGGGTGTCTCCCGCCGCATTATGGGGCGTTGGGGATGAGGTCAATTTGGCGGCGCGGTTGATGAGCAAGGCGGTCGTGGGTGAACTGCTCGTCAGTAAGCGGGTGCAAAGTGCCACCGCCGCCGATTTTGCGTTTGTGGCGTACTCGGCCGTGCAGTTCAAGGGCAAAGCGGAACCTGTGCCCGTTTTTGCAGTGACTGGCCCGCACAAACGACGCGCCATCCGCCTGCCAGAACCAGCCTACGCCTTGCCGATGGTCGGCCGACAGGCAGAGTTACAGCAGATTGAAGAGAAGCTGGCTCTCGCGGCTCAAGGCCACAGCCAAATCATCGGCATTGTGGCCGAAGCGGGCTTAGGAAAATCGCGGCTGGTAGCGGAGGTGGTGCGCCGCCCGCCAGCAGGGGTTTGCGGGGTATGGCGGGGCGTGCCAGTCGGATGCTATCAGCACGCCGTACCATGTTTGGAAAAGCATCTGGCAGGCGTTCTTTAATGTAGACCCAGAGATGCCCCTGCCCCAACTCATGCACCATTTGGAAGGGGAAATCAAAGCACGCGCTCCTTGGCGGGTAGCGGCCGTGCCCCTGCTCAATGTCCTGCTCGGTGTGAACCTCCCTGAAAACGAGTTTACGCGACGGCTGGAACCGAAGACCCGCCAAAGTGCGTTACATGCTCTGCTCGAAGATTGCCTCAAGGCGGCGGCGCAAGTGGAGCCGTTGCTGATTGTCATTGAAGACCTGAACTGGATGGATGCCCTCTCCCACGACCTGTTGGAACAATTGGCGCAGGCAACGGCCGCTCTGCCCGTCTGTTTTGTGCTGGCCTATCGCCCGCCGCAGTTGGCGCGTTTGGCCGCGCCCCGCTTGGAGAAGTTGCCCCAGTTCACGCGGATTGAACTGCACGCCCTGACGACCAGCGAAGCGGAACAAGCGATTCGGGCGAAGTTGGCGCGGTTGTACCCCTTGCGCAGTGGCGGTTTGCCCGACGGCTTGGCCGAAGCTTTGATGGCGCGGGCGCAAGGGAATCCGTTTTACCTCGAAGAGCTACTCAACTACGTTCATGACCGCAACCTCGACCCGGCCGAACTGAGCAAAATCGAATTACCCGACAGCCTGCACACGCTTATTCTGAGCCGTATTGACCAGTTGAGCGAGGTGGAGAAGAGTACTCTGCGCGTGGCCAGCATCGTCGGGCGGTTGTTCCGCGCCCAATGGCTGACGGGCTATTACCCCGAACTGGGCGCGTTTCCACAGGTGAGGGCGGCGCTGGATGCGTTGGAATCATTGGACATCACGCCACTCGATTCGCCCGAGCCGGAGCTGGCCTACCTGTTCAAGCATATTGTTACCCACGAAGTGACCTACGAAAGTTTGCCTTTGCCACGCGCGCCAGATTGCACGAGCAGTTGGCGGCCTATCTGGAAGAGCAGGTAGGGGCGGAGCATGCTCCGCCCCTACTGGAGGCGTTGGCCTTCCATTACGGCCGTAGTGACAACACAGTCAAGCAAATAGAGTACCTGCGCCGGGCGGGTGAAGCGGCACAGAAGAACTTTGCCAACGATGCCGCCTTAGACTTTTGACGGCAGGCTTCTGCTGCCCTTGTTGGGCGACGACCACGAAAAATTGGCTATTTATTTCGAGCGAGGGCAGGTATTGGAGGTGATAGGTGCAGGTGGGGGAAGCGGAAAGCGACTACCGCGCGGCTTTAGAATTAGCCCAAGATAACGCCGCGAAGAAAGCGGGGCGCAGTTCGCCTGGGCAAGCTAAACCGCCTGCGCGGCGAATACGAAACCGCCCTTGGATTGGCTGGCGAAGGCCGGGGAGATACACTCGGCGTCAAATGACGGTGCAGGATTGGCTAAGGCAGTGATTGAAATGGGTATAGTGTTGTGGCGACAGGGCAACTACGCTGGAGCGAGGCGCGGCTGAGCGAGGGGCTGGTGGCTGGCGCGGGAAGCGGGCGACAGGCAGAGCGTGGCGCTCCTCAACCCTAGGGAATGTGGCTTGGTTTCAGGGGAGTTTGCACGCTGCGCCGGGCTTGTATGAAGAGAGCCTGAGCCTGCGGCGCGAGATGGGGGCTAAGTGGGCATCGCGGCTTCGCTTAATAACCTAGGGCTTGTGGCGGTAGATCAGGGCGACTATGCCGCGGCGCAGGCATTGTTTGAAGAGAGCCTGACGCATGGCGCGAGATGGGGATAAGCGGGGCATCGCCAGTTCGCTCAACAACTTGGGGATTGTGGCGGGAGTCAGGGCGACTATGCGGGCGGCGCGGGCGTTGTATGAAGAGGGGCTGAGCCTGCAGCGCGAGATGGGTAACAAGCAGGGCATCGCGGTATCGCTCCTCAACCTCGGAATTATGGCGTTAAATCAAGGCGATAACGCCACGGCGCGGGCATTGTATGAAGAGAGCCTGAGCCTGAAGCGGGAGATGGGTGACAAACGGGGCATCGCGGGTTCGCTCGGCAACTTGGGGCTTGTGGCGCTATATCAGAGCGATTACGCCGTGGCGCGGGCGTTGCTGGAAGAGAGCCTGAGCCTATGTCGCGAGATGGGCGATAAGCGGCGCGAATCGTATGCCCTGCTAGGCTTGGGGGATTTAGCCTTGTAACAGGGGATTACCCGAAGCGCGGGGGTATCATGAAGATAGCCTGCGCTGGCGCGTGGAGATGGGAGATAGCAGGGACCACAAACTTCCAGCTCACGATTTGGGGGGTTTGAATTTTTGGAGGGGGATAGCCATGGGGCGCGGGCGGTTTGCGGAAGTCGCCTGAGTGGCGCAGCTGGCTTAAGGCCAACATTTCGAGCCTGATAGGGTTGGCGGCGTGGCGGGGAAGGGGAACCAGGTGAAACAGTTCCACACGCAAACGTTGGCGGCCGTGGAGGCGCAGTTGGGCGAGGCGGCGTTCCAGTCCGCGTGGGAGGAGGGGGGGAAATGGTCGCTGGAGGAGGCGGTGACGAAGGCGTTGTCTGCATAGCGTCGTGTGGGAGGCGGCGTTCCAAGTCGTGGCAGGAGGTGCGCTCTGGTTTGGCGGAGGCGGTCAAAAATACAAGGCGGTTCCCATGCTCAACAACCTATACACCTACCTCCCCAAGACCGCCGCCGCGCGTTAGCCAACGGCCGAAATTTGCCCGACCGCGCCCACGGCTCCGTGCTGTTCGCCGATATTTCGGGCTTCACGCCCCTCACCGAGACCCTGCGCAACCTGTTCGGCTCCCGCCGAGGTGCGGAAGAGCTAACCACCCACCTCAATGCCATCTACACCGCCCTCATTACCGAAATCGAGCGGTATGGCGGGAGCGTCATCGGCTTTGCAGGAGATGCGATTACTTGCTGGTTTGGGTGGGTGGGAACAGGGGACGATGAACGGGAGACGGCCGCCCGTGCGGTTACCTGTGGGCTGGCCTTGCAGGAGGCCATGCGCCCTTTCCACATGCTGGCTCTCTCGGCCGATAGCCACACCTCCCTCAGCATCAAAATCGCCATCGCCTCTGGCCCTGTCCGCCGCTTTGTCGTGGGCAACCCCACCGATGGGTATCTGGACACTTTAGCGGGGGCAACCGTGGCCCGCATGGCCGTCGGCGAACACCTCGCCCAGAAAGGCGAAGTTATCATTGATTTAGCCACGGCCGATGCCCTCGGCTCCGCTTTAACAAGCCACGAATGGCGCACCTACCCCGAAACCCACACGCAATTCGTAGTGGTGGAAAGCATAACCCCCGCCGAGGCCATGCCCATTGGGGAAGAAACGCCCCCCCATGAACCAAGTTTGTGGCAGGCTTGGCTCCATCCGCTCGTGTATGCACGGGAACAAGTGGGGCAAGCCTCTTTTCTGACCGAGTTTCGGCCGTGTATCGCCCTCTTCATCCGCTTTGTCGGGCTGGATTACGATAGCGATGAAGCTGGGGCGCAGTTAGATACATTTATTCGCCAAATTCAAGCCATTGCCGCTCAGTATGATGGCACGTTGCTCCACCTCATCATTGGCGACAAAGGAAGCTATATCTATCTTAATTTCGGAGCCTTGAGTGCTCATGAGGACGACCCCCGCCGTGCGCTCAAAACGGCCACGGCCGTGCGCCAAGCCGCCCAAGAGCTAAGCTGGCTGGCTCCCCTGCAAATTGGGCTGGCGCAAGGGGTCATGTGGACAGGGGCGTATGGCGGTTCCACGCGGCGCACCTACAGTGCCTTTGGCGATGAGGTGAATATGGCGGCGCGGCTGATGCAAACGGCCGCGCCCAATGAAATTTTAGTCAGCGGCCGTATTCAACAAACCCTCGCCACCGATTTCACGTTTGAGCCACGGCCGCCCATCTCACTCAAAGGCAAGGCTGACCCCATCCCCGTCTTTGCCCTCCTTGGCGAACGCCAACGCCGCCCCATTCGCTTACAAGAACCCGCCTACGCCCTGCCCATCGTGGGGCGGCAAGCGGAATTGCAAACCATCACCGCCAAATTAGCCTTAGCCCAACAAGGGCAAGCGCAAATCATTGGCCTCATCGCCGAAGCGGGGTTGGGCAAATCACGCTTGGCGGCCGAGGTCATCCGCATTGCCCACCACAAAGGGTTTGTGGGGTATGGCGGTGCCTGCCAATCGGATGGCATGACCACCCCTTATTTGGTCTGGAAAACCATCTGGTCGGCCTTCTTTGACATAGACCCCGCCGCCCCTCTCCGCAAGCAACTCCGTTTGCTCGAAGGGGAGCTGGAAGAACGTGCCCCCAACGCCTAGAAAGCCTCCCTCTGCTCGGCCAACTCTTAAACCTGCCTCTCCTGACAACGATTTCACCAAGGCGTTGGCTCCCAAAGACCGCAAGGGAGCGTTGCACGCTCTGTTGGAAGATTGCCTAAAAACGGCCGCCCAAGACCAACCCCTCCTTATTGTCATCGAAGACCTGCACTGGATTGATGCCCTCTCCCACGACCTGCTCGACGAGCTGGCTCGTGCCACCACCAATTTGTCCATTTGCTTTTTGTTGGCTTACCGCCCCCCCGAATTGGCACGACTGATGGTGCCACGCTTAGAAAGTTTGCCTGCTTTTACCAAAATTGAGCTAAGTGAACTCACGGCCGCTGAAGCCGAACAATCTATTCGCGCCAAACTTACCCAACTGTACCCCGCCCGAAGCGGCGCCGTGCCCCCCGCACTGGTCACCAAACTGATGGCGCGAACACAAGGCAACCCCTTCTTTTTAGAAGAACTGCTCAACTTTTTGCGTGACCGTGGGTTAGACCCGCTCAACCCCGCCGATTTAGACAAAATTGAACTGCCCGACAGCCTACACAGCCTCATTCTCAGCCGCATTGACCAACTAACTGAAGGGCAAAAAATGACCCTGCGGGTGGCCAGCGTTGTCGGCCGTCTATTCCGCGCCGACTGGCTGACAGGTTACTACCCCTCTCTTGGCAATTTTGCACAGGTAAAGGCCAACTTACACCAACTCCACACTCTCGACATTACCCCCCTCGACACCCCCGAACCAGAACTCGCCTACCTATTCAGGCATATCGTCACCCACGAAGTGACCTACGAAAGCCTGCCCTTTGCCACCCGTGCCCGCCTGCATGAGCAACTGGCCGCCTATTTAGAACAAGCGGCCGAATCCCAACAAGTTACCTCTCGCCTAGATACCATTGCCCACCACTACGGGCACAGCCACAACACCGCCAAACAGCGAGAATACTTTCAGAAAGCGGGGGATGCCTCCCAAGCCGCTTTTGCCAACGATGCCGCCCTCGATTACTTTACCCGCCTCCTCGCGTTGCTAACCGAGCAGGAGGAGCAACTCGAAGTGTTGCTCAAATTGGGAGCCATCCAAGAGTTAACGGGCCAATGGGGCGATGCCGAAGGGTACTATCGCGCTGGGCTGGCTCTGACCCAAACGACTCCCGCCGCCAAGGCGCGTTGCCAACAGGCGTTGGCCAGTTTACTCCAAAAACGCGGCGATTTTGGGGAGGCTCTGACTTGTTTGGCGCAGGCACAAGCGACGTGGGCTATGTTGGGGAACCAGACGGCCGTGGGGCACACGGCCGTGGAAATGGGGGGCGTGTATTGGCGCAAAGGGGAATACGGGCAAGCTCGCCACCACATCGAAGAGGGGCTGGCACTGGCGCGGAGCGCGAATGACCAGCGAGTTATGACGCTTGCCCTGAATTTGCTGGGCAATGTGCTTTTTACCCAAGGCGATCCTGTAGGGGCACGGCCGTTGTACGAAGAAAGCCTCGCCCTGCGGCGGCAACTTGGCGACCAACGGGGTATCGCCGATTCGCTCAACAACTTGGGGGCGGTGGCTCTAAAACAAGGGGACTATCCCTTGGCGCAAGCCTTATTTGAAGAGAGTCTCGCCCTTAAACGGGAAATGGGTGATAAACCAAACATCAGCATTGCCCTCAACAATCTCGGGGTGCTGGCTTCTCAGCAGGGCAACCATGCGGCGGCACAAGCGTTGTACGAAGAGAGCTTGGCGCTTAAATCGGGCATGGATGACAAGCCGGGCATTGTGCTGGCCAAATCTAATTTGGGATTGGTGGCGGTTGCCCAACAGCAATACCCGCAGGCGCACCGCTGGCACAGCGAAAGCCTTATCTTGGCCCATGCGATTGGCGATAAATTGCACATCGTTTACAACTTGGTGGGGATGGCGGCCGTGGCTTTGGGGGTGGGCAATGCCCTGCGGGCGGCGCGGGTAGTGGCCACGGCCGAAACCCTCTTGAACAACATCCAAGGGGCGTTGGAACCGCTCATCCGCAATCAATTTGAGCAAACGCTGGCGGCCACCCAAGCCGCCTTGGCCCCAGAAGCATTTGCGGAGGCATGGGCGGCGGGGGGGCAACTATCGCTGGAGGAAGCAGTGACTTACGCGCTAGAAGAGCTGACTGAGTAAATCCGTAGGAAGCAAAAAATTGACCGCATGACTGACATTGAACTGTTTTTGTGCCGCACCTTCGCGCCAGCCCTCCAAAAAGCGGCCCATGTCGGGGTATTTGCCCTATTTGAAGAGGTTGCGCAGAACGTCGTTGGCAATGCCTCAGAGGAAGGAGACGATTTTGTTGTGGTGGCTTGGTTCATAGGTGGGTGAAGCGGGTATTGTACCGCCCCCCCCGTGGAATTCCCGTAGGGGCGAGAAGGCGCGGAAACATGCGGGCATATACAGCTTGCCTTTCTGCAAGGCTCTGCTAAAATACCGTTCGCTTCAATTCTCTTGGTGCTATAGCTCAGCGGCAGAGCGGGGGATTCATAAGCCCTAGGTCACTGGTTCAAGTCCAGTTAGCACCACCAAGATTCAGAAAAAAAGCGGCTGTTATGAATGTGACGGCCGCTTTTTTTGTGTCTACACGGTTTGTCCCTATCTTCCCCTGGCCCCTGCCTTTTCCCCAAGGAGAGGGGCAGGGGGTGAGGGCGGTTCTTGCCTTCAGCGATTGGTAATGTAACACTATCGAAGTAGAATAAATCCTCGTGTCCTCCCGCTCAACCAAATATCCCTTTTCAGTCACTGTTCATTTAGGAGAGTTTTAGATGTCTGCTTCCTTGTCCAGTCTTAAACGGATTCTTATTGGGGAGCCATTCCCCACCCACCGCGAAATTCATGAGCGGCTCGATAAAGTGCGTGCCCTCGCCATTTTTGCCTCCGACCCCATCAGTAGCAACGCTTACGCGACCGAAGCGATTATGAGCGTGTTGCTGATTATGGGGACGGGCGCACTGAACCTGACCTTGCCGTTGGCATTGGGGGTGATGGCGTTGGTCTTGCTGGTTGTCTTTAGCTACATCCAAACCATCTTGCACTACCCCGATGGGGGTGGGGCGTACACTGTTACCAAGGACAACCTCGGCCGTAACCCCGCCCTTTTCGCGGGCGCGGCCTTGCTCATAGATTACGTGCTGACCGTCTCGGTTTCCGTTTCGGCCGGCATTCGGGCCGTGACTTCGGCCGTGCCGTGGCTTTTGCCCTACAGCATCTTCCTCGCCCTGTTAGCCATCTTCATCCTAACCATGATTAACTTGCGCGGGGTGCGTGAAAGCGGCACCATTTTTGCCATCCCCACCTACCTCTTCATCCTTGGGGTCATCATCACCGTGGTTTTGGGCTTAGCCCGCTTTGCGGGTTTGTTTGGCCTCACCCCCCCCGTGCCGCCCGAATTGCCCCCCCATGTCGAGCTAGAAACAGTTGGCAATGTGTCCAATTGGCTCTTCTTGTGGCTTGTCCTCCGCGCTTTTGCCGCAGGTTGCACCGCCCTGACAGGCATCGAAGCCATCAGCAATGGGGTGCAAGCGTTTAAGCCACCCGAAGCCAAGAATGCGGCCAAGACAATGGTGGCGATGGGTCTTATCGCCATGATTTTGTTCGGCGGCATTACTTATGTGGCCACCCACATTGGCCTTGTGCCCTACGAAGAAGAGAGCATCCTCTCCCAAATGGCGCGTTCCGTGACCGAAGGGTTGCCCGGTGGGGGTTTCCTGTATTACTGGGTGCAACTCTTCACCATGCTCATCCTCATTTTGGCGGCCAACACAGGCTACCAAGATTTCCCCCGTCTCAGCTCGTTTTTGGCGCATGATGGCTTTATGCCGCGCTGGATGACCAACCGGGGCGACCGCTTGGTTTACAACTATGGCATCATCACCTTGGCCGCCATTTCCTCTATCGTCGTCGTTATCTTCCGCGCCGATGAAATCGCCATGTTGCCGCTTTATGCACTGGGGGTCATGCTCTGCTTCACCCTGTCGCAAGCGAGCATGTTTAAGTTGATGGGGCGCATTGCCCACCTGAAACCCGGCGAGAAGATGAAGACGCATGTGACTGAGATTCATTATGAAAAGGGGACATGGTGGAAACGGCCGCTGAACGGCATCGGCGCTATCGTCACGGGCATCGTCCTCGTCATTCTCATCCTCACCAAATTCACCGAGGGGGCATGGGCGGTGGTTATTATCATCCCCATTTTGGTGTGGGGCTTTCACCGCACCAATGAGCATTACGCGGCCGTGGCCAAAACACTCAGCTTGCAAGATTTTAATATGGCCGAGCTTCACACCATCGCCGATGTGGTCATTGTGCCCATTGCGGGGGTTCATAAAGGCACATTGCAAGCGTTGCGCTATGCCAAACGCTTTTCCCAAGATGTACGAGCGGTTTATATCAACACCAATGAAGAGGTACACCAACGCATCTTGCGCCGCTGGCACGAGATTGGCGAAATAACTGAGGGCATTCACTTGGTGGTCATCCCCACCGATTTCCGCGACATTTTGACCCCGCTCGTAGAGTACATTGACCAAGTGAATGATGTTGAATTTGCCAATCAGACCATCACCGTGGTTGTGCCCGAATTTGTGCCCGATGCCGTGCCCGCCCGCATTTTGCACAACCAAACAGCTCTCCTCCTGCGCGAACGGCTCCGCCACCACGGCGATGTGGTGATTATTGATGTGCCCTTTCAGGTGCATGGCTAAGAGATAGAGGGGAGAGATAGAGATAGAGGGGAACGTGGTTGTTCGGGCTTAGGAGGGTTCCTCTAAACTGTGATCAGTGGCTTGTAGTGGCGCAATTTAATGCGCCACTACGGCGGAGGAGGTCTAGGGAACGGCGGAGGAGGTCTTAGAAACGGCGGGGGAGTGTCTTAGAAACGGCGGAGGAGGTCTTAGAACGGCGGAGAGGAGGAAGGTCTTAGGAAAGGACGGGGAGGAGGTCTTAGGAACGGCGGAGGAGGTCTTAGAAATGGTGGAGGAGGTCTTAGGAACGGCGGAGGAGGTCTTAGAAATGGCAGAGGAGGTCTTAGGAACGGCCGCGCACCCATCCACCCCTCTTCCCGAGGCTTGATTTTCCTAACCCACCCATTTATCAGCGGGCACCATCATCTCCCCCCACTTTTGCTATACTCCCCCATTCCGCAATCCCCATTCCGCAATCCCCATGCCCCCTCACCACCTCAAAATTCTCGATTTCACCACCCTTCTGCCCGGCCCATTTGCCACTATGTTCTTGGCCGATTTGGGCGCCGATGTCATCCACGTGGAAGCACCCAACCGCCCCGATTTAACCCGCTACGTGCCCCCCTTTGATGGAGACGTGTCGAGTTGGCACGCCCTGCTCAACCGCAACAAACGGTCGCTGGCCTTGGATTTAAAGGCGGAAGGCGCGGCCGAAATCATCCACCAACTCGTGCGCGAATACGACATTGTCATTGAACAATTTCGGCCGGGGGTGATGGACAAATTGGGGGTGGGCTACGAAGCGTTGCGGGCGGCCAACCCGCGCCTCATCTACTGCGCCCTGACGGGCTACGGCCAAACAGGCCCCTACAAAGATCGCGCCGGGCACGACAACAACTACCTCGCCCTTGCGGGGGTGATGAGCCACACGGGACGGCCGACAACTGGCCCGCTCCCGCTCGGCGTGCAAGTGGCGGATTTGGGCGGCTCTTATAATGCGTTGGTGGGGATTTTAGCGGCCGTTATCCACCGCCACGCCACGGGCGAAGGGCAATTGGTGGATGTGAGCATGTTTGACGCGGCCGTGATGTGGGGAGCCACGGCCGCGACCGACTATTTCATCGGTGGCCAAGACCCCTCCTACGCCAGCCAGCGGCTCAACGGGGGCAGTTTTTACGATTATTACGAGACCAGCGACGGCCGTTATCTCTCCGTGGGCAGTCTCGAACCGAAGTTTTGGATGGGGTTTTGCGCGGCCATCGGCCGTCCCGACCTCGTCAACGGCGGCCTGAGCCTCTCATTGGAGGAGATGCCCATCCTCAAAGAAGAAATTCAGCACGAGATTGGGCAAAAGACGCTGGCCGAATGGCAAACCATTTTCGCCCCGCTCGATGTCTGCGTCGAACCCGTTCTGACCGTCAGCGAGATGGCCGCCCACCCGCAAACCATCGCCCGCCATATGGTGGTGGATGTGCCCAAGCCCGATGGCACGAGCCAACGCCAAATCGGCCACCCGATTAAGTTCTCGGCCACCCCGCCTGAGTATCGCCACATTGGCGTGCCCCTCGGGGCGCACACGGCCGAGGTGGTGGGAGGGGAGAGCGGGAGAGAAAGAGAGTGAGCTTCGGCGTAGGTGTAAAAGGATGCCCCTCCACCCGCCGCTGAAGCGGGCGGGCTAGGGAAATCAAGCCCCGTGAACGGGGCTGGGCGGTTATTCAGCCCCGTGGCCGCAAACAGGCGCAACGGCTCACCACACAGCAGTGACGTTGGATGGTCGGCTTTCCCCGGATAATCAGTATCCAGTTGCCAAATCGGCGGGGAGGCGCACTTCGTTGGTCTCCACCCCAGCCTGCAACACCTATCCGCGGAATGCCTTGCGCGAGGAACACCAATTGTCATCAGGTCTGTCAGCTTCTGCAGCTTAGGCAGCTAGCCAATAAACCACTAGCCATCATCCACTTTCGGGTAACAACAGCCGTTCCACTTCTTCGCAGCCGAGGGCGAGGTGGGTAGCGGTGTCTAGCCCGCCACCTGCCAGAACTGCGGTCCAGCTTCGCCTGCGGGTAAACAAGCTACGGCTGATACCTTCCGCGAGCCGATTCTTCCACAAACCAGCCTCCAGCAAGGGGTGAGGTGTCACGGCCGATTTAGCCGCTACCACTTCAAGAAAGCCTGCTAAGCCGTCCCATGACCGTCGTTCCGCCAAAAGGGCGGCAAACGTCTTTGCGGCAAGAAGTTTGGCTGCATGTCTCGGCCCGTGCTGTCATCCTACAGCAACAGCCGCACTCGAGCCACTCGGGAAAAACTGGGTGTCGGGTTTAAGGGCGTACTTAGAGAAGAGAGATAAGAGAAGAGAGAAGAGAGAGAATTGACTTGTCCTGTACCTTACCGGATAGATAGAAGGCAGAAATCAGGCCATGGTCGAGGAAATTCCGGGAAATCGGCGCTTCAAGAAACAAGTTGTGGCCAGTTACGGCTGGAGCTTCACCAATGTCCTCAACCAGCCTGTTTTAGCAACCACCATCAAGTGGTGGGTTGAACAGTCGGACGAGCAGGGATTAGACAGGGCACCATTCAACAACCTGAAGAACGAGAGCAACTGCGCCAGTTGCAAACTGAGCTGCAGATGAAGGAGTCAGCTCGAAAAATTCATCTTGAATGCACCCCAGCCGTAGTCAGCTTGTACGAGGTTAAAAAGATCGTACCGCATTGCCGAACAAGCGGAACAAGGCATCAAGAAGCGGCCATCGATGAATGCAGTGTACGAGGCGTGCCCCACTAGCAGCACCGTAGCCAAAGACCGAGTGAAGCAAGAAACAGCCATTTGTGCTTGGGTACGTCAGAAGCGAAGGTGCCCCGAGGGGCACGCGCAAGTTGTGGCACGAAATGGGGCTGGCTGGGCTTAGTCGAGCCATCTGGCGGCGACCGCCTTTTCGAGAAGCCGCGTTTGCGGATTGCCCGTGGAGCTATCCGCCTCGCGGCGCACCACCTTTGCGGGCATGTGGCGTTGCCTTGATAGCGGCGAGAGGTCCCGACCCATCAGGTCTGGGTCCACAGACCAGCCTCTCTCGAACAGTGTCTCGGCTATCTGGCACCTGTCACCGATGTCACAGCCTTCGGCATAGATTTCGCCCCCCCTCGCTGTGGAGGGAGCCTTACGGGGCTGGCGGTTGCCGCACTGCCTAAGGCCCTGGTGGGGTTAATCCACAAAGACGGCAAACGTCTCTTGCGGCAACAATTTGGCATCAGATGGTTCCAGCATGGGGCGGTTCCTCGACAAGCAGCCGAACGTGTCATCCCACAGCAACAAGCCGCATCCTAAGCCACTCAGGAAAAGCAGTTTACCGCCGGGGTTTAAGGGCGTATCAATTAGCAGAAAGAGAAAGATTAGCAGATTGTAAAGAGAGAGAATTTCTCTACTCTCTTCTCTCTTCTCTCTACTTCCTACCAGCCGCGCACGGCCAGATGTTCTTTTTCGGGCAGGGAGCTAACGCTAATGCCAACCATTGGTTCGCCGAGGTTTTCGCTCACTTTGGCCAAAATCTCGGGGTTGTTGTAATGAGTGGTCGCTTCCACGATGGCTTTGGCACGCAGGGCAGGGTCGCCGCTCTTGAAGATCCCCGAGCCGACAAACACGCCGTCTACGCCAATTTGCATCATCAGGGCGGCATCGGCCGGGGTGGCAATGCCCCCAGCGGCAAAGTTGACGACGGGTAAACGGCCGAGTTCCCGCGTTTGCATCACCAGCTCAAACGGTGCGCCAATCTCCTTGGCATAGGTCATCACCTCTTCCACAGGCAAGGTTTGCAGGCGGCGAATGTCGCCCAACACGGTGCGGGCATGGCGCACAGCTTCCACCACATCGCCCGTGCCCGCCTCGCCCTTGGTGCGAATCATGGCCGCCCCTTCGCCGATGCGGCGCAGGGCTTCGCCCAAGTTGCGGCAACCGCACACAAAAGGCACTTTGAAGCCGTGTTTGTAAATGTGATACGCCTCGTCGGCTGGGGTCAGCACTTCGCTCTCGTCAATATAATCCACGCCGATGGCCTCGAGGATTTGCGCCTCGACAAAGTGGCCGATGCGCGCCTTGGCCATGACGGGGATGGTCACGGCCGCCATAATCTCCCGAATCATGCCGGGGTCGGACATGCGGGCGACACCACCCTGCACGCGAATGTCAGCGGGCACGCGCTCGAGCGCCATCACCGCCACCGCCCCTGCGTTTTCGGCAATCACGGCCTGCTCGGGCGTAACCACATCCATAATGACCCCGCCCTTGAGCATTTGGGCCAAGCCAACTTTTACTTTAAAACTCCCGACTTCGGGTTGAGAACCGTTTGCATGTGTCATGGGTAAATCTCCAGTAAATTATTCGTTATTCGTTATTTGTTACTCGTTATGGGCAACAGCTACCCACCTGTTTAAGGGGCGGGTGAACCTGTTTGATTTGATTGTATGGGGCTGGAGGGGGGATTTCAAGCAAATTGGGCTGGTTGTTTGCTTGTAAATTTAGTTTTTAAGCAGGCCAATTTGAAAGATTCTTAAAAGGCTAAGGAGAGGGTTTTTGGGGCAGGAATTTTTCTATCCACTTTAGCAATTCGGGTACATCTGTATGAGATGTTTTCCAAACCTCTTCCCAATCTACCAAATCATAAGCATGAATGAGTTGGTCGCGCATCCCTGCTATCAGCGACCAAGGAATTTCAGGGTGCTGGTTGCGAAACGGCCGCGATAATCGCTTGACA
>JADJSZ010000029.1 GCA_016711405.1 Candidatus Hadersleviella danica | reverse complement strand
GTGTTCTTCGTTAACTATTGCCATCTCAGGTAAGCCATTCCTTAAGTGGGTCATCCTCATTCTCCTCGTTCACTATTGACTTGCCAATTTGAGGGTTAGTTTAGCACACCCCTTATGGTGCGAGAAGTGTTGGCAGAGGTTCCACGGCCGCTCTTCCCTCCACCCACCGCTGGCCCCAAACGGCCGTTTCCAATCCCCCACCTATGCTATAATCCCCCCTACCTTCCCTTAAACCACCACCCATCCCCAACCCCATGATTTGGCTCAAACCCTACACCCTTGAAGAAATCAGCACCATGCAAGCGCAATACCTCATGGCGCATTTAGACATTCGCCTCAGCGGCATTGGCGACGACTACTTACAGGCCACCATGCCCGTAGACGAGCGCACATGGATGCCCTACCGCATTTTGCACGGCGGCGCCTCCTGCGTGCTGGCCGAAAGCGTGGGCAGTATCGCCTCCGCCTTGGTCGTAGACACCACCCAATACCGCCCCGCTGGGCTAGAAATCAACGCCAGCCACCTGCGCGGCGTTTCCAGCGGCTTGGTGACGGGCACCGCACGGCCGTTCCGCCTCGGCCGCACCACCCACGTCTGGGACATCCACATCACCGACGAACAAGACAAACTCATCTGCATCAGCCGCCTAACCATGGCCATTCTGAAGTGGTAAGGGGAAAGTACGAAGTAGGAATTAGGAAGTACGAAATTGGCCAAGGGAGTATCGTATTTCGTACTTCGTAATTCGTCCTTAATCCAAAATTCGCAATCCCCAATCCAAAATCCAAAATCCCATGTCCCTCCTCTCCCCCCTCGCCCTCCTCTTCGGCCTCCTTGCGGGGCCGATAGTGCTCATGTACATGTTGCGCCTGCGGCGGCCGGCGGTGCGGGTGAGTAGCACCCTGTTGTGGCAACAGTTGGCGCGGGACAGAGAGGCGAATGCGCCGTGGCAAAAGCTCAAGCGCAACCTGTTGCTTATCCTGCAACTGCTCATTTTGGCCGCGCTGGCTTTGGCCTTGGCACGGCCGTACCTGCGCGTCCCCAGCGTCGTCAACACCAGCGTCGTCGTCCTGCTCGATGCGTCCGCCTCCATGCAAGCCAGCGACGTATCCCCCACCCGCTTTGCCATTGCCCAACAAGAAGTGGAGCAGATTATCAACAGTTTGGGCAGTAACCAAATGACCCTCATCCAAGTGGGGCGCACCCCGCAAGTGCTCGCTTCCGCCACCAACGACAAAACCCGCCTGCGCGAAGCACTGGCCGCCGCCCAACCCGACAACACCACGGCCGATTGGACGGCCGCGTTCGCCCTCGCCCTCGGCGCGGTGCAAGGCTACCAAGAGGCCCAAGTCGTCATTTTGTCCGATGGCGGCCTGCCCAGCGGCTTGCCCCCCCTGCCCGCCGCCAGCACCTACATTCCCATCGGCACCAGCGGCGAAAATTTAGCCCTGACAGCGTTGGCCACCCGCCCCACGGCCGATGGCATCCAACTCTTCGCCAGCGTGGCCAACCACGGCCGCATCCCTCAACAAGTTCTGCTCAGTTTAACCATTGATGGGGTTTTGTATGATGCCCAGCAGGTGGATGTGCCCGCTGGTGGGCAAACCAGCCGCACATGGGATTTGGCCGACGAAGCGGCCGTCATTCAGGCCAGCCTGAGCAACGCCCAATTCGACTATTTGCCGCTCGACGACACCGCCACCACTGTTCACGAAGGGGGCATTCGCAACCGCGCCCTCATTGTGACCGAGGGCAACCGCTTTTTGGAGCAGATTTTCGCCGTCTTGCCGGGTTTGGAGCCATTTATTGCCGCGCCCGACAGCCCGCTTTTGCAACCCACGGCCGAGCCGTTCGATTTATACGTCTTTGATGGTGTGCCGCTCCCCAACCCCTTGCCAGCGGCCGACCTGCTCCTCATCAACCCCAGCCAAAGCGAATTGGTGAATGTGACGGGGGTGGTGACGGGCACGGCGCAAACGGCCGCCATCCGCCTGACCAACAGCCCCTCTTGCAATTTGTGGATTGGGGCAACATTGCCATCCTGCAAATGAAACAAGTGGAAGCCCCGTGGGCGCAAACGCTGGTGCAAGCGGAAGGGGGGCCGCTGGTGTTGGCGGGCGAACGAGCGGGGCAACGCATCGCCATTCTCAGCTTCAAATTGCAAGATTCTGATTTGCCTTTGCAAATCACCTTCCCCATTTTGATGGCTAACCTGACCAGTTGGCTGAACCCCGGCAAAGCGTTTTCGGCGCCCGAAGGGATGCGCCCGCATGAGGTGGTGACGATTATCCCCAGTGCCACCGCCACGGCCGTGCGCATCCTGTTGCCCGATGGCACGACATGGGAAGAGGAGTTGGGCGAGGCGGAACTGCTGTTCAACCAAACGGGGCAACTCGGCCGCTACGACCTCTTCTTAATGGAAGGAGATGTAGCCCAACCTGCGGGAAGTTTTGCCGTGAACTTGTTCGCGGCCGAAGAATCGGCCATTGCCCCGCAGGAAAATATCTTTGTGGGGGCGGGCGATGTGCCCACACCCAGCCAAGAAAATGTGGGGCAGTGGGAGTTTTGGCCGTGGTTAGCGGCCATGGCGTTTCTCATCTTGCTCCTCGAGTGGTGGGTCTATCATCGCGGCCTGCGCTGGCCCCAAGGGTGGGTAAGAAGTGAAAAGTAAAAAGTGAAAAGTGGGGTTGTTTGTTTGACTACTCACTACTTACTACTTACTATTCACTAATAACCAGTAACTAATAACCAGTAACCAGTAACGCCCCTTTCGCTTCATGCGCTCCTCACGTCTTATTTTCGCCATCTTTTTATTCGCCATTGTGGCGACGTGCGGCTTTCTGTGGATCAGTTGGCCCTCGGCCGCTGGCGGTACTTTTTACCCCCAGTTAGCCGAGCCGACCCCCGTTGGCCTTGTCAATGCCCAGCCCATCCCCCTCTCCTTTGCCGACCTAAACGCCGACCCCTATGGGTGGCGCAATCGGTTGTTGAGCGTTTCGGGCAACTTTACGCGCCTTTCGCCGATTGTTTGCGTGCCCTACAAAGGGGTTCGGCCGCGTTGGGGCCTTGTCAACGAAGGGCTGAAGATGGATGCTGTCGGGCTGGATGAATTGCTCGATTTGGTTCCCGATGGGGGGCTGATTACCATTGAAGGGGTGTGGCGCCTGTATGAAGGGCCGATTGGGTGTGGCAAGGAGCCAGCCCGAGGCATGGTTTGGTATTTGGAAGCCAAACGCATCGTTTCACCCAATCCCTTGGCCTTTGAGCCAAACAGCGGCTTGGGGGCACTCGTGCAACAGATTGGTTCGGTGGCGACGATTACGCCCACGGCCGAGGGCGAACTGCCCAGCCCTGAACCTGTGGAAGAAGGCGACCCCACGCTGGCCACGCCATCCGCCACCCCCACTCTGCCCAGCGGCGGCACAGCCCCCACAACGGGTAGCCCCTCCCCTACCCCCACGCCATCACCTACCGCCCGAAGCGGCATTGCCACCCCCGGGCGGCGGCACGGGCGGAACAGGTGGCACAGGTGGGACAAGCGGCACGGCCACGCCGGGGCCATCCCCCACCCCTACCCCAACGGGCACACTGCCCACCCCCACCCCGGCGGTAGCGGCGGCGGCTTGCCCACCACCGCCCCCGGCACCGTCATCCCCGCCACCCCCATCGCCACGAATACCCCCAATTCATATGGTGGCGGGTCGTACCCATAAAGTGTAGAGAAGAGAGAAGAGAGAAGAGATGGGTTTTGGTTGGGCAACGCCTTAACCATCCCACAACTTCTCTCTTCTCTCTTCTCTTTTCTCTCTTCTCCCTGCCCCCATGTCCCATTTTATCTCCTCTCTCTCCCAGCCCACCGAGCGCACTAAGGTTGGGTGGTGGTTTGCGTTTCGCGGGCCGCGCTTGCTGGTGGCGCAAACGGCCGCTGGTCAACTGACCATTCCCGCTGTGCTTGATTTGGCCGAGATGGGGCTGGCTCCCCTGCGGAGCCATTGCTTTGGGTTGTTGGACGGCCGTGCTTGTTACGCGGCCGAATTGCCCGAGGAAGCCGCCCTGCCCGAAAACTACCAATTTATGGGTTTGCGCCAGCTTTTTGGCCAGCTCGACGAACCCTTGATGCGGGTGGCTATGCGGGCGTTGCCCATTGTGGATTGGGACCGCAACCACCAGTTTTGCGGCCATTGCGCCACTCCGCTGGAACCCGCCCAAGACCGCGCCAAGGTGTGCCCCCAATGCAATTTACGCGCCTATCCGCGCATTTCGCCCGCCATTATTGTGCTGGTTCAGCGCGGGGAGACCATTTTGTTGGCACATTCGGCGCGACACCCCCAAGGCTTTTACAGCGTTTTGGCTGGTTTTGCCGAGCCGGGCGAGACGTTGGAAGAGGCGGTGGTGCGGGAAATTGAGGAGGAAGTCGGCTTGCAGGTGCAAAATATCCGCTATTTTGGAAGCCAGCCGTGGCCCTTTCCCGATTCGCTGATGATTGGCTTTGTGTGTGAGTATGCGGGGGGGGAGATTCAGCTCAATGATGGGGAGATTGCGGCGGCGGATTGGTACACGGCCGAATCCGCCCGACAACTCCTCACCCCGCCCGCCTCGGTCAGCATCGCGGGGCAGTTAATAGAGTCGTTTTTGCAGGGGTAGGGGGTTATTCGTTACTGGTTATATTGACGTATTTCATCTCAGTAGGGGCAACCCTTGTGGTTGACCGAGATGTTGGTCTAACCGAGATTTTGGGTAGGCACAAGGCCTACCCCTACAAAACTCAATAACCAGTAACGAGTAACCTTTCCCTAGTTTTTGGTAAAGACACGCACAAACAGGGCGACGATAACGCCGACGACGAGAACGATGATGGCGATGGCGGTGAGGTTGATGCCACCACCCACGGCCGCTGTCTCATCTGGTGCGGGGCGCACTTGGCCACTTTCGGTAAACGGCTCCAGCGCATCGGAGGCGGCGAAACTGACCGACAAACTCTCCCCCCGTTCACACGAGTACAGCCCCTGATATTGGCTCAGGTCGCGCACGTTGGAGACGTTCGGCCGTGTGCCATCGAAGCCAAACACGGGGTCAAGCGTCATCTCCTCGGCCGACATGGTTGTATAGAGCCGCGTTACATAGGGGTGCTTGGCGCCTAGCTCTTGCAAGAGCGGGTTTTGAGGCTGGAATTGGCTGGTGGGGCCTGCATATTCGGTGATAAACGCCTGCCCCTTGTTCACATCCGCCCGCTGGTTGATGAGTTGCTGGTAGTTGTTCCCCCCAAAGTCAAACACCGTAATTTCGCGATTGTCTATCTCCATGTGGGCGTAATTTTCGGGGATGGCTTGCTCATTGGCGTAAATCCAAATGTAGATGCCCATGTTGGGGTTGGCGGCCACGGCCGTTAGCCGAATCGGAACCATCGGTTTTTCGGCCGCGTAGGTAATTTGGATGGGCGCGATGGAATCGGCCGTCTCTTCGGGCAAGAGGCGCATGGCCAAAAAGACATGCTGTTCCACCACATAGGCGTTGATAATCGGCTCCATTGGTGGCTCAACGCGGTAATTGTTTTGGCGGAGCCAATCTATCAGGGCGGTGGGGTCTTCCGAACCAATCACATCAAACCCATATGGCCCCACTTCGCCGCTGGCAAAGATGGTGACACCCCCTTCGGATTCAGGCGCGGCCGAGGACATGACCATGTCTTCCATGACCTCTTGGACACAATCGGGTACGGGCGGGGGGATGATGCGGACATCGGTCAGGCTGTGGAGTTCGGTGAACGCTTCTTCGCCATCTTCGGGCACGGCAATGTCTTCGGCCGTAATGGGGCTGGGCATGGGCAAAATCCACGAAAAATCGGGAGCCGAACCCGTGTAATCAATCTGCACGAGGGTAGTAATGGTTCCATCATCGTTTTTGGCAAAGATGATGCGCTCGGCCGCTTGGTCTACAGGGTCGTTTTGGCAAAACAACCCCCCGCAAGCATCGGCCGTGCGGGTTCCAACCGCCAAAACAACCATCAACAAAACCCATAACACAAGATACATCTGACGTTTCTGCAACATATAAACCTCCTGAGGTAAGTTCGTGAATCGGCCGCCACCGCCAAACTCAGCGCGGCTGATTCATTGAGGAATCTGATTGACTGACAAAACTGATTGACCCGCTTTGTCGTGGCTGTCGGCCACGACTTGCTGGAAATAGGGGGTATTTTTTCGTTTGGGCGACCGCCCAAACGAAAAAATACCCCTTGTCATAGCCAAGCCGCCGTAGGCGGCGAAGTGTGTCAAACGCCAAGGTTAGTAATTACGCTAAAACAACCATTGGTTAGTCAATCAGTCAAGGGACAGTATAAAACGAAAGGGGTACTTCTTGCCAGAAGCCGCTCAAATGCAGGCCATGTTTGCCCATTTAGGTGGTGGGGTGTACCATTTGGCGCTCTTATTGTGTCGCCGTTCTCGCTCCCAAAATAATTATCTGAGTGTGCTGAAGAAGGCTTTATTGCAAAAACGCAAAAGGGCTAAAAGGCAAAATAATGCACGAGGAAAGGCGTGTCTAAATAGACCTTGTTCAGCAGACTCATCCTCCTAGGCTCAAACTCATGTCTATTTTGCAACGTATCCGCCAAAACCACGGCCTTGAACATGCCACCATTCACATCCTGAGCGAAAAGTTTCAGGGGTTTGGGGCGCAGGGGAATGCCACCCACAATGGGTTTTACCTCAATTTATATGGCAATATCTCGGCCGAGGGCGTGGAAACGGCCGCTCGCGAAGCCCTGCAACGGATGCAAAACGGCGAACACCAACTCGCCCTGCACCCCAACTGCGGCACTGTCTTGCTGACCACCGCCACGATGGCCACGTTGGCGGGGCAGGCGGTGTTTGCGGTGGAGCAAAAGCGGCTCAAACGGCCGAATTTGGATGCGGCCAGCTTCCTTAATGTGTTGCCCACGGCCGTGTTGGCCGTCGTCCTCACCCTCGTCGCCTCAAAACCAGTGGGCATGTATTTCCAAAGCTACACCACGACGGGAGTCGTGAATGATGTGCGGCTCAAAGAGGTGCGGCGCATCAACCCCTCGCCCCTGACCCATTTTTTTCGGGTGTTGCTCGGCCGTAACAAACACACGCAGATGAGTTCTTACTTTGTGGAGACAGAATAAGGTGGGGCCGTAAAATAAAAAAGGCAGAGCAAAAAAGGGGGCGAAATTGCCAACACCCTCACAAACCCCAGGCTCAACGTCTGGTCGTATAAATGGTAGATAATCGGGGTGGGACTGTCTGGTGACAGGAATGGTGGTGCGGGTGATGCACAACTGCCTGTGTAAACCCTCAGCCGTCGTAGGTCGGTCGACTGCCTATGCCAGAAAGCCCCCCCCCCCCCTAAAAGACCCTTGCTGACCCAATTTGCAAACGCCATTACGCCAACGCTCCGTGGGCCCTCACGGCAGGGCGCCCACAAGCCGACCGCTGCCCCGAGCAAACCACCGTGGCCATAATCGGGCGATTAGTAGCCTGAATCTCATAATCGAGGACGCGATAGATGCCACTCCAGCTACTGCTTAGAAGGTGTGCCACTGTCCATTCCCGCCATCATTTGGCGGATTATAGGCTGTGATGGTGGAGGTGATGGGGGAGGTTGTTTCGTAGGCGTAAAAAGTGACGCTATCTACCGTCCAACTTTGCCCAGCGGGAATGGTAAAGTCGTCAGCAATGGTACGGGTTAAGACGATTTGGTGGCCAAAGCCAAATAGGTTCATCCCCAGAGCCGTTTCCAAAATGCTGGCATCCGCACCGCCAAAGCCCATGTTCGGGCCGTTGACCAAGGGGCCGTGTCGTAAAGCACGGCCGTGGGGGCAAACACATCCACCTGTGCCAGTGCTTCGGCCGTCATCTCGTTCGTCGCCTCGGCCGCTTCCGCCTCGGTGGCCAAATCAGCGGCCGTGGCCCCATTGGCCACCCCGTTGCCACGGGCAATAAGATTAACTGTGTTCGGCGAGTTGGTTCCACGCACGGCCGCCTCTTCCGCTATCCACCAATCCAAGTTACTGCCACCCGTGTTTTGGATGGTCAAAATTTGGTTGTCGCCGAAGCTCCATTGTTATAACTGGGGTCGCCAAAATCCACATCGGCATATTGGAAGAGTATCTCGTTGCTTCCCTCATATAAAATGACTTGGAACGTGGCATTGCCGATTTGTTAAAGTGGGGGCGGTTGTGCCCTGCACCACATAACGGCGGTTTGGGGCACTCCCAGAGCTTCCACTAGCATTGCCCGTTTCATCATCCAAGTCATCCCAGAAAGGCAAGATGCCAGCCGTAAAATCCACACTGGGCAATGAGATATTCTCCGCGAAAACATCCCCTGTGGTCGTGCCAAAGAGAATGCCCCCTGTTGCCACGGCAGAAGTAGGCCATCGAAAGTGAAGGAGAGGGCATGGTCACTTGCCTCGCCATCGCCGAGGTCAGGGGCGGTGGGACTGATGTTGGAGACAACGGTATCAGGCATAAGAACCGACAGCCCAGGGCGGTGTTGGTGATAGGGGTAAACGGCCGTGGTTGTTGTCAGAAAGCGCTTGCTCCCGGAGCCAAGCGTAAGCGTAATTGTTCAGAACCGTGCCCAATTGGTCATCTACCAAGGTGTGAAGCGATGTCGTGACCAAACCTGTATTGGTCACTTCAAAACAATAGGTCACTTCCGAGCCAACAGGCACGGTGACTGTATCCGTGCCCGCACAAGTGGCGGAGTCTGTGCCCACCGTTTTATTCAAGCTAATTTCGGGAACGTAGGGTATATAGTAAATCGTCCCGTTCCACGAGCGATTGGCAAACGTGTTTCCTGTAAAATCAGGGTTGCCCTTGCCGACCCCCAAAGTCAACGACAAATCAGCATTGCTGATGACGTTACTACCGTTGGTATACTGCATGATTGCGGCAGGGAGGCTCACGGGATAAAAGCCGTAACTTGCTCGCGCCCCCCACCCCCCCCCCCCACGTCACAGGTGGGGGCAGATTGTCGCCGACGCCCCGGGCATCTCACGGTGTCGCCTCCTGCCTAGAATCTATTTCCTTGCCGACATAGGTATTGGGGGTGTAATAGATGGAGATGTCTGCCCCTGTTCCTCCTGTTTCTAAATGGATATCGAAACTGTTGATGACGATGGGGTTGCTGAGGGTGACATCAACAATTGCCCCCCCCGTAAAGAAGGTGGTGATGGGTGGCTAATTGCGGCAGGGCAGAAGGGGGTGAATGACGGGGACGAGAACTGGCTGTGGCTCGGCCGTGGGTTGCCCCATCACCATGCCAACTGTCAGGGTGAGCCAGAAGCTCAGGAACAAAAATCCGACAATCGTTTTTCTCATAGCACTTTTCTTTGCAAGGGTTGCGTGCCATCTTCACCAGCGGGGCGTGGCTGTGGCGGTCATCGCTGAATGACTTCAGCAAAAAGATAAACGGATGACCCGTTGGTGGTAAAATGGACAGGGTGAAATTTTCTTCATTTTACTCGCTTCTCGTCAACTCAGCGTGAAGTTGTTTACTGTCTAGTTTATCTCCCATGCACATCCTCTCGCTCACGGCCGATGACGACCTAACCAGCATCTGCGACCAACTCAACTGGGTGCAGGCGCGGCGGGTTCTGCTCGTCTTGCCCCCCACGGCCGATTTGCTCACCAAACCGCTGGAGCTGGTGCGCTTGCGCCGCCATGCCGACGGGTTGCGGCTGGAGGTGGGGCTGGCCACGGCCGACGACCGACTCATCCCCACCGCGCAGAGCTTGGGGCTACCCATCTTTCCCACCCCCACCCATGCCGAAGACGAAAAACGCTGGCGGCGGGGCAAGCGACGTACATGGACGGCTGGGCTATCGCCTGTGGAGGTGCGCCAAGCGCACGACGAGGCGCGGGAACGGCGCGAAGCAATCCGCACGGCCGCGCCGCGCCGCACATGGCGGGTGTGGATGCGCTGGTATTTGCTTATTGTGGCGTTGGCCTTGGTGGGCGGGTTGGGTTATGTCGGTGTGGCCATCGCCGTGCCGGGAGCCACGCTGACCGTTCAGCCTTACACCGAACCGCTGACCATCACGACCCCTGTGTTGGCCGACCCCGCCTTGACCCAAGTGAATATGAGCAACGCGGCCGTGCCTGCCCGGTTGCTCATCATCACGGCCGTGTGGGAGGCGGATGTGGCCACGACGGGGCAAATCGAAGTGCCCAACACCCCTGCGCGGGGCAAAGTCCTATTGGTCAACCAAACCAACACCCAACTCAACATTCCTGCGGGCACACGCCTGAGCACGGCCGAGGGGCCGCGTCAGGTCGTCCAAACCATTGCGCCCATCACCCTGCCGGCGGTGGTGGGGGGCACGGCCGAGGCGGATGTGGTCGCCTTGCTGGCGGGGCCGCAGGGCAACGTGGCCGCCGAACAGATTGTGCGCGTGGAGGGGGTTTTGGCGGAGCAGGTGCGCGTCCGCAACCCTGAGCCGCTGACGGGGGGCGGGGTTAGCACCGCCCCAGCGGTGGCGGAGGCGGACAGGGCACGGCTGGAAGCGCAGGTGACGCAGTTCTTGCAGACGGCCGCGCTTAACCAGATGCAAAGTTTGCTGGAACCGACGGAGATTTTGCCCCCCGAATCGTTGCGCGTGACGCGCATTGTCGCCCAACAGTTTTCGCACGCGGTAGGGGAACAAACGGCGCGGCTCTCGCTCTCGCTCGAGGCGGAGGTGCAAGGCACGGCCGTCAACAGCCGCCAAGCGCTCGATTTGGTCTACAATGGGCTGGCGCAACAAGTTCGCACAGGCTACACCCTCGTGCCCGATAGCTTTAACTTTTATCCCGGCGCGGTGTTGGGGGTGGATGGGCAGGGGCGAGTGCAACTCGAAATCATTGGCGAGGCGCACATGGCGGCCGACCTTGAACTGGCTCCCCACCTCGAGCGGGTGGCGGGGCAACCCACGGCCGTGGGTCTACAATACCTCTATGAACAGCTCCCCCTGCAAACAGTCCCAACCGCCCAAGTCATCCCCAACTGGTTCGGCCGTCTGCCCTATTGGCTTCAGCCGCATCACCGTTGTCATCGAAGATTGAACTATTTTGGATTTTGGATTTTAGATTTTGGCAGTCGCCAACCCACTACCCCAATCCAAAATCCAAAATCCCCAATCCAAAATCCCAAACCCCATGTCTTTACTCGCTCTCGACCTCGGTGAAAAACGCATTGGCCTCGCCCTCAGCGATTCGTTGGGGATTGCCGCCCAGCCGTTGGAGGTGTTTAAGCGCACCTCGCGGCAGGCGGATTTTGCCCACGTCGGCCGTCTTGTAGCCAAGCACGGCGTGCGCGGGCTGATTATCGGCTTGCCCATCTCGCTCAATGGGCAAGAGGGGGCGATGGCGGCATGGGTGCGCGATTACGGCGCGGCGTTGGGCACGGCCGTTAATCTGCCCGTCACCTTCTGGGATGAAAGCCTGACCAGTGTGCAAGCGGAACAGGCGATGCGCGAAGCGGGCTATAATCGCCAACAAATGACGGGCAAGCTCGATGCGGTGGCGGCCGCGCTCATTTTGCAAAGCTACCTCGAAAGCCTGCGCGTAAAACCCATTTGCTCACCACCTGAGCTTCCCTCTTCCCTCTTCTCTCTTCTAATGCTCCTCCCCATCAACCCGCACCACCCCGAGCCAGCCATCATCGAACAGGCGGCCGACCTCATCCGCCACGGCCGCCTCGTCGCCTTCCCCACCGAAACCGTCTACGGCCTCGGAGCCGATGCCCTGAACGAAACGGCCGTGCGCCGCATCTTCGCCGCCAAAGGCAGACCCGCCTACGACCCCATCATCGTGCACATCGCCGGCACGGCCGAACTCTCCCTCATCGCCCACAACCCACCCGCCCTTGCCTACACCTTGGCCGAAGCGTTTTGGCCGGGGCCACTGACGCTGGTCTTGGCCAAAACAGCGGCCGTCCCACCCGCCATCACCGCTGGCGGCCCCACCGTGGCCGTGCGTTGCCCCGCCCACCCCGTCGCCCTCGCCCTCATTCGCGCCGCTGGCACGCCCATCGGTGCGCCCAGCGCCAACCGGTTCAGCCACACCAGCCCCACCACCGCCCAACACGTGTGGGCCGATTTGGAGGGACAGGTTGATTTGGTGCTGGATGGTGGCCCAACTCAAGTGGGGGTCGAATCAACGGTGTTGGATTTAACCACTGCCATCCCCACCCTCTTGCGCCCCGGCGGGGTCTCGCTCGAGGCACTCACGGCCGTCCTCGGCCCATCGCCCTCGCCACCCGCGAAATGGGCGAAGAAACGGCCGAGGCACTGCCCTCCCCGCCTGTTGGAGCGGCATTACGCCCCGCGCACCCCCCTCCACCTCATCACAGGGAGGATATGGCTGGGTTGGGGCAAGCATTGGCCACGGCCGCGCAAACAGCCCATGCCAGTGGCCAGCGCGTCGCCCTGCTTCTCGCCGCCGAAGATGTGCCGAGCGTGGTAGAATTGGGCTTCCCCTACGTGGTCGTCGGTTCGCTGGCGAATTTAGATGAGGTGGCGCAAAATCTCTTCAGTGCCCTGCGCGAACTCGATTCGGCCAACCCGACGCTCATTCTCGCCCGCGACTTTCCTGCTCATGGCCTCGGCCGTGCCATCCGCGATAGGTTGCGCCGTGCGGCCGTGCAGGTGGTAGGGGAAGAATGAGACACAAAAACTATCAACCAGAGAAATGATGTATACCCCACCAGTAGATTCTTTGTTAACCATCGGGCAACTGACCAATACAGGTGCAAAGTGGTTTGATTATGTTGGCCGCTATAACCTAACTTCAACACACTTGCCCGAACTCATCCAGATGATGAATGATACGGCCTTGTATCAGGGTGAGATGGAGGATGCTAAAAGTTGGGCACCGATCCACGCATGGCGGGCAATTGCCCAACTGCAAGATAGCGCCGCCTTGCCCGCCATCGTGGCCTATCTGCGCGATGTTAATCCAGACGATGATTGGTTCCTCGAAGATTTCCCGCATTTATTCACCCTTTTTGGCCCCGCTAGCTTGCCCTATTGTGCCAGCTTTTTGGCCGAAACAGGTTTGGATTATGAGTGGGGACAAATTGCCATTACAGAGGCACTCAAGCAGTTAGGCCAAGAATACCCTGAAACACGGGATGAATGTGTCGCCATCATGGTCGAAGCCCTCGGCCGTTACCGCGAACAAGCCGACACCCTCAATACCTATTTGATTCTCAATCTGGTGGAATTCAAGGCAGTGGAGGCGGCTGGCTTAATCGAAGAAGTATTTGCGGCCGAATTAGCTGACGACACCGTCATGGGAGATTGGCAAGATGTGCAAATCGAACTTGGCTTATTGGACAAACGAACATCCCCTCCTCGCCAAACAAAATACCAAGCCCAAAGAGACAAAGTTCGAGCGGCACTGGATAATTTTATTCAGACACAACGGGGGGTCTCCTCATCCTCTGAATCAGATGAAGAGTTGGAACCCACTGACCCAGAAGAGCCGAACCAACGCCAGCGGTTGCACGAAATAGCCAAAAAGAAGAAGGCCAAAGCGGCCAAGAAAAAGAAACGGCGCAAATAACGAATAACCAGTAACCAATAACGAATCGCCCATATGACCACCGACATTCTAACCACCACCCGCGATGGTGTGCTCACCATCCAAATGAACCGCCCCGGCAAGAAGAACGCCCTCACCCAAGCGATGTATGCGGAGATGGCGCACGCCTTGCAAACGGCCGCCACCGATGACACCATCCGCGTCATTCTGCTCACGGGCACGGCCGATTCCTTCACCAGCGGCAACGACCTGACCGACTTTGCCAACCTGACCCAAGCAGGGGGTGGCCCCCGCCCTGCCCAACAATTCTTAGAGACGATTAGCACGGCCGCCAAACCCATCGTCGCGGCCGTCAACGGGCTGGCCGTCGGCATCGGCACCACCATGCTCATGCACTGCGACTTGGTTTATGCGGCCGATACCGCCCGCTTTCGCCTGCCCTTTGTCAACCTCGCCCTCGTCCCCGAAGCCGCCTCCAGCCTGTTCCTCACCCACCTGATTGGCTACCGCAAAGCGGCCGAACTGCTCATGCTGGGCGAATGGTTCGACGCGGCCACCGCCCACGAATTGCGCTTTGTCAACGCCATTTACCCAGCGGCCGATTTGCTGGCCGAAACAGACAAGCACATCGCCAAACTGCTCGCCCTGCCCCCCGAAGCCCTGCGCCTCACCAAACAACTCCTGCGCCGCCCCTTCGCCCCCGCCATCGCCGAAACCATCGCCCACGAAAGCGATGTCTTCCAACAACGCCTCCAATCGGCCGAAGCGCAGGCGGTGTTTATGAAGTTTTTAGGCGGCTAAGGTCACTCGTCATTTGTCCCTCGTCCCTTGTCCCCCGTCCCCCTCATGCGTGTTCTGATGGTCTCCAAAGCGTGTTTGGTCGGCACGTACCAAACCAAGCTGACCGCCATTGCCCGCCAGCAGGGGGTGGAATTGGCTGTCATTGTGCCGCCCAGTTGGCGCGACCCAGCAGGCGAGATTGTGTTGGAGCGGGCACACACGGCCGGCTACCAACTCTGGGTCGAGCCGATGCGCTTCAATGGGCAGTTCCACTTCCACTACTACCCCACCTTGGGGCGGCGTTTGCGCCAATTTCGGCCGCACATTTTGCACATGGACGAGGAGCCATACAATTTGGCCACATGGCTCGCCTTTCGCCAAGCGGCACAGGTGGGCGCCAAAAAGCTGTTCTTCACATGGCAAAACATCTGCCGCACCTACCCGCTCCCCTTCCGCTGGCTAGAGGCGCAAGTGTTGCGCCAAGCGGATTATGCCCTGATGGGCAATCAGGCGGCCGTGGACGTGTTCCACCACAAAGGGTACACGGGGCCGCACAAAGTCATCCCCCAATTTGGGGTCGCGGCCGATTTATTCACCCCACCCCCCCAGCGCCACGCCGCACAACGGCTCATCATTGGGGCGGCGGGGCGGTTTGTGCCCGAAAAGGGGTGGGATGTGTTGCTGGCGGCCGTGGCTCTTTTGCAAGGCGAATGGGTGTTGCAGATGGCGGGGGCTGGCCCCGAACGGCCGCGCCTCGAAGCAATGGCCCAGCAGTTGGGCATTGCCCAGCGGGTGCAATGGGTGGGGGCGCACCGCTCGGCCGAAATGCCCGCCTTTTTGCAGGGGCTAGATGTGCTGGTCTTGCCTTCGCGCACCATGCCCAACTGGAAAGAGCAGTTCGGCCGTATCCTCATCGAAGCGATGGCCTGCGAAACGGCCGTCATCGGCTCCGATTCAGGCGAAATTCCCCATGTCATCGGCACGGCGGGATTAACATTCCCTGAGGATAATGCCCCCGCGCTCGCCCACCAGCTACAACTCTTGCTACAAAACCCCGCCCAACGGCAAACCCTCGGCCGTGCAGGCCGCCAGCGCGTCCTCACCCACTACACCCAAGAGCAGATTGCCCAACAAACGGTGGCAGTGTATGAGGAAATGATGAATGCGGAATGCGGAACGCGGATTGCGGAATGAAATGCTAACCGACTGACCGACTGAGAGACTGAAAGACTGACAGACTAACGAATCAACGAATAAGCTAATAGCTGAATTGCTGAAAGCTCAACTGCTTCTATGAGTGATGTATCGCAAACTCAACCACAAACTGGGGCGGGGCGCACGGTGTTGCGCGGGCTGGGGATTTTCCTCATCGTTCTTGCCGTGCTGTTGCTTTTTTATGGCGGCATCGCCTATTGGGGCTGGCAGAGCGGCCAAGATTTGCGCCGCGAGCAGGCCATGGCCAGCCAAACGGCCGAGCTAGACAAGCAACTGGCCTTGGCCAAGGTAGATATGGATGCGGGCAACTACGAATTAGCCCTCCTGCGGCTGGAATGGGTGGTGGGGCATGGGGGGGGGAGCGAAGCGGCCGAATTGCAAGCCGAAGCCCAGCACCAAATCGCCCTATTACTCACCCCCAGCCCTACGCCGACCATCACCCCCATCCCCACGGCCACGCCTTTGCCCGCCCCCACGGCCGACCTGACCGAGGAGCAAGAGCAAGCGGCGGCGGCCGAGGCGTTCGCCGACCTCGAAGACATCATGGCCGATTACAAGTGGGAGGAAGCGATAACGGCCGTGCCCGCCTTCCAACTGCGCTTTCCCAGCTACCGCCGCCCCGACACCGACAAAATGCTCTACGATGCCTACTTAGAGCATGGGCAACGCCTGCTCCCCACCGATGAGATTGAGCGCGGCCTGTTCTACCTTGAGCAAGCCCGCCGCTTGGGGCCAATTCCCGAAGAAGTGCAAGGGCAAATCGTCTTTGCCGAGCTATATTTAGAAGGCATCGTCTTTTACGATGTGAACTGGCCCGCCTACCTCTACTATTTCCGCGAACTTTGTTCTTATGCGCCCCTCTTCCAACAAGCCTGCCCTCGCTTAGAAGATGGCCTCATTAAACATGCCGATGGGTTAGCCCTCAGCCTTGATTGGTGCCCAGCGGCCGAACATTACGCCGAAGCCCGCGCCCTGCCGCGCACAGGCCCCCTGCCCGAAGGTCTCGCCGCCAAACAAGACGAAGCCTCCGCCCAATGCCTCCTCGCCACCCCCACCCCCACCGCCACCCCCGAGTTTGGGCAGGGCGGCGAAGAAGGCGGGGAAACCGAGGGCGGCGAAGAGGAAGGGGAACCAATTGAGCCGTAAGCCCTAAGCTGTAAGCCGTAAGCTATAAGCGGTCAGCCATCAATCCAAAATCCAAAATCCCCAATCCAAAATCTCATGAACTTCAACATCCCCCCCCACATACAAAAACTGATGGACGAGATACGCGAATTTGTGTATGAGGAACTCATCCCCCTCGAAAATTCGCGGCTGTATGGCGGCCACTTTGGCGAACTGCTCCCTGTTCTGCGCGAAAAGCGCGAGAAAGTAAAGTCGCTGGGCTGGTGGGCGCCGTGGTTGCACCACGAATGGGGGGGCATGGGTCTCTCCCTGACCGAATACGCCCACATCAGCGAGGTGTTGGCCCATTCGCCGCTCGGCCATTACGTCTTTAACTGCCAAGCACCCGATGTGGGCAACATGGAAGTGTTGATGATGTTTGGCAACGAGGCGCAACAGGCGCAATATCTACGGCCGTTGGCCTCTGGCGACATCCGCAGTTGCTTCTCCATGACCGAGCCGGGGCGGGCGGGGTCTAATCCCACATGGCTGGACACAACGGCCGTGCGCGACGGCGATGAGTATGTCATCAACGGCCGCAAATGGTTCACCAGCTCGGCCGATGGCGCATCTTTTGCCATTGTGATGGCCGTGACCAACCCCTCAGCGGAGAAACACGGCCGTGCCAGCATGATTATTGTCCCTGTCGGCACGCCCGGCTTTAACCACCTGCGCCGCATCCAAATTATGGGCGATGAGGGGAGCGACCACGCCAGCCATTCCGAAGTGGAGTACGTGGATTGCCGCGTGCCCGCCGAAAACATCATCCACCATGAGGGGGCGGGCTTTATGATTGCCCAAGCGCGGCTCGGCCCCGGCCGTATTCACCATGCCATGCGCTGGATTGGCATTGCGGAGCGGGCGTTGGCCTTGATGTGTCAGTATGCGGTTCAGCGGGAGGTGGCTCCGGGGCGGCCGTTGGCGACCCAGCAGACGATTCAAGATTGGACGGCCGAATCCCGCGCCGAAATAGAAGCGGCGCGGCTAATGGTGTTGCGCTGTGCCCACCGCATTGACGAATTGGGTGCCAAAGCGGCTCGGACAGACATTTCCATGATTAAGTTCTTCGTCGCGCCCATCTTGCAACGGGTTTTGGACCGGGCGATTCAGGCGCATGGGGCACTGGGCATGACCGATGATATTCCGCTCTCGTACTGGTATCGGCACGAACGCGCCGCCCGCATTTACGACGGCCCCGATGAAGTCCACAAGATGGTGGTGGCGCGAGAGGAGTTTAAGCGGTACGGGTGAGATAGAGAGGGGAGATAGAGATAGAGGGGAGTGTAGACCTGCGCGGTTGTTTGGAAACCGCGCAGGTCTTTTTTTTGTGCCGCGCTCTGTGTTTGGGCTATGTTATAATCTGCCCACTTCTGCATGAGTGCGATGTTAATATGTCTGAACAATTCTCGGCAATTTCATGCCTCTTCATCATTTTTGTGGGTTTCCCTCTCCTCTTTGTGGGGTATCGCGCTTTTAGCGAGTGGGGGCACAACAAGGCGTGGGGCGAGGTGGCTACCGCTTTGGGCTGGCGTTACCAGCGGCATGGGGCGGGTTTACCCAATAGGGCGATGGCCTTGGTTCCTCAGTTTACCCAAGGGCTGGTTTTGCACACGGCCGAAGGCGTTCACGAAGGCGTTCCCTTCTACCTGTGCGAGTTGAAACCTGTCACCTTGGGCGGCAATCAGCACATGAATCCACCCACGGCCGTTGTGGCCTTTGATTGCGCGGCCGTGGGGATGACCCTCCCCGCTTTTCTGATACGGCCGAAGGGGCTGACCGATGGCTTGAAAGCGTATATGGGCTATCGCTTTGCCCGTATCCCCACCCCCTACAACGAGGATGTCACCTTTATGCTGGTGGGGGATGACCCTGCGTTTGAGGAAGCCGTGGCCAAGCTCCCCAAAAAGTTTTGGAAGCAGTTACGCGACTGGGGAACCTGGGGAACCTATTGTGTCAGTGATGGGGAGTGGCTCGTCTATTTGCGCCGCGATGTGACAGTCGTTCCTACCATTGAAGCCATGCCTTATCTGGTGCAACGCGCCCTCCACTGTTACAAACTGCTCAACACGCATCTGCAACCCTTCGCCCCTCTTGGCAAAGAAAAACCCGCTTATGAGTAACTTGGTTTTATTGGTTGTCGCCCTTGGCGTGACGGTTACGCCCATTGTTTATCTGGCTCGTCACATCATTCGGCTCAAAGCGCAGGAAGAAGGCTGGGCGGTAGCGGCCGAGGCACTCGGCTGGCACTATGAAAAACAAGGCAAAGGGTTGCCCGCTGGGGTAAGAGAGCTGATTCCCCAATTTATACATGGCCCTGTATCCCATACCGTCTCAGGCCACTATCAGGGGGTTTCGTTTTACCTGTGTGAAATCGAAACAAACCCCAAAGATAGAACGCCCACGGCCGTCTTCGCCCTCAATACCCTCCATCACGGCCGCTCTTTACCCAAGTTCTACATCCGCCCACGGGATGTCGGCGACGTGCTGAAAGCCCACCTTGGCTACACCTTCGCGCCCGTGCCAGACCCGTATAACGGGGGCGTGGTTTTTCTCCTCTTCGAGGAAGATGCCTCGTTCAGTGACGCGATTGGCCAACTACCCATCGAATTTTGGAGCGGAGTACAAGATTGGGCCACGCATTGCATCAGCGATGGGGAGTGGTTCGTTTATTTGCGCCGCAATGCAACGGTGGTGGCCACGGCCGAACGAATGCCCCACTTTGTGCGACGCGCCCTTGGCACTTACCAACTGCTGGCCAAGCATCTGCAACCCCTTGCCGAAGTGGGCAAGGAAAAAGAGATTTAGATGTAACAACCACCCTATCTATGACCCATAAAATTCACCTTTTGGAACATGGATCCCCTCACCCCAACCCTCTCCCAACGGGAGAGGGAGCTGGTTCCCCTCTCCCCGAGGGAGAGGGGCTAGGGGTGAGGGCTGTTTTCCCACAGAGAAAAAGATGTGGGTAATAGATAACCCAACCAACACCCAATAACGAATAACCAATAACCAATAACATTTCTCCATGAACGACACCATCCCCCCCCGCCCTGATGAGCAACTAGACGAAGCCAAACTGGCCGATTATTTAGCCGATAAGAGCGAGCAACTTGGCGTAGCGGATGCCCGCCAATTCACTGTGCGGCAATTCGGGGGGGGGATGGCCAACCTGACCTACTTGCTGACCTTTGCCGACGGCCGTGAACGAGTCCTGCGACGGCCGCCGCTCGGCCCCGTCGCCGCATCGGCGCACGACATGGGGCGTGAGTACACCGTTTTATCCCGCCTGTGGCGTGCCTTTCCCCTTGCGCCCCGCGCCTTTCTGCTGGGCGATGACCCCGCCGTGCTGGGGGCACCCTTTTTTGTGATGGAGCGACGCGAAGGGGTGGTGGTGCGCGGCCGTTTACCTCTTGTGTGGGACAATTCCACCGCTCCGCAAGCCATCAGCGAGGCCTTGGTAGATGCCTTGGCCGATTTGCACCTAGTAGATTACGCCGCGCTGGGGCTGGCAGGGCTGGGCAAGCCCGATGGGTTCCTGAGCCGCCAAATTGAGGGGTGGCACAAGCGTTGGCAAGCGGCCAAACACACGGATGTGCCCCAGATGGAGCAGGTTTATGCGTGGCTCAGGGCGAATGTGCCCCCCACCGCCTATGTTTCGCTCGTCCACAACGATTATAAATTGGACAACGTGATGCTGGACGAACAAGACCCCAGCCGTTTGGTAGCCATCTTCGATTGGGATATGTGTACCCTCGGCGATCCGTTGAGCGATTTGGGGGCGCTGTTGTGTTACTGGACAGACGAAACGGATTCCACGCCGATGCAGATGTTGGCCGCCACCTTTATGCCCACAGGCAAGCCCTTTCTAACGCGGCGGGAGTTGGTGGCGCGGTACGCCGCCCGCACAGGGTTCGATGTCAACGCCATTCACTTCTATCACGCCCTCGGCCTGTATCGTCTCACCGTGATTATTGCCCAAATCTACATCCGTTATGTGCGCGGGCAGACCAAAGACCCGCGCTTCGCCCCGCTGGGCGACATGGTACCCTTGCTGGCCCAAGCGGCCGTGGAGATTATGAGCAATGAACCATGACCCCCTCACCCCAACCCTCTCCCCAAGGGAGAGGGAGCCAGTCCCCCTCTCCCTTGGGGAGAGGGGCGAGGGGTGAGGGCAATTTCTTAGGGACAGGGAGCCAACAACGGAGACAACCCTAATAACCAATGTGTGTTTCATCTCAGGTGAGGCACGTTGTAGGGGCAACCCTTGTGGTTGCCCTAGGTGTTGGTTTAACCGAGATTGTGGGTAGGCACAAGGCCTACCCCTACAAAGCTCCAACTCAAATGAAACACACCCAATGACCAACAACCCATTACCAATGACCAAGGACAAGTGACCAATGACCAACTGGAAAAAACGCTACCTCGCATCTGACATCCGCTGGGCGGCCGTGGCCAGCCACAACCCCCAGCGCGGATTGGTTTCCACCAATCTTAACGGCTCCTACCAACTATTTGCATGGGATGTGCCCACGGGCAACCTCCGCCAAATCACCAACAACCCCATTGCCATCGCCAACGGCGAAATATCGGCCGACGGCGAGACGGTGTATTACCACCAAGACAAAGGCGGCAACGAAATAGGGCACTACATGCAAATTCCGTGGCACGGCGAGGGCGAGCCACAAGACATCACCCCTGATTTGCCGCTCTACAGCTCGTGGAACATCACTGTATCGCCCGACGGCCGCTGGCTGGGCTTCTCCTCAGCCGATGAAGAAGGGTTCCGCGTGTGGGTATTGCCCAGCGATTTAAGCGCACCCCCCCGCGCCCTCTTTCAGAGCCAACACCTCACCTTTGGCCCCCGTTTCTCGGCCGATGGGTCGCTGGCCTACTTTATGACCAGCCCCACGGGGAGCCTTGATAGCGTCCTCCGCGCCGTTGAAGTAGAGACGGCCGAACTTGTCGGCGAACTTAGCGCGGGTGAAGAGGCCAGCATTGAGTTTGACCCAGCCCCCATCTTGCCACCCCGTGGATAGCCGCCACCAGCAACGAAACAGGCATCGAACGGCCGCTCATCTGGAACCCACGCACGGGCGAGCGGCGGGAACTCGTTTTGGATGGGTTGCAAGGCGCAATCAGCATCATGGCATGGTCGCCCGACGGCCAGCAACTCATCTTAGACCAGCTCCACGCCGCCCAACAAACGCTGTACCGCTACGAGTTGGCCACGGACACGCTTCATGCTTTGCCGCAAACCCCCGCAGGCGTGTTCTCGGGCTGGCGCATGATGTGGACGGCCGACGAACTCATCCTGACATGGCAAGATGCCGCTACCCCCGCCCAACTCGTCGCTTTGGATAGCCAGACAGGCGCATTGCGCCGCACCCTTGCCGCTGGCCAGCCCGTCCCAGCGGGGCGGCCGTGGCGTTCCATCAGCCTGATAGGCGCACAGGGGGATGAGGTGCAGGGCTGGCTCATCACGCCCGAGGGCGCAGGGCCATTCCCCACCATTTTGCACACACATGGGGGGCCAACGGCCGTCATGCTCGATTACTTCTCGGCCGAGGGACAAGCATGGGTAGACATGGGCTTTGCCTTTTTCAGCCTGAACTACCACGGCTCCGTCACGTTTGGCAAATCATTCGAGGAGTCCATTCGCGGCAACCTTGGCGACCTTGAAGTAACCGATATGGAAGCCGCCTATCACTGGCTGGTGGCCAATAACATCGCCCTGCCCGATAAAGTGTTCCTCGTCGGCGGCTCTTACGGCGGCTACCTCACCCTCCAAGCGCTCGGCAAGGCTCCCCAACTGTGGGCAGGCGGCATTGCCACCGTCGCCATCGCCGATTGGGCGCTCATGTACGAAGACCAAGCGGAAAACCTCAAAGGATACCAACGCGCCCTCTTCGGCGGCACGCCCAGCGACACGGCCGAGGCACACCGCAACAGCTCGCCCATCACCTACGCCGCCAATCTACAAGCCCCCATCCTCGTCATCCAAGGAAGCAACGACACCCGTTGCCCCGCCCGCCAAATGCAAGCCTACGAGACGCTCCTCCAAGAACTCGGCAAGTCCATCCAAGTCCACTGGTTCGATGCGGGGCACGGTTCCCTTCCCCAAGCACTGCGCATCGCCCACCAAGAGCTGGCCATGAACTTTGCGCTATCTCTCGTAGAGCCATAACACACGCACCGAAACACCACCCCGTAGGGGCGGGAGGGCGCGGAACAAACCTGCGGGGAAACAAAACAACTCCCACCCCGCGCCCGCTCGCCCCATACTCACCCGCACCAAGGGCGAGCGGGCGGCAAGACGCATCTTAACGTTTTGCGCTGGCGTATCATGCCGCCCTCCCGCCCCTACAACATGGTTTAACGCCACTGCAACACAGATTAACCCCACTGCAACATGGGTAAACGGCATTGCAACACGGATTAGTCACATTGCAACATGGATTAACAGCATTGCAACATAGATTAACGGCATTGCAAGATGAATTAGTCGCATTGCAACATGGATTAACGGCATTGCAACACAGATTAGTCGCATTGCAACACAGATTAGTCGCATTGCAACACGGATGAACGCCATTGCAACACGGATTAGTCACATTGCAACGTAGATAAACGACATTGCAACACAAATTAACGCCACTGCAACCCTACACCTCCCCCAATCCGCAATCCGCATTCCCCAATCCGCAATCCCTCCTCCCCAATCCCCAATCCAAAACCCCATGACTCCCTTCGCTTTCCTCTCCCTTTCCCAGCAACGCCGTTTATTTCGGCCGCTTGTCGTCCTCACCCTCCTCCTCTTCGTCATCTTTGCCTTCCTAGATGTCCCCCTGCGCAACGACCTCGCCCCAATGGGCATCGTCAGCCTTGAACTGGCAGGCACGGCCGCGCCCGCCCTCGTCAACAGTTGGGATGGCCTCGCCCGCACCTACGTCGCCTTTGGTTTAGGGCTAGATTACCTCTTCATCTTCTTCTGGGTTGGTTCAGTCTCCTTGGGCTGTCTCCTAGCCCGTGAAAGACTAGCCCCCCGCTCCCGAGCCTTAGCCCAAATCGGCCTCTGGCTGGCGTGGGGCCAGATATTTGGCGGAATTCTCGATATGGTGGAAAATGCGGCCTTGTTCCAGTTGCTCCTCGGCGGCCTCGCCCACTGGGGCGGCATCGCCCAAGCCTGCGCCTCCCTCAAATTCATCATCCTCGCGCTAGGTCTGCTCTACGCTTTTGCGGGGTGGATATTCGGCCGTTCATAGCCAGTCAGCAAATCAGCCAGTCAGCTTGTCAGCTAGTCAGCATTCATTCCGCAATCCCCATTCCCCATTCCGCAATCCCCATCCCCTCGGGCCATAACCATTAGGAGGTGTTCCGGAAGCCTTAGAAACGACAGTTCCTCATTTGCCACGTCAGGAATTGGAAACAGAGTCCCGTGTCCACGGCAAGGAGTGCCCCCCTTGCTCCCTCGTGTCCCTCACAATCTATATTAGAGAGGTAGAAAATGAACGAAACCGTTTCAACCCCACAGAGAATTCCCTCCCAAACTGGTGCCGGCCGCTACATGATGATTGTCGCGGTGGCCCTCCTCGCTGGCTTCCTCCTCCTGCTCTCACTAACCGCCTTACCAAGCGGGCAAGCCACGGCCGCAAGCGGCGGAGCAAACATCTGCGGCTCCAAATTCAACGACCTCAACGGCGATGGTGTCTGGGATCCCAACGAAACAACCCTCCCCAACTGGCAAATCCAGCTCCAAGCCGCTGGCCAATTCACCACCACCACCACGGATGCCAACGGCAACTACTGCTTCCACGGCCTAGCCGATGGCGACTACGTCATCGCCGAAATGATGGAACCCGGCTGGGTCCAAACCTTCCCCAACCCCGCCACAGGCACCGATGGCACCCACATCGTCTTCATCCAAGGCGGCCAATCACGCGACGGGATTAATTTCGGCAACCACGGCGGAGGCCCCCGCCAACCCGGTCTCTCTGGTTCCAAGTTCTACGACCGCAACAACAACGGCATCTGGGGTGCGCAAGAACCCGGCCTAGAAGATTGGGTCATCCAACTCACCGATGGCACCACCGTTTGGACAACAACCACTGGCATCGGCGGCCATTACTTCTTCACAGGGCTAGTCACAGGCACCTACACCCTCACCGAAGTTCCCCAAGTTGGCTACACCCAAACCTTCCCCATCTCCCCCCGCCACTACGTCGTCAGCTTCGTCCCCACCCAAGACATCACCGATTTAGATTTCGGCAACTACGCCCCCCCCGTCGAAATCCACGGCCACAAATTTAACGATTTAGACGGCGACGGCCTCCAAGACGCTGGCGAACTCGGTCTGCCCAACTGGACCATCAACGCCCAAGGCAACGGCCTCCACTTCACCGAACTCACCGATGCCAACGGCGACTACGCCTTCCTCGGCCTCCCCCCCGGCGAATACATCGTCTACGAAAGCCAGCCCGCCCCCTATTGGAACGGCCAATACATGGTGCAATGGACCCAAACAGCCCCCACCAGCGGCACATACACCCCCACCCTCACACCGGGGCAAGTCCTCACCGGAACCACCTTTGGCAACTGGAATAGCGGCCAGCCCGACTTCTGCATGATCCCGTGGGATAACCATTTCCTCGACCAAATCTCGCTGGAAACCGAAATCTACATCTTCAACGCCTCGGCCACAGGCGTAGAAACCTTCACCCTGCAACTCGTCGGCCCCAGCCTGATGACCATCACCACCCCCATGCCTGTCGTCTTGGGCGCATTCCAATACGCCGTCATAGATGTCGAAATAGCCTACCCCGCCATCTTCACAGGCCCCTCCCAAAACGCCCAATTCCAAGCCATCGTCACCAATCAGGCGACCAACACCACCTTTAACTGCCACGCCGCCCTCTGGTCATACTCCCCCACGTGGTGGACCAGCCCCAATGTCCATTCGGGTCTCGGCGGTGGCGTGCCGATGGGCTTCACCCAAAGCATCAGCTTCACCGTCACCAGCCCCGGCACGCGCTTGCCCAATACAGTCGCGGCCACGGCCGACTATCGCATCTGGGCCATGTCCCGTGGCTTCACCGATACCTCCGTCGTTAGCCTCAATGGCTTGGCTCCCGGCGCCATCATCACCGGCCAAATCTCCCTCGAACCTGGCGAAGAAATAGACATCCCCCCTCACCGTCGAATTCACCGACTTCAACCTCCTCGCCCCCACCGATGTCATCCTCGAGCTAGATATAGATGGCGACGAAATCCCCGACATCGTCACCTCCTACCTCATCTTCCTCGAATGGCCACACATCTTCCTCCCGGCGGTCACACGGCCGTAAGGGGAACAACTATAAGAGTGAGTAAGTAGTAATTAGTAAGTAGTAAGTAGTAAGTAGTAAGTCCTGCCAACTATTCACTATTCACTATTCACTACTCACTTCCCCCCCAATCTAGGTGCGGCGCACGTCCTCACGTGCGCCGCACCTTTTTTGTGCCTTGCACCCTTGCCGTTTTTTGTAACAGCGTCGTAAGAATTTTCCGCTACGCTTCATCTGACACCCCGAACCATTTCCCAGCAACCCCAATCCCCCCGCAAACAAACATGGCCACCCAAATAGAAGTTCCCCCCTTTGACCAGCACAACCAAACCTTGGTGCGCAACACCCACCCCGCCGATTGGCAAAACCCCACCCCCACCGAACGCTACAATTTGCTGGTCATCGGCGGCGGCTCGGCCGGGTTGGTGGCCGCGACGGGGGCGGCCGGCCTCGGCGCCAAAGTCGCCCTTGTCGAAAAACACCTCCTCGGCGGCGATTGCCTTCATGCGGGTTGTGTGCCCTCCAAAACCATCTTGCGCTCCGCCAAAGTTGTGGGCGATATTCGCCACGCGGCCGAACTCGGCGTGCAAGTCGGGCAGGTGGAAGTAGATTTCCCCGCCATCATGGCGCGGATGCGCCGCATTCGGTCGGAGATTAGCCACCACGACTCGGCCGAACGCTTTCGCGGGCTGGGCATTGATTTATATTTGGGCGAGGGGCAATTTACAGGAGCCAACACGTTTGTGGTAGACGGCCGTACCATCACCTTCCACAAAGCTGTCATCGCCACAGGCGCACGCGCCGCCGCCCTGCCCATCCCCGGCCTGCCCGAAACAGGCTACATCACCAACGAAGGCATTTTCGAGCTGACCCAACTCCCCCAGCGGCTGGCCATCATCGGTGCAGGCCCCATTGGCCTCGAAATGGCGCAAGCCTTCGCCCGCTTCGGGAGCCAAGTCACCGTCTTTGACATCGCGCCCCACATGGGCGGCTTGCGTGATGCCGAAGGGCTGGCCCTTATTCGCCAAGCCCTCGAAGCGGATGGCATTCGCTTGCTCCTCGAAAGCCAAACTCAAAAGGTGGAGCGGGTGGGAGCCGACAAAGTGCTGACTTTTACCCACGCTGGGCAAACGCAGACCCTTGCTGTGGATGAGATTTTGCTGGCCGCTGGCCGACGGCCGAACATCGAAGGACTTAATCTGGAAGCGGCCGGCATCGCCACCACCAAAAAGGGGCTGACGGTAAACGACTATCTGCAAACCACCAACCCCCACATTTACGGCGCAGGGGATGTGGCCATTCCCGCCCAATTCACCCACACGGCCGATGCCACCGCCCGCATTGTGTTGCAAAATGCGCTCTTCTTCGGCCGCAAAAAATACAGCCAACTGATTATTCCGTGGGTGGTCTACACCGACCCCGAAATTGCCCATGTGGGGCTGTTTGATTACGAAGCGGAGGCGCAGGGCACGGCCGTAGACACCTTTACCACCCGCCTGCAAGAGACAGACCGCGGCCGTGCCGATAGCGAAGAGGGGTTCGCCAAAATCTATGTCCAGCGCGGAACGTCTAAAATCTTGGGCGCAACCATTATTGCCCGCCATGCGGGGGAAATGATTAGCGAAATTACCACCGCCATGATAACTGGGGCGGGGATTGGTAAACTTTCGCAAACCATCCACCCCTACCCCACCCAAGCGGAGATGATTAAAAAAACGGCCGACGCATGGAACCGCACCCGCCTCACCCCCACCGTGGCCAAACTGTTCCGCACCCTGTTGCGCTGGCGCAGGGGGTAAAAGCGTTATTCGTTATGGGTGTGTTTCATCTCAGTTGAGGGCTAAAAATAACGCGAACAACATTAAATGAACAGAATGGTTGGGTTGTCAATTCTGTTAAAAACAATAAACTCAATCATAAACACACCATTCGTTTTATTCAGATAGAGGCAGGAGATAGAGATAGAGGGGAACGCAGTTATTCAGCCCACTAAGAGGCCCTCTATCTCTATCTCTACACTCTATCTCGCCTTACCCATTCACCAAGTTTAGGAGGAAAATTTTGCACAAGAAAATCGCTTCATGGCTCCTGTTGTTGCTGTTGGCCGCCTGTGGCTCCACCAGCGAACCCGTATCGCCCACCCCAGAACCCGCGCAACCAACCACGGCCGCTCCTGTCGAATCCACCACGGCCGAATCTGCCCCCGCAGGGGCACAAGCCCCGCCCGGCTACGAAGGGCAAGCATGGGCCGACATTTTGGCCGAAGCCCAAGGGCAAACCGTCAACTTTTACATGTGGGGCGGCAGTGATTTAATCAGCACATGGATCACGGGCTATGTGGCCACGGCCGTCCAAGAGCAATATGGCATCACCCTCAACATGGTTCCCATCAGCGATGCCACCGAATACATCAACAAAGTGCTGGGCGAAAAAGAGGCGGGCCAAGATAGTGGCGGCTCGGTAGATTTGGTGTGGGTCAATGGTGAAAACTTCCGCACCATGCGCCAAGCCGAACTGCTCTATGGCCATTGGGCACAATTCTTGCCCAGTTCAGCCTATGTCAACGGCGACGACCCGAGTGTGGCCAACGACTTTGGCTACCCTGTTGAAGGGCACGAATCCCCCTATGGCAAAGCCCAATTTGTGATGATTTACGACAGCGCCCGCGTGCCCGAACCCCCACTCACCATCCCCGCTTTGGTGGAATGGATTAAGGCGAACCCCGGCCAATTCACCTATCCTGCCCCGCCCGACTTTACGGGCAGTGCCTTTGTGCGCCACATCTGCTACGAAGCGGCTGGGGGGTATGAGGCGTTGCTGGGCGAGTTTGACCAAGCGGTGTTCGATGAAAAATCGGCCGCTTGCTGGGCCTTGCTGAACGAAATCGAGCCGTTCTTGTGGCGCGAAGGAGCCACCTACCCCGAAAACCACACCCGCCAGCAAGATTTATTTGCCAACGGCGAAGTGAGCTTTGACATGGCCTACAACCCCGCCGAGGCGAGTAGCTTGGTGGAAAGCGGCCGTTACCCCGCCACCACCCGCACCTTCATCTTTGACAGCGGAACCATTGCCAACACCCACTACGTCGCCATCCCCTACAACTCCGACCACAAAGCGGCGGCAATGGTTTTGGCCAACTTCCTGCTCTCGCCCGAGGCGCAACTGAGCAAAGCCCAACCCGCCAACTGGGGCGATTTGCCCGTGCTAGACCCCGTCCTGCTCCCCGCCAACCTGCAAGCCGAGTTTGCCGCCATCCCCCGTGGCGAAGCGACCCTTTCCACCGAAGAACTGGCCGCCCGCCGCCTGCCCGAACTCCAAGCCCCGTGGCTCACCGCCTTCGAACAAGGCTGGGAAGCGGAAGTTTTGCAAAAGTAGATAGAGACGGGAGATAGAGATAGTTTTGTATGAGACCAGTCACACACGTAAAGACGAAAAGTGAGTAGTGAGTAGTACGCCACTACTCACTACTCACTATTTACTCGATTCGCGGAATCCTTTGCATAGTAAAGGAAACACGATAGGCTGACCTACCACGTTCTCCTCTATCTCTATCTCTACCCTCTATCTGCTCTTCCCCCTATGAAACGCTTCGCCATTCCCCTCATGTTGGCCCCCGCACTGGCGGTGGTGGTGGTGCTGTTTGGGGGGGGGCTGTGGTTGGCGGTGGCGCAAAGTGTGGGCTATGTGCCCGCCATCGGCCGCACCGAATTCTCGTTAGAGGCGTACCAGCGCATTTTTAGCAACCCTGCTTTCGGCCGTTCCCTCCTGCTCACCCTGTGGATAGCGGGAGCCAGCACGGCCGTTTCTACCTTGCTCGCCCTCACGGCCGCGCTCACCCTGCGCCGTGCCTTCCCGCAAAAAAATCGCCACCTTCCTCTTTCAGGCCAACCTGCCCATCCCCCACCTCGTCGGGGCAATCGGCATCCTCCTCCTCTTTTCCCAAAGCGGCTTTCTGGCCCGGCTGGGGCACGCGGCGGGGCTGATTCAAGCCCCGGCCGACTTTCCCGCCCTCGTCTACGACCCCTACGCCATCGGCATCATCCTCGAATATGTGTGGAAAAGCACCGTGTTCATCGGCGTTATTTTGCTGGCCGCCCTGCAAAGCATCGGCGAAGAGTACGAGCAAGTGGCCCAAACGCTGGGGGCGACCCAGTGGCAACGGTTTCGCTATGTCATTCTGCCCTTGCTCCGCCCCAGTCTTCTTTCGGCCGCTATCTTGGTCTTCGCCTTCACCTTTGGGGCATTTGAAGTGCCCCTTTTGCTCGGCACACGCTACCCCTCCGCCCTGCCCGTGCTGGCCTACCGCTTCTACACCGATGTAGACCTAAACGCCCGCCCCGAAGCGATGGCCATGAGCGTCATCATCGCCCTCATCATCACCATTTTAATCGCCCTCTACATGCGCTTAGGATGGACAAACAAATAAGATGAGCCAGTTTTTTTCTTTAACGCAAAGTCGCTAAGGCGCAAAGACGCAAAGGGTTCAGGAGCTTCTTTGCGTCTTCGCGACTTTGCGTTAAAAAAAGACCTAAATCCGCTTAAAAATTTGACGAGTTTAACGAGAAAACAAACATGAACGAAGCCCCTTTTGATGTTGCTATCATTGGTTCTGGGATTTCTGGCTCGGCACTGGCCGCCATTTTGGCCCGGCACGGCCAGCGGGTGGTCGTCTTCGAGGCCAAAGCCCACCCCCGCTTTGCCATTGGCGAATCGCTCATTCTGGAGACATCGGAAATGATGCGCTCGTTGGCCCATTTTTACGATGTGCCCGAACTGGCCTACTTTAGCACCGAAAATTTCTTGCCCTTTTCGGGAACCACCCACGGCATTAAGCGGCACTTTGGCTTTCTGCACCACCAGAAAGGCCAACCGCACGATATACGCCGCACCCTGCAAGCAGTAATTCCCAAGGAGCCACACGGCCACGAATTGCATCTGTATCGGCAAGATACCGACTACTTTATGATGAGCACGGCCGTCTCCTACGGCGCGACAGTCCTGCAAAACACCCCCATCCAAGACATCGAACTCAACGGCGACAGCGTGACCGTGATTACCGCCCAAGGGCAACGCATCACCGCCAACTATGTCGTAGACGCAGGCGGTTTTCGCTCCATTCTGGCCCAAAAATTTGGCGTGCGCGATTTTAACTTGCAAACCCACGCCCGAGGCATGTTCACCCACATGGTCAACGTGCCCTGTTATCATCAAACGGCCGCCTCACAACAAGAATACGGCCTCCCCTTTCGCATGTCCGAAGGAACCCTGCACCATGTTTTTGATGGCGGCTGGATGTGGGTCATTCCCTTCGACAACTACGAAGAATCCACCAACCCCCTGTGCAGTGTCGGGCTACTCCTCGACCCCCGCATCCACCCCCCGCGCAACGATGTCTCGGCCGAGCAAGAGTTTTACGAGTTTATCGCCCAATACCCCAGCATCGCCGCCCAATTTGCCAACGCCAAAGCGGTGCGCGACTGGACGCGGGCGGGGCGGTTGCAATACTCCTCCACCCAAATCGTCGGCGACCGCTGGGCACTGCTCGGCCATGCCGCTGGCTTCATAGACCCGCTCTTTTCCAAAGGGCTATACACCTCGCTCACCACTGTCTTTGTGCTGGCGCACCAACTTTTGCGGGCCAAAGAGACGGGCGATTATTCCGCCCCAGCCTTTGCCGATTTGCAAACAGTCACCCACCACTTTGTCCACTCGGCCGATAGATTAGTGGCCAACAGCTACCACGCCTTCCGCAACCCCCGCCTGTGGCAAGTGTACGCCGTCATGTGGCTCCTCGGCGCCTACACCGAACTGGTCAAGCTGAACATGATGCGGGCGCAAGCCAAAGGGGACAACACGGCCGAGGCTCGCCAAGCGTACTACGACCAACTCGTTCAGCTCAAGCTGGCGGGGGGTGGCTACCCCGAGTTTGAGCAAGTTGCCAACCGTGTGGATGGCATTATGGAAGCTGTAGACCCGCACGACGAAGCGGCCGTGACGGCCGCCGCCCAACAAATAGACCACATCTTCCGCAACCTCGAATGGATTGCCGACCCCTTCATCGCCCTACTCGATGGCAAAACCTACCTGCCCAAAAATAAAATCCGCCTCAGCCTGCTCAAGCCCGGCGAAGGTTTTATGCGCCGAGGAAGCTATAAAGCCCACTTCTTCGGCTCCCTCACCATGACCGACCTCCTGCGCTACGCCATCCAAGAAAAAATAACCTTTGCCCGCCCCAACTTAGCCCGCCAACACAAAAAACACTACCAACAACGCACCCGTGGTAAGTTATTCGTTACTGGTTATTCGTTATTGGGTCTTGTAATTGGTGTGTTTCATTTGAGTTGATGCAAGTGAGTCTCAACTGTCATTCCGAACGAAGTGAGGAAGTTCTAGAGCGTTCCATTGTCTCGAGTTAGCTTAGGTTTAGGGATTCTTCCTTTGGAGGCGCTACGCAACAGAATGACACCCTAGACGCTCAGGAAGCGTTAGGAACGACTCAGCAAGTGTTAGAACGGCCTAGGACGCTAGGAAGTGTTAGGAACGGCTCAGAAGGAAGCCTCAGGAAGTGTTAGGAACAGCTCAGGAAGTGTTAGGAACGACTCAGAAGTGTTAGGAACGGCCCAGAAGCGTTAGAACGCCAACACCAACACACCCTCAACCAGAGTAAGCACTACAACCCCAATAACCAGTAACCAATAACCAATCCCCCCATGCAAACCTACTCCCACTTTCTCCTCACGGCCGCCCTCCCCGCCCCGCCCCCCACCCAAAAAGCGTGGCTCGCTGGCGCCATCCTGCCCGATGTCCCTCTCGTCCTCCTCACCCTCGGCTACATCCTCGACAGGCGCTACCTGCGCCCCCACCTGCCCGACAAAACCCGCTGTAGCCCCACCTACAACCACCTCTACTTCCACAACCCGTGGTGGATCGCCGCCCACAACACCCTTCACGCCCCCTTGCCCCTCTTCGCCTTGGGGCTGATGGGCTATCTGGCGCGGCACACAGCATGGGGTTCACACCTGCTCTGGTTTGCGCTCGGGTGCGGCCTCCACGGAGCCATAGATATTTTCACCCACGCCGATGACGGCCCCGTTCTGCTCTTCCCCCTCGAATGGCGCACCCGTTTTCAGTCGCCCATCAGCTATTGGGATATCGCCCACCACGGCCGCCTCTTTCGCCTGCTCGAACACATCCTCGATGCCCTCCTCATCGGCTGGCTCATCTGGCAACGCACCCAACCCACCCCTCAGAGGGCACGCCCATGATGAGACAGACGCGCCAATGGCTCCTGCTGGGAGCCATGTTGGTGGGCCTCACCGCCCCCCTCCTCCCCCTCGTCATTTGGTCATTTGCCCACCGCTGGTATTTCCCCGCCCTGTTGCCCACCGAATGGAGCCAACGGGCGTGGGGCTACGTCTTCAGCGAAGCGTCACAGGTGGGAACCGCCCTGTGGAACAGTGTCAGGGTCGCCACGGCCGTCACCGCCCTGTCCGCCCTCATCGGCCTGCCAGCGGGGCGGGCACTGGGGCTGTATGAGTTTCGCGGCAAAACGGCCGTCCTCTTTCTCATCCTCGCCCCCACCATCATGCCCGTCATCGCCGTGGCGATGGGCATCCACGTCGCCTTTTTGCGCTGGGGCTTGGCCGATACCCTGCTGGGGGTGGTACTCGTGCATCTCATCCCCGTCATGCCCTACATGGTACTCACCCTGACCAGCACCTTTGCCAATTATGACCTCGATTACGAAGCGCAAGCGCGGACGTTGGGGGCACGGCCGTGGCAAGTGTGGTGGCACATCACCCTGCCCACCATCTGGCCGGGGCTGATGGTCGGCTCGCTCTTCGCGTTTATTATCTCGTGGAGCCAATACCTGCTCACCCTCCTCGTCGGCGGCGGCCAAGTGCTCACCCTGCCCGTCCTGCTCTTCGCCTTTGCCAACAGCGGCGACAATGCCATCACGGCCGCGCTCAGCCTCGTCTTCATCGCCCCCGCCCTGCTCCTCTTCTTATTCACCTCGCGCTATCTCACAGGCCGCCATGCCGCCTTGGGCGGGCTGGGCAACCTATGACCCACGTTCAACTCCAGCATTTGCACAAACAGTATGGGCAAAATCCCCCCGCCGTGGCCAATCTCTCGCTGACGGCCGCCAGCGGCCGTATCACCGCCCTGCTCGGCCCCTCGGGGTGCGGCAAAACTACCGTCCTCAAAATGGTGGCCGGCTTGCTCGAACCCACCCACGGCCAAATCTTGTTCGATGGCCAAGCCGTGCAACACATCCCCCCCGAAAAGCGGGGCGCGGTTATGGTCTTCCAAAACCACCTCCTCTTCCCCCACCTCAACGTGGCCGAAAACATCGCCTTTGGCCTAAAAATGCGCGGCCAGCCAGCCCCCGCCACCCAAAAGCGGGTGGCCGAGATGTTGGACTTGGTGCAGTTGGCGGGCTACGGCCGTCGTCGGCCGCACGAACTTTCGGGCGGGCAAAAACAGCGCATCGCCTTGGCGCGGGCACTCATCGTCCAACCACAACTCCTCCTCCTCGATGAGCCGCTTTCCAACCTCGATGCCCATCTGCGCCACGACATGCGCGAACTCATTTTGTCGCTCCAGCGGCAATTGGGCATCACCACCCTTGTCGTCACCCACGACCAAGAGGAGGCGGTGATTTTGGCCGATACCATCGCCCTGCTTTTTGGGGGCGTGTTGCAACAGGTGGGCGCACCGGCCGATTTTTACGAACGGCCGCTCACTGAACCCATCGCCCGCTTTTTTGGCAACGCCAACTTGATTCCCGGCCACAAACAAGGGGGGCTGGTTCCACACCCCACTGGGGCAACTCCCCTTGCCCCCCGCTTTGCTTGTGCCCGATGGCCCTGCCCAGCTCACCATTCGCCCCGAAAACATCCAGCTCTGCCCCCAGCCGCAAGAGGGATGGCTCCTCGGCCGCATCGTGCGCCATGTCTATGTGGGAACCCATACCCGCTTGCACGTGGCCACGGCCGACCCCGCCTTGCCCCCCTTAGAAGTGGTCGCCGAGGCGGCCAGCCAAGGCCAGTACCGAGAAGGCGACCCTGTTTACCTCCACTTTCCCCCCGCCAAAATTTGGCTCATCTACCCCGAGAAATAAAACAGATGTTTGATGACAGAATGCGTTTGGTCAAAGACAAGGCGTTTGCGCCTGTAGCCCGCCTTGCTTTGCACACCCCGCCGTGGTTTTTCACGGCCGTGGGGTTGCTGGCGGGGCTGGCCACGGCGGGCGCCGTGTGGCAAAAACAGTACGGTTGGGGGCTATTGCTCTGGTTCGCCAACCGCATTTTTGATGGCCTCGATGGCGCGGTGGCTCGCCAGCAAGGCTCCCAAACCGATTTTGGGGGATACTTAGACATTGTGGTGGATTTTGTGATCTATGCCCTCGTCCCTGTGGGATTGGCGGCTGGGGTGGGGGAAACGGCCGTGACTGCCAGCCTCATCTTCCTGCTCTGCACCTACTATGTCAACGCCGCCTCATGGATGTATCTGGCCGCCATTCTGGAGAAACGGCGGCTGGTTCACCCCCAACGCCTCACCACCATTGTCATCCCCAATGGGCTGATTGGCGGCACAGAGACCATCCTCTTCTACGCCGCCTTCATCCTCTTCCCCACCTATCTCACATGGCTCTTCAGCGTCATGGCTCTGCTCATCCTCATCACCATTGGCCAACGGCTGGTGTGGGCCAGTCGGCATCTCAATTAGGGTATTGGTTATTCGTTATTAGTTATTTCCCCCTCGTAGTGGCGCAATATATTGCGCCACTACACCCGCCCCTCTCCCTTATTCGTACTTCGTAATTCGTACTTGGTAATTCTTATGGCTCGCTTAAAAATTGGGCAACCCGCCCCCGACATTGTTCTCCCGTTCTTAGACGGCCGCACGGCCGCGCTTTCCGACTATTGGGGCGACGGCCGTTCCCTGCTCCTCATCTTCCTGCGCCACCTTGCCTGACTGCCTTGCCGAGACCACGTGGCACAGGTTGTGGCACATCAGGCAGAATTTAGCGCACGCGGGGCGAATATCGTCACCGTCTCTTTCGACACCCCTTATTGGTCGCACGCTTGGCTCCAAGAGACCCAATCCCCCTTTCCCTTTTTGGTAGATAGGGAACACATCGCCTACCGCGCCTATGGCTTAGAAGTTTCGCGGCGCCGCTCGTGGAGCTTGGCCACGCTGTGGTATTACGCCAAGGCCAAAGCGCAAAAACGGCCGACCTTTGGCAAACGCGGCAACCCCCACCAACTCGGCGGGGATTTTATCATCAGCCCCGCTGGCATCCTCCGCCTTGCCCACCCCAGCCAAGAACCAACCGACAGGCCACCGCTCGAACAGTTGCTAACCGCCCTAGGGTAAGAGTTACTGGTTATTGGTTATGGGTGTGTTTCATTTGGGTTGAAACATTGTAGGGGTAGGCCTTGTGCCTACCCCCAGTCTTGCATTTACCAGAGGTTAGGGCAACCACAAGGGTTGCCCCTACGACGGCTCTCAACTGAGATGAAACACACCCATTCGTTATTGGTTATTGGTTACTCATTACGCCAATAACCCAATAACGAATAACCCAATAACCAGTAACCTCAATATAGCTGGTGGTGGGCAATGTAATCCCGCACGGCCGCTGGCACATCTTCCCCCAACGCCTGCCCCTTCGCCACCGCTTGCCGTGCCGCCGTGGAAGAGAGCGGCAACGGGTCGCCAGCGAGCCATTGCACGGCCGCGCCTACCCCCGGCACGGCCGCCTCCAACCCCACCCAATCTATCGCCACCCCAACCCGCGCCAAAACAGCCAAGCGGGCATGGGCAATGACGGCCGTGGGGTTATGCCAGCGCGGCAAATCGGCCAAACTATCGCTCCCCATCAACAGCCATAGCTCCCGTGTGGGGTAGCGTTGGCGCAAGATGGGCAAGAGGGTGGCGGTGTAGTGGGGAGGGGGGCGGTCAGCGTCGGCCGTGTCCAACACAAAGCGGGGATGCTCCGCAATGGCCAAGGCGGTCATGGCGAGGCGGTGGTGGACGGCCGTGAGCGTGTTTTTGTGGGTCGGTTGGCCCACGGGCAGAAACAGCACTTGCTCAAGGGGAAGTTGGTCGGCCGCTAATTCAGCCAAACGCAAATGCCCCCTATGCGGCGGGTCAAATGTCCCGCACATCAAACCCAGCGGAAGAAGGTGTGGCACAGGTAAAGTGATTAGTGGTTAGTGGCTGGTGAGGAGTGAGTTCGCTAAGGCAGAAGATTGTTGTAGAGGCGAGCAGGTGGCGAACAGAGTCTTGTTGTTTTGGGCAACATCTTTTCGCCCCCCCCACCCCTACGTGACGACTTTTCAAAAACCCTGAGATAAACGATAAGAAACAAGGAGATTATCTTGGAAATAGGTAAAATACAATCTCGTTCCTGTCTTTAGCTCTTCGCCATCTATTTGCCCACAAATTACAAGTGATAAACAACTTGTAACTTGTTACTTTCAACCAATTCATGGCGCAAAACTAAAAACTCAACCCAACCTCCGAATCTCTCAGTCCCCCCTTATTCCATGCCCTCTCCTGCTATCGTCCAAATTAAAAACGTCGTCAAACGCTTTCCCGTCGGGGAAACCGAGATTACCGTCTTGCGCGGAGTGAGCTTTGAAGCGCACGCGGGCGAATTTGCTTGCATCGTTGGCCCCTCGGGCAACGGCAAATCCACCCTGCTGAACATGATTACAGGCATAGACCACCCCACCGAAGGGGAAGTGATTGTGACAGGGCAGGCCGTGCATACCATGAGCGAGAACGAATTGGCCAAATGGCGCGGCCAACATGTGGGCATCATTTTCCAGTTTTTCCAGATGTTGCCCGCTCTCAGTTTGCTCCAAAATGTCATTTTGCCCATGGATTTTGTGAAAAAACTGACCCCCAAGCAACGGCACGAACGCGCCATGCACCTGCTGGAAACTGTTTCGCTGGCCGACCAAGCCCACAAACTGCCCAGCATGGTCTCGGGGGGGCAACAGCAACGGGCGGCCATCGCCCGCGCCCTTGCCAACGACCCGCCCCTGTTGGTGGCCGATGAGCCAACGGGTAACCTCGATTCGCACACCGAGGGCGAGGTGTTTGCCCTGTTCGAGCGGCTTGTCTCTGAAGGCAAAACGTTGCTCATGGTAACGCACAGCCGCTCCCTCGCCGCCCGCATTCCGCGCATGATAGAGATTCGGGATGGGCTGATTTCTCAGGATACGGGGCGGAAGTAGAGAGAAAAGAGAAGAGAGAAGAGAGGGGGGCTAGTGACGAATGACCAATGACCAATGACAAAAGACCTATGACTAACTACGATATTATCATTGCAGGTGGGGGGGTGATGGGGTGCGCCACGGCCTATTATTTGTTGCAGATGGACGGCCGTTTGCGGGTGGCCATCATCGAAAAAGAGCCAACTTACGAGCATTGCTCCACTGTTTTATCCGATGGCAACGTGCGGGTGCAGTTTAACATCAAAGAGAATATCCAAATCTCCCAATACACCCTCGAGATCTTGGCCACGTTTGATGATGATATGGCGGTGGGAGATTGGCGGCCGCAAGTGTTCGCTCGCCACCAAGGCAACCTCTTTTTGTTCAACGAAGACGGCCGTGCCGAGGCCGAAGCGGGCCTGCGCCAGCAACAAAGCCTCGGTTGCCCCGTCGAATTGCTGACCCAAGCGCAAATCGAGAGCCAATTTCCCGACTATGGCTCCATCGCTTGCGCGGGCGGCACACTGGGGCGGCTCGATGGCTCGGTAGACCCGTTGGCGGTGCTGATGGGCTACAAAAACCGCGCCGTGGAGCTGGGGGCGCACTATTTGCAGGGTGAAGTGGCCAGTTTGCGCCACGCCGACGGCCGTATCACGGGCGTGACCTTGGCCAATGGCGACCAACTCACCGCCCCCATTGTGCTGAACGGAGCGGGGGCATGGTGCGCCGATTTAGCCCGCACGGCCGGGGTAGAATTGCCTGTCATCCCTGTGCGCCGCCAAGTTTTCGTCGTCGAAACGCCGCTCCAGCCCGAAATCATCTTACCCAGTCTCTTCCTGCCCTCGGGCTTGTACATCATCCACGAGCGGGGCGGCCACTTTATGATTGGCAAATCGTTGCCCGATGACCCCGTGGGGTACAATTTTGAGATGCATCGGCCGACGTTTGACGACATTTTGTGGCCTGAACTGGTCGAGCAGATGCCTGTTTTTGAGCGGTTGAAGGTGGTCGGCGGCTGGGCGGGGCTGTACGCCGTCAACACGTTGGATGGCAACGCTATTTTGGGCGAGTGGCCCGAGTTGAAGGGGCTGTATTTGGCCAATGGCTTTTCGGGGCATGGCTTCCAACAGGCTCCCGCCGTCGGCCGTTACCTCGCCGAACTAATGCTACAACGGCCGCACGCCCTCGACCTCGCCATCTTCTCCCCCGAGCGCATTTTGCGCAACGAACCCGTTTTTGAGAGTGCCCAACGAATCATTTAATTTTGATGGGACATAGGGACAGGATAGATAGGAAACGTGGTCGTGCGGCCGAGTGCACCACTGTCCCTACTCCCCCGTCCCTAGTCCCCAGTCCCCCCCCACAGATTTCCTATGATAACCCACATCACCACGGCCGCCGCATGGGCCGCCGCCCAACCTACAGGCCAATACACGGCCGATTCCCTCGCCAGCGAGGGGTTTATCCACTGCTCCACCATTGCCCAATTGTTGGGCACAGCCAACGGCATTTTTCGCGGGCAACACGGCTTGGTCGTGTTGCTCATTGATGAGGCGCAGGTGCCGGCCGAAATCATCTACGAAGATTGCTACGAAACAGGCATGGCCTTCCCCCATATCTATGGCGTTTTACCCACAGCGGCCGTCACCCAAACCCTCGATTTCCCCTGCGACGAACACGGCCTCTTCCACCTCCCCGCCGCCTTGGCCACTATTCCCTAATCCGCAATCCCCCAAAATCCAAAATCCCCAATCCCATGCCTCCTCTCCCCGCCTACATTCCCCAAACCCAACGCGGTTGGCTGGCTGTTTTGCTGGCGGCCGTGCTTATTTCCGTGGGGGGGATGGCGCTTCAGCGCGGTGGAGCCAGTGCGTTGCCCACCACGGCCGCGCCCCGCGTCGGCTTCCTCGCCCCCGATTTCACCCTGCCCACCCACACAGGTGATGAACTAACCCTGAGTGATTTGCGCGGCCGTGCCATTGTCCTGAACTTTTGGGCGACATGGTGCGCCCCTTGCCGCGTGGAAACCCCCTATTTCCAAGCCCTTAGTCAGCAATATGTGGATGAAGTGGTTTTTGTGGGGGTGAATCAGGGGGAAACGGCCGTTACCATCCAAATGTTTGCCGATAACTACGAACTCACCTACCCGCTTGTGCTGGATGAAAACAGCCAAATCAATCGCGAGTACGCCGTTTTTGGCCTGCCCACCACCTATTTCATCGATGCGGATGGCGTGATTCGCCACGTCACCCCCGGCGCCATCAACCAAGCCGTGTTGGAAGACCAAATCAAAGCCTTGCTGGCCCCCTAAAGAGCCAATTGTCAGCGATGTGTGGCGAAATATTCCTGAAAAACAGCCAATTGTCACTGATCGGTGTGGGACATTCGGAAATTAAAATGTGTAAAAGTTCCCCCCTCTGTATAAATTTGGTGGCCTTACTGGTTGCTACTTTTGCCAACTGTTCAGTCTTCAACACTTAATCATGCCTTTTCGTTCGCCACAGGCGGTGCGCCTGCTCAATTTGGTCAAAGCCAGTGTGTTGGTTGTTTTGGCTGTCTGTGGGGGATGGCTTGTTTGGAACGCGCCTGAGGCAAACACGGCCGTCATCGCCTCTGCCCCCACCCCCACGGCCGTCGTTATCATCTCCACTGCTACCCCCAGCCCGACTGCCACTGCCACCGCCACGGCTATTTTCGAGTTGCCCACATTGGCATCCACAACGGCCGTCTCTATCACCGCAACAACAACAACGACAACGGTAACAACTACGCCAACCCCGCCCCGCGCCACCGAGACGGCCGTGCCCACCACCCCTCTTCCAACCACCCCTACCTCCGCCGCCACAACTGCGCCCAGCCCCACGCCGACCATTACCCCCGCCCCGCTAACGATTTTATACCCCCAACCAGCGGCCGAATTGGCGGGGTTTGAGCTGACAATGGTCGGCCAAGCCCCACCTTTGGCCACCGTCCTCGTCTTCCACAACGGGGTGCAAATGGGCACAGCCACGGCCGACGAGCGTGGCTACTGGTCGCATGTGCAATTGCGTGTCGAAGCGGGACAAAGCTATACCCTAACGGCGCAGTTGGCGGGGGAAGAAGCGGCCGTGGCTCCTATTGTAGTTACCCTCAACCTGCCCACCATCGCCCCCCCCTGCGAAAACCCCACCCCCGGCCTCGATTTGGGCGAACGCTATCTTGTCGGCAACTGCGAATGGATGACCCGCATTGCCCGCACCACTGGCGTAGATTACTTCGAGCTTCTCGCCCTCAACCCCCAAATCGGCGACCCCAACCTACTCCGCCCCGGCCAAGTATTGCGCCTGCCCCTGCGGGATTAGAGCGTTACTCGTTATTGGTTATTCGTTATTGGGTGTGTTGAGTAGGGCAACCCAGTGATGTCTCTCAACTGAACCAATAACCAGTAACCAGTAACGAATACTCCCCCTTTACCCTCCATAATTTTCCCCTCGCCCATCAGACTAACTGCTATTTGAGATATTCTTATGTTGTTTTCTACCTCCCTTTCCCGCCAGAAATTATCCTCTCCCTTATTGTTGTTTTTTATATTGCTACTCAATGGGTTTATCCTAGCTACCATGACGGCCGGGTTTAGCTCTGCTCCCATTATGTTAGCCACCTGTGCTGTCGAAAGCACAGGAGACAACATCACCGATTATGTCAGTGCGAATGCCACGGCCGTGCAAACGGCCGTTAACAATGCTTCCGCAGGTGACACCCTCAAGGTTGCGGGTAGCTGTGCTGGGGTACAAGAAATTGATAACCTCACCCAAACCCTTTACATTACCCAAAATATCACCATTCAGGGGGGATACACCCAAACCAATTGGCTAACCACCCCCGACCCACAAACCTACCCCACCACCCTTTCCGCTTTAGACCAAGGGCGTGTGGTCTATATCGCTACAGGCGTTCAGGCTACTCTGGCTGGTCTTATCCTCACCGATGGCGCCGCCACAGATGGCAATAATGGTTATAGCGGGGGTGGGGTTTATAACCGAGGCAACCTAACCCTTTTAAATAGCTTCGTGATAGACAGCTTGGCTGGTGATGGTGGTGGAGCCGGAAATGGAGGTGGCGTGTTTAACGATGGTACTCTCAACCTTACAAGTAGTACCATTGCCAACAACGACAGTGAGTATGGGGGTGGGATTTACAACACCTTTGGCGCAACCCTGTTGATGACCAACAGTACCCTTTCTGGCAACACGGCCGGTGAAGGGGGGGGCATTGACATGGAAGCCAGCCAAGCCACCATCACCAACAGCACCATTAGCGGCAATCATGCCAGCAGTCATGGGGGAGGCATCGCTATGTTTGGCTCTTCCACCGTCGCCCTCCATTACAGCACCCTAGCCAATAACACGGCCGGGAACGGCACCACCATTTTTATGTTTGATGGCACCTTTTCCGCCCGAGGCTCAATCATAACCAGTGGTTCGCAAAATTGTAATACCGCCCTGACCTCACAGGGCTACAACCTCGAATCAGGTAATAGTTGTGGTTTTTCTGGAACAGGGGATACGGCGAATAGCCCCGCTTTACTTGGCTCTTTAACCAATAACGGGGGAGGCACGGCCAGCCACATGTTATTGGCTTTTTCACCCGCCATTGACAAAATCCCAGCCGGGGTAGCTGGTTGTGGCACAACATACACCACCGATCAACGGGGTTTGCCCCGGCCGGTAGATGGCGTTTGTGACAAGGGTGCGGTAGAAGTACAAGACAACTTTGCCCCCACGGCCGTGGCCGATACCTACACCACCACCGAAGATATCCCTCTGGTTGTCTCTGCTCCTGGCGTGTTAGCCAATGACGGCGATGGTGATTTTGATGCGTTCACGGCCGTCTTAGACACCACGGTGGCCAATGGTTCGCTCTCCCTCAACAGCAATGGCTCATTTACCTACACCCCCGACCCAAATTTCAACGGCACCGACTGGTTTACCTACCAAGCCGATGATGGGCAAGATTTATCGGCCGTAGTCACCGTCACCCTCACCATTCTGTCTGAAAATGATGCCCCATTAGCGATTGGAGAGGCCTACACCACCACCGAAGATGTGCCTTTGGTTATCTCTACGCCGGGTGTGTTAGCCAATGACAGTGACCCTGTCGAAAACAGCCCCTTAACGGCCGTCTTAGACACCTCTGTGGCCAATGGCTCGCTAACCCTCAACAGCAATGGCTCATTTACCTACACCCCTGACCCAAATTTCAACGGCACCGACTGGTTTACCTACCAAGCTGATGATGGGCAAGATGTCTCTAACTTGGTTACTGTCACCCTCACCATTTTGTCTGAAAATGATGTCCCATTAGCGGCCGTAGATGCCTACACCACCACCGAAGATGTGCCTCTGGTTATCTCTGCGCCGGGTGTGTTAGCCAATGACAGTGATGTGGAAAACGACCCGTTAACGGCCGTGTTAGACACAACTGTTGCCAGTGGCTCACTGATTCTCAACAGCAATGGCTCATTTACCTACACCCCTGACCCCAATTTCAACGGCACCGATTGGTTCACCTACCAAGCTGATGACGGGCAAGATGTTTCTAGCGTCGTCACCGTGACCCTCACTGTGTTGTCGGACAATGATGCCCCTATCGTCGAGGCTGGAACGGGCTTAACCACCATGGAAGGTATCACCGTCACCTTTGCAGGGAGCTATACCGACCCCAGCCGAATGTTAAACGGCGGGGAAACCATTTTGTGGGATTTTGGTGATGGCACGACCGCATCTGGCACACTTACCCCCATCCACACTTTTGCGGACAATGGCCTGTACACCATCACTTTAACGGTCACAGACAGCCTTGGCGCGGCCGGGGGCGATTTCTTGCTGGTCACTGTCAACAACGCTCCTCCCACGTTAGAAGCCATCGCCGACATAACTATTACGGTTGGGACAACGGCCAATTTTGCGGCCGCTTATGCCGATTTAGGCCATGCCGATACCCACACCGCTATCGTAGATTGGGACGATGGGGTTAATGAGGCGGGTGTGATAAGCAATAATCAATTGAGTGGCTCCCATCTTTATCCAACCGCTGGCGTATACATCGTTACCATCACCCTCACCGATGATGATGGGGGCGAAGCGACCCAAACCTTTATGGTGACAGTGACCGCCGCCCCAACCACTGGTTACACCCTCTTTTTGCCGATGATTCAACGGCCGTAGCCCAACGTGGAGACGTTATTCGTTACTGGTTATTCGTTATTGGGCGTGTCGGTAGGCATAGCCAATAACCAATAACCAGTAACCTCCTTTATCCCCCATATTCCGCCATGCGTGCCTCGAGTTGAGCTTGGCGGCCGTGGTCTTGCAGGAAAGAGGCCAGCTTTTGCAACTGGCGCAAATCCCGTTGCTGGGCACTAAATTGGGCGAGGCGGTGGTAGAGAATTTCCCGGCTGAGCAGAATGTCGAACTGCTGTTCATACGCCTCATCATCGGTTAGCACCAACGCCTTGGTGAGATAATCCAGAGCCTCGGGAGCCGACATTTGGCGGGTGGCTTGCTCGCCCGCCCGCCGATACCACACGGCCGCGCCCATCACATCCTCCGCCTGTTCCAAATGTTCGGCAATCAGTGCCGCAAAATGGGGTTGCTCTCCCACCCGTTCGGCCAACCATTGTGCTACTTGGCCATGGTAGAGCTTGCGCTCCGAACGCAAAATGGTGTCATAGGTGACTTCGTGGAGCATGTGGTGCTTAAATACATACTCCACGCTATCGGCAAAGGCCGAACTGCTTAATTCGGTGATGAGTTCGCGCTGGCAGAGCGCGGCCAAGGTTTGCTGGACATGGTAGGTCTGGTGCTCCTCGTTTGGCTCATCCACTTTTTCAATGTAGAGGGCGGCCACGGCCGTATCCCAAAAAACACGGCCGACCACGGCCGCTTTGCGCAAGACAACCAACTCATGGCTCGGCAAACTATCCAGCCGCGCTTGGAGCGTGCCCACCAACGTCGTCGGCACGTGCATTTGCGAGAGCCGCTCGGTGCGAATCTGCCACGCATTGCGCGAAACCAGCACAATTTCATCCTCAATGAGCTTGCGGATAATCTCTTCAATGTAATAGGGATTGCCCCCCGACATGCCCACCACTAATTCATATAGGCTTTCGGGGATTTTCTCCACATGGCGCAACAGCTCGGCCACAAGGGCGCGGCTTTGTTCGGCGGGCAACGGCCGTAAATCTACCTGTGTCAGATAGCTGGAAAGCCCCGGCCACAACCGCCGCCGGCTAAAAAGCGAGGGGCGGGTGGTGCAGACGAGAAAGAGGGGCAAATCGCGGCAAGCAGTGCCCACATGGGCCAGCAAATCGAGCGAGCCATCATCAGCCCAATGAATATCCTCTAAATACAAAATGAGGCGTTGTTGGCGGAGCGCGGCCGTTAAAAATTCCGCCACATACTCAAACGCTTCTTTGCGTAAGGCGGGCGTTTCGACCACATCCGCCATATAAGCACCCGAATCCAACTCAAACCCCAACACTTGGGCGATGACCTGCGTTTTATACTCCGCTTGCCGCTCCATAAACCGCCCCAACAGGTTCTGCAATTGGCCTTGGACCCCCTCGCCTTCGCCCAAATAGAGTGCCCCCGCAAACAAATCGCGCACCAGCGAATAGGAAACGTTCATCATGGTTTGGGTGGCGCGAGATTGGAAAACGAGGGCATTATTGCCCTCTTGCGCCATCCATTGTTGAAAATCGTATAACAGGCGCGATTTGCCAATGCCCGCCTCGCCGCTAATGACGACGAGGTGCAAGTGGGAACGGGACATATGTTGGAGCCAAAAGGCTTGCAGATGGGCTTGCTCTTCCTCTCGGTCAATGGTGCGCGTTTCAATCCCTTCCACCCCGCGTGTGGCAATGTGGAAGGCGTGGGGGTTGACCCCTTCGACCAAGTAAATAGGGACAGGCTCTTGTTTGCCCTTGAGCTGGACAGGCTCTTGCACGTAGACCTCGAACAGGCCGCGCACATGGCGATAGGTGTCGTGGGAGATGAGGATACGGCCGTTGGGAGCCGCCTCTTCCAGCCGACTGGCCACGTTGACCGTGTCACCCACGGCCGTGTACTCGCCCAATGTGCCAATTACCCCCAGCAGAGCCAGCCCCGTGTGGATACCTACCCGCAAGGTGAGATGGGCATAGCGCGGGTGTTGGCTACACCATTGCCGCAACGCCGTCTGCATGGCCAGCCCCGCCCGAATGGCTCGTTCGGGGTCATCTTCCCGCGCCGTGCGCACCCCCCACAGGGCCATCACCCCATCGCCCATGTGCTTATCAATGTACCCTTCGTACTGCACAATCACATGGTCGAGCCGCTCCCACAATTCGTTGATGATGTGGTTGACATCTTCGGCATCCATTTGCTCGCTCATGGCCGTAAAGCCAGCCAAATCGGCAAACAGCACCGTGATTTGTTTGCGCCGGGCGCGTTTGGCCACGCTTTGCGGCCGATTGGCCAATTTTTCGCGTAGGGCGGCAATGGCAGGCCCCGCTACGGCCGCTCCCAACAGGTCGGCGTAGCTTTCCAAGGTACTAATGGCGTGTTCTAACTGCTCACGTTCGTTCACAGGGCGCTCCCATAAAGGGCATTCGTTATAGGTTAAGGCTTTAGGCGAAAATCAAGCGAGAAAATAAGTCCAAATCCCTTTGCTTCATTGTTCTTTTGCTCTTTTGCAATAAATTTTTATTGCAAAAAATCAAAAAAGGGAAAGGGCAAAGGGTAAAAGGGGGGTTAAGAGATTACTAAATTAGGATATTTCGGCCGTAATGGCGGGCGTGGTTGGGGGCATGACGAATTGTTATGAACGAATAACGCATCACTTTGCCGATTGTTACCACAAAACTTATCGTTTGGGTGTGGCAAATGCGTGTCAATTTCCCATATAGTACTTAAGTCCTTATTGCATCTGCTTGTAGTTTACAAAAAATTGCGGCCGCTGGGTATACCCATTTGGGGGAAGTGAAAAGTGAAAAGTGAAAAGTAAAAAGTGAGTGCTCATCACCTTTTACTTTTTACTTTTTACTTTTCACCTCTCACCTCCCTATTTGAGGCGATATGGCTCAAGGGCGAGCCAATCAATGGCGATGCCCCAGCCGGGTTGGTCGGTGAGGGTGAGGAAACCATCGGCCGTGGGCAGAATAGGGGCGGGCAAAATAAAGTCGCGCCGCTCGGGGAGCCAATGGGGTGGGTCATAGGGGAACTCGAGGTAGGGAGCATCGGAGACGGCCGCCGTAACATGCAAATTGGCCAGCAACACGAGGCCATCCCCCCATGTGTGGGGCGAATAAATCGCGCCAGCGCGTTGCACTTGCTGGGCGAGTTGTCGGCCGCGCCAAATGCCCGTGCTCCACATCACATCGGGCTGGTACACATCCAGCGAACCGTGGCGCAAGTACTCTTCCAGTTCGCTGTACTCGCGGTTGCCTTCGCCACCTGCAATGCGGAGCTTGGCACGGCCGCGCAATTGCGCCAACCCTCGGTAATCGTGCCGCTGAAGAGGTTCCTCTAGCCAAAACACATCGAGTTCAGCCAACGCATCCGCCATCCAAAGGGCCGTCTTAAAATCCCACGTTGGGCGGCTATCCCAGCCCATTTGCCAGCCTTGGTTGGCATCTACCATGATCTGCATCTGGTGGCCGACAGCTTCGCGCACGGCGCGGACAATGGCCAAATCGTGGCGCGGGTCTTCGGCGTGGAAGCGCAGTTTGATGGCCTCGAAGCCCATGTCGCGCAGATGCACGGCCGTTTCCGCCCGCTCATCGGCCCCAATGCGTTCGCCCGTGGAGGCGTAGGGTTTGACTTTGTGGCGCAAGCCGCCCAGCAATTTCCAGACGGGTTGGCCGCTGATTTGGCCCATCAAGTCCCACAGGGCGGCCTCGAGCGGCCACATGCGGCCGTAGTGGAATTGCAAATTGTCCAAAATGCGCACATGCCGCTCGATGGCAAAGGGGTCTTGGCCGAGGAAGAGGTGTTCTTGCCCAGCAAACCCCAGCATGGCATCGCCTGAGCCTACGCCTTCGTAGTCGCCAGCGCGGAGGCGGACGAGGGTGGCGGTGAAGTGGGTGCGCGGCCGTGGATCCCACGAGGCGTGGAAGGGTGGCTCCAAGGGCAAGCGGTAATGGTTGATTTCGATGTGGTCTATGGTTGTCATGGCGTTCGTTTGTGCCGTATTTGTAAGATTGGCCGTAAGTTTAGCTCATTGCGTAAGAATTTTCGTAAGGTTCATTCCGTACCATTTTATGTAGAAAATGGACCTTTAGTACTATTTAGGGTCACGCATCCTGTTTTTCGACAACGGGAAAGCCCCCCGCCTGCTTTAAACTCACCCACACCACACCGCCCTGCTTTGGCCACACTGTGTGCCCACTTACTTTCCATAGTCATAAGCTGGCATTTGTTTATTCGTTTATTCGGTATGTATTGAAATACACAATAGGCCGATACTGATCATGCGTATGGCTGAGTGCGTATAGTTATCCACCAGCAGGATATTTAGGAGTATCAGAAGATGTCCCATTTGAGTTGGAAGCGAATGCGCGTTTGGCGCTGGCTAGTTGTGGCACTGGTTGGGGTGTGGTGGGGTTGGCCTGCCACGGCCGAGGTGCAGGCGGCCGTGGTGGTGGTGAACCAAGGCGCGGCCGATTGCGTGACGGGCAGTGGGCAGGCCAACCCTTATGCCGTCACCTATTGCCGCATCCAAGATGCACTTGTGGATGCCGCGCCGAATGATTTGCTGACGGTGGCGGCGGGAACCTATGCCGAAGCGTTGCTCATCAACAAAGCCGTAACGGTGGTGGGCAGTAGTGCCAGCGGGGTGGTGGTGGATGCGACCGGATTGAACCAAGCCACGATTCGGGTCACGGCCGATAATGTCTCCTTGTCGGGGATGACCCTGCGCGGGGCGGCGGGGATAGCGGGCTATGGCTTGCGCGTTGACGGAGCTTCCCATATCACGATTAGCCAAATCATTGTCCAAAATTCCCAGCGCACGGGCGTATATCTGCATGGTGCCAACGACGTTGTGTTGCAGGATGTGGCGGTGAGTGGGGCGATGGTGGGCAATGGCTTTGCCCTGATGGACAGCAATGATGTGCTGGCCACCAACTTGACCACCAGCGGCAATGTGTGGGGGGCGTTTGCCATTTACACACTGGGGCAAACTTATCCCATCGGCTCCAACAACATTAACTTGAACGGGGTGAGTTTTGCCGAGCCGATTAAGCTGTATACGCAAATGGGCAATTTTGGCGACCCCGCCAACCCTGTGCCCATCACCAATTTAAGTGCGCCTGATTTTACGTTCACGGTGCGCAACCATACCTTTCGTGCCGATGCGCCAAACTTCACCTATTACCAGCCCAATTTGGCCGAGGCGGTGCAGTTTGCGCTGAACTTGCCCACGCCCCAAGATTCCTATGTGAATGATATTGCTTCGGGTGATTTTTGGGTGGGGCCGTATGGCGGGGTGATGCGCATTCAAACGGCCGTGAACTATGCCCCTCCCGGCAGTGTCATTCGCTTTATGGCGGGGATTTACCCCGAAAGTTTTACGGTCAATAAGCATCTCGCTTTGATTGGGATGGGGAGTGGAGCCGACCCAGCCAGCAACACGATTTTGCGTAAGGGGAGTGAAACGGCCGTGCTCACCCTCGCCGCCTCGGGGGAATCGGCCGCCGACCCCATTTTATTGCAAAATTTGCGCGTGGAACCTGTCAATGTGGCGGGGCTTGACGTGCTCAGCGGCACCGTTTCTTATGTGCGGTTGGATAACGTGCAGGTGGTTGGCGCAAACGACGACACGGCAAGCGAGAACGAGGTGGGGCTGAGGGTGGGCACGGCCGCTTCCCTCCACTATCTCGAGGTGAGCAACTCCGCCTTTAACGATTTGGCGTATGGCTGGCATTTTGCCCAGTTGGGGGGAAGTTCACACGTGCGCGACTTGAATGTGAGCGACAGTGAGTTTAATGACAACGACGTGGCGGGCATTTACGCCGAGAAGCTGGCCAATGTGAGCTTGGAGAATGTGATGCTAACGGGCAATGGGGCGAATAGCACCTTGGGTGCGGCCGAGTGGGGGCGGGGTTTGACCTGAATTTGGCTGAGGGCACGGCCGAAAACCTCCTCTTTGCCAATGTGACCATGAGCGGCAATGGGTTGGGGATGCGCGAAGGGGCGGGCTTCAGTATTCGGTTGGGGGAGACGGCCGTTGTAACGCATGTCACCGTAATTGGGGGGAGTTTTAGCGGCAACGAACGTGGCATTCGCTTGGGGGGGGCGGGGCAAAGCAACGTTGGGCTGAGTGGCGTGATGATTCAACAGGCGGATATTGTGGGCAATGTGCCCGTTTATGGGGGAGATGATGGCTCCGCTTCTGGCGGCGTGATTAATCATAGCCCTCAGGAAGTGGTAGCGACCCACAATTGGTGGGGCGACGACAGTGGCCCAAGTGGAGCGGGCAGTGGCAGTGGCGATGCCGTGTCGGCCGCTGTGCTTTTTTGCCCGTGGCTGAATGCAGAGGGGTTGCCAACGGGCGATTGTGGGACGGAACCAACTCACGCGACGATTATAATTGCCAAAACGGCCGTGGATGTGCCCGCCAACCCCACGGTTAACTTCAAATTCGAGGGCGACTTGGGCAATTTCGGGATTAAGGCCAGCGAATCCATCAGTTTTACGGTGTTGCCGGGCAATTACAACATCGTGGAGAAGGAATTGGCGAATTGGGGCTTGGTGGGGGTGAGTTGTACGGGGGGGGAAAGCAGTAGCATCCCCAATGGGGTGAGTTTGGGTGTGGAGGCTGGCGATGTAGTGACGTGTATGTTTACCAATGCGCCGACGTGTGATGACCCACGAGCTGATTTACGTGGCTACCTGAATGGGCCTGCCACGCAGTCGTTTGTGACGAATAGTTCGACGGCTTTTTGTGCGTGGGAAGTGGGGATGGCTTCTTATATGAAGCTGGATGAGGTGATTGACCACCAAATTTTGTTTGACTATGTGGATGAGGTGGTGATTCCAGCGGGTGAGACGGTGACGATGACGGTGTCGTTGCCAGTTTGTGCGACGCAGGTGGATGTGTTTTGGGGGGAGGTGTTGTTCTCGTTAGATGGGCAACGGTATGGGCCGCGTTTGATTACGGCGCGGCACATGCCGGGCAATGGGTATTGCACGGCCGATTTGCTGAGTGTGAGCGGGATTGTGACGTTGGACGATGCTCCTTTAGCGGGGGTGGTGGTAAATTTGGCCGGGCTAGATAGGAGCGCCGCGACAGGGCTTTCCCTGCCCTTGGATCCCATTTTGCTGGAAACTGTGACCGATGAAGTTGGCGTGTATCGCCTTGAAAGGTTGCCGATTGGCACTTACCAATTAACGCTTTCGGGTGATGTTTTAGCGGGGCTTTATTTGCCCAGCACCACGGCCGAAGTGGTGGTCAATGGGGTAGATGTGCCTGTTGTTTCTTTTGAGGCGCAGGTGAGGCCACCCACGGCCGTGGTGATGTCGGCCGTGGGGGTGGGAAGTACAACTGGTTCGTGGCGAGTTATTGGTTATTCGTTATTGGTTATTGGTTATTCGTTACTGGTGATGCTGAGGCGGCGGCAATTCCCAATAACGAATAACGAATAACGAGTAACTTCCCTAACGACTGCTCTTTCATTCACCGAGTTCGCCACCCATGTAGCGTTCCCACAAATCGGCCGCTAAGTCGGGGGCACGGTCGCGCAGGCCGAGCGGGGCGAAGTAATCCACCACGCGCTGAATGTCGCGCTGGAGCAGTTTGAAGGCGTGGGGGTTAATCCGCGCATCTACCATCTGGGGGAAGTCTATGAGGGTGACTTCTCCTTGCCAATAGAGGATATTGTAGGGGGAAAGGTCGCCGTGAACGGTGTGATGGGCCAGAAACAGTTCGATGTTGCGCATGATTTCATCGAACAGGGGGGGCGCAGAGGCCGCAGGGAGGCGGATATCGTGCAGGGTGGGCGCGGCCGTGTGTCTATCGCCCAAGTAGGACATGAGAATGGTGTTGCCCCGTTGGGCGAGCGGCTTGGGCACGGCCGCACCCGCCTCGTGCAAGGCCGTTTGGACTTGATACTCGTGCGTAATCCACGTGGCAAAATCCACTTTTTGGCCAAAGGTTGTCTTTTTGAGGAGGGCACGCCGCAAACGGCCGCCGCGTATCTCCTGCCCCGCCTCATCTTTGGCCGAACGCCCTTCTTTGTAGATGGCATCGTTGCTGAGACTGCGCAACATGCGCGGCCGATACACTTTGGCCGCGATTAACTCGTGTCCTGTGGCGGGTGTGCCTGTGCAAACGTAGACGTTGGCTTCTTTACCCCCCTTCACCATTCGCAAAATATCATCCAACACTTTGTCGTGGTAGAACCCCCCGAGCGATTCGAGGAGCCATGTGTATTCGTGGTGCTTGGGGTCAAAATTGCGCAGGTAGGTGGGGTGAAAATCGGCCGTTTGTTCGCTTTCATCCGCCAAGGTGGCCATCACCGCTTGCCGTTGGGCTTGCTGGGCGCGGCTGAGTTTGTTGGCACGGCCGTTTTTGATGTAGCGTTCGGCCATTGCTTCGTATTCGTCTTCGGTTTCCCAGTTGAGAAGGTGGGAAGTCATGGTTTGTTTTCTCCAAAATAAGTCGTTTAGTTGGTTAGCATTCATGCATTCAGTCTTTCAGTCTTTCAGTCGGTCAGCAGATTGCGACTGACAGACTGATAGACTGAGAGACTCTTAAAGAGCAAACCAGTGCCGCGAGACAACACGAAGCCGAACGCGAAGGGCGCCATCCGTTAGCCGTTTGGGTTGAAGGGGGAGGGGGGAAAACAAAACGGCCGTAGGGAATTCCTACGGCCGTGGGGAAAACTTAGCGAAGGGGAACCGCTAAATAATGTGGCGCAGAGGAACAGACCCGATGATTGGCGTGGCACTGGTTGTTATGACAAAGACTTTCATCTGATATTCCTCCTTACTTAGGATTTAGTGGTTGATAAGTTTGGCTTCAGCCCACGGAAATGTACCATAAGCGATGTTTTGTTGTCAATAATGTTTTTAGGTTTGTAGCCATCGGCTCAAACCGACGCGTTAGGGGGTTAAACTGTGCCCAAGGTAGGCTGGGCTTGAGCCGAACGATGAAACAGCCGCCGCGCCGCCAAACATAACCACAAAGCCTTGAGTAGAATTAACTCGAGGGCCGCTCCACGATAGCCTAATTTGGCAACCACAGCTGATGGCGATTACTGTTTGGGCAAGGGCCATGCCCGCAGGGCGCGGGACGCCCAACGGCCGAAACGGCCAGCAATGCTCCATAAAACCAATGGCAACGACAGCAAATACATGGCATTGGCTCGGTCTCCATCCCACAATAATGCCGACTCCCAGACTAAGCCAGATGAGCATGAAAGCCGTGATTAGGGTGAGAGTGACGGCTAGGCGATACATTGTTTTGGGATTGTTCATCATTCCTCTTGTTATGCGCGAAGGGTAAGTAAATGCGCTTTGGACGGTTATTCTCCCCGCTGGGGAGGCGGGAGATTGGGTTAAAAACAGACAGCTTTGGGGGTAGTCAAATAGCGCACAATGCCTAAGATTGTAAGGTATGATAAAGCAAATGTAAAGGGGGGAGAAAGGTCAGGGGGGTGATTAAAAGTGAAGGGAGATTTGCTGACAATAAGGGAGAAGGCGCAGATAAGCGCAGGCGTAAAGAAATTTCTCTAATCGCTTTGGCCGTATATTGGAACTGTTTTGGCTTAAGTTTTAGTCGCAAACACTTAAACGATTCCTGCAAACACTTAAACGATTCCTGCAAACACTTAAACGATTCCTGCAAATACTTAAACGATTCCTGCAAACACTTAAATGATTCCTGCAAATACTTAAACGATTCCTGCAAATACTTAAACGATTCCTGCAAACACTTAAATGATTCCTGCAAACACTTAAACGATTCCTACAAACACTTAAACGATTCCTATAAACACTTAAATGATTCCTGCAATCACTTAAGTGATTTCTCCCATAATTTAAGCCTACGTCGTGGGGATTAGAAGCCTTGTAGGGGCAGGTCTTGTCTTTCTTCAGGAATAAATAGGCTTTGCCCGCAAATCTCAGGGGAACCAAGATTTTAGGGCAACCACAAGGGTTGCCCCTACGATTCGGCCGCCTCCGTTAAGGTGGACAATGGGACACCTGCACGCCATCGGCCGTGGCCCCATCCCGCCCCCAGCACCCCCTCTCTAAGCAAGTTGGGCGGCTTTGCGCAGTTGTGGGATGATTTTACGTAGTGGAGGATACGCTTTGCCCTTTGGGACAGAGCAACCAACAGTCATACTCACGGTCATCATAAATGGATATTTTGATGTTGGTGTATAAGTCTATTGGTGTACTGGTGTATTAAAATACACAAATACACCAGTACACCAATAAACAAAATGCGAGATTGTGACCGTGAAAAGCATATTTCACAACACGGAGGTTCTTATGCCAACATGGGCATTGGTGGTAACGATAATTATTATGCTGATTGGGGTGGCGGGGACGATATTGCCGCTCTTACCCGGCACTGTCATTGTGGGGTTAGCGGCCGTGGGCTACGCATGGGCCGAAGGGTTCCAAAGCATTAGCGTCGGGCTGACAGTTTTTCTGATGTTGGTGGCGGTGGGCACGGGCACGGCCGATATTTGGCTTCCTCTCCTCGGCGCCAAAGCAGGCGGCGCTTCCATGAAAAGCATGTTGTGGGGCATGGTTGGTGGCGTGGTCGGCTTCATCCTCGGTTCCATCGTCCCCGTTCTCGGTAGCCTTATCGGCGGGGTGGCTGGCTATGTCGGCGGGGTGCTTTATGCCGAATACTTGCGCTATGAAGATTGGAACAAAGCAATTACGGCTGGCTTGGGTGGGCTGGTCGGGTGGGGTGTTTCCACGGCCGTGCGCCTCATCGGGGCTATCTTTATTATGGTCGTCTTTTTGTGGCAAGTTTTGTAAAAAGTTAAAAGTGAAAAGTAAAAAGTGAAAAGTGAAAAGTTTGACCACGTAGCGACTTTTCACCTTTCACCTTTCACCTTTCACCTTTTCACCTTCTACCCCTCCCGAGGCTTCATGAGTATTAGCGAATTTGACTGGAACACCTACTTCACCATTGTCCTGAGCATTATGGGGCTGAGTTTTCTCGGCTTTTTGTTGGTCATCGGCTTTGCCGTGCGCCAAGTGCGCAAGGTACATGTCCCCCCCGATGCCGATTTCACGGAAACATTGCTCCTCGTGCCCTTCACCATCGTCTTGGCCATTGATTTGCTCGATTTGGCGTTGGATATCTTAGCCGCTCCCTTTGTTTGGCTCATTTTGGACCGCCTTGGGTTGAAGGCGTTGCGCAATATGGCGGCCGTGGAGGCTCTCCTCCCCTTCACCCAGCCCATTCCTACCCTTACAGTGTGCTGGATTGCGGTGCGGTGGGGGTTTCGTTTTTAGTCGCCATGTAACGGCGGTGGAGCCAATAACTCTCACCTGTGTACACAATCAGAGCCAGCCAAATAAACCCAAAGCCGACTAAGCGCGTCGGCTCAAACGCTTCTTGGAACAAGTAAATCCCCAGCGCAAACTGCAATGTGGGGGCAAGGTATTGCATAATCCCCAAGGTAGTGAGCGTTACTTTGTGCCGCCGCCGCAAAAAGGAGCAATGGCGTGGCCGTGACAATCCCCGTCAGAGCCAACCAGATGCTGGTGCTCAAGCTGGCATGGCCAAAAACGGCCGTGCCTTGCCACTCCAAGAACAATAAATACCCCAATGCGGGCAAAAACAACAAGGCCGTCTCCAACGAAAACCCCTCCAACGCGGGCAGACGTGCCTTTTTCTTGAGTAGGCCATAAATCCCAAACGAAAAAGCCAACACCAACGCAATATAGGGAACCCGCCCCTCCACCAAGGTCATATACAGCACCCCAAACAGGGCCAGCGTGATGGCCACAATTTGCACCGGCCGCAAACGTTCGCCCAAAAACAGCACCCCAAACAACACATTCACCAAGGGGTTAATAAAATAGCCCAAACTCGCATCAATGACGTGCCCATTGTTGACCGCCCAGATATAAATTCCCCAGTTAATGGCCAAAAACAGAGCCGCTACAAAGTAAATAAAGACTGTGCGCGGCCGTTTCCACACCTCGCGCAACACCCGCCAATCCTGTTGATAGGCCAGCAAAACCGCCACAAACAACAGTGACCATACCATGCGGTGCGCCAAAATCTCCATCGCGGGCACATCATGCAAAATCTTCCAATAAATGGGCAACAGCCCCCACGACACATACGCGCCAATGCCGTACCATAATTCTTTGTTCATTGTGACCTTTTGGGGAGAGAGAAGAGAGAGGAGAGAAAAGAGAAGAGGGAAGAGAGAAAGCGAGCGGCGCGTAGACACCCTGAACTTACAGCTAATAGCTTTTAGCTAATAGCTATTAGCTTTTAGCTACAAAACAATATCCTCACGGCCGCTCAACTTATCTTGCACTCGCGCCACCACCGTATCCAAGTGGCTGGGCGAACGAATAAAGTCGAAATTGCTCGTGTGAATGGTCAACACGGGGCACAAATCGAACCGCGCCAACCACTCATCATAGAAACTATCCAGCAGGGCGAGGTAATCGGCCGAGATACCCGTCTCCATGCTTCGGCCGCGTGCCTGAATGCGCTCTAACAACACGGGCACAGGAGCCTTAAGGTAAAGCAACAAATCAGGCTTAGGCAATCCCCCCACCACCAACTCGTAAACCGCCTGATACGCACGGTAATCCCGCTCACTCAAGTTGCCCAGATGGTGTAACACGCGGGCAAAAATATGGGCATCCTCGTAAATACTGCGGTCGGCAATGGCCGAGAGCGGGTCGGCCGCCAACAACTGGTGCTGTTGCGCCCGGTGCCCCAAGAAAAACACCTGCAAATGAAAAGACCAACTCCGCATATCCCCATAAAAATCGGGCAAATAAGGGTTATCGGCCACCGATTCATAACCCGTGCGCCAACCCAGCCGTGCCCCCACCCGCTCCGTTAAAGATGTCTTGCCCGACCCGATATTGCCCGCCACAAGAATAAAATGTTTGCTCATAAGACCACTTGCCCAGTGAACGGGCCTTGTTGACAACCAACCCCCAGCCCCCCCCCCCCCCCCCCAATAAACCTGGCCCTCAATCCAACCGACAAACGTGAAAGCCAAACCAGCCCCAATGCTCCCCTTATTAGATAATCGTCTATTGTAACTGCGATAGGGTAAAGTAACAGCGAGCAAGACAAACTTTTAATGCAACCACCCTCGGCCGTCACCTCCTCCGCAATTCTTGACGCTCCCTACCCCTTATGGTAGACTGCGATTGTTCGTTATGTCAAACTATGCGCTCTGCGCCCCAAGCCCCACCCCTCCCCATTTTCCTACCAAAACCTTCCCATTAAGCTGACTGCTAAGGAGCACCATTATGATGCATCGCCAACTTCTTCGCTGGGTAATCCTCTCCCTCCTAACCATCGCTTTGGTTGCTTGTGAAATTCCCGCCCAAGACACCGAGCCACTCGAAGTTCCCATCAACCCATCCGTACAACCCACGGCCGAGTTCAACCCGCCCCTCGTGGACCCATCCGCCACAGTAGATGGGAGCATCGCCCCCGTTGAGGTGCTAACCGGCACGCAACCAATCGAACCCACGGCCGCCCCTATTACCACCACCACCCCGCTAGAGGAACCCACGGCCGCGGCTACGGGCAACACCACCGAACAAACCTACATCGTCCAAGCGGGCGATTCCCTCTACCGCATCTCCTTGGTTTACGGGGTCAGCATCGAAGACCTCATTGCCGCCAACGAATTGGCCGACCCCAATAGCCTCGAACTTGGCCAAGAACTCACCATTCCCGTGGCAGGTTTTGCGGAAACGGCCGTACCTCCCACCACCGCCGCCACCGAAGAACGCATCCACATCGTCCGCGCTGGCGATTCGCTCTACGGCATCGGCTTACAATACGGCTTCACCATCGAAGAGCTACAAACCTACAACAACATCCCCGACCCCAGCCGCCTCGAACTCGGCCAAGAAATCCGCATTCCCGCTACAGAATAAGAGAAGAGAAAAGAAGGAATTACGAGGCACGAATTACGACATTTCGACGTAATTCCACTTCGTCACTCGTCTCGTAACTTTTTCACCACTATGATTATCTGGGAAAAAACAGGCTCATGGCGGCTAGAGGTGAACGAAGCGGGGCAAGCGGCCGTGCGTCATCCCGGAGCGGTCGTGCTGTTGCCCCTGCCCACGGCCGAAACAGTTCTCCTCCTGCGCCAATACCGCCACGCTTTGGGGCAAACCATTTGGGAGCTACCCGCAGGCACACGCGGTTGGGAAGAAGATTGGCTGGTTTGTGCCCAACGGGAATTGCGCGAAGAGACGGGCTTTCAAGCGGCCGAATTTACTCATCTGGGCGATGTTTGGCCCGCTCCCGGCATATCCGATGAACTAATGCGGCTCTATTCAGCCCACCACCTCACCCCCGCCCCTCTCCCCCCCGATGCCGACGAAGAAATCGAAGTCGTCGAACTCCCCCTCGCCGAAGCAAGGGCGATGGTCACCGACGGCCGTATCCGCGACGGCAAAACCATCATCGCCCTCAGTTGGTGGCGCGGGGAGTGAGAAGTAAAAAGTGAGAAGTGAGAAATAAAAAGAGCGGCTCCTTGGGGAGCCGCTCTTTCTTTTTACCTTTTACCTTTCACTTTTTACTTGCTACTTCTCCCGAATGAGCAAATACGTCTGCTCCAACGCCTCGCGCCCCTTCACACGCATGGGGGGCATCGCCTCCACCTCCACCCAATCCTTCACCACCTCATAGACGTTACTGCTAATCATAATTTGGTGGGCGGTGGCCGTTTCCTCCAGCCGCTTGGCCAAGTTCACCGCATCGCCAATGGCTGTAAAGTCTTTGCGGGTGGGGCTACCCACGTTCCCGGCTACCGCTTCGCCCGTGTGGATACCCGCACTAAAAAAGAGGCGCTCATGGGGGGGCAATGTTTCGCGGTAAGCGTCCACGGCCGTGCGCATCTTCAGCCCCGCCCGCACCGCCCGCGCCACATGGTCGTCCATCGGGTTGAGCTGGGTGTTGAAGAGCGCCATCACCGCATCGCCCATAAACTTGTCAATGATGCCCTCATACTCGTTCAGGGCATCGGCCGCCACCGTAAAATAGCCGTTGATGACCCGAATCAAATCCTCGGGGTCGAGCTTTTCGCTGAAGGTGCTAAAACTGCTCACATCGGCGAAGAAAACGGTGAGGTCGCGCCGTTGCGGCCGTTGCGCCGCATCCAAGTCGCGCACTTGGTCCACCAACGCGGGGGGAAGGTATCGCCGCACGGCCGCAATGCGCTTCTTTTCCGAAATGTCATCCATCACCATAGTCACCCCCAACGTTTTTTGCTCCACATCGAGCAAGGGGGCAAGAGTCAGGTTGATGGTAATGCCGCTGGTGCGCTGTTCTAGCACCAAATCAAGCTCTCTGTTTTGGTGGCCACCGTTCTTTTTCACCAGTGCCACCATGTCGCTAATCTCACCGCTGACGGCCGAGAGGGCTGTTTGGTAGGGCTGTTCCACGACAAGGTGCATGGGCACACCCAAAATGCGGCCAGCGGCGCGGTTATACAGCTTGATGTGATCCGTGTTGTTAATGGTAATGACCCCACTGGCGATAGATTCAAACACATCGTCCATCAGCGTTTTCATTTCCGTAATTTCGGCCAGTTGGTCGCGGATTTGTTGGAAGAGCCGGGCGTTTTCAATGGCCACGGCCGCTTGATTGGCAAAGGTGGTCATCAAATCCCTGTCGCTATCCCGAAAAATGCCATCGGCAACGCGGTTGTCGGCGTAAATCACGCCGATGGTGTCTGCCTTCATGCGCAGGGGCACGCACAAAATGGAGCGCAGGTTGTAGCTGATGATGCTTTGCTGACCCGAGAACCGATCATCTTCTTGGGCGTTGGTCGTCACCAAAGGCTCGCCCGATTCAAAGACCGAGTTGAGGATGGTGCTACTAATCTCGGCCGAATCAATCGTCTCGCGATTGATGTTACGCGCCGCCCGCACCTCCAAATCGCCCGTGTTTTCGTTCATCAGCATTAAAAAGCCGCGCTCGGCGCCCGTAATTTGGATCATGGTGTCCATTACCAAGTTCAGCACCTCGTCGGTATCCAACGAGGAGTTGAGGGCGGAGCTGACTTCTTGCAGGGCGCGGAACTGTTGCCGCTCTTTGGCTTGCAGTTGCAAGCGTCGCTCGAGGTTTTGCAGGGTGCGCTTGGCGGGGGCGAGCAGGCGCATGAATTCGGCCGAGGCTTCCATCAACATGCGCGATTGGGGGGTTCCCACAAACGTTTGTTGCTGGCGGTCGGCTACTTCATCGAGGTCACTGATTAACTGCTGTAACCGTTCTAAATCTTGTTGTATTTGGGTATTGGCGGTGTTGTCCAAGGTGTACCTCTGTCTCGAGTAACGAATGACAAGCTCTGTTTCATTATAGACTAGGGGCGGGGAAGCGGCAAAGCAGGGGAATTATGAATTGTGAATGGTGAATGGTTAATTGTGAATGGGTGTGTTTCAGTTCAGTTGAAGATACATGGCCGTGTGGGCTGAAAGCCCACTATTGTATAGCCGGGGGCAACGCCCCCGGTTCCAACGATTTTAACTCGTGGATTTGTGTAATTGCAGGAGGATGCGGTGGGGAGCCACGGCCGTTTCCCCTGCTCGTTGCGCCAGCCGATGGCCAACCAGCCAGAGCAAACCCTGCTCATCCGCCACCACAGGCCATTTTTCGCGCAAGGGGGCGGGGATGTGGCAGGCGTTCATCACCTTTTTGAGCTTGGCCGAGCCAACACCGCCCAGCGGCCGAAACAGTTCCCCTGCCACACGCGGCCGTACCACCAACTGCGCCTCGGCCGAAACGACCGCCACCACCTGCCACGGCGTGGGCGGGGGGGCGATGGCATCGGCGAGGAAGGGCGCGGCCGTGAGCCGCCAGCCATTAGCCAGTTGCACCGCACCGGGCACGGCCAGCGGCATGGGAATGGCCTCTAACAGTTGGGGCTGGTTTTGCGCCAGCCAGTCGGTCAGTACGGCCGCATCCCCCACCCACACCAGAATCACCTCGCGCCCCATGTGGTGGTGCAGGGCGGCCCATGCACCGTGGGGCAATTGCGTTTGCGTGTTGGCCGTGCCCGTTTCCAAAGCCAGCTGCGCCGTTTCCACCACCGCAAAGCTCAGGTTGAGTTTGTGGCCGCACACGGCCGCCACAGCCTCCCGCAACAGTTCGCGCCGCACGGCCAGCGGCGACTGCCGCCACCCCGTCGCATCCAGCACGACCAGCCCGCCATCCGCCACCGCCCAATCGGCCCATGCCTTGCCCACGGCCGCTTGCACAATCTCATAATCGGCCGCCAACAGTTCGCCCATCTGGACGAGGTGTTGGGCGACTTGGGGGTTATAGCCATGCAGGGTGGGCAACAGTTCGTGCCGGATGCGGTTGCGGGCGAACGCCGTATCTTGGTTGGATGGGTCTTGGGTGGGGTGCAAGCCGTGGGCGCGGGCGTAGGCTTCGATTTGGGTGCGCCAGATGGTGAGAAGCGGCCGAACCAATGTTTGCGGCGGCCCCCATTCGGGCAAATCGCTCCACGGCCGCATCCCGCGCAACCCCCCCAAACCCGTGCCGCGCAACAAGTTGAGCAAAATCGTCTCGGCTTGGTCATCGGCGTGGTGGGCGGTGGCGACGAGATGGCCGCCGAGTTCGGCCGCAACTTGCCCCAAAGCGCGATACCGCGCCTGCCGCGCCGCCTCTTCCCACGAGGCGGCCGTGGGGGGAATTTCCACGCGCACGACACGGCTGGCGATACCCCATTGCGCGGCCGTGGCTTGCACCATGTCAGCCTCGTCATCCGCTTCGGGGCGCAGGCCGTGGTGAATATAAACGGCCGTCAGTTGTTCGCGGGGGTGCAGGGGCAGGTGGGCGAAGAGGTGCAACAGGACGAGCGAATCAACCCCGCCCGAAACGCCCACCACGAGGGGGGTGGTGGGGGAAACACGGCCGTTGTGCCATGTGGAAAGAATGTCGGCCGTCCAATTCATAGCCGTAAGCTGTCAGCTATAAGCCGTAAGAAAATCCAAAATCCCCAATCCAAAATAAAAAGACCCCTTCGAAGGGGTCTTTTTAGTAGGGCGGGTGGGAGTCGAACCCACACGGGGTTTCCCCCGGCGGATTTTAAGTCCGCTGCGTCTGCCATTCCGCCACCACCCCATTGGCTGAACTGATGAGGGGAATTATAGTACAGATATGGGTAATGACAAATGTTGTATTTGTCATTTGTCATTTGTCATTGGTCATTGGCTCACAAGCACCATAACCCCATTTGCTCATTGCTCCTTGCTCATTGTATATTTTGATGACCAATCCGCTCCCCTTCTCTTACTCTCCCCTTCTCTCCCATGCGCTTCCTCCACTTTGCCGATGCCCACATTGATATGGCCAACTACGGCCGACTCGACCCTGCCACAGGGTTGCCCCTGCGCATTCTCGATTTTCTGAAGGCGTTGGATGAAATTGTGGAAACGGCCGTCACCGAAAAAGTGGATTTGGTCATCTTTGCGGGCGATGCCTACAAAGACCGCAACCCCCAGCCCACCTATCAGCGCGAATGGGAGAAGCGCATCATGCGCCTTTCCCAAGCGGGCATTCCCACCTTGCTCCTTGTGGGCAACCACGATGTCGGCCGTGCCGCCAGCCGCGCCCACACCCTCGAAGAATTCCGCACCCTGCAAGTGCCCCATGTGTTTGTGGCCGACCGCATTCAGTTGTGGACGGCCGCCCAGCTCGGCCTGCCCGTCCAAATCTTGGCCATCCCGTGGGTGTCGCGCAGTGTGCTGATGACCCGCGACGAAACAGTGGGGCTAAGCCTGAGCGACATAGACAGCACCATCCACGACCTGATTAGCCAACAAGTGCAACGCCTGCTCGACCAAACCGACCCCGCCCTCCCGCTTATCATCACCGCCCATGCCAGTGTGGATGGGGCCACCTATGGCAGTGAACGCATGGTCATGCTGGGGCACGAGGTTATTTTGAGCCAAAGCCTGTTGCGCGACCCCCGTGTGGATTACGTCGCCCTTGGGCACATCCACAAACACCAAGATTTAAATCCCAAACAGCACCCGCCCATCGTCTACCCCGGCTCCATCGAACGCATTGATTTTGGCGAGGCGAAAGAGCGCAAGGGGTTTGTGCTGGGCGAGCTAGAACGCGGCCGTGCCGATTGGCGCTTTGTGCCGCTCAACACCCGCCGCTTCTTCGATTACCGCATCGACACGCCCGACCAAGAGGGTTTTATGAGCGACATCGTGCGCCAACTGCCCGACCCCGACGCTGTGGCGGGGGCCATTTGCCGCCTGCAACTCGTCTACCCCATCGAATGGGAGCCACAGCTAGACGAGGCGGCTATTTTGCGCCACTTTGAGCAAGCGTTTAGCTTCCAATTGCAAAAACACCGCGTTTCCGAAAAGCGGGCACGCTTGGGCGATACAGTCGCCGTGGAACAGTTGGCTCCGCTCGAATTGCTCGAGCGCTATTGGCTTTCGATTGAGGTGGGGGAGGAGGAAACGGCCGTTCTCCAAAGCATGGCGCAGGAAATTTTTGCCCAGCTTGAAAATGCTGAATAAATTGTCCCCAGTCCTTCGTCCCCAGTCCCTCACTCTTCCAACGCCCGCCGCATCAACGCCAAATCAGGCTGTTGCCCTGTCCACAGCGTCAACGCCTGTGCCCCTTGGTAGAGCAACATGCCCAGCCCATTGATGGTTTGGCAACCCGCCGCTTGGGCTTGTTGCAAAAACAACGTGCGGGCGGGGTTGTACACCAAATCATACACCACGGCCGCTGGCGGAAACGCCAACTCCGCTGGCCACGGCGACGCATGTACCTCGGGAGCCATCCCCAATGGCGTGGCATTGATAATGAGCGGTGCAGGCCATTGCGCCGCCAATTGGGGCAATTCACGCAAGGTGTGGTAGCTGACATGCTCCTCGGGAAAGTGGGGGGCAATCCCTTGCGCCACTTGTTGTGCTTGCTGAATGCGGCGCGAGAGGAGATGGACACGGCCGCCGGCCGAAGCCAACGCATACGCCACCGCCCGCGCCGAGCCGCCCCCCCCCAACACCAAACAGCCCCGCCCCGCCACCGCCACCTGTTGGCTGGCTAAATCAGTCAGAAACCCCGTCCAATCGGTGTTGTAACCAATGGCCGTAGAATGTTGGCTACTGGCCGACCGCTTAAAGACAATCGTGTTCACCGCTCCAATGGCTTGCGCGGCTGGGTGTATCTCATCCAAAAAGGGCATGACGGCTTGTTTGTGGGGCACGGTGACATTGACCCCGCGCACGCCAAGGGCGCGGAGACCCTGCACGGCCGCGGCCACATCTTCCTCGCGCACGGGGAAGGGCACATAGGCCCAATCAATGCCCAGCGCGGCCGTGGCCGCATTGTGCATGGCGGGGCTTTTGCTCTGGGAAAGTGGCCAACCTATCAATCCAATCAGTTGTGTTTTACCGTTAATGTTCATGGTTATTTGTCGTTTATCACTGGTCATTGGTCATTTGTCATTGGCTCGCTTTAACCAACGCCCTTTGCTCATTGTCCATTATTCCTTATTCATTGGTGCAGTGTAAAGTGAAAAGAGGGAAGTTATATAATGAATCTCACTCGGCGGATGGCAAACAGGACAAATTCACTCCAATTACATCGCCTAGCCCAAAAAGGGCATGGTACAATGCTCGTGTAATCCGCATTCACATTCCGCATTTCCCATTCCACATTCCCCTTTCCCCATGAACATCTACACCATTGCCGAAATAAAAGCGGCCGAAAAAGCGGCCGATGACGCGGGACACAGCTACGCCGAGATGATGGAACGCGCTGGGCGCGGCGTGGCCGAAGCCATCCAGCAAACCTATGGCACGGCCGCCAAACGCATCCTCATTTTGGTTGGGCCGGGCAACAACGGCGGCGATGGTCTCGTGGCGGGCCGCTATTTGGCCGAGATGGGTGCTAAAGTTCTGTTTTATCTCACCCACCCCCGCGAGGCCGAGACCGATATTAACTTCGCCCGCGTGCAGGCGATGGGCTTGGAAAGCATCTTGGCGGACTACGACCAGCGGCATAGGGTTTTGCGCCTGCGCCTGAATGGGTGCGACATGGTGGTGGATGCCCTGTTGGGCACGGGGGTCTCATGGCCGATTACGGCCGAACTGGCCACCCTACTCCGCCAAGTACGCGGTGGCTTGCACGAACGGGCGGGGCTGATGGCTCAAGAACAGACGGCCGTCTTGCACCCCATCAACCAGCCCACCCCCGCCCCGCCACGGCCGTTGGTTGTGGCCGTGGATTGCCCCAGCGGGCTAAACTGCGACACAGGCGCACTCGACCCGCTCGCCCTGCCCGCCGATTTAACAGTGACTTTTGCGGGGCCCCGGCCGGGGCATCTGCTCTTCCCCGGCGCGGCGGCGTGCGGCCGTCTCATCGTGGCCGATATTGGCTTGCCCAATCCCCCCTCTTTGCCCACCCAACTGGCCACGGCCGCCACGATGCGAACATGGCTCCCCCGGCGGCCACTCGACGGCCACAAGGGCACGTTCGGCCGCGTCCTCATCGCCGCTGGCTCCCACGAATACCGAGGCGCACCTGTGTTGTGCGCCCTCGGCGCGTTTCGGGCGGGGGCGGGGTTGGTCGCCGTGGCCACGCCCGAATTGGTGCGGGCCTCGGCCGTGGCGCAATTGCCCGAGGCTATCTACCCCCCACTGGCCACCACCGAATACCTCGACAATACGGCCGCCGCCACGTTGCTGGAAACCCTTGGCCAATACCGCGCCTTGTTGGTCGGCCCCGGCTTGGGGAGCGAGGCGGAGCCATTTGTGATGTATTTGTTGGCGGGCTTGCCCACGGCCGAGAAGGGTGGCAATCCCCCCATCGTGCTGGATGCGGATGCGCTCAATTTGCTCGCCCAGCGGGCGGATTGGCCTCATTTGTTGGAGCCAAACATGATTTTAACCCCCCACATGGGCGAGATGGCGCGGCTGTGCGGGCTGGAACTGCCCGAGATGACGGCGCACAATCGGCTGGAATTGGCGCGGGAGAAGGCGCAAGCGTGGGGGTGCATCATCTTGCTCAAAGGGGCGTATACGGTGGTGGCCAACCCCTCGGGCGAGGTAGTGGTGTTGCCGTTTGCCAATCCCGCGCTGGCCACGGCTGGCAGTGGCGATGTGTTGTCGGGGGTGATTGTGGCTTTGCTGGGGCAGGGGTGGCGCCGTTTGCGGCGGCCGTGTTGAAGCCTATTGCACGGGCTGGCGGGGCAATCGGCTGTGCAGAACATCGGCTGTGTTGGCCTCCTCGCCCGCGACATCGCCCAACACATCCCGCAAGCGATTGGGCAATTAGCAATGAGCAAGGAATAAAGTACGAAGTACGAATGACGAATGACGAATGACGAATGACCAATGACCAATGACCAAAGGTTGGTTATTGTGAGCCAATAACGAATTACAAATAACAAATATCCCCCCCCTTTGTTCCCCCCTAACGTGTGTGCTAAAATTCACAAATAGGTCATTAACCAGTAACCCATCACGAATTCTCCTTTAGAGGTTTGCATGAGCAAAGGCAAAGCATGGCAAACGCCACTTATTATTATCGGGTTGATTGTTCTCAGCGCGATTCTGACAATTACATGGCGCACTATTTCGGGCGGCTTGATGAGCGGTGGCGAAACGGGCAGGCCAGCAGGCACGGCCGTTAACATCCCCGCCGAACCCGTCGAGGATGTTGTCTTAGATTTGGAAGGTCTCTTCCCCTCACTGGCTCCCGATTATTTCTTCGAGGTTCCTGCCATTGAGGAGCTAAATGGCGGAGCCTACAATCCGTTCACCATTTTGGCTATTCTGGCGGTTGTCGCCTTTGGTGGAATCATCGCTGTCGGCTTGTTGCTCATGTTCATCACTCGTGCGGCCGACCGCACCATGACCCGTGTCAAAGAAGACCAAGATTACATCAAGGCTGTCAACAACATGGAGAAGGGGCAACAAGAGTACTTCCGCGAGAAAAACAAAATCGCGCCGCCCAACCCCAAGCCATCGGGCGTGATGCCACGTTGGTCTGCCCTGAGTACGGCATTGGTGGCCACCGCCTTGGCTTTCTTCTTCGGCACAGTGGTGGGGGCGAACATCTCCCACGGGGCGCAACAGCTTTTCGGCAATGTGTTTGCCGTGGCCACTTTTGCGGTGACGTTTTACTTGGTACGGCCGTCCAACGTCTTTGAAGTGGACAAAACCGACTACAACCGTACCCCTTGGTCAACCATTTGGGTCATCCTCTCGGGGGCCATCGTCGTTGGGTTGGGGATGGGCTTCATGTTCGCCGTCATCAACGGCCAAGACCCATTCCCCTTCTTGGATGGGGCGTGGTGGCAAGAAAACATCATTTTGCCCCTCACTTCGTAAAACCGCGCTCAGTTAAGTTGCTCTTATGCAATTCCACGGCGGATGGTCTAGCCTAATTGGCTAACCATCCGCTTTTTTGTTCCTAGAGCGGAGTGCCACCTAAAAGGCATTATTGCAAAAGGGCAAAAGAACAAAAGAGCAAAGCCCTAAACTGGTATGAGTATGTCCACACCCTTCTTTATTCTCCGCCCGCTAGGCGTGGCCCGCCTTGCGGGAGCAACCCGGCTGGATTTAATTGAACGCATGTCCACCCAAAAGGTGAAGCAATTGCAAGTTGGCCAAGGCACGGCCACGATTCTGACGACCGACATCGGCCGCATGATAGACCGCCTCCTCCTCTATGCCGAAGCGGACGAAGTGTTGGTGTTTACAGGGGCGGGCAACGCGCCCAATATCATCCGCTACCTCATGCGCTATGTCTTTTTTCAGGATGATTTTCGCATGCGGGATGTCACGGCCGAACACGCCATCCTTGCCCTGTATGGGGAAGGCGCGGCCGAAACCCTGCGCCATGTGGGGGCGGAAACGGCCGCCGATTTGCCGCTTCACCATTGGCAACCTGCCACCATCGCGGGGCAATCGCTCACCCTGCACCGCACCGACCCCGTGGGCGGGGAGGGCTATTTTGTGTGCGTGCCCCCCAGCGGGGTGGCGGCCGTGCAAGCCGCTCTCACCGAGGCGGGAGCCATCGCCATAGACGAAGCGACGTTTGAGCGGGAGCGCATTGCCGCTGGGTTGCCCTTGTTCGGCCGCGAAATCACGGCCGATTACATTCCGCTGGAGGCGAATTTGTGGGCGGATGTGTCGTTTAACAAGGGGTGTTACATTGGGCAAGAGATTATTGCCCGCATGGATAGCCGAGGGCAGATAGCGAAGCAGTTGGTGCGCTTGCAAGCGGCCGTGCCGCTCGATGAGTATGTGGGGGGCGAATTAACGGCCGACGGCCGCCCCGCTGGTCGCCTCACCTCAGCCGCTGGGCCACCTCGCCTTGGGCTACGTCAAAACGGCCGCCCTCAATGGAACTGTTACAATAAACAATGAGCAATTAGCAATTATCAAATAGCCCCATTCCGCATTCCCAATTCCGCATTCCGCATTTTTTCCTATGTCTCGTCCCATCCACATTCCCTTTGGCGGGCCGCCCCAAGTGGTGCCGCCCAGCCCTGAAATTTATGCCCTCATGGGCGAGGCGAACATTTTCCGCCTGATAGAAGATTTTTACATGGAGCTAGGCCAATCAGAAATTGCCGAGATGTTTGGCAAAGATTTGGTGCGGGCTTCTGAAAAATCGGCCGCGTTTTTCGTGGGTTTGTTGGGTGGCCCGCCGCTTTACCACCAACGCTATGGCTCGCCAGCCCTTCGCGCCCGCCACATGCCCTTTGTCATTGACGAGGTGGCGCGGGTGGAGTGGTTGCGCTGTTTCGACAAGGTGCTGGAGTCGGCCGTGGCCAACTACAACTTCCCCGCCCATCATTTAGAGGGGTTTCGCAACTTCCTGCACGTTTTCTCGGGCTGGATGGTCAACACAGAATAAAAAAAGTGGGTGGCATTGGTTAAAAACCAGTGCCACCCACTTCTAAATAATGGGGGAGTGAGCCGCGCCACTACATATCTTGCACAATAATCTCTTCCTCGCTGAACGGGTTGGCACTCGCTTTTACGGGGTCTTCGCCAGTGGGCATGACAATGGCCAAGATGATGTAGACGACCACACCGAGGGGCGGGTTGCTGAGGATGAGCAGGGCAAAGACCAAACGGGCGATGACGGGGTCTATACCGACATAGTTGGCAAAGCCAGCGGCCACACCAGAAATCATTTTGTCAGACGAACGGGTTAATTTTTGGGTCATGATAATTCTCTCCAATTGCTAGGCACTCAGGGTGCAAGTTTTCATTTGATTCTAGCCTGCATTACGTGCCATTGGAGATTCGGTTGCGCAGAAGGGTGCAAAAAGAGAGAAATAAGCGAATTGTGTTTGAAGATCTGTATGGTTCATTTCGGTTTGGACTGGGGACTGGGATTTTAGCGTCCCAAGTTCCCCCTGCAGTCAAATTTGTCAAGATGCTCTTCCGAGAGCCATGAACCATGCCCATTTGAGCATTTCTTCGACTGGTGTTAATTACCAGTTTTGACTCGTTGGGTGTATAAATCCACATCAGTAAATCACCATAAACAACTATGATGCCTGAAAAACTACAAGAAATCATTGAGAACTTCCAAGTATGTGTGGGGCAGGAAAAGCTCATGTACTTGCTGGAATTTGCCGAAGCCCTGCCCGATTTGCCTGAGTGGCTGGTGAATGACCATGCCCAAATGGGGCAAGTGCATGAGTGCATGTCGCCAGTCTTCATCGCGGCCGAACTCGAACACGGCCGCATAATCTACCATTTCGACATCCCCCGCGAATCCCCCACCGTGCGCGGCTACGGCGGCATTTTGCACCAAGCACTCAACGGCCTTACGCCTGCGGAAGTGCTGGCCGTGCCAGGCGAATTCTATTTAGAGATGGGGCTACAGCAGGTCATTACGGGTCAACGGCTCAATGGGATGAGCGCCATTTTGGCTTATATGAAAAGTTTGGCACGCGAGAAAAGCGAAACATAAAGCGCACTGGTCATGGACATGGCGTGGTTGAAGGGATGCGCTTTTACAAATCCCCTATAGCCACTTCACAACTTCTTCATAGCTCCGTTGTAATCTACAGACAACTTAATCAACCCACTCATCTGAGTGATAGACCAAACGGAGTAAAACCATGACTACCAAACGAATTTTTGGATGGCTAATCGCCCTGACAGCCCTCTTTGCTATCGGCTTCACGGCCGTAACCTACGCCCAATCCAACATGCCCCATGCGCTGATGATGAACGGGATCGCCCCTGTTATCAACCAAAGCGGCGACTTTGTAGATGAAGACGGCGACGGTGTCTGTGACAACTGTGCCGAAGGCCAAATGATGGGCCAAGGGCAAATGATGCAAATGCACCAAGCCAACATGGCCGCCAACTTTGTAGATGAAGATGGCGACGGTGTTTGTGACAACTGCGCTGACGGCCAAATGATGGGCCAAGGGCAAATGATGCAAATGCACCAAGCCGAGATGGCCGCCAACTTTGTAGACGAAGACGGCGACGGTGTTTGTGATAACTGTGGCGAAGGCCGCATGATGGGCCAACACCAAGGCCAAATGGGTGCAAACTTTGTAGACGAAGATGGCGATGGTGTTTGTGACAACTGCGCCGACGGCCAAATGCACCAAGGGCAGATGCGCGGCCAAATGATGGGCCAACACCAAGGCCAAATGGGTGCGAACTTTGTAGACGAAGATGGCGACGGTGTTTGTGACAACTGCGGCGAAGGCCAAATGGGACAAGGGCAAATGCGTGGCCAACACCAAGGCCAAATGGGCCAAGGTCAACAGTTCATTGATGAAGATGGCGACGGTGTCTGCGATAACATGCCCACCACCCCCACCGAATAGAAGCTGACAAACGAATAGATAGAGGGTAGAGATAGAGATAGAGGAAACACGGTAGACCAACCAACTGTGTTCCCCTCTATCTCTATCTTTATCGCTGTTTCCCCTTTACACTCCTTCTTATGACTAAGCGCATCCTTGTTGTAGATGACGAACCCAAAATTGTGCAGATGGTGCGGGGCTATTTGGAAAAAGAGGGCTACCAAGTGGCCACGGCCGCTAACGGCCGTGAAGCCCTTCTCGTAGCCCGCGAACAACTGCCCGACCTGATTGTGCTAGACCTGATGATGCCCGAGCTAGATGGCTGGGGCTTTATGCGTCACCATCGGCAAGAGCGCAACACCCCCATTATTATGCTCACCGCCCGCATAGACGATGTAGATCGCATTGTGGGGCTGGAAATGGGAGCCGACGACTATATCACCAAACCATTTAGCCCACGGGAGCTTGTGGCACGGGTGAAAGCTGTGTTGCGCCGTGCAGAACCCGCCGGACAAGCCACGGCCGTTCCCCTCCCGCTCCGTGTGGGCGATTTAGAACTCGATGAAACAGCCTTTCGGCTGACAGTAGCGGGTAATTCTGTGGATTTAACTCGTATGGAATTCGATATTTTGGCTCTGCTGATGAAACATCCCGGCCGCGCCTTTAGTAGATTGGATTTGCTGGAGCACGCCCAAGGGGGATTTGCCTATGATGGCTATGAACGGACAGTGGATGTCCATATCAAAAACCTGCGCAAGAAGATAGAAGCCGACCCCAGCCAACCCCGTTACATCCAAACCGTTTTCCGTGTCGGTTATCGTTTAGTCGCTTAACCTATTATGCCTTCCTTTCTCAACAGTTTGTGGGTCAAACTCACGGCCGCTTTCCTCCTTGTCTCCCTTTCCGCTGTGGCACTGGTGGCCATTTGGCTCGGTCAAACCACCACCACCGCCTTCCAGCATTTTTTGGCGGAAGAACAGATGGGACAATGGACGGCCGTGCGTGATGCTGTGCAGGCCGACTATGCCGCCACAGGCAGTTGGCAAAATACGCCAGCCCTCCTCGAAAACGGCCGTATCCAAGGCCAAGGATGGCTGATGGTAGAAGACAAGGCGGGCCAACTGGTGGCCAGTGTGGGAAGCGGCGGGATGGGACACGGCCGAAGCATGTCCACCCACGCCACCCGTCTACCCCTTGTGGTGGCGGGCGAAACAATTGGCTATTTGCTGGTTCCCGATGGCAATATGGCCAGCATGATGGCGGGGCACGCCGAACAATTTTTGGTCGCCACCCGCACCGCCTTGTGGCTGGCCGTGCTGGCCGCCTTATTGCTCTCGTTGCTCTTGGGCACGGCCGTGGCCAGTTGGCTCAGCCGCCCCGTGCGCCAGCTCACGGCCGCCGCGCACACGCTTGCCGCTGGCCAGCCGCCCACCCCCGTGCAACACACCAGCCACGACGAGCTGGGACAATTGGCGCACAGCTTTAACCAGATGGCCACCGCCTTGGCCACGGCCGAACAACAGCGCCAACAACTCCTCGCCGACACCGCGCACGAGTTGCGCACCCCGCTGACGATTATTCAGGGGCATTTGGAGGGGATGTTGGACGGGGTGTTTGAACCCACGGCCGAGAACTTGGCCACTGTGCATGAGGAAACGCTCCTCCTCGGCCGTTTGATTGGCGATTTGCGCACCCTGTCGTTGGCCGAGACGGGGCAATTGCCGCTGGAGTTGCGCTCTGTGCACATGGGCGAGTTGGCCGAGCAGGTGGTGCAGGCGTTTCGCCCCTTGGCCGAGTCGGAGGGGGTGATGCTGACCTTGCACCGCGAAGACACGCCCTTAGTGGTGGCGGATTACGGCCGCTTGCAACAACTCCTCAGCAACTTACTCAGCAATGCTTTGCGCTATGTGCCGCACCCCGACGGGCAAATTGGGGTGTGGGTGGCGGCCGTGGCGGAGGGGGTGGAGGTGGCGGTGGTGGACAACGGGGTGGGAATGACGGCCGACATGGCCGCCCGCGTGTTCGACAGGTTTTGGAAGGCGGACCCCGCCCGGCAGAACCGGCACAGCGGTTCGGGGCTGGGATTGGCCATTTGTCGGGCGATTGTGGAGCTACACCACGGCCGTATCGGCGTGGAAAGCACCCCCAACCACGGTACACGCTTCGTCTTTGTGTTGCCCGTGGGGCAAGCGGGGTGAGCGAATCCGCTAACCCCTCTGACGCAGGGGCTAAGGAGGGAACAGGAGTTTTCTCTGGCAGACCCTTCTCCGCCTTTGCGCCCGAAAAGGCAGTTACAAGCGATTCGAGGTTATGCGGCCGACAGCGCATAAACCCAATCGGGGTGGGTATAGCCGGGCAACAGCACTTCGGCTTCGCGCACCATGCCCAGCTTTTCGGCCACGCGCATCGAGGCAACGTTGCTGGGGTCTATGAGGGCGATGAGGCGGGGGAGATGGAGGGTGTCGAAGGCGTAGTCACGCACGGCCGTGGCCGCTTCGGTGGCGTAGCCCTGCCCCCAAAACGGCCGTGCCAAGCGGTAGCCTATCTCCACCTCCTCGCGGCCGTTCACATTGCCCATGAAGAAGAGGCCGCAATAGCCAATGAACTTGGCCGTCTCTTGCTCCACAACCCCCCACACCCTTATGCCCGTCAACGAGGCATCATTGGCCAATTGGTTCGCCAACCAAGCCTTAATCCACGCCGCATTTTGCACCCCATCCCCAAAACGCATCACCTCGGCATCGCCAAAAACGCCCTCCAAGGCCACTTCATCCCCCCACTGCAAGGGGCGCAAAAACAAACGCGGGGTAATTAAAATAGTCGGCGATGGTAATTTAGTGGTCATTAAATCCAAAATCCAAAATCCCCAATCCAAAATCCAAAATCGCCTCTATTCTTTGCCCAAGCCCCGCCCCATAATACTACGGCCGATGGTTTCAATGGCCCGCTTGCGGCTCATTAGATGGTCGAGCATGAAGAAAAGGAATTTGTTGAGACGGCCGGGAACCACCCAATGCTTTTTGCCAAGATTGGCCAACGCCTCGGCCACCACAGGCTCCACTTCCATAACCATGCGCGGGTTATAACCCGACATGCCCGCATGGTGGGTGTTGGTCAGCCCCGGTGTGAGGATGAGCAACTCAACACCTGTGCCTTTCAGCTCGTACCAAAGGCTTTCGCCCAAGATAAGTTGGTACGCTTTGTTGGCGGCATAGCCTGCGGTGTAAGCTGTGCCGTGGAACGCCGCGCCCGAGGAGACGAGGATGATGCCGCCACGGCCGCGTTGCACAAAATAACGGCCGTAGGTATGCACCAACAGCAAATAGGCGCGGGCATTGATGTCTAAAATCTTGAGATGAGTTTCCAACGGCTCATCCAATAGCTTGGCGGGCTGGAGGGGCGTGTACATGTGGTTGCACACCAGCAAACCGAGGTCAAGGTCGGCCGTGTGGCGTTCTAGCTCGGGCAAAAAGTCGTGTCGCCCCAAATCAAGGGGCACAGGGCGCACTTCCACGCCATAGGTTTGGCGCAATTCGGCCGCTCGCTTTTCTAGCTCCTCTGCCAAAATATCTACCAGCACCAAATGAAAGCCTTGCGCGGCCAACTGCTGGGCAAAACCAGCACCAATTCCATGCGGCCGTCCTGCGCCTGTTATCAAAGCCCATTGACCATACGTTGTCGGGGCAACCATAAATCCTCCAAGTTGTAGTTAACGATTATCACGCTCCAATGCTAACATTCTGTGAGGGTTTGACAATGTAAAAATGAAAACTGCCAACGGTTTGGCACAGATTGGCTTTGTTGCTCAAGCCACTGCTGATCTTACAGCTTGATTTGTTTTTTTTTAAAGTACTCCTGCAACCGTTCCTAAGACTCCTGCAACCGTTCCTAAGACTCCTGCAACCGTTCCTAAGACTCCTGCAACCGTTCCTAAGACTCCTGCAACCGTTCCTAAGACTCCTGCAACCGTTCCTAAGGCTCCTTCGGTCGTTCCTTAAGCTCCTTCGGCCGTTCCTTAAGCTCCTTCGGCCGTTCCTTAAGCTCCTGCGGCCGTTCCTTAAGCTCCTGCGGCCGTTCCTTAAGCTCCTTCGGCCGTTCCTTAAGCTCCTTGGCCATTCCTTGAGCTTCCTTGGCCATTCCTTGAGCTTCCTTGGCCATTTTTTGAGCTTTGGCAACCGATTTGTTCCCCCCCATATCTATTTGTGCTAAACCAAACCCCTCACCCCAACCCTCTCCCCAAGGGAGAGGGAGCCAATCCCCCTCTCCCTTGGGGAGAGGGGCTAGGGTGAGGGCGGGTTGCTTAAAAAATAGCTCCTGCGGCCTAAATAGCCTCCCTGTTTAGCCCTGAACCCATCACGGCCGTTCCCTCCCCGCCACCGAGCCGCCTAACATTGAGTTATGCCAATTTATAGGTTAGACTAACCATGAAGATTAGGAGATAAGTACCAGTTTTTTGTCGCCAATGGTCTGGAAAAGCATTTTATTTTGTTGGGGCAAGCTGATGGTTGCCCACTTTTTAAGTTAGTAAGGAGAATGTAACATGAAACAATTACCCCTTTTTGGGCGATTGGTGGGCTTGTTGATGGCCCTCGTTGTCGCCAACTTTAGCTCGGTGGGCATCGTTGCGGCCGTGCCCGCCACCGTCCCCGCCCCCCCCCTCGAATTTATCGCCTCTAGCGACACCGATCTGGACAGCGATTGGGAAGACGAAGCGGTCGTCCACGCCAATTACCGCCTCTTGCTCGATACAGCCAACGGCGTGACCCGCCAAGCCGTGGTCAGCAGTTTAGCCACCGTCACCCACGCCTATGACTTCCCCGGCGGCTTTATAGACAACACCAATGGCGGGGCACAACTCTTCACGGCCGCCGCCCAATCCCTGCAAGGCATCCCCGGCGACCCCAGCCTAGACCCCGCCAGCTTTGAGATTTGGTTCAAGCCCGACACGTTGGCGGGTGGGCATCAGGTTTTGTTTGAAGATGGGGGCGGCACGGGCATTAACTTCACCCTCAACAACAATCAACTCATCTTCCGCCAGTTAGATGCCACGACCAACAGCCAAGCCACCTTTGACATCACTGGCTTAGAAAGCGAATTTATCCAAGCTGTGGGAACTATTGATACAGTGTCGCGCCATGTGGTGCTTTATGTGAACGGCCAACCCGCCATTGTGGCTGGCCCCAGCACGGCCGATACTGTCACCGATTGGACAGGCGGCGACGCGGCGGGCATAGGCACACGCGGCGGAGCCAATATGGGCGGGCAAGGCAATGGCAGTGTCGGCATTAGCAGTTTTAGCGGCCAAATCGCCATCTTCCGCTTCTACGAAGCGTCGCTCAACGCCGTCGAAGTGGCCGAACTGTATGGCGATGTGGCCGGCACACCTGTCAACTACGCCCACGCAGGCGCCATCCTCAACTTTGATGCCACCTTTGACACCACGGCCGACAGCGATTGGGAAGATATCGCAGGCATTGTGCCCGACTATCGTCTCCTCCTCGATACAGGCAACGGCGTGGCCCGCCAAGCGGCTGGCAGTGCCTACTTGGGCATCACCCATGCCTACAGCTTCCCCGGCGGCGAAGCAAACGGCAACACCCGTGGGGCACAGTTGTACGATGTCGGGGTGGCACGCTCCTTTGAGAATGTGCCCACGGGCAACGCCAGCTTGGGCAACGCCAGCTTCGAGATGTGGTTCCGCCCCGATAGTTTGGCGGGCGGCCACCAAGTATTGTTGGAAGATGGGGGTGGCACGGGCATCTCGCTGGCTCTGAACAACAACGCCGTCACCGCAAGGCATCTTCGGGGTGGCCAAGCCAGCCAAATGGTTTCTCTCATTGCCGACACGGCCGAGTTTACCCACGTCATCGTCAGCTATAGCCCCAACGCGGGCGGCACGGGGATAACCCTCTATGTCAATGGCGTGTTGGTGGGCAACAATGCCAATGCGGCTGGACTAGGCGACTGGACGGGGGGGGACGCGGCGGCGATTGCCACCCGTGGCGGGGCGAACATGGGCGGCTATGGGGCGGGCAACAGTGGCTTGGTCAGCTTTGCGGGGGATGTGGCCATTATGCGCTTCTACCCCTCCGCCCTCGACTTAGAGGCGGTTCAGCAAAAGTACGACATCACCCAAGTCTCGCCCTCCCATGTGGGGCTGGCCCAACTGGGGGCAACCACGGCCGTTTTTCCCTGTATGGAGCTGGTTCCTCTTGGGGATGGTCTTGTTGGGGAGCACGGCCGTCTCCCTCCGCCGCTCCTCTTCCTCCACCACCTAACCTAAACCAACAAACACCCTCTTTCCAGCCCAGTTTCTGCCCGAAACTGGGCTTTTTTGTACAATTATCCCCTCAACCTCCTTCAATCCCTCAACCGCTATACCGCCACTTCTCTTAGCCAGCCGGGGGGTTTGTAGCCAGCAATACGAACTTAACAGGAAATTTAACAATGGATGCCATGTGTGTAACTCTTTTGCTAACAGGGGTGGGATATTTATGCTTTTTGGTGGTATTCAGATTCGCTTGGGAAAATTTAAGAGATGGTGGGCAATTCGTCATACTCCATTTACACCTATTGCCTATGCTTATGCCGCAATACCTTTTGGAATTAGTCTTAACTTATTGGGGCTAAGTCTTTTATTTCCTGCACCACATGAGATTGGAAACGCATTGGTTTCTGGAGGCATGTCTATGTTTGTAATTTCCATTGTTTTAGCCATGTGGCGACCCCTGTTGGTTAACACCCAAATGGTTGTTATGGTTAGAGGATAATCATGGTGATATTTATCACCAATTGCGCCTAGAAGCAGAACAATTTGCCTCGTGAATGGGAAAACAAGTCGTACTCAAACAGGATTAGAAGCATGGGCACTTGAAGTACGTCGCAAATATGGATAAGTGGGTTCTACAGGTGAGTCAAAAGCATGGTTTATAAAGCAAGAATGCTTTGATATTCTGTGCTCCCTTACCCCAACCACCAAACCCCCCTCTTTCCAGCCCAGTTTCTGCCCGAAACTGGGCTTTTTTGTACAATCCCCCCAATCCAAAATCCAAAATCCCCCATCCAAAACCCCCATGCCCGACCTCACCCGCCTCGAACAACTCTTCACCAACGCCCCTTGCAACCAACACCTCGCCCCCCAATTCATCGCCCGCGAGGGGGAAGCCGAGGTGATCATCAAAGTACGGCCGGATATGCTCCACGGCGGCGGGGTCGTCCACGGCTCCATCATCTTTAAGGCGTTAGATGATGCCGCCACCATTGCCGCCATGTCCTTGCTCGAAGACCAAGCGACGTTGACCGCCTCCTTTAACCTCTACTTCCTGCGCCCCATCACCAGCGGCGAAATCCGCGCCACGGGGCGCGTTATCAAGCTCGGCCAGCGTCAAATCATTGCCGAGGCGGTCGCGGTAGACGAAAACGGCCGTGAACTCGCCCGTGGCAGTGGCACGTTTATGGCCGTCAGCTATTAGCTGTTAGCCGTAAGCCATAAGCCGTAAGCTGTAAGCAATAAGCCATTCCGCAATCCCCATTCCACATTCCGCAATCCTTATGAACTGGGAAACACATTTCGCAACTTTCATGGAAACCCAACTGGCCACGGCCGATGCGGCGCACGATATGGCGCACATTCGGCGGGTGGTGGCCACCGCCAAACGCTTGGCGGCCGAAGAAGCGGCCGATTTGGCCGTCGTTGTCCCCTCGGCATGGTTGCACGATTGCATCGCCCTGCCCAAAGATTCGCCCGAGCGGGCGCGGGCTTCCACGCTGGCGGCTGAGGCGGCCGTGGCCTACCTCGCCCACATTGGCTATCCCGAGGAACACCACGAAGCCATCGCCCACGCCATTTCCGCGCACAGCTTTAGCGCGGGCATCCCCCCCCGCACGCGGGAGGCGCAGGTGGTGCAAGATGCGGACCGCTTGGATTCGCTCGGTGCGATTGGCCTCGCCCGCTGTTTGCTGACGGGGGTGAGCATGGGCACGGCCTTGTACCATCCCACCGACCCGTTTGGGGAAAGCGGCCGTGCCTTGGACGACAAAGCGTACAGCGTGGACCATTTTTACGTGAAGTTGTTGAAGTTGGCGGGGAGTATGCAGACGGCCAGCGGCCGTGCCGAAGCGGCGCGGCGCACAGCTTATTTGGAAGGCTTCCTCGAGCAGTTGCGTGGGGAGTTGGGGGTTGGTTCTTGAACACCCTTGATGGGTGTATAGGTGTACTGGTCTATTCGTCTATTGAATACACCAGTACACCAATAAACGAATAAACCAATAACACTACTCTTTTAGGGCAATACCCTGTCCATCTGGAAGACCATTGCCTTCCCAATTTCCCCACAGCGAGCAAGGAGCCATCCGAGGAGAAGGCTATACTGCGGGGCCAATCGTAGCCCAGTGGAATGGTGGCCAACAGCGTGCCCTCTGCTACCGACCACACGCCGATATAACCATCTCCTTTAGAGTTGTTCACCCCTGCGGCCAAGATGTTGCCCGTGGGTGAGAAGACGGGGGCCGTATCTAAATCCCCTATCCCATTCAACCAATTCAGGGAGTCGGAATCAGTTCCTAACGGCCATGTGAACACGCCCTGAGAGGTGTTGGCTATCACCCATTGCTCATCTGGAGAAAAGGTGATGTGGTCGATGAAGCGCACCTCTTCTTCGGTTATGTTGAGGGTTTGGAGCAGGGTTAAATCGGCCACGCGCCATAGTTGCACGGCCGTTTCTTCCCCGCTGGGGCGATGGCCAACAGAGCGCCACTGGGGGAAAAGGCCACGGCCGTGGCTTCGGGCAAACTGCTTATCTGTTGCCAATCATCAGTTGCCCATATCTCTGTTGGTTCATCTTGGGGTGCTGTGGCTAAAATTTCGGCCGAGGGGTGAAGCGCAACATGTTCAGAATAGCGATACCCGTCTGTCGTAACGGGTTGGCTATAGCGCAAAGTTGCCTCGGGCATATCCCATACCCAAACCTTCGCCTCATTCCAAAAGGACTTTGTCCACGAGACGAGCCGTTGCCCATCGGCCGCAAGGACAAACCCATCTACCCAATCATCGTGGTGCAAGAGTTGGGGCATAGAATACCAACGGTTGGGAATAGCTTGGAGCCAGACCACGCGGGAAGTGTGCAAGATGAGGGTGGGTTGATTGGGCACGAAGGCGACATACTCGTCACCTTCAAAGACAGCGATACAACTGCTTTGCCCCACCATGCGCCTGAAAGGGTGGCACTCATGATTCATCGATGGATAATCGGCCAAGGCAAATATCAACGAAAAACCCACATAAAAAGCCACTGTAGCAAAAGTAAGAACAGCGCGAGAGAGCCGATTCGCTTTTGTTGATACAGGGGTGGCTGGACTCACCCAATACTGGTAGAGGGCCGATGTACCAGAAGACATTCCCAGAAAGATGAAGAGTCCGCCATCTGAAGCAAACCGTTTTAGTACCAAAGCCCAACAACTAATCCTCCAACCATAACCAATAACAGTGTGTAGGGGTGTTCCCAATTCACGTATGTGGTTTGCTGTTTGCGCTTTGTATCGAGGGGGAGGCGTGTTTCGAGTAGAGTGGCCATTTTGTCCATGTCGTCAAAATAGCTCACTTTTTCGCGGGTGTGGTTCAGGTGTAACTCTAGGTGTTGGGTACGGCCGTCTCGCCCTTTAGAAACAACCAACTCGGCAATATCGGCATAAGGGATGGTCTGAACCTTTTTATCCTTCTGCCATATGAAACCCTCACTGCTTAAGGTGATTTGTTGTTGCTGGAATTTGGCCACTTGCTGGAGAGCTATTTCTTTATGGGAAAATACAGCAATGGACATACCTGCTACAGAGCGAGTACGGCCAGAACAACCTGCCAAGTCAGCGAGATAGGGGGAATGATACCGAAAAGCGAGGGCACGGCCGCTGACAAGAACCAGAAGGAAACTGGCAATAAAATGACAGCGTAAGCCATGCGCAAATAGATAGCACGGCCGTGCTCTTTGGCATATTGTTGAGAGGGAGTAAACGTCACGTTGTCCATAATACTGCTAGGGGTATGAGTGGTAGGATAGATAGTTGGGGGTGTGTTGCTTATTAGGGCAATACCCTGTCCATCTGGAAGACCATCGCCTTGCTGTAAGTGCCGACGGCCAACAGTGCGCCATCGGAGGAGAACGAGAGGCTACTCGGCCGTTCATCCCCCAGCGGAATCGTCGCCAATAAGGCCCCATCGGTTAATGACCAAAGCGCAATCTCATGTTGATCTTCGGCCATCTCTTTCCCCACAGCCAATATCGGTTGGGTGGGTGAAAAGGCAAGTGCTGTTTGTCCAAGGGGGATAGGCCAACTGAATTGATTTTCGCCACTGGCTAAGTTCCATACGTGAATGTTTAACACATCTTCGGCCGCTAACCACTGTCCATCTGGGGAAAAAATGACTTGTTGAATATTCAGGGGGCGACCTTGGGCAAGGCGCAGGGTTTGGGTGGGAGTCCAATCCGTTAGTTGCCACAATTGCACGGCCGTACTTTCCTCTTGCCCACTTGTTGCAAAGAGAGCGCCATCGGGCGAAAAAGCCAACACGGTGTGGGTGATGGGCGAGATGGGTTGCCAATCGGCCGTAGACCACAATCCCGACATGGACTGTAAATCTAACAAACCAGATAAGGCTACTATAGGTTGGGTTGGATGGAGAAGTGCAGAACCTGCATAGCGAAAGCGTAGGGGTGGCTCATTGAGGAGAGTCTGGGTAGGCAAATCCCACAATTCAATGAGGCGATCATAACTGGGCTTGCCAACAGACGTGTCATAAGAGATTAAAACCAATCGCTGGCCATCAGGAGTTATGCTAAATTCTCCAAATCCCCCTTGAGGGCGCAAAATGGGGGAGCGATAAAACAAGCGATTGGGGATGGGTTGAAACCAGATGGCCTCCAAATGACCAAGGACAAGGGTGTGCTGGTCGGGCAAAAAGGCAACGGATTCGTTGGCTCTAAAGGCCGCCACACAACTGCTTTGCCCCACATACCTGTTCCACGGGTGGCAGAGGTGGGTACGGTCATAATCTATCAGCACGGAGCCAAGAAAAGGCAGGAATAACTAGCAGTCCCAAAGCCGCCAAATTTTCGCGCCAGCGCAAATAGGTTCCCCACAGGCGGGACTGCGGCCGTTGGATAATCATCTTCAGGTCATTAATCGCCAGCAACACCGACACGATTCCGCTTAGACACCAGGGGTGTTGCCAATCCACATAAACCCGCTTGCTTTGGCGCGGGGCTTGTTGCGGCACACGCTCTTCCAGCAAGGTAGCCAACCGCTCCAAATCATGGAGCCGCCAAAGATTAGCCAGACGCGGCTGTTTTTTAGATTTAGGTGGCTGATGGCTCCATTTCGCTGGCGGTAGACAACCAGTTGGCGTATATCAGTGTAGGGAAGAATTCGACTGCCCCCTTGTTGCGCCGCTCGATTCCCTGTTCGGTCAACGTGACACTAAATTGCTGGAACTCTTTTATTTGCTGTGCTATCCCCTTTTTCATGAGTTTGGTCATCAATATTGACCCACCAAACATGCCGAGTGCCATAATGAGAATAATGGCCGTTGGGAACTTTAGATATGGCGGCAAGAAAAAGTTGAGCAACCCGACAATGAGGAGCATAAAAAGAGGCATGGCTACGGCCGCAATACGGCCGTTGCGCGTCGCCTCTTCCGCCAGTTGTTCGAGAGTTGAAAAGTTTCTGGTTCCATCATTGTCCTACTCAATTGAAATGTAGATCCGTTTCTCTGTAGACAACACCCTGTCCATCTGGAAGACCATCGCCTTGCTGTAGGTTCCGACGGCCAGCAATGTGCCATCAGAAGAGAACGAAAGGCTACTCGGCCGTTCATCCCCCAGCGGAATCGTCGCCAATGGCTCCCCATTGGTCAAAGACCAAAACTCAATCTCATGTTCGTGTTCACTTATTTCTTGAGTAACAGCCAAAATAGGTTGAGTTGGTGAAAAAGCGAGTAGCATTTGGCCACCGTTTGTGCGCCAATTGAATAGATTTTCGTTACTAGCTAAGTGCCATATGTGAATGGCGAAAGAACCATCGGCCGCTAACCACTGACCATCTGGGGAAAAGACAGCTTGGTTAATAGATGGTTGATCATCATTCGCAAGGCGCAAAGTTTGGATGGGAGTCCAATCCGCTATTCGCCACAACTGCACAGTCATACGTTCTGCGGCGTTTCCCCTCGTTAGCAAAACTGTGCCATCAGGCGAAAAAGCCAATACGGTGTGGGTGATGGGCGAGACGGGTTGCCAATCGGCCGTAGAGTACAACCACTCCTCAACCTCTAAACCGCCCACATTTGATAGAGCGATGATAGGTTGATTGGGGTGAAGGTGCATCGAATATATTCGATCAAAGCGTCTTGCCTCTTCATCAAGCAAGGTGTGGGTGGATAAATCCCATAATTCAAGCAAATCATCATACGTGGCATCATCCGAAGAAAGAGAAGCCAAGAGCTGGCCATCGGGGGTCATGGCAAATTCCCTGAACTGCCCCTGAGGACGCAAAATGGGGGAGCGATAAAATATGCGATTGGGGACGGGTTGGAACCAGATGACTTTCGAATCAGCAAGGACAAGGGTGTGCTGGTCGGGTAAAAAGGCGACTGATTTGTGTGCTTTAAAAGTGGCCACACAACTGCTTTGCCCCACATATCTGTTCCACGGGAGGCCGAGGTGGGTGCGGTCATAAGTTGTCAACACAGAGCCAAGCCATAGAAAAGCGGGAATAGCGAGCAGTGCCAAAATACCGAGCAAATTTTCGGCCCAGCGGAAAGCGATTCCCACCATGCTGGACAACGGCCGTTGGATAACCATGTACAGGCCCATAATCGTCGGAAGCACCCACCCCAATGCGCTAATCGCCAATGGCTCTTGGATGAACCCAACGAAGGCCATAAACAGAGCGACCACAAGCAACAGCCCCAACAGGAGGCCGATAATGGCCAGAGGGTGTTGGGAATCTACATACATTCGCTTGCTTTGGCGCGTGGCCTGTTGGGGCACACGCTCCTCCAGCAAGGTGGCCAAACGCTCCAAATCACGGAGCCGCCAAAAAGTTAGCCAGATATGTTTGGCTTTTAGGTTCAGGTGACGGAGCCGCCAAAAGTTAGCCAGATATGTTTGGCTTTTAGGTTCAGGTGGCTGATAGTCCCATTTCGATGGCGGTAGACGACCAGTTGGCGGATGTCGGTGTAGGGGAAAATTCGGCACCTATCTTGTTGTGCCGCTCAATGCCCTGCTCGGTCAAGGTTACGCTAAATTGTGGGGGGGATTTTTTTGTTTGTTGTTCCCCCTCGTTTTGCAGTCGTTTGTTCATCAATACACTGAGACCAATACTGAGAACAATTGTGATAAGTAGCAGAACCAAAATAAAGGCCGTAGGGAGTGGCTCTACATAAGGCGGCAAGAAAAAATTGAGCAACCCGATAACGAGGAGTATAAAAACAGGCATGGAGATGGCGGTGATACGGATGTTGCGTATCCCCTCTTCCGCCAGTTGTTCCGAGAGTTGAAAAGTTTCTTTTTCCATTGTTTAGACTCTGAGCCAGTTGTGATTCGGGGGGGTAGGCTACCAACACAAGGCTTGTTCCCTCAAGATGGTACGGCCGCAACCCAAGTCGGCAAAGTTTAGCGGAGACGGGTAACAAATTCCACGGCCGCTTGAGGGGTTGTAAGGGCTTGTTATACGACCCCCATTGATTGGCATAAAATTGGCATAAACTTCACCCCAACGTCAAAAAAATAATGTTTGGCATAGCTATCAGAGCAAATGCCACGGCCGCTTGACGGCTCCTCCAACCCCAGTATACTGCCCTGTATGTCCTACTTTGCCGATTTATCCCCTTGCACGGAGTTTCCCATTGCTCCCTCCGCCAAGCTATTGGCTGTTGGTTGGTTAGACAAAGAACAGCCGTATGCCAAAGGTTTCGTTCCTCAAACCGTTGTCGCACGACTGGTTGAATTACTTGTCAACCCGTGGCAACCCGTTGGGGCAATGGGAGGGCACGATTGTCCTTTGTGTCGTTTCACCAGCGGTCCGCGCCAATTTAATCTGGCCACAGACACCCTTGATACAGGGTATACAACCATTCAGATGGGCATAACCAACCTATTTGTGCCAGCCCCAG